>NZ_NRRL01000037.1 GCF_016583645.1 Rhodovibrio sodomensis | reverse complement strand
CCCTCTCCCCTCAAGGGAGAGGGGATGGCAGCTCGACGCCCGGCTATTGCCGCCTCACCCCGCGCGCCGGTCAGGGCGTGGGAGGGTGAGGGGGGCACTCCCCCGCTGACGGCGAGGAGTCTCACCCTCACCTATCCTCTCCCATCAAGGGAGAGGGACCCGCCGAAGCGGTCCGCTTCCAATCGAACAGCGCTACGTGCGCCTACCGGTTCGCGTGCGCCTCGGCCCATTCCCGCATCGTCTCGACGATCCGGCGCAGGTGAGGGCGAACCGACCCGCCGCCTTTGTTGCTGTAGGTCCAGGGCGGGGATTCCTGCATGTAGGTGCGCTGGGCGAGCTCGACCTGCAAGGCGTGGGTGCCCTCATCCGGGCGGCCGTAGCTGCGGGTGATGAAGCCGCCTTGAAAGCGGCCGTCGAGCGTGTGGCTGTAGCCCTCGGCCGCGCGGACCACCTCGGCGACGCGTTCGCGCAGCTCGGGCGCGCAGCTGGCGGCGCCGCGGGTCCCGATGCTGAAGTCCGGCAGCGTGCCCTCGAACAGGCTCGGGATCTGGCTGCGGACGGTGTGCGCCTCCAGCAGCACGACCACGCCGTAACGGTCCTTCGCCTGCAGCATCAGGTTGGCGAGCGCCAGGTGGTAGGGCTGCCAGTAGTCGCGCCAGCGCGAGCGGATCTCGTCCTCGTCCGGTTCGCAGCCGTCCTGGTAGATCGGCTCCCCGTCGAAGCTGTGGGTCGGGCACAGCCGGCTCGGCGCCGCGCCCTCGTAGAGCGGCGAGCCGGCCGGCGGCCGGTTCAGGTCGCAGACGTAGCGCGAGTAGATCGAGCGGATGTGCGGCACCTCGAGGGTGGCCAGAAAGTCGTAGAGGCGGTTGACGTGCCAGTCGCTGTCGGCGGCGGCGCGGCCGGCGTCGGTCATCCGCTCGGCGATCTCCTCGGGCGTCAGCGCGCCGGCGTGCGGCATCGACACGACCAACGGGCCGGTGCCCTCGACGACCTTGTACACCATGGGCGCGTAGGTCCCCCTGTCGGCTTGCGGGTTATCGGCGTGCGGGCGGCGGCGGGCGTGATAGACCAGCCGGGCCGCCGGGTGAAGGGGCGCTGGACGGGCGCGCACCCCGGCCCCAGTTCGCGGGCGGCCGACTGCAACTGCCATCTCGGGGGTCGGTGTGGCGAAAACCGTTATGAGACCAGTCGTGTACCTGGCCGCCCTGACGCTTCTGGCCGTGGGCGCGGCGGCTGCAAGCGAGGCCGGCATGCAGCGCTTCCAATGGCAGAACCGACCGCTGCTGATATTCGCGCCGGCAGCCGGCGGTCCGGCGCTGCGGCGCCAGCTCGAAATCGCGGCGACCCACGCCGAGGGCTGGCGGGACCGCGACATGGTGACGATCGTGGTCGCCGGCGACCGGCCGGTCACGGTCGACGGGACGCGCGCCAAGGACCTGGCGAACGCGGCGCTGCGCCAGCGTTACGACGTTCCTGAAGACCGGTTCGCGGCGATCCTGGTGGGCAAGGACGGCACGCAGAAGCTGCGCCGCGACGGACTGATCCCGGCGTCCAAGCTGTTCCAGACGATCGACGCCATGCCGATGCGACGGCGCGAGATGCGCGAGCAAGACACCTCGGGCTGAGCCGCGGGAACGCGCCCGATCCGGCACACGGCGCTCACGCGCCGACGCCTGCGGGTCGGGCCGGCAGTCGCTGGCCGAGCCCTAGAGCAAGATTCACGATGAAGGTCGACTCGACCTTCATCGATTTTGCTCTAGAACAGGCCCGCGACCTGGCCCTGGTCGTCCAGGTGGATGTCCATCGCCGCCGGCCGCCGGGGCAGGCCCGGCATGGTCATGATCCCGCCGGCCAGCACCACCAGGAAGCCGGCGCCCGCGCTCACCCGAACCTCGCGGATCGGCACCACGTGGCCCTCCGGCGCCCCGCGGGCGGTGGGATCGGCGGAGAAGGAATACTGCGTCTTCGCCATACAGATCGGGAAGCTGCCGTAGCCCTGCTCCTGCAGTTCCTTGAAACGGGCGCGCACCTTCGCGTCGGCGTCGATGTCCTTGGCGCCGTATAGGCGCGTGGCGATCGTGCGCACCTTCTCCCACAGGTCCTGGTCGTCCGGGTAGAGCGGCTGGAAGGCGTCGGTGCCGGCCTCGGTCAGCTCGACCACCTTGTGCGCCAGCGCTTCCGCGCCCGCGCCGCCGTCGGCGTAGTGCGTGCAGGTCACCGCCGGGGTGTCATGCGCCGCGCAGTAGTCCAGGACCGCCTGGATCTCGGCATCGGTGTCGGCGTGGAAGCGGTTGATCCCGACCACCACCGGGACGCCGAAGCCCTTCACGTTGGCGACGTGCCGGCCGAGGTTGGCGCAGCCTGCCTTGACCGCGGCCACATCTTCCTTGTCCAACTCGCCCTTCGCCGCGCCGCCGTGCATCTTGAGCGCGCGCACGGTTGCGACCACGACCGCGCAGTTCGGCTTCAGTCCGGCCTTGCGGCACTTGATGTTGAAGAATTTCTCCGCGCCCAGGTCGGCGCCGAAGCCGGCCTCGGTCACAGTGTAGTCGGCCAGCTTCAGGGCCGCCCGCGTCGCCACCACGCTGTTGCAGCCGTGGGCGATGTTGGCGAACGGACCGCCGTGGACGAACGTCGGGTTGTTCTCCAGCGTCTGCGCCAGGTTCGGCATCAGCGCGTCGCGCAGCAGCACCGCCATCGGCCCCTCGGCCTGCAGGTCGCCCGCGGTGATCGGCGTCAGATCACGGGTGTAGCCGATCACGATCGACGCCAGGCGCCGCTCCAGATCGGCGAGATCGGTCGCCAGGCAGAAGATCGCCATGACCTCGCTCGCGACCGTGATGTCGAAGCTCTCCTCGCGCGGGAAGCCGTTGGCCGGGCCGCCCCGGCCAACCGTGATCTGGCGCAGCGCGCGGTCATTGATGTCCATCACCCGGTTCCAGGCGATCCGGCGGGTGTCGAAGCCGAGGTCGTTGGACCAGTGGATATGGTTGTCGATCAGCGCGGCCAGCAGGTTGTGCGCGCTGGTGATCGCGTGGAAGTCGCCGGTGAAGTGCAGGTTGATGTCTTCCATCGGCACCACCTGGGCATGGCCGCCGCCGGCAGCCCCGCCCTTCATGCCGAAGCAGGGGCCGAGCGAGGGCTCGCGCAGGCAGATCGCCGTGCGCGTTCCGATCCGGTTCAGCGCATCGCCCAGGCCGACGGTCGTCGTGGTCTTGCCCTCGCCCGCCGGGGTCGGGGTGAGCGCGGTCACCAGCACCAGCTTGCCGTCCGACCGGCCTTCGAGGGAGCGCAGGTAATCGTAGGAAACCTTGGCCTTGGTGCGGCCGTAGGGAAGCAGTTCGTCCTCCGGGATCCCAAGCTTCTCGCCGATCCGTTCGATGCGCTCGGTCTTGGCGGCGCGGGCGATATCGATGTCGCTCATGGCGCTTCCCCCCTGTCTCGCCCGGCCAACGTCGTGACGACGCGACCGGGCCCGGTTTTTCTCGCGACCCCGCGGACAAGACTCGCCCGGCCGGTGACCAGACCTTCCGCGATCTTGCCCGGCGATCGGCTTAGGACTTGGGTTCGGGCTTACACTGCGCGTGAACGCACGGCAACCGGTAGGGTTGCGCCCACACCCGTCGAAACCGCGCGCGGCGGGCGGCGCAGCGGGTGGAGAAGCGCCGCCCAGCGCCTTGAAATCGCCGGCCCATGGCCCGCCGCCACGATCCGTCGCGGCGGGTCCGCCAAGGCCTTCGTCCCGTCCGCTCCGCGCCCGCACCGGCCGGCTTTGTCGGCGGCCTGTCTCTGAGAGACCAGCCGGCGTCGAATTTCCGGCAATGGCCGGGCGCGGCGTGGCGTAACGCTAGGAGCCGTCAGACGCCACCCGCGCCGCCTTGGCCGGCGCGCCAACGGGATAGAGAGAAGCTCCATGGCCCTGCCCTCCCATGCGAAATACGTCGTCATCGGGGCCGGCGTGCACGGCCTGTCCACGGCCTGGCACCTGGCCGAGAAGCTGAACGCCACCGGCAAGGGCGACGGGTCCGACGTCCTGGTGGTCGACAAGGCCGGGATCGCCGCCGGCGCCTCCGGGATCGCCTGCGGGGTGGTGCGCAACAACTACTATCAGCCGGCCATGCGCGAGCTGATGGCCCACTCGGTCGCGGTCTGGGAGAGCGACCCCGAGGCGTTTTCCTACCACCCGGTCGGCTACATGCAGATCAGCCCCGAGTGCATGCACGCCGACGTGGCCTCGATCCACCAGCAGCAGCAGAAGATCGGCTACGACAGCGTGTTCGTGGAGGGCGCGCGGGACAGTCAGAAGTACATGGAAAGCCTGCTGGACGACTGGCAGGCCAAAGGCATCACCAGCGTCCTGCACGAGAAGAAGGGCGGCTACGCCAACAACACCCGGTCGATCTACGGCCTGGCCGGCAAGGCGGAAGCCGCCGGCGTGCGGATCGTGACCGGCGTCACCGTCACCGGCTTCCAGACCGGGCAGAATTCCAACGCCGTTACCGCCGTCGAGACCGACCGCGGCCGAATCGCGTGCGAGCAGGTCGTGGTCGGCGTCGGCCCGTGGGTGAAGCAGATCTGGGACCTGCTGGAACTGCCCGGAACGGTCGACATCCTGGGCAAGGACGGCCAGACCCACCACGACGTGCCGATGTGGCGCTACTGGGCCCTTGAAGAGGGCGTGCTGGGCGTCGAGCCCGACGTGCAGAAGACGGTGGGCGGCGACAGCCCGCCGGTGATCCACGTCGACACCGACGCCCCGCTCTATTCCGACGTCGACGGCAGCCTGATCACCGATCAGCTGTGGGGCATCTACTACAAGCCCGACCTGAACTTCGGCGGCATCCAGGGCGGCGCGATGCCCCAGCCGGTTGCGCGCGACGCCGACGAGGTGCAGGTCGATCCCTACGGCCCGGAGAGCCCGGAGTTCGTGGTCGACGACAACTTCGCGCACATGTGGTGCTCGGCGCTGGCGTTCTGCCAGAAGCGCTTCGAAGGACAGATCCACAAGTACAAGAAGGAGCCGTCTGGCGGGCTCGGCTGCTTCACGCCGGACAGCTTCCCGGTGTTCGACCGCTTCCGCGAAAACGTCTACGTGATCGCCGACAGCAACCACGGCTACAAGATGATCGGGGTCGGCCAACTGGTCGCCGGCGAGCTCTTGAACGGCGAAAGCGAGTTGCTCAAACCGTTCCGCTTCGACCGCTACGCCAAGGGCGAGCTGCACCCGACCAGCCACAGCCCCTTCCCCTGGAGCTGAAGAAGCGAGTGTAAGTCGCTATTTTACGTTGATTCCTGGCTTCAACGGACTGCTTCCGCCGGCATCATCCCCGGGGCCCGACGAAGCCCTGCATGAAGCCGTCGAGCCAGCGGGCGAGATCCGGGTCGTGGCGCTTGGCGTCGGTGAAGATGGCGTCCTTCGGCTGGGCGCCGGGCCAGGTCAGCATGTGCCCGGCCTCCTCGATCCAGGTGGAGAAAATCTCGACCGTGGTCTCCGGGTGGAACTGCAGGCCGTAGGCGTGGTCGCCCAATCGGAACGCCTGGTTCGGGAACACCTGCCCTTCCGCCAGGCGCTCGCCGCCGGGCGGGGTCTCGACCCCTTCGGTGTGCCAGTGGAAGACGCGCATCGGGCCGGGGATCAGCGCCCGCCCGACCGCCGTCGGGGCGATGTCGGCGTAGCCGATCTCGTTTAGGCCGTCGGGATGCGGACCGACCTGCCCGCCGTAGGCCTTGCCCAGCAGCTGCGCGCCCAAGCAAAGCCCGAGCAGCGGCCGCTCCCGGTCGCACCAGCCGCGGATGAAGTCGATCTCGTCCTGCAGGTAGGGCTTCTCGACCGTGTCGTTGGCGCTCTGCGGGCCGCCGTAGACGACGGCGAGGTCGTGGTCCGCGGTCGCCGGATCGGGCAGCGGCTCGCCCTTGGCGGCGAAGCGGTAGTCCAGGTCGTAGCCGTGTCGGCCGAGCCAGGACGCGACGCGGTCGTTGCGCGCCTTGTCCATCTGAATGATCAGCAGTGCTTTTCCGGGCATGCCCGCGGGGTGTCCTTGCGCTGTCGGAAGGCGGAGCGGCGCGGGCAGCCTAGCCCGCGGGGTTGGCGGCGAGAAAGGCCCGCATGTGCCAGGACGCCTGCGCGCCGTCGTACCGGTACGCGGTGCCAACCGGACAGGCGCGCCGGGCCAGGCAGCCGCCGTCGACGCAGTCCTGCCCGTCGGGCGTCGCGATGTGGGCGGAACAGGCGGCGACATCGTAGCCCGCGGCGCTGAACGCTTCCACCGGGCAGGTGGTCAGGCACGGCTGGTCCGCGCAGGAGTCGCACGGCCGCGGCCGGTCGTCGGCCGGCGGCAGGTCGAGCGCGCGGGCAAACACCAGCGCGCCGCGGTAGGCGTGCCACAGGCCGTAGTCGGGGTGGATCAGGATGCCGACCGGCGATGGGGCGACCGGCTCCGCCCGCCGCGCCCAGCGCTGGAACGGGGCGTAGGGCGGCCCGTCGAACGGCAGGATGGCGCGCGCGCCGAAGCGCGCCGCGAGCTCGGTCATCACGCGCCGGCTCCAGCGGTCGAGGCCGTTCGCCGCGCCGTCGCGCGCCTCCGGCGCATGCGGGAACACCCGCCACAGAGCCGGGCCGGCGTTGCCGACCATCAGGACCGTCCCATCGCCCTCCGGCAGGCCGTCCCCCGCGGTCGCGCGGAAACCGCCCCGCAGCAGCAGGCCGCATTCGGAAAGCGCGCCTGCGACCTCGTCGTAAACGCTCACGCCGGCCACTCCGCGCTGCCGGTCAGGTCGGTGACGGGATCGCCGTGGCAACCGCCTTCGCGCTGCGGCAACCCGTCGTCGATCCGGTAATAGTCGCCCTTCTCGGCCGTGTAGATGTGGCCGATCAACGCCAGGCCGGTGGCGTCGTCCAGGCTGCCCGCCAGGATCGAGAGGCGGTCGGTGCCGTCCCAGTTCCAGAACAGCGCGCTGCCGCAGCGGCTGCAGAAGCCGCGCTCGGCGTCGTCGCTGGCGCGGTACCAGGTGATCGCCTCGCCGCCGGCGATCTCGACGTTGGAGCGCGCGGCCTGGCTGGCCGCGAAGTAGTGGCCGCTTTGCTTGCGGCACTGATGACAGTGGCAGGCGATCACCGGGCGCATCGGCCCGTCGACGTGATAGCGCACCGCTCCGCACAGGCAGCCGCCGGTCCGCACGTGCATCGCTGAACGCTCTCCCAGATTGAACGCTGTTCGTTGGCTCCGCCCGGCAGATGGGGCCCTGCGGGGCCGCGGGAAAGAGCCGGCCGGGCCTAGCGCAAAATCGAGAGGTGGCCTCACCTTTCAGCTGAATCTTGCTCTAGCCCGAAACCGTGCGTTCCTCCCGTGGGGTCTTGGCGAAATATTCCCGGTAGCACTTGGAGAAGTGGCTGGCGGAGACGAACCCGCAGGCGAGCGCGACGTCGAGCACCGACATCGACGTCTGGTGCAGCAGCATCCGGGCGCGGTGGAGGCGCATCTCCAGGTAATAGCGGGTCGGCGTGCGGCCCAGGTACTTGCGGAACAGCCGCTCCAGCTGGCGGGTCGACAGCCCGGCCCGGCGCGCCAGCTCCGCGCGTGACAGCGGCTCCTCGACGTGCGCTTCCATCAGCGCGATCACACTCAGCATCTTCGGGTGCGAGATGCCCAGGCGCGTACGCAGCGCCATGCGCTGGCGATCCTGCGGGTCGCGGATGCGCTCGTGCATGAAGTTCTCCGACACCGCCGCGGCGAGGTCGCGGCCGTGTTCGAGCGCGATCAGCGAGAGCATCATGTCGAACGCCGCCTCGCCGCCGGCGCAGGTCAGGCGGTTGCCGTCGATCTCGAACAACTCGTCGGAGATGTCGAGCTCGGGATAGGCCTCGGCGAAGGCGTTCAGGTTCTCCCAATGGATCGTGCAGCGGTAGCCCTCCAGCAGGCCGGCGCGGGCCAGCAGGTAGGCGCCGGTCGAAACGGCCCCCAGCCGCACCCCCTGCCGGGCCTGCCGGCGCAGCCAGGCGAGCGTGCCCTGGTCGTCGTATTCGATCCCGGCAAGCCCGCTGACCACCAGCACGGTATGCAGCCGGTCGGCGTCCGCCAGACTGGCGTCGCAGTTGATCTCGACCCCGCTGGAGGCGGGCACGGGCCGGCCGTCTGGCGACAGCAGTTGCCAGCGATAGAGCGTGTGCCCGCTTGCCCGGTTGGCCGCGCGCAACGGCTCCAGCGCGGAGGCGAAGGCGAACAGGGAGAAATGCGGCACCAGCAGGAAGCCGAACGTCGGTGCGCTGCCGGACGCGCCGGCGACCGGGGCGCCGGTGCCGGCCGGTGAGGTGCCGGCCGATGAGGTGCCGGTCTGGGCGCGGACGCCGCCGCGCGCGCGGGCACGCCCAGGGGCATGCCCAGGGCTCGTGGGTCCACTCACATCGCCTCCCCCACGCCGGTTCGGCTCCGTTCCACGACGGCCGCCGCCAGCGCGTTGTTGTGGCTCCCCACCCGCCCCGTCAGCGGCTTGCGAGACGGGTGCGCACCCGGGCGAGGGTGTCTTTGGAAGCCAACTTTTGTCGGCTGGAAAACAAAGTGCGCCCTTCAACTATGAAATCTTACAATCTGAAGGCAAAGCACAAACCCGCCCGTCGCAACCTGGTCACGAAGCGGCGCGTCGCGGGTGAGCGCCATTCGCCGCCGCGTCCCGCGCCGGCGCTTGACGGGGGTGTACCGGGCGACCCAGCTTTGTAGCCACGCACCGCCACGCATGCCGAGGGAGGGCTCACGTTGGCCGGATACACGCGCCGTACGGTTCTTCGAGGGACCGTGTTGGGGGCCGCATCGCTGGCGCTGTCCGCCGGCCCGGCAACCGCCCAGAAGCCGATCAAGATCGGCGACCTGAACAGCTACACCGACCTGCCGGCCTTCACGATCCCCTACCGCCAGGGCTGGAAGCTGGCGCTGCAGGAAATCAATGCCGGCGGCGGCGTGCTGGGCCGCCAGATCGAGGTGATCAGTCGCGACGACGGCGGGGCCCCGGGCGACGCGCTGACGGTCGCCAACGAGCTGGTCCGCGGGGAGGGCGTGTCGATGCTGATGGGCACGCTGCTGTCCCACGTCGGGCTTGCGGTCTCGAGCTACGCCGCCCGGCACGAGACGCTGTTCCTGGCGAGCGAGCCGCTGACCGACGCACTCGTCTGGTCGAAGGGCAACGCCTATACCTTCCGCCTGCGCCCAGGCACCTACGTCCAGGCCGCCATGCTGGCCGAACGCGCGGCCAAGCTGAACGCGCAGCGCTGGGCGGTGGTCGCGCCGAACTACGAGTACGGCCAGTCGGCGGTGGAGGCGTTCAAGAAGCTGCTGAAGGCGCAGCGCCCCGACGTCGAATTCGTCGAGGAGCAGTGGCCACCGCTGTTCAAGATCGACGCCGGCGCGGTCGCGCAGGCGATCGACCAGGCGGAGCCGGAGGCGATCTTCAACGTCACCTTCGGCTCCGACCTGGTGAAGTTCGTGCGTGAGGGCACCACCCGCGGCGTGTTCGCGGGCCGGCAGGTGGTTTCCCTCCTGACCGGCGAGCCGGAGTGGATGAACCCGCTGGGCGGCGACGTGCCCGAGGGGTGGATCGTCACCGGCTACCCCTGGGACACCCTGGACACGCCGCGCCACACGAAATTCCGCCAGGCCTACGAGGCCAGGTTCGACGCGCCGCCGCGAATGGGGTCGGTCGTCGGCTATACCTCGCTGAAGGCGCTCGCCAAGGCGATCCAGCAGGCCGGGACCACCGACAGCGCCGCGGTCGCCGAAGCGATGCGCGGCATGTTGCTGCCCTCGCCGTTCGGCGGGATCACCTTCCGGGCGAGCGACCAGCAGTCGACCATGGGCACCTTCGTCGGCGAGACCAAGCCGCTGGAGACCCGGGGCAAACTGGTCGACTGGGAATACAAGCACGGCGCCAACTACCTGCCGCCGGCCGAGCAGGTGAAGAAGTGGCGGCCGCAGGGCAGCTGAGCTGTAGCTGAGCCACACCGGCGGCTTTTCTGCGCCGGGCGCGGGATTTTTGTCGCCCGCGCCCGGTTGAAACCCGCATACGTCGTCCTCATCCTCCTCGGAAGGCGCGGCGTGTGCCGGCAACGCGTGACGCGCTGCAATCCAGACCCAAAATGCTCCGGAGCATGCGATGAAGCTGTCCGACAACCAGGTGAAGGCGGTCGAGGAACAGACCGGCCTGCAGCCGATCCCCGAGGACAATCCCGCGATGGACCAGCTGAAGGAAAACTTCGGCGACCACACCTTCTATGTCGACGATCGCGGGCTGTACATCCTGGAGACCCCGCAGGAAGACAACCAGGAGACCCAGGCGACGGCCGTTCAGGTCGCCCAGTGGACGGACGAAAACCGCAACGCCCTGCAGGCCCACGAGCCGACGGCGACCGACGCGGTGTTCAGTCTGCAGCCCCAGGGCGACGGCGCCGAGAGCGCCAACGGCGCGGCCAACGACCAGGGCAACAGCCAGTAAGCTGCCCGGTCCGGCCGCACGCCGACCCGTCGACGACAACGCCAACAGCATCACCGCCCCGCCGAACACCCTTCGCGCGGGCGGCTGAGCTGTTGGCTTGTTTCGATTCTGCGGCGTCTGACGGGCGCTTTTCCAACGCGGGACGTGCCGGCGGGATGCCGCGGTTCCGGACGGCTTGACCGGGTCGCGCGCAAACAGGGGGTCAGTGCGGCCGCCGCCCACCGGCGGCGACCCCACGCCAGGCAGAACCGTCCCGCTTGCGCGTTACGCCACCGCGCGGTTGACGGTGAAGCCGATGCCGTCGCGCTTCATCTCGAAGTCGCCCTCGGCGACCGCATTCGACCAGGCGGCTGACTTTTTCAGGCCGCCCAACGGGTACATGTGCACCCGCGTGATGCCGCAGTTCGGGTCGATCTCGGCATAGTGCGCCAGGTTCGACACCAACTCGTCCGGCGCGTTCACCGTCATCAGCTTGGTGACGTTGCGCGCCTGCCGGGTCAGGAACCGCATCGAGGCGCCGATGCCGCACGCCCGGGCGTGGTTGATCAGGGTCTTGAGGGTCGCCAGGCCGGGCACGCCGATGTGCACCGGCAGATAGATGCCCTCGCTCCGGATCTGGCGGTCCCAGTCGATGATCGGCTGGGACTCGAAGACGAACTGGGTGCAGATGTACATGCTGGCGTCGGTGCGCTCGGCGAAGCCCTGCTTCCAGCGCAGCGCCTGCCAGATCGCCCGTTCCGGGATGTCCGGGCTGCCCTCCGGGTGGCCGGCGACGCCGATCGTCGAGATGCCGTGACGGTCGAAAACCCCCGTCTCGAGCAGCTGCATCGAGTCCATGAAGTCGCCGACCGGCCGGTCGACCGCGCCCGCCAGCGCCACGACCTGATCGACTCCGGCCTCGCCGACCAGGCGGCGGACGTACTCGTCCAGGGTCTTGACGTCGGGCAGCGAGCGCGCGGCCACGTGGGGCGCCGGCTCCATGCCCTCGTTGCGCAGGCGCTTGGCGGTCGCGACCGTGTCGCGCCAGTCGCTGCCCGGCAGGAAGGTCACGGACACCTTGGTGCCCTCCGGCAGGTGGTCGCGGAAGTCGTCGATCTTGGCCGACCCGCCCGGGGTGGTCTCGATCGAGTAGTTCGCCATCAGGTTGACGATCTGGTCGGCGCGGGACCGCGGGGCCTGCGAGCCGTAGGTCGCGGTCGCGGCGGCGGCGGAACTGGTCTCCAGGAGGGTCATGGCGCGCGGTCCTTCACGCTTACTGTTCGACGCCGCGGGCGGCGACTAGGGCTTTCAGTCGGTCCTCGTCGTAGCTTTGCTCGAGCCGGTCGGCCGCCGCGGCGACCTCCGCCTCCAGGTCGTCGCCCACTTCGCTGGGGGCGCCGCGCGCCCAGTGGGCCAGGTAGTCGTCGGTCGCGCGCAGCTTGGCCTTCATCGCCGCCCGGTCGATCGCCGTCTCGAACCGCTCCGACAGCTGGCGTTTCGCCGACTTTCGCCCCGATTTAACGATGACCTGGGCCGGAATATCCCGCCAATAGACGACCGTCATTTGCGCCATTGCGCCGCCTCTCGACTGCGTGAGTCCTTGCGAGGGGACCCGGGAAGATTACGCGTATCTTACAAGCTCAGACGCGAGCTCGCCGTAACCGGTGAGGTCGCGGGTGTAGGCCAGGCCCAGGCGCGCAGCCGCCGCACGCGCCTGCCGGTCCAGCTCGGGGTCGTCCGTCTGCGCCAGATAGACCAGCGTGGTGTAGTTCCCGAAGTACATCTCGCTCAGCTCCGGAAACCGGTCGAGGCCGAGGCCTTCGACGATCAGCCGGTCGAAATGGCGCACCAGGTAGTCGGTCAGGTAGAAGCAGGCCGGATCGCGCTCGGCCATCGCCGCGAAGCTGTCCTGCCCGGCGTAGCTCGCGTAGCAGTGCGGGCCCGGCAGCCGGGTCACGCCCTCCTCCGCCAGCACCGCGTCCAGCTGGCCGCCGGTGCCGCAGTCGGCGTAGACGCAGAAGATCCGGTCGTAGACGTCGCGGTTGGCTCGGATCTTCTCGCGCACGCCTTCCGGGATCTTGCCCGGGGTGTTGTGCCAGATCGCCGGCAGGCAGGTCAGGTCCATGTGGTCCCAGCCCTCGCGCGCGATCAGCGCCAGGATTTCCCGGGCCAGCGCGCCGCACCCGATCAAGAGCGTGCGCGGCCGGCCCGCGCCGGCGGTCGCACGCACTGTCCCGGGGGCGGTGTCGGTCATGACCGGCCTCTAAGCCATCCGCGCCACGGCGCGGCGGGGTTGCGAAGGTGGGGGACGGGGCCCAGCCGGCCGGCCGACGCACGCGCCCTGGCGCGACGGCCGGCCCGGCTGGCGCGGAGCTATTGCGCGGCGGCCATCGGCTGCTGGTTGTGGCGGCGCACCATCAGCTGCTTCGCCGTATCCACGGCGACCGCCGCGTCGCGGCAATAGGCGTCGGCTCCGACCGCGTCGGCGAACTGCTGGTTGAGCGGCGCGCCGCCGACCATGACGATGTAGTCGTCGCGGATGCCGCGCTCCTTCATGCCGTCGATCACGACCTTCATGTAGGGCATGGTCGTGGTCAGCAGCGCCGACATGCCGAGGATGTCCGGCTTATGTTCCTCCAGCGCGTCGAGGTACTTCTCCAGCGGGTTGTTGATCCCGATGTCGATCACCTCGAAGCCGGCGCCCTCCATCATCATGGTGACCAGGTTCTTGCCGATGTCGTGGATGTCGCCCTTGACCGTGCCGATCACCATCTTGCCCATCTTGGGCGCGTTGCTCTCCGCCAGCAGCGGGCGCAGGATGTTCATGCCCGCCTTCATGGCGTTCGCGCTCATCAGCACTTCGGGCACGAACAGGATGCCGTCGCGGAAATCCACGCCGACGATCCGCATGCCCTCGACCAGGGCGGTCGTCAGGATACTGTACGGCTCCCACCCGCGCTCGAGCAGGATGTTGACCCCTTCGGCGACCTCGTCCTTCAGGCCGTCGTAAAGATCGTCCTGGATCTGCTTGACGAGTTCGTCGTTGTCCAACTCGCGCAGATCGAGATCGTCAGCGTCGGTCATCCTCAAACCCCGTGGTTCGCGTTTCGCCGGCCGTGCGCATCCGACGACCTTGATTCTATTTGGCAGGCAAGCGGCTCCCGGTGGCTGGCGTTGCCGCGACTTCGCGTATTCGAAAAGCGACAAACCGCCGAACCGCGCCGCTTCGCGCGGGACAATGCGACCCAGGCGCGCGCCCGCCGCTGCCCAGCCGGCGGCCGATCGTTCAATCCAGGCGGCGCCAGGGGCGTGTCACGCCTTAATCGTTGCTTAAGAAGAGCGCCGCGCTCGCGCGGCAGTACGTAGTCACGCCAGGTGCAGCACTTGATAAACGGCTTGGCTCGTCCAAGTCAGAGCGCCAGATAGGTGTGCCGCAACGCCGGGTCGTCCGCCAGCGCCGCCATCGCTCCGTCGAAGCGCACGGCCCCCTTTTCCAGCACCACGGCGCGGTCCGCGACCGACCCGGCAAAGCGCAGGTTCTGCTCGCTCAACAGCACGGTGACGCCGCCGGCCTTGAGCGCGCGCACCGCCGCCGCCATCTGCTGCACGATCACCGGCGCCAGGCCTTCCGACGGCTCGTCCAGCAGCAGCAGGCGCGGGTTTCCCATCAGCGTGCGCGCGACCGCCAGCATCTGCTGCTCGCCGCCGCTGGTCTGGCCGGCCCGGCGGTCGCGCAGATCGGCCAGGTTGGGGAACAGCCGCTCGACCTCCGCGACCGTCCAGGGCGCGCGCCCGTCCGCCGGCGCCCGGCGGCCGACCTCCAGGTTCTCCGCGACCGTCATGTCGGGAAATATGCGCCGGTCTTCGGCGACGTAGCCAAGCCCGGCACGCGCGATCCGGTAGGGCGGCCAGCCGTCGACCCGGCGCCCGTCCAGCCGGATCTCCCCGGACGCCGGCGGGACCAGCCCCATCAGCGCTTTCAGGGTGGTCGACTTGCCGGCCCCGTTGCGGCCCATCAGCGCCGTGACCTGCCCGCCCGGCACGTCGAAGCCGACGCCGAACAGCACCTGCGCCCGGCCGTACAACACCTCGAGCGCGCGCACGCTCAGCATGCCGTGGGCTCCGTGGACGCGGGCGCGCCCAGGTAGACCCGCTGCACTTCCGGCTCGGCGCGGACCGCCTGGGGCGTGCCGCGCGCCAGCACGCGGCCCTGATGCAGCACCACGACCCGGTCGGCATGACCGAACACCACGTCCATGTCGTGCTCCGTGAACAGCACCGCGATCCCGCGGGCGCGCGCGATCTCTTGGGTCAGCGCCATCAGCTGGCCGCGTTCGGCCGGTGCCATGCCGGCGGTCGGCTCGTCCATCAGCAGCACCCGCGGGTCGTTGGCGAGCGCGACCGCGAGCTCGACCCGCTTGACGTCGCCGTAGGCGAGCGTGCCGCAGGTCCGCTCCGCCGCCCAGTCCATGCCGACCTGCGCCAGCAGCGCCCGGGCCCGCTCGCGGCGGTAGCGGTTGGCGCGCCGCCACGGGCGCCACAGCTGGCGGTCGTGCGACAGCAGCGCGACCTGCACCGTCTCGGCGACCGACATCGAGGCGAACACCGCCGCGACCTGGAAGGTCCGGCCGATCCCCAGCCGCCAGACCGTGCGCGGCGGCAGGCCGGTGATCTCCCGGCCGGCCAGGCGGACCTGGCCCGCGTCGGCGCGTTCCTGCCCGTTCAAAAGGTTGAAGCAGGTCGACTTGCCCGCCCCGTTCGGGCCGATCATCGCCAGCACCTCCCCGGCCGCGAGGTCGAGCGAGACGCCGTCGACCGCGCGCACGCCGCCGAACCGCTTGGCCAGGTTCTCGGCTTCCAGGACCGGGCGGCTCATCCGGACGCGCCCTCCTCGGATACGGCCGGGGTGTCGCGCCGGCTCTCCTGCAGGGCGCGCAGGTTGCCGACGAGACCGCGCGGGAAGGCGACGCACAGCGCCACCACGCCGGCCCCGACGATCGCGCGCCAATAGTCGGTCTCGCTCATCAGCCAGGTCTGCAGGCCGTCGAATACGGCGGCGCCGACCAGCGGGCCGGCCAGCGTCTGCACCCCGCCCAGCAGCACCATGACCAGCGCGTCCAGCGACATCGGGATCGACAGCACCTCCGGGAACACGCTGCCCTTGGCGAAGGCGTAGAGCCCGCCGGCCAGCCCGGCGAACGCGCCCGCCAGCGTGAACCCATACCAGCGCTGCCGGCGGGTATGGATACCCACCGCCTCGGCGCGCAGGGTGCTGTCCCGCGACGCGCGCAGGCCGTAGCCGAACGGCGCGAACACGATCCGGCGCAACAGCAGCACGGCCGCGGCGACCAGCCCCAGCGTCAGCCAGTAGAAGGCGGCCGGAGCGCTGGCCCAGGCGGCGGGCCAGATGCCCAGCAGGCCGTTGTCGCCGCCGGTGAGCCCGACCCACTGGAACGCGACCGCCCAGGCGATCTGCGCGAAGGCGAGCGTCAGCATGGCCAGGTAGACGCCCGACAGACGCACGCAGAACCAGCCGAACACGAGCGCGCCCAGCGCGCCGGCGACCGGCGCCAGCGCGAGCGCGCCGGTCATCGGCGCGTGCCAGTGCGTCACCGACAGCGCGACCGCATAAGCGCCCAGGCCGAGGTAGGCGGCGTGGCCGAACGAGATCATCCCGCCGACGCCCATGATGAACTGCAGCGACGCGGCGAACAGCGCGAATATCAGGATCTCGCTGGCCACCGAGAGCTGATAGCCGCCGGCCACGAGCGGCAGCGCGGCCAGGGCCAGCAGCACCGCCAGGCCGATCAGGCCGAGCGTCCAGCCTTCCGGCCGGAGCGGGCTTTCCGGCGCGCCGTGGGTGGCGCTGCCCGCCAGTTCCTTGCGGCCCAACAGGCCCTGCGGGCGCAGCACCAGCACCACCGCCATCACCAGGAACAGCAGCACGATCGAGATCTCGGGCAGGATCAGGATGCCGAAGGCGTTCAGCTGGGCGACCAGCAGCGCGGCCAGAAACGGTCCGGCGATCGAGCCCATGCCGCCCACCACCGTGACCGCGAACACCTCCGCGATGATGTTGAGGTCCATGTTGAGGTTGGCCGCCTCGCGCGGGATCTGCACCGCCCCGCCCAGTCCGGCGAGCGCGGAGCCCAGGAACACCACGCCGGTGAACAGCTTCTTCTGATCGACGCCGAGCGCGCCCACCATCTCCCGGTCCTGGGTCGCAGCGCGCACCAGCACGCCCCAGCGGGTGCGGTGGAACAGCAGCCACAGGCCGGCGAGCACCAGCGGACCCAGCGCGATCAGCACCAGGTCGTATTCCGGGATCTGCTCGCCCAGCACCGTGACCGCCCCGGCCGCGCCGGGCGCGCGCGGACCCAGCAGGTCCTGCGGCCCCCAGGTGATCAGCGCGGCGTCCTTGATCACCAGCACCAGACCGAAGGTCGCGAGCAGCTGGAACAGCTCGTGCGAGCGGTACAGCCGGCGCAGCACCGCGACCTCGACCAGCGCGCCCAGCAGGCCGACGCCAAGCGCCGCCAGCGGCAGCGCCAGCCAGAAGCCGAGCCCGCCCAACAGCGGCATCAGCGCGCCCGACAGGGAATAGGCGCCGTACGCCCCGACCATGAAGAACGAGCCGTGCGCGAAGTTCACGATTCGCGTCACCCCGAAGATGATCGAGAGCCCACAGGCGACCAGAAACAGCGCGCACGCGCTCGCCAGGCCGGTCAGGAACTGCACCGCGACGAAATCCATGGCTCGGAGACTAGCGATCAGGTCGCGGCATGACAGGGGTTTTTCGCACCGGGCGGACGCTCGCGGGTGCCTGCGCGCGGCCGGCGCCATGGCGCCGCGCCGCTTGCTCCAGGCGCGCCGGCACGCTATGCGCGGAGGGCTCACCGCGCGTACCCTCGCCCAAGCGCGGTTCAACCACGGAGCTCCAGGCATGCCGCTTTGGCGTTTCAATCCCGTCGCCGATCCCCGCGACAGCCGTTGGCAGGACCGTCAGATCCGCGACGGGCTGGTCGTGCGCGCGCCCTCGGCCGCGCTGGCGCGGATCTATGCCGACCGGGAGGTGCCGAGTTCCGTGCACGGGGCGGTTGGTAACGAGACCTGCAGCTTCCGCGGCGGCTTCGCCGACGCCAACCTGTACTGGGTGCAGCGGGTCCCCGCGGAGGAAGCCAAGCAGCTGGGCGGCGACTCGGGCCCGGACGGCGTGGTCCGGGAAGGCACCGCGCGCGAGACCGAGCTGTCGGTCTATTACGGCGAGGCCGGCGCCCGGCGGCGCGAGCGTACCTAGGGCAGCGCGAGCGCCCCCCGCGCGACGGTCTTTCACTATAAGATGTCGCACCCGTGGAAGCCGTGGGACGCCAGCGGGCGCCTGATAGGTGTCGACGCTGCGGGTCAAGCCCGCGCGCCCCCGACACCGCACGCCCTTTGTCCGCGCCCCCAGCCACGGAGCCGCCCCTCAAGATGGCCCACACCGTCGTCACCTCCCACAAGAAGAAGGTCGTGATCGGCAACGATCAGCCGTTCTGCATCATCGGCGAGCGGATCAATCCGACGGGCCGGAAAAAGCTGGCGGCCGAGATGGCCGACGGCGATTTCTCCACCGTCGAGCGCGACGTGATCGCCCAGGTTCAGGCCGGCGCGCACATGCTCGACGTCAACGCCGGCATCCCCCTGGCGGACGAGCCGGCGATCCTGGCGAAGACCATCCAGCTGGTGCAGCAGCTGACCGACGTGCCGCTGTCGATCGACAGCTCGATCGTCGAGGCGCTGGAGCGCGGCCTGGAAGTCTACCAGGGCAAGCCGCTGGTGAACTCCGTGACCGGCGAGGACGAGCGCCTGGAGCAGGTGCTGCCGCTGATCAAGAAGTACAACGCCGCCGTGGTGGCGATCTCGAACGACGAGACCGGCATCTCCGAGGATCCGAACGTGCGCTTCGAGGTCGCCAAGAAGATCGTCGAGCGCGCCCAGGACCACGGCATCCCCAAGGACGACATCGTGGTCGACCCGCTGGTGATGCCGATCGGCGCGCTCGGCCAGGCCGGCCGGCAGGTGTTCCACATCCTCAACCGGCTGCGCGACGAGCTCGACGTCAACTCGACCTGCGGCGCCTCCAACGTCTCGTTCGGCCTGCCCAACCGCCACGGCCTGAACGCGGCCTTCCTGGCGATGGCGTCCAGTAACGGCATGACCTCGGCGATCCTGAACCCGCTGCACGAGCCGGAGGTGCAGGGCATCCTGGCGGCCGACGTGCTGATGGGCACCGACAAGGACTGCCTGCGCTGGATCAAGCGCTACCGCGAGCCCTCGCAGGCGGAAGCCGCCGGCGGCGAAGGCCGCGAGGACCGCCGCGAGCGCCGCCGCCGCCGCGCGAGCTAGCGCGGGCAGCGCTTCTCGGGAATGGCGCGCGCGGGACGACCCAGCGCGGCCCTCGCGCGTGGAGACATCGAGAGGACCCGGATGGCCGACAGCCAGGATACCGCGCTGATCGTGTTCACCCCCTCGGGCCGGCGCGGCCGGTTCGAGACGGGCACGCCCGTGCTGACCGCGGCGCGGCAGCTGGGGGTCGACATCGACAGCGTGTGCGGCGGCCGCGGCCTGTGCGGGCGCTGCCAGTGCACGATCGGCGAAGGCCGGTACGCCAAGCACGGCATCGACAGTGCGGCCGACCACGTCTCCGCCTGGTCCGAAACCGAGACGCACTACAACGCGCGCGCCCGGCGTCGGCCGATCAAGGCCGGCCGGCGCCTATCCTGTCAGGCGCAGATCCTGGACGACGTCGTCGTCGATATCCCGGCGGACGCGCAGGTGCACAAGCAGGTCGTGCGCAAGCGCGCGGAAGCCCGCGACATCGTGCTCGATCCCGCGGTGCGCCTGCACTACATCGAGGTCGAGCAGCCCGACATGCACAAGCCCACGGGCGACCTCGAGCGCGTCTACGGCGCGCTGGCGGCGCAGTGGGACCTGCACGAGCTCGAGGACTGCGACCTCTATACCATCCAGTGGCTGCAAAAGGCGCTGCGCGACGGCGACTGGAAGATCACCGTCGCGGTGCACATGGGCAAGCGGATCACCGCCGTCTGGCCGGGGTTCCGCGACCGCGCCTACGGCCTGGCGGTCGACGTCGGCTCGACCACGATCGCCGCCCACCTGTGCGACCTTCAAACCGGCGAGGTGCTGGTCGCCAACGGCGTGATGAACCCGCAGATCCGGTTCGGCGAGGACCTGATGAGCCGGGTCTCCTACGCCATGATGAACGCCGGCGGCGCGCGCGAGATGACCGACGCGGTGCGCGGCGCGCTCAACGAGCTGATCGTGGAGACCGCGGCGGAAGCCGGCATCGGCACCGACGAGATCCTGAACGCGACCTTCGTCGGCAACCCGATCATGCACCACCTGTTGCTGGGCATCGACCCGACCGAGCTGGGCGGCGCGCCGTTCGCGCTCGCCACCTCGGCGGGCCTGACGCTGTGGGCGAGCGAGATGGGCATCGCGCTGCACCGCGACGCCCGGGTCTACGTCCTGCCCTGCATCGCCGGCCACGTCGGGGCGGACACCGCGGGGGTCGCGCTGTCGGAAAGCCCGCACCTGTCCGAGGATACCGTGCTGATCGTCGACGTCGGCACCAACGCCGAGATTTTGCTGGGCAACAAGCACCGGGTGCTCGCCGCCTCCTCCCCCACCGGCCCGGCGTTCGAGGGCGCGCAGATCTCCGGCGGCCAGCGCGCGGCCAACGGCGCGATCGAGCGCGTGCGCATCGATCCACAGACGCTGGAGCCGCGCTACAAGGTGATCGGCTGCGAGCTATGGTCGAACCAGGACGGCTTCGCCAAGGCGGTGCGCAAGGTCGGCGTCACCGGCATCTGCGGCTCCGGCATCATCGAGGCGCTGGCGGAGATGTACCTGGCCGGCGTCATCGCGCCCGACGGCACGATCGACGGCGCGCTCGCCGCGCGCACGGAACGCGTGCAAAAGGACGGGCGCACCTGGTCGTACCTGCTGAACGCGGGCGAGCCGGAGGTGCGGATCACCCAGAACGACGTCCGGGCGATCCAGCTCGCCAAGGCCGCGCTCTACGCCGGCGCGCGCCTGCTGATGGACCAGCTGGAGATCGACACCGTCGACCGGATCGTGCTCGCCGGCGCGTTCGGCAGCCACATCGACGTCAAGTACGCGATGATCCTGGGCCTGATCCCGGACTGCGACCTCGCCAAGGTCAGCTCGGCCGGCAACGCCGCCGGCACCGGCGCGCGGATCGCGCTTTTGAACAAGAACGCCCGGCCGGAGATCGAACGGGTGGTGCGCCAGATCGAGAAGATCGAGACCGCCGTCGAGCCCGCCTTCCAGGCGCACTTCGTGGAAGCCATGGGCTTCCCGCACTCGACCGCCCCCTACCCCAGGCTGCGTCAGTCGGTCGCGCTACCGGAAGCCAAGAAGCCCGCTCCGCCCGAAGGCGGCGAACAGCGCACCGGCCGCCGACGCCGCGCGCGGGCGGCGGGTTAGGCGCAGCGGGTCCCCTCTCCTCCACTGGGAGGAGAGGGCTCGGGAGAGGAGGTTGCCCGCGGCATTGATGCCCGTGGCCCCTCCTCCCCTAACCGCTCCTCCCGGTTGGAGGAGGGGAATTAGTTTCGCGTCCGGCGCAGCGCACCCACCCGGTTCTCGCCAGCCGCCCCGCCCCGGTGCTAGACCAGTCACCAACACCGAGAGAGAACCGGTCTGGGGAGGCCTGGCGCCATGCTGCCCGACGTGCAGGGCTACGACGCCCTGGTCCGCGATTTCCGCTGGCAGGTGCCCGATCGCTACAACATCGGGGAAGCCTGCTGCGACCGCTGGGCGGCCAAGACGCCGGACGCCCCGGCGCTGATCCAATGGACCGACGGCGGCGTGCAGGCGGTCAGCTTCCGCACGCTGCGCCAGCGCGCCGACCGGCTTGCCAATGCCCTGCACGGCCTGGGCGTGCGGCCCGGCGACAAGGTCGGCATCCTGCTGCCGCAGTGCGTCGAGGCGGCGGAAGCGCATATCGCGGTCTACAAGCTTGGCGCGGTCGCGATCCCGCTGTTCACCCTGTTCGGGCCGGACGCGCTGGCCTACCGCCTGGCCGACAGCGGGGCAACCGCGCTGATCGGCACGGCCGAGGGCTTGCGGACGGTGCAAGCCCTCGGCGACCAGCTGCCGGCGCTGAGCCACTGGATCGCGGTGCACGGCGAGGCGCCCGGCGCGCACGGCTACGAAGCGCTGCTGGCGCGGGCGCGCGACCGCTTCCAGGCGGCCGACACGGCCGCCGACGATCCGGCGGTGGTGATCTACACCTCCGGCACCACCGGTAATCCCAAGGGGGCGCTGCATGCCCACCGCGTGCTGCTGGGCCATCTGCCGGGTGTGGAGTTCCCGCACGAGCTGTTCCCCAAGCCGGGCGACCGCTTCTGGACGCCCGCCGACTGGGCCTGGATCGGCGGGCTCTTGGACGTGCTGCTGCCCGCGCTCGCCCACGGCGTGCCGGTGGTGGCGCACCGCTTCGCCAAGTTCGATCCGGAACGCGCGCTCGCGCTGATGGCGGCGACGGAGGTGCGCAACAGCTTCATGCCGCCAACCGCGCTCAAGATGCTGCGCCAGGTCGACCGGCCGGCCGAGCGGTTCGGCGTGCGCCTGCGCTCGATCGGCAGCGGCGGCGAGACGCTAGGCGCGGAACTGCTGGACTGGGGCCGCGGCGCGTTCGGGCTGACGATCAACGAGTTCTACGGCCAGACCGAGTGCAACCTCGTCGTCGGCAACTGCGCCGGGCAGATGGCCGTGCGCCCCGGCGCGATGGGCCGGCCAATCCCCGGCCACACGGTGGCCGTGCTGGACGCCGACGGCCAGCCGCTGCCGCCCGGCCAGGAAGGCCGCGTGGCGATCAAGTCCCCCGACCCGGTGATGTTCCTGGAATACCTGAACAAGCCGGCGGCGACCCGGGCCAAGTTGACCCGCGACACCAGCGGTGGCGACTGGCTGCTGACCGGCGACACCGCCACGTCCGACGCCGACGGCTACCTTTGGTTCGTCGGCCGCGACGACGACGTGATCACCAGCGCCGGCTACCGGATCGGCCCCGGCGAGGTGGAGGACTGCCTGGGCGCGCATCCGGCGGTGGCGATGGCCGCGGTCGTCGGCGTGCCGGACGCGCTGCGCGGCCAGCGGGTCAAGGCGTTCGTCGTGCTGAACCCCGGCGAAAGCCCGTCCGACAGTCTGACCCGAGCGCTGCAGGACCACGTAAAGACCAGGCTCGCCGCCCACGAATACCCGCGCGAGATCGCCTACGTCCCGGCCCTGCCGCTGACCGCCACCGGCAAGATCAAGCGCAAGGACCTGCGCGAGCAGGGCACAGCGGCGTGTCCGACGGGGTGAGGGGTAGCTAACTCATCCCTCTCCTCCACTGGGAGACACTTTTGCACGCCGCTTTCGACCCCCCGTCAGGCGTCCTTCGACACGGCCGCGATGCGGCCTGCTCAGGATGAAGCTGGAGTTTGTAAATTGATAGGAAGATCAGAAGCTTAAAAACATTGACTTCATCCTGAGCAGCCGACCGCAGGTCGGCGTGTCGAAGGACGCCTGACGGGTATAGCCACCACCGTGCAAACGTCTCTCCACTGGGAGGAGAGGGGACCCGCCGATGCGCCCTGCCTGCACGCCCGCATCCGATTGATCCGCGCGAAAACGCGCCCCATCCCCCTGGGCGGATGGATCGGCTAGGCTAGGCTTATCGATTGGCGGCGCGACCACCCCGGAACGAGACGGACGGTCATGGCGGACAGCGATACCACGACAGGCGCGAAGAAACAGCAGAGCAAGACCGGCCAGCCTAGCCGCAAGCCGGTCCTGGTGTTCGGGGCGGGCGGCTACATCGGCCGGCACCTCGTCCCCGCCCTGTTGGCGGAAGGCGAGAAGGTGCGCGCGGCCGGGCGCCGGCTGGCGCCGCTGCAGGCGGAGGGCTGGCAAGGCGTCGAGCTGGTGCAGGCGGACGCGCACGACCCCGACACCCTGCCCAAGGCGCTGAACGGCGTCTCAGTCGCGTATTTCCTGGTCCACTCGATGGCCGACGGCGCCGACCTCCCGGAGCGCGAGCGCCGCGCTGCCGCCGCGTTCGCGCACGCCGCCGAGAAGGCGGGCGTCGAGCGGATCGTCTACCTGGGCGGCCTGGCGCCCCGGGACGCGGCGTCGACCCACCTCGCCTCGCGCGTCGCCACCGGCGCGGAGCTGCGCCGCGGCCAGGTGCCGGTGAGCGAGCTGCGGGCGCCGGTGATCGTCGGGCCCGGCTCGGTCGCCTTCGAGGTGATGCGCGACCTCGCCGCCTACTTGCCGGTGATGGTCACGCCCAAGTGGGTGCGCGCGCAGTCGCCGCCGATCGCGCTCGACGATCTGCTGGGCGACCTGGTCGCCCTGCCCCGGCGCACCCCGGCGGACAACACGATCTACGAAACCGGCGGGCCGGAGCAGCTGAGCTACGAGCGCATGCTGCGGATCATCGCGCGCGAGCTGGGCCGGCCGGAGCCGATCATCATCCCGGTGCCGTTCATGTCGCCGGAGCTGTCCAGCTACTGGCTGGCGTTCGTCTCCGCCACGCCGAGCGACGTGGCGCGGGCCCTGATCGGCGGGCTGAAGCACGACCTGTCGGCCGACGACGCCCGCTTACGCCAGCGCATCCCGCGCGACCCCATGCCGTTCGACGAAGCCACGCGACGCGCTTTCGAGCGGGAAAAGCAGTTCACCGCCCACGACCGCTGGCGCGAGGGCGCCTTCAACCTGCGCGGCGAGCGGCACGACATCGGCTATTACGCCAAGAAGATGGCGCGCTCGGCGACCACAGGCGTGGACGCGGAGACGCTGTGGCGCACGTTGTCCGACATGGGCACGCGGGAAGCCGGCTACTTCTTCCTGTCCAGCCTCTGGGAGCTGCGCAAAGGTGTCGACCGGCTGCTCGGCGGCAAGCCCGCAGGGCGCCGACGGCCGGGCCGCGATCCGGAGCCGGGCGAGCGGTTCGACATGTGGGAGGTGCTGGCGGTCGACCGGCCCCGGCGCCTGACGCTTAAGATCCGGGCGGTCGTGCCCGGGCGCGGCGGGCTGGAGTTCGAGATCGACAAAACCTCGGACGGCCACAGCCGCCTGACCGCGACGATGTACTGGCATCCCGCGGGCGCGCCCGGCCTGCTCTACTGGTACAAGCTGGGCCCGCCGCATGCGCTGCTGCTGCAGGGCATGGTCGCGCGGATCTGCCAGCGCGCGGAAGCGAGCGCGGAAAGCAGCCGCCCCCCGGCGCACCCAGGGCTGCGCCCAAGCCCGTCGCGGTGAGGCCGCACCGGCTCGCCCACACAAGCGGATCGAGCCACGGGATGACACCGCCACCCGGCATGGCCTAAGCCGGGCAACGGCTTACCTTGTCAAACACGCGAACAATTCGGGAGACCGAGCTAAAGATGAGCGACAGCAACGCGCCCTGGACCCAGCCGATGCCCCAGGAACAGTTCCAGCGGATGCGCGACATCCTGGCCGCGCCCAGCCCGGTCGGGCTCGAGGGCGCGATGACCTACGGCGTGCTGAAGCCGTATTTCGACTCGTTCGCGCCGACCGGCTGGCACGTCCACCAGTTCACCGGCCACGCCGGCATCGTCCTGGACAGCCATCCGGGCGAGGACGAGCGCTTCAAGATCATGGTGATCGGCCACGCCGACAAGATCCGGATGCAGGTGCGCTCGATCGGCGAGGACGGCAAGATCTGGATCAACAGCGACAGCTTCCTGCCGACCGCCCTGATCGGGCACGAGGTCACGCTGTTCAGCGAAAACCCGGACGCCCCCGGCCAATACCGCCGGATCGAGGGCGGCACGGTCGAGGCGGTCGGCGCGATCCACTTCGCCGATCCGTCGGTGCGCTCCGGCGACAAGGGGATCAAGAAAGAGCAGCTCTACGTCGAGCTGCAGATCCACGGCGACAACAAGAAGCAGCAGGTCGAGAACCTGGGCGTGCGCGCCGGCGATTCGATCCTGCTCAACCGCCCGATCCGCCACGGCTTCAGCCCGGACACCTTCTACGGCGCCTACCTGGACAACGGGCTGGGCTGCTTCGTCGCCGCGGAGGCCGCGCGCCTGGTCGCCGAGGCCGGCGGTCCGAAGAAGGTGCGGATGCTGACCGCGATCGCCAGCTACGAGGAGATCGGCCGGATGGGCAGCCGCGTCATGGCGGGCGAGCTCGAGCCGGACGCGATCATCGCCGTCGACGTCAACCACGACTACAAGGCGGCTCCCGGCGTCGGCGACAAGAAGTTCAACCCGCTTGAGATGGGCAAGGGCTTCACCCTGTCGGTCGGGTCGATCGCGAGCGAGCAGCTGAACGCGGTGATCGAGCAGACCGCCAAGGACCACGAGATCCCGATGCAGCGCGACGTCTGCGGGGCGGATACCGGGACCGACGGCATGGCCGGCGTGCTCGCCAGCGTCGACTGCGCGGCGACCTCGATCGGCTTCCCGATCCGCAACATGCACACGATCTCGGAAGCCGGGAACACCCAGGACGTGATCGCCGCCGCGCACGCGGTCGCCAAGTCGATCCAGGCGCTCGACGCCCGCGACGACGGCCGCGAGAAACTGCGCGCGCAGTTCCGCAACAACCACCCGCGCCTGGATACCGCCGAGCCGCTGCGCCACCAGGGCAGCGAGAAGCCCAAGGACACGGGCAAGGAGGAGTAAGCCCGGCGGGTGAACCGCCCGACGCCGGAGCCCCTGCACGGCGGCTTCGACACCTGTTGCCGACCCGTCGAGATGCCCAGCGCTGCTGGGCATCCCGGGATCGGGTTACGGGGTTTTTTCCATACGATAACGTAGCCCGATCCCGAGGCGCCGCGCTGAGCTTGTCGACCGGACGCGTCTGGGAGCATGCCCACGCGTGGTGCCGCATCAGGGACGAAAGGCCCGGACACGGGCCGGTCCACCCGGCGGCCGGCAAGCGGCCGGTCAGGATGCGTCGACGTGCTCTCTCAGGCCCGCGGCGATCTCGGCCGGGCCCGCCTCGTGCTTGAAGTTGGCGACGTAGCCGCCCGACGGGCCGATCAGCAGCATGTAGGCGGAGTGGGCCATCATGTAGTCGCCTTTCTCATGCCGTTCGGGCGCGTCGCCGCCGAAGTAGGTCTCGGGCATGACCTTCTCGTGATACACCCGGAACGCGTCGGCCGCGGCGCGGAGCTGCGCCGGGGTGCCGGTCAGGCCGACCAGGCGCGGGTGGAAGTTCTCGACGTAGGCGGCCATCGTGACGACGTCGTCGCGGGCCGGATCGACGGTAACGAAGACAGGCACGACCCGCTCAAGCTTCGCCGGCGCGGCGTCGGCCAGGCGGTCGAGCGCGCGGCTCATATCCATGAGCGCGCTGGGGCAGACGTCGGGACAAGAAGTGAAGCCGAAGAACAGCAGCATGTAGCGGCCGCGGAAGTCCTGGTCCGTGACCGTCTCGCCCTCGGTGTTGACCAGCTCGAACGGCCCGCCGATCGCGGCCTCTCCCCGGGTCGCGTGCGCGCCGCCATCGGACGCTTCAGTCACCACCCAGGCGGTCACGGCGCCCGCGACCACCCCGACGATCGCGACCAGCGCGATCAAACTCCGGCGCAACGCCAACATCCCAGTCTCCCGAGTTGAGCGACCGCCAGGGCGAACCGGCACGGCCGGCCTTGCGGTCCAAACGTGACGCCGACCTTACGGGGTTATCGAGAACAGCGTATTACCGGACGGACGGGCCGCCGCGGTGATCTCGGCGATCGCCGCCAAGTCTCCGGTCACCCGCAGCCACGGGTCGCTCGCAAGCTCGGCCAGCAGGGCCCGCGGCGGCACGGGCGGGGATTCGTCGGATGCATTCGCGGCGCGGTCGTTCGCGCTCATGCCTCGACGAACCCCTTCTCCGCCAGGTCGGCCAGCATCGCGCGCACGTCGGCCAGGATGGTGTCCGCCGGGGCGTCGTACTCCGCGGCCAGCTCGTCGGCCAGCTGGCCGAGGCTGCGCGCGCCGTCCAGACGCCGCAGCACCGCCACGGCCGTCTCGTCCAGCACCAGAACCCGCTCGGGCGCCAGCAGCACCGTCTGCCCGCGCGCCCGGTCGTCCTTAAGCCGCACGCCGGAGGCCAGCCGCGGCACACTCTCGGCGGTGAACCCGGGCGCGGTCATGCCGCCTCCGGCTCGAACGCGCCGGGCGGGACGTGGCCGGGCGCGACGTAGGCGTGGTGCAGGGCGTCCAGCATCGCCCACAGGACGTCGCACTTGAACTTGAGCGCCCGGATCGCCGCCGTTTGTGTCTCCGGCGTACGGGCGTGCTGCTTGACGTAATCGAGCGCCCAGTCGGCGTCGCGCGGGGCCTGGGTCAGGCGCGCGTTGAAGTAGGCCAGCGTCGCCTCGCTGACGAAGTCGTAGTTCGCCAGCATGCCGGAGACGCGCTGCGAGATGATGCTGGGCGAAAACAGCTCGGTCAGCGAGCTGGCGACCGCCTCCAGCAGGCTGCGCTCGGCCACGAAGCGGACGTACGCCTCGCAGGCGAAGCGGGTCGCCGGCAACGCCAGCTCCTGGCTGCGCACGGCCGCGACGTCGAGGTCCAGGCCCTCCGCCAGCTTGAGCCAACGGGCCAGGCCGCCGTCGCCCGGCGCGTCGCCATCGTGGTCGACCAGCCGGCGGCGCCATTCCCGGCGCAGTTCGGGATCGTCCGTGCGCGCGATCAGGGCGGCGTCCTTGCGCGGGATCGCCGCCTGGTAGCAGTAGCGGTTGAGGGCCCAGGCCTGCACCTGCCCCTTGGTCAGCTCGCCGGCGTGCAGCAGGCGGTGAAACGGGTGATGGACGTGATAGCGCTGCTCGCCCAGCCGGCGCAGCGCGTTGTCCAACTCGTCCGGGCTATAGCTCCGGCCCTCGGCCTGCGGGTCCGGGATCGGCGGAAACGGGTTCATGCCTCGAACTCCATGCCGTCGGCCGCGACGTCCCAGCCGGCCGCCTCCACCGCGGCGCGTTCGTGCGTGTCGGCGCACAGGATCGGGTTGGAGTTGTTGATGTGCACGTAAACGCTCCGCTTGATGCCGAGCCCGGCCAGCGCCGCCAGGCTGCCGTCCGGCCCGGCGACCGGCATGTGGCCCATCCGCCGGCCCGTCTTGTGGCCCAGACCGGCGGCGCGCATCTCGTCGTCGCGATACAGCGTACCGTCGAAGAACACCAGATCGGCCCCTTCGAGCCGGCGCGCGGTCGCCGGATCCAGGTCCGCGCAGTTCGGCACGTAATAGACGCGGGCGTCGCTGCCCGGCTGGATCAGCCGAACGGCCACGGTGTCGCCGGCCGCCCCGGCGTAGTCGCCCGCGCCGCGGCCTCGCTCCTGGTAAAGCGGGACCTTGCCCGGCACGGCGAACGTCTCGACCGTCAGCCCGATCTCCGCGCCGGCGCCGTCGAGGATCGGCGTGCGAACGTCGAGCGGCAAGTCCCGGCGCGTCACCGCCTCCGGGTTCAGGACCTGGAAAATCGGGTTAGCGTCCAGCGTGGCGTGCAGGCGTGCGTGCGCGTACAGGCTGAACGGCCAGCCCTCGCGCAGGTTGATCAGGCCGCCGGTATGGTCGACGTCGCCGTTGGTCACCGCGACCGCGGCGATCGGGCTATCGCGCAGGCCGGCGTCCGCGCGCGGGTGCAGGGCCGGGGTGTTCTGGATCTGCTGGCGCAGGTCCGGCGAGGCGTTGAGCACCAGCCAGCCCGCCCCGTCCGCCGACACGGCGAGCGAGGATTGCGTACGCGCCGGCGCCGCCGGGTCGCCCGTGCGCGCCCGCCGACAGTTGCCGCAGGCACAGTTCCATTGCGGGAACCCGCCGCCGGCCGCCGCGCCCAAGACGATCAGATGCACGATTGGCGGTCCGTAACAGGGCTGCGTCGCGGACGGACCCGGAGAGGTCCGTCCGCGACGCGGCACGCCTAGGGCGATGTCGCTGACGGTCGGGTCGACCTTCCGCGTGGATTTCGCCCCAAGCTCTTCACGACAAGGCAAGAGGCACGCGGGCGGTGCGTAAACCGTCCATGATCTTGCCCCAGAGCTACATGCTTGAAGGCCGAAACGGCCGTCGAGCTGAATGTAGCTCTAGCTTTTTGAAGCTAGGGAAGGATTCAGCTGAAAGGTGATTCCGCCTTTCAGCATCTTGCCCTAGCGCGCGCTCTCCGCGCAGGCGTAGGCATTGATCTCCATGCCCACGGCGATCTCGTTGACGCGCGGCTTGGACCAGACCTTCTTGGCGCCGTTATCGGCGGATCTACGCTTCATGGCGTGAAACCTCCCTTGGGACGTTAGCCGGTCCGTCTCGACGACCGGGTTGATTAGTGTGCGCGACGTCCCGCGGCGGTACAAGCCCGCTCCGGCGGATCGCGCACTTGGGGGCCGTGCCGGGGATCACTGGCACGGTTTCAGGCTGGCATAGTACGCCGCCAGATCGCTGATGTCCTGATTGCTCAAGTCCTTGGCGACGATACTCATCTGCGCCGCCGGGCGCCGCCCGGAGCGGAACGCCTTCAGCTGCTGCTCGAGGTAAGCCGCCTTTTGCCCGGCGAGATTTGGGTAGATGGGCATAATGCCCTGCCCATCCTTGCCGTGGCAGGTCCGGCAGCCGAGCTCCTTGGTTTTCTCCAGGCCCTGCTCGACGGACCCTGCCAGGGCCGGTGGCCCGGCCAACAGGAGACCTGTGAGCAGCGCGGCTGACACACGCATCAATAGGCTTCTCCACGTCACGGTGCGGCCGCCGGAGCGCGGGCACGCCGCCGCACGGGACGGCGCCCCGGCTTCGCGGTCCAAAGCAGGACGGCGGAAGCGGGCTCAGCTTCCGCCTCTTGCCCTATCCCTCGTAGTGGATCCGATAGATCGCACCGGTGAAGTCATCGGAGACCAGCAGCGAGCCGTCCGGCAACTGGGCGACGTCGACGGGCCGGCCCAGGTACTCGTCGTTCTCGGTCAGCCAGCCTTCGGCGAACGGCGTCTTGGAGACGACGTTCCCCTCCGCGTCGACGTCGACGTGCATCACCCGGGCGCCGACCGGCTCCTTGCGGTTCCAGGAGCCGTGCTGGGCGACGAACAGGTCGTTCTTGTAGCTGTCCGGGAACTGGCTGCCGGTGTAGAAGGTCAGGCCGAGGTTCGCCGTGTGCGCCTGGAACGTCAGTTCCGGGAACACGACGCCCTCAGGCGGCTCCTTGTCTTTCCACGGCTCGGTCCGGGTGTCGCCGCCGCCGTACCAGGGGAAGCCGAAGTGCTGGCCCTTCTGGGTCGCCTTGTTCAACTCGCCGGGCGGGATGTCCGGCCCCATACCGTCGACCTGATTGTCGGTGAACCACAGGTTGCCGGACTCAGGATGGTGCTCGACGCCGACCGAGTTCCGGATCCCGTGGGCGTAGACCTCCCAGCCGGAGCCATCCGTGTTCAGCCGCACGATCGTACCCTTCGGCTCCATCGGCCATTGATCCGGCGACGGGACGTTGTAGGGCTGGCCGATCGACATATAGAGCTTGCCGTCCGGGCCGTGGCTCAGCACGCGGAAGGCGTGGTTGAAGTACTCCTCGTCGCGCGGAAAGAACTTATTCTTCACGATGCCGACGGCCGGATCCTTGCCCTCGTAGAAGAACTCGGCGGCCGGAAAGGCCCAGAGCCGATTGTGGCCGGCGACATACAGAATCCCCTGGTCGTCGAACGCGACACCGTTGGGAAACTTGAAAGGGATGCCCGGCGCGAACTGCTTGACCTCGTCGCCCACCCGGTCCTTGTCGCGGTCGGTTACGGTCCAGACCCTTTCCTTGCGGGTTCCCACGAACACCACCGCGGTGTTGGGCCCGACCGCCATGTGACGGGCGTCCGGGACGACCGCATAGAGACTGATTTCGAAGCCGTCCGGCAGCTTGATCCGCTCCAACGTCTTGCGGATGTTGGCGGCCCGCTCGGTATCCTGCGGCACCATTTCGGGTTCGGGCGCTTCGGTTATTCTGAAATCCTGCAGCTTGTCCAAGGTCTCCTGGACGTTGCCCTGTGCCAGGGCCGTGCCGCCCGCGAGCAGCGTCGACGCGGCCATGGCGGCTGCAAATCCAAGGCGTGTACCCATGAGTGATCCTCCCCAGGATCGAATTCTGGTGAGCGTATGAGCCGGCCGGGTTTGTTGTTCGTGCTCTCCACGGCTCTCGGCTTTGCGCCGACCGTTGCCGGCACCCCCCGTTGCGTTTTTATCCAGACAGTGTGTCGGGGCGGTCGTGAACCATAGGCGCGCTTTCAGGCGCCATGCAAGCATGACCCCCGCCGCTGGTCTGGTGGCAAGACCTCTCAAGGCGGCATTAGAGCAAAATCGATGAAGGTCAAGTCGCCCCTCATCGTGAATTTTGCTCTAGCTGCTTGAAGAAAGAGCAAGATTCAGCTGAAAGGTGGCTTCACCTTTCAGCATCTTGCTCTAACGCCCCGCTGGCCTCTTCAAGCGTTCAGATCCCGCAGCAGCCGGCCGTAGCGCCGGGTTTCGCGCAGCACCTCCTGCAGCGTGGTGAAGCCGCGGCCGCGCAGCATCGGGATCATGGCGCACAGGGCGGCGGCGGTGGCTTCGGCATCGCCCATGGCGGTATGCCGCCGGTCCGCCGGGATCTCGATCCCCAGCCGCGCGCACAGCGCGTCCAGGCTGTGCGCCTCGTTGGTGCCGAACAGCACCGCCGAGAGCAGCACGGTATCCAGCACCGGATGGTCGAAGCTGGCGCCGATCGCGGCTTCCTGGCGTTTCAGGAAGGCCAGATCGAACGGCGCGTTGTGCGCCACCAGGACGGCGTCGCGGGCGAAGCCGTGCAGCCGGGCCACCGCTTCCTGGATCGACGGCGCGTCGGCGACCTGGTCGTCGGTGATGCCGTGCACCCGGCTCGCCTGCTTGGGAATCCTTCGGCCGGGATCGACCAGCGTATCCATCGTCTCGGCCGCGATCGTCCGGCCGTTGACCACGCGCACCGCGGCGATCTGGACCAGTTCGTCGCGTGCCGGCTCCAGGCCGGTGGTCTCGGTGTCGAACACCACGAACGGGATGTCGCCAAGCGGCCGGTCCGCAAGCGTCCCCGCCCCCTGGCGCTCCAGCAGCTCGAAATCGAACACCAGCGGCCGGGCGGCGCTGGGCGACAGGCCGGCGGCCGGCTGCTCCAGGATCAGCATCTCGCCGAACCCGCGCGCCAGCGGCTTCAGACGCACCCGCACCGACACCTCGCCACGCGTCCCGGGCGCGTCGAAGGCGACCTCGCCGCCGGTTTCGGAGGCGTCCCGGCGCGCGGCGTCGAGCGCCGTGCGGTCCAGGTAGTCGACGATCGGGGCGCCCAGGCGCGGCGGCGCGATCTGCGCCAGGACCACGCTCGCCTGGGCGTCGTACAGCACGATCCGGCCGCTCTGGCTGACCAGCACGACGGCGATCGGGATCTCGCTCAACAAAGCGGTCAGCCACTCGCGCTCGGCCTGCAGCCGGGCGGTCGCCGCGTCCACGCCGCCCGCCTGTTCGCCGCCCAGCCGCTCCGCCAACGCCTGCGCGGCCGGCCCCAGGTCGCCCAGGTAGCGGGCGTTCAGGTCGGCGACCTGCCCGGCCCCGGCGTGCGCCCGCGCGCGCATTTGCGAGGCCAGGCGCTGCACCGGCTTGGCGACGTTTTCGTCGAACAGCAGCCAGACCAAGACGGTGAGGCCCAGGACCGCGAAGCCGGCGACCACCCCGGCGGCGACAAAGCCGTTCAGGGTGTCGGATTGCCCGGCGTAGCGGTAGCCGAGCACCAGCCCGACCGCGAGCGCGGCCAGGATCGCCCCCGCCAGCAGGGCGAACAGCAGGAAAATCCGCACCCGCAGGCCGATGCGCGGAGGCATCAGCGGGTGTCCATCAAGACAGGTCCGCGCAGCTGGCGCGCTGGACCGGATCGTCGGCGGCGACCTTATGCCAGTTGACATTGGCAAGCTCGCCGTCCGGACCGAAGCCAACCGCCCCGGTCAGGCGGGCGCGCAAGCCGCGCGCGCAGTCGACCACGATGGTCGCCTGCCGGGGTTGCTGCCAGCGGCCGTAGAACAGCAGCTGCACGATCCGCTGCCCGGGCCGGTCCGGATGCGTGCGGATCGAGGCCCGGTCGATCGCGGCGAACCGGTCGACGTAGGGGAACAGGTAAGTCCAGGGCCGGTACATTTCCTGCGACCGGTGGACGTTCGCGACCACCACGCCGTCCGGCAGACTGTCGCGCGTGCGCTCGTACCATGTGTATTCGTTGACGATGGTCACGCCCAGCATCGCGGCCCCAGCTGCGACCGGCACGAACCAGCGGGCCAGCCAGCCCCGGGTCAGGCGGCGCAGCAGGATGGCGACACCAGCGGCGCCGACCGCGGCGCTGATCGTCGCGATCAGTTCAAACAGCATGGATGCCCGTCATCTCCCCAGCGGGCCGGCGCCTTGTTCCGGCGGCGCGTGCGTGCCCGTTCGTCGCCGGATTTCAGCCTAACCGACGCCGCGCCCATGGCCGAGGGAAGATTGCAGTCCCTTGACCACGACGAACGCATCGCGCAGGTGGCTGCGCTCCAGTTGCGGCAGCTCCTCGGGAGCCATGTAGTTGTCCGGCGGCGCACCCTGCTCGACCCGGCGGGCCTGATGGCGCAGCCGGGTCTCCGCGATCGTGTCGTAAGCCGCCAGCAGATCCTCACCGCCCTGCTGGCTGATCAACTTCGCCGCGCCGGCGGCTTCCAGCCGGGCGCGCGTGTTGACCGGCTTGAGCCGCCCCTGCAGCGCGTAGATCCGCGCCAGGTCGACCACCGGCACGACGCCGGCATGCTTCAGGTCGAGCTGGCGCTTGTGTTCGCCCGAGCGGATGGTGGCGAAGCCGCGCAGCAGGCCCAGCGGCGGCGTATGCTTGAGTGCGTTGGACGCCAGGTGGGCGACGAAGATACTGTTCTTGCTGGCCCGCTTCAGCGTCTCGCCGTGCAGCCCCTCGAACAGCTCGAAGGCGCCGCCGATCGGGCGCAGGTCGAACATCACGCTCGCCAGCATCTGCGCTTCCGGGTTGGGGGCGTCGATCCAGTCCCGGAAATAGCCGCGCCAGACCCTGAGCGGCTGGCGCCAGCGGGGGTTGGTCGCCATCATGTCGCCCGGGCAGTAGACGTAGCCGATCGCGTGCAGACCGTCGCTGACGAACCGGGCGAGCTGCTCGAAATAGGCGTCGTCGGCTTCGCTCACGCTGTCGTCCAGCATCAGGCAGTTGTCCTGGTCGGACACGCCGGTCTGCTCCTGCCGCCCCTGGCTGCCGCAGGCGAGCCACAGGTAGCGCACCGGCGGCGGGCCCAGCTCACGTTCCGCCAAGGTCAGCAGCCGGCGGGTGGCGGCGTCGGCGATGTCGGTGATCAGGCGAGTCACCGTCTCATGGCGGTGGCCCAGGCTGACCAATTGGGACAGCAGCTGCGGGATGCGGGCGGTCACCGGGACCATCTCGGCCGCGCTTTGGGCGGTCGCGACCTCGCGCACCAGGGTCGCCGACGACAACGCCTGGAAGCGCATCAGGTCGGTCTGGGTGACAACCCCCAGCAGCTTGCCGTCGTCGACGATCGGTATGTGGCCGATGCCGCGCTCCTGCATGGCGTGCAGCACGTCGGAGCCGATCGCGCGCGGCGACAGATGCAGCGGATCGGCGGTCATGACCGCGCGCACCGGGGTGTCGGTCGGCAGGTCGCGGGCCACCACCTTGCCGGTCAGGTCGCGCACCGTGACGATCCCGGCGAGCCGGCCGTCCTCGACCACGCACAGCGACGAGATCCGCCGCTCCGCCATCAGTTGGGCCGCCTCGCGCACCGGGGTGTCGGGCGTGCAGGTAACCGGCGTGCCGCCCATCAGCGACGATACCCGCGAGGTGCCGAGGTCGTCGCTGTCGCGCCGTCGCCGGCCGGAGCGGTCGAAGAACCGCCGGGCGGCCGCGTTGTCGGCGATCATCGCCTGGAAGTCGGCGCGCGGCAGCACCAGCACCCGGGTGTCGCGCACCGCCTTGGCGGAGGTCACGGCCTTGCCGTCGCGCAGCAAGCCGCGCTCGCCGAACGAGTTGCGCGGCCCCAGCAGCGACACCGGCGCGTCGTGGGCGTCGCGCACCTCCACCTCGCCGGCATAGATCAGGTACAGCCCGTCGAGCGGGTCGTTCAGGGCATAAATTGCGGTCTCGGCGTCGTAGTCGCGCTGTTCGAACCGCCGGGCCAAGTCCGCCAGCGCCGTATCGTCCAGACTGTCGTAGGGATGGACCGAGCGCAGGAAGGCGAGCAGGCCGTCTTCCGACAGCGCGGGCGTCTCGGTCATCGAAGCTCTCCCATGCCGGCCGCCTGGCCGGCGATCCATCGCATGCCGGCCGCCTGGCCGGCGATCCATCGCGGGCGAAGACGGGCCAGGGCACGCTCGCCCCGGCCCGCCGGCCGCACCGTCTTTGGCGCCAGGGCAGGATGCTGAAGGAATCACCTTTCAGCATCCTGCCCTTGCTTCAATCAGTGATCCGCCTGGGCCGCGGCCGCCCCGCGGGGCGAGCGGACACTGTCGACCAGATCCTTGATCTCCTGCGGCGTGTCGGCGGTCGCCTTGGAGACGGTGAACGCCACGACGAAGTTGACCAACGCGCCGACCGCGCCGATCGCGGTCGACTTCAAACCGAACAGCGAGCCCGCCACCGTGTCCGGGAACTGGTTCGTGTCCGGGATGAAGAACCAGCCCTTGTGCATGAACACGTAGACCAGGGTGAAGATCAGACCGGACAGCATGCCGGCGACCGCACCCCGGTTGTTCACCCGCTTGGTGAAAATGCCCATCATCAGCACCGGGAAGATCGACGCCGCGGCGATGCCGAAGGCGAGCGCCACCGTCTCCGCCGCGAACCCGGGCGGGTTCAGCCCTAGATAGGTGGCCACCACGATCGACGCCGCCATCGCGACCCGGGCGCTCAACAATTCGCCCTTCTCGCTGATGTTCGGCGCGATCGCGCCGCGCACAAGGTCGTGGGAAACCGCCCCCGAGATCGCCAGCAACAGGCCCGCGGCCGTGGACAGGGCGGCGGCCAGACCGCCTGCGGCGACCAAACCGATCACCCAGCCGGGCAGGTTGGCGATTTCCGGATTGGCGAGCACCAGGATGTCGCGGTTGAACTTGGTAAGCTCGTTGCCTTCCCAGCCGTTCTGCGCGGCAATCTCCTGCATCCGCGGGTTTTGGTCGTTGTAGTACTGGATCCGACCGTCGCCGTTCTTGTCCTCGAAGCCGAGCAGGTTGGTCTCCTGCCAGGTCTTCATCCAGTCGTACTTGGGACTGGTCTGGATGGTCTCGATCTGCACCGCCTGGCCGTCGGTCCCGTTCGGCCACATCAGGTCGGTGATGTTGAGCCGGGCCATCGCGCCCACCGCCGGGGCGGTCAGGTAGAGCAGCGCGATGAATACCAGCGCCCAGCCGGCCGACAGGCGCGCGTCGGACACCTTGGGCACGGTGAAGAAGCGGATGATCACGTGCGGCAAGCCCGCCGTGCCGATCATCAGCGACAGCGTGAACAGCACCATGTTCAGGGTATTGCCGCCGTGGGCGGTATACTTGTCGAAGCCGAGGTCGGTGATGACGTCGTTCAGCCGCGCGAGCAGCGGCTGCCCGCTCGCGGTATGCTCGCTGAACAGGCCGAGCGGCGGGACCGGATTGCCGGTCAGTTGCAGCGAGATGAACACCGCCGGGATCGTGAACGCGAGAATCAGCACGATGTACTGCGCCACTTGGGTGTAGGTGACGCCCTTCATCCCGCCGAGCACGGCGTAGAAGAACACGACCGCCGCGCCGATCAGCAGGCCGGTGGTGTTCGACACCTCCAGGAAGCGCGAGAACGCCACGCCGACACCGGTCATCTGGCCGATCACGTAGGTGATCGAGGCGACGATCAGGCATAGCACCCCGACCATCCGCGCGGTCGGGCTATAGAAGCGTTCGCCGATGAACTCCGGGACCGTGAACTTGCCGAACTTGCGCAGGTAGGGCGCCAGCAGCATGGCCAAGAGCACGTAACCGCCGGTCCAGCCCATCAGGTAGGAGCTGTTGTCGTAGCCGACGAAGGCGATCAGGCCGGCCATCGAGATGAACGAGGCGGCGGACATCCAGTCGGCTGCGGTCGCCGCTCCGTTGACGATCGGGTGAACGCCGCGCGAAGCGGCGTAGAACTCGGCTGTCGAGCCGGCGCGCGCCCAGATCGCGATCCCGACGTAGAGCGCGAAGCTGGCGCCGACGAACAGCAGGTTGATGACGTATTGATCCATGATGAGGTGCCCGCCCTACTGCTCGTCGAGGTCGTATTTACGATCGAGTTTGTTCATCTGATACGCATAATTGAAGATCAGCACGATGAACACGAGGATGCTGCCCTGCTGGGCGAACCAGAAGCCGAGATCGGTACCACCGACCTCGATGCCCTTGAGAAGCGGCCGCAGCAGAATCCCGAACCCGAACGAAACGAGCGCCCAGACCAGCAGGCTCCAGACGATGATACGTATGTTGGCCCGCCAGTACTTCCGCCGGGCCTCCTCGACCGAGCCGACTTTGGGCTCGTTGCGCGATGACATGAGCTACCTCCCCTGCCGTGTGCGACGTATTGGAAGACGCAGGAACACGCCGCCGGCGTTGCGTGCGGCGTATCCGACTTTTTCAGTCTCTTCGAAGCAAGACGTTCCCAGCGCCGCGCAGAAGGTAGACAACACGCCGCGGGTAAGCAATTCGGCTTGCGTGCGGGCGCGCGGAAAAGGTGGATTTGACGCACGCCGCCGGTGTGTGGGGCCCGCCGCGTCGCCGTCTCGCGCGGTTGTTTCGGGCGCGGTTGTTTCGGGCTGGCCCGCGCCGGTCGTCGGCACCTCGGGGCGGAACGGGGCCAAAGCCGCAAAAAAGCCCGGCCGCCGAGGCGACCGGGCTCCTTCAGGCCAACCGTCCGGCGACGGTTAGTTCGGCATCTCGCCGGTGATCCAGAAGTTCACCAGATCCGGATGGTTCTCGACGTACTGCTTGGCCGCCGTCGGATAGCCCTTGCGCTCGCCAACATCCATGCCGGCCTGCACGTCCTCCAGCGGGATCGAGATCCGGTCGAGCATCTCGTAGACGTTCGGGAACTCCCGGTAGAAGCCCTCGCGCGCCAGGATGTCCGCGCGCTCGATGCTGCCCAGGACGCCCTTGGGATCGTCGATGTAGCGCAGATCGAACCGGCCGAACTTCCAGTGCGGGCTCCAGCCGGTCACGACGATCCACTCCTCGTTGCTGATCGCACGCTTGAGCGCGGCCGTCATGCCGCTGCCCGAGGAGACGACCAGGCGGTAGCCGGCGTCCTTCAGCCCGTACTCGTTCATCGCGTCCTTGGACAGGCGGGTCAGGCCGGCGCCGGGGCCGATGCCGATGATCTGGCCGTCCAGCTTTTCCCGAATCTCCTCGGACTTCAGGTCCTGGATCGAGCTCAGCTGATCCTCCGGCACGTAGTCCGGCACGATCCAACCCAGCCGCGCGCGGCTGTAGATCGGCCCGATACTGACGGTGTCCTGGGACACCCTATCGTAATAGTCGGAGTGCGTTTCCGGCAGCCAGGCATCAGTGTGGAAGTCGAGATCGCCGGACGCCACCGCCTGATACACGGCGGCCGGATCGGCCTTCGTCATCTCGACCTCCTTACCCATCTTCTCCTGCACGATGTACTCGACGACGTGCGAGGTGAAGAGGGCGTCGGACCAGTTGAAATAGCCGATCTCGACGACCCCGTTGTCCTCGGCCTGCGCCGCGCCCGCCGTGCCGACGGCCATCGCGAGCGCCAGGCCAGCGCTGGTCAGTTTGTTCATCTCTCGGCCTCCCTATTCGTTGGGCTGTTCGTGGTTGCGTCGGGGGGCGCGCGACAAAACTTCGCTGCCGCACGCCGATCCAACCGCTTCCCACGCGGCGTGTGCTCACGCGGCAGTAGAGTGGGGACGATGAACCGAGCGTCAACCGTCAATTGCCGCGGATGCGCGATTCACCGGCAAGCATTTATCGATTTGCGCCCCGTCGTCCTGGCTGCCGCGATCGCGTTCGACCGAACGGTTTATATCGTAATGCTGAAATACGGGCGCGGCGTCGACGCCGCTTTCCGAATCGCGGCCCGAGAATATTTTCCGACCTTCGTTTGCGCGTCCAAAGCCGCGCGTCCGACAAGCGCGAAACCGGTCGTACATCGGCTTGAGCGCCCGGTTTGGCGCCTGCGGAACCGGTTGCCCCCGCCACAGCCCGGGCGCGAGGACGTTGTCGCGAACAGGCCCCTTGCGGTGTCGTTCGCAACCGCGGCTGAGCGGTTCCCGAGGCGTCCGCGACCGCACCCACCGACACCCGATAGCTGCCGTGAATTCCCAAGAGGCAACGGGGAACATCCAGCGGCCAGCGGCGTTTCGTCGCGCCGGGCTATACCGGCAAAGGCGCGGGTGTGGGCCACCCGCGCCTCTTCGATCAGCCGTATGGGCCGCCGGGCCGCCCAGCCCATGGCGAGCCGGCCCGGCGCCTTGCCCGCTTCCCGTCCCGCGGCATGGCCGGCCTGAGTAGGCCGGAATGGAAATTTACAACTGAGCGCCAAACGCCTGTCCGATCGGCTTACAGTCGGCCTCGGCATACACTTGCATTCAAATCGTGCGCGGTGCGTAGCCGGTTGAAAAGACGGAAACTTCGTCTTTGGCCCGGATCTTGCTCCAAAATCTTTTGACCCGAAGCGATCTGTAACCCGCGGGGCTTGGGCGTGCGCCCGAAGACCCACGCGTTCCCGATCGTCGAACGGCGAAGTTCCCGACCTCTCGACAACAAGGAGGAGTGCCGCCCGTGCCGGACGCGAGGGGGGACGCCGCGCGGCGTTCGACCAGCGCACGAGACGAGCCAATCGGACCCCAGGGAGAACTGCAATGTGCATTCGCAAGCTGCTGTATGCCTTGATGGCCTCGACGTGTCTGATCGTGCCGGCCAAGGCTGCAACCATCACCGTCGACACGGACGCCGGGACGATCAACGGCGTCGCCAGCGGCGGTAGCTTTAACGGAACGCCGTTCACGACGCAGGTCATCGGCAACGTCATGCGCTTCCAGTTCGCCGGCGACCTCACGATCGACGACGACGATCGGGTTGTCGGGACCGGCAGCCGCGGCGCGTCCTTCTTCGCCGGCAACAACGCCAACATCGGGGCGCGGGTTACGTTCGACTTCAGCGCCATCGGGGCCACGCCCGGCGCTGGCGGCGGCAGCGGCGGGACCGCCGGCGCCGCGGCG
>NZ_NRRL01000036.1 GCF_016583645.1 Rhodovibrio sodomensis | reverse complement strand
GCTCGCTTTGCTGCTGGACGTCGGCGATCCGCTGGGAGATGTCGCTCGTTGCCCTCGACGTCTGGTTGGCGAGGTCCTTGACCTCGTTCGCGACGACCGCGAAGCCCTTCCCGGCATCGCCGGCCCGCGCGGCCTCGATGGTCGCGTTGAGAGCCAGCAGGTTGGTCTTCTCGGCGATATCGGAGATAATGTCGACCACCTCGCCGATCTTCTGGGTCGATTCCGAGAGTTCCGAGACGACCGCCTGCGTATCGTTGGCGCGCGACGACGCGTGACCGGCGACCTCGGTCGAGTGGGCGACCTGCCGCGAGATCTCCTGGATCGAGCTGGACAGCTCCTCAGCCGCCGACGACGCGGCCTGGACGTTGCCCGATGCCTGTTCCGCGGCCGCCGCAACGGTGGCGGCCTGCTGGTTCGTCTCCTCGGAGACCGACGCCATGCTTTGCGCCGTCGATTGCAGCTCCGTGCTCTCGGACGTCACCGTTTCAACAATGCCGCCAACGTTCGTTTCAAATCGATCGGCCAGATCCCGCATCGCCTGGCGCTTTTCCTCGGCGGCTTCGGCCTCGGCGCGTTCGCGGTCCTGGCGTGCCTGTTCGGTCTCCTGACGCGCACGCTCGGACGCTTCGACGGCCGTGTGCGCGCTTGCCAGGGCGCTGGCGAGCGTGGCCGACAGCCAGACGAGCGCGCCCGCCTCGACGACGACCACCCCCGCGTGCAGCACCACGCGCATGAGCGACGTGCCGTCAGGGAAGATCGCCGCTGGCAGGGCGAAATTGAGGCTCAAGTGGTGGAAGGCGATCGTCGCGGCACCGAGCAGGATGGCGCGCCAGTCGCACAGCACTGCCAGGATCGCGAGCATGGCGAAGAAATACATGTGCATGTCGATTTGCCAGGGATGACCGCGCAGCAGATAAACGAGCACCGCCGGCATGAAGGCAGCCCCGACGGCGAGCATGTAGCGGGTTCCGGGGCCGTCGCGGTCCCGCCACCAGGTGCCCGCGATCACCGCGACCACGACGACCGTCCCCAGGACGGGCAGAAAGAACGGGAGACCGCGTGCGAGTGCCACCGCGAGGAATAGCGGAATGTGCAGCGCGAAAGCGGCCAGCAGGCCGAGGATCGCTTTCCGGCGGATCGCGGCCAGGTCTGTCATGCGCGGGCTCTCCTGATCTTGCCCGGACGGGCGCTGGTTCATGTAAGCGGTCATCATGCTAACTCCGCCCGGCCTTGAGCGACCAAGCGGGCGGGCCGAAGCACCCGCCGACCGCTATCGGGTCGAGCAGCAACAGGGCGTTAGGTATGTGGAGATCGGCGATTCGGCGCACGCGCCCGAGGTCCGCCACTACGATGTTGGCCCAAGCGCCGTCGCGAACGGGCCGCGCGCCGACGGACGCGAGGGCGTCCACCGCCTGGGCAAAGGAGGTACCGGGCGGGAACACGACCGCGACCTTGCGGGTTTCCTGGGGTGCCTGGAGCGACAGCGCGGCCAGAAAGACGAAAGTCCCGAGCGCCAGGTAGATCGCAGGCCAGACACCGCCTCGCGATCTGGCCCCCTTCCACTGCATGCGCGCTACCTCACCCTTGGTTTCGGTGCCGAAGTTTAGGGACGAATGCGATTAAAAACCGGTGAAGAGGCTATGGCTGAAGGCCAGTGACATGTGCGCGGATGAGGGCGCAATCGGGCTCGTTGGAGCAATCCCAGACGATGGGTTACGTGCTCGCCGGGGGTCACCTGTCTCTAACGGGACCCTTTGCCCCCAGTTTTCGTTGATATTGGCCGCCCGCCGGGCAGGTGCCCGGTGCAATTAGGTTTGGAATGGGTTCGTCAAGACACAAACGGTTCGCCGGAAATTGGGGTGCTCGAAACTTGACCGGACTAAAAAAAGCCCCGTCGAATATATCGACGGGGCAAGCCTGCTTGGAAACGTTGTCGCTTACATCAGCTCTCGGGCGGCATTATCACCGTGTCGACCACATGAATAACGCCATTCGACGCCGAGACGTCCGCCGCGACGACGTTTGCGTTCCCGACCTCGACACCGCCGCCGGATGCGTCGATCCCAAGAGGTTTGCCGTTGACTGTATCGGCCTGGAGGGTTTTGCCCGCGATCGCGCTCGAGGGAACCTCTTCCGGGACCACGTGATAGGTGAGGATCGCCCGCAATTGATCGCGGTTTTCCGGCTTCAGAAGATTTTCGACCGTGCCTTCGGGCAGATTCGCGAATGCTTCATCGGTCGGCGCAAAAACCGTGAACGGGCCTTCGCCGCTGAGGGTTTCCGCCAGATCGGCTGCCTGGACAGCCTGTACGAGCGTCTCGAAACGATCATCGCCGGCAGCGATGTCGACCACCGACTTGTTCATTCCAGCAGTTGCTGTCCCAGACACGAGGACGAGGGAAGCGAGCGCTAAAACAATACGACGGAGCATGAGATAGCCTCCGATGGTTATGGCGCGTGCCCGCTGACTTGAACTGGCTCGTTCCTACGCCGTGCCGATGCCGACACAAAAAATTAACATCGATGCCGGAGAGGCCGACACGACGTTGTTGCGTGCGATGGTTCGTTGTACCGACGCCGCGGAGTACAGCACGTGTATTCCGGTTCTGGACATTCCTGCCGACCGTTCGTCAGACCCACGCGGCAGCTCATACATTCAATTCCATACGAACAAGGGCGATTTCTACGCGCACTTCCCGCAGTGGATTTCGGGTCAAGCCAGATTTTTGCCCCGATATACCTCCGTTTTATTGTTAACCATAACGGGCTAACCGCCCGTGAGCGCGGATCACCTTGTGGACGCGAGCATTTTGAGCCGATTTGTCGTTTCTATGGTGTCGAAAACTTACCCCGACAGGAGCACACCATGGGACAGGTCATTCAGATCGACTTCGCCGCGCGGCGGAACGTTGCTACCTCCGAGAGCCCGGCTCAGCTCTACGAGGCCGCAGCCGCAGTCACGTCCGAGACTGTCGGCGAGCCCGGCGGAACCGCTCGACGCGTACCCGAACTCAAGCCCGTCAACGCCGCGCCTGTGGACGGTAGCGATCGCGATCCCGGTACGGGGTCGCGTGCCGCCGGGACGGAACCGCGGAACCTCCTCGAAGCCTGCGAGCGCATGCGTGCGGAAACGTTAGCCCTCAAGAACTCGATCGACGACCTAAAGCGGGCCACCGCGGATCTGCAGCGGTTGCCGGCGCTGGCCCGCGAGCTTTGCGAGGCGGCGGTCTAACCGCCTTGCCCACCGGTGCGACCAGGACGGGTCGCTATGCCATTCAGGAGGACGGTCACCATGTCGAACCGCTCATCGCGCCTCACGCGCTGCCATGGCCCAGGGCTTCGCCGCCCCCATCTGGATGACCTTCTGCCAGGCCAAGGAGATGGGCGCCCATGTCCGCAAGGGCGAGAAAGGCAGCCTCGTCGTCTACGCCAACACCCTGACCCGGACCGAGACGGACGAGCAGAGCGGCGAGGACGTCGAGCGTGAGATCCCGTTTATGAAGGGCTACACCGTCTTAAACGTCGAGCAGATCGAGGGATTGTCCGCGCATTTCACCGCGCCGGCCGAGCCCCGGCTTGACCCGGTCGACCGGATCGAGGCCGCCGAGACCTTCGTCGCCGCCACCGGCGCCGCGATCGAGCACGGCGGCAACATGGCCTGCTACAGCGTCACCCTGGACCGGGTCCGCATGCCGCATTTCGAGACCTTCTGGGATGCGGAGAGCTACTATGCCACCCTTGCGCACGTACATTGGGCAAAAGCCCGGGCATGGGGCAGGCCGGGGGTCCGACGCCGTCCAATCAGCAGTTGTCGATGCATTGGTGCGCGCCCGGCTCAGGTCGGCGCCCGGGCTCGGATGAGGACGGGCAGCGGGGGGACGTCCGGGGCATCCGGGATCGCGAGCCGGTCGCCGAGGTAATCCCAGAACGACACACCCAGCTTGTCGCAGGTGGTCATCAGCCCTCAGTCCGCCTGCAATAGGGCCGGACGGCACTGTTTACATCGGGTCCTACGACAACAAAGTCTACGCGTTGAACACGGCGATCGACGGTCCTGCCGATTCAGCTTGGCCGATGTTCGGCCAGAACTCGCAGCGGACCGTGCGGGCACCGATAATCGGTGAGCAGTAAGCAGCCCATGGCAGAGTGATGGTGACACGATCAGGAGAAAGAAAAAGCACCACTTTAAAAGCGGTTATGGGACATGTAACACTCTTCAGCAAAACCACCGGTGTAAACCGAGAGGCTCATCTCGTCGATTCATCTCGTTTACGGCTTTCAAACGCCCGGTCAAGCTAACGGTTCAGACAACTGATATTCCTTTGCTTTCGAGTTGGTCGGCGAGGCAATCGACGATCGCGTCGAGCTTGAAATGGATGACGCTTTCGGAGCGGAGAGACTCAGAGAGCTTCTCGACCGCAACCTCGTCGGCGTCTTCACCGCTCTCTGTAAGCAGTTCCGCGGCTCGCTCTTCCTCGTAGTCCCCGGGTTCAGCGAGAACCCAATCGCAAATACCCGAGACCGCGACCGGAGCTCCAGTCCTGGAAGGCGGCCGCATCAAGATCGTGGGTCCGAACTCCGGATCGTCGTGTTCCTTTTCGACGGCCACGCCATACCCCATTCCCCAAGCCTCCGAGGTCACGGCTTCGACGTTGGCCGGAGTCGTCGCCACGAACTCCCGCAGCCCGACGGTCAGGCTGCCTTCGTTCCCGAGGTAGACTTCGACGGCATGGATCGAGCCGTCCGTACCCGAAATGGGGTCTGCCCCGGTCTTCCATCGGCACAACCTCTCGCCGCGGAGCACCTCCGCAACCTTGCTTTCGAGAGTACCTCGGCGAACTGCGTATCTCTTGGGCATCGAAATCCATCCCTGGGGCGGCAGGCCCACTGACTCCATTGAAGATCATTATAGCACATCGCATCCAAATGTGCCATGATAACTCGTGTATTTTATATCTGGCAGGCGACCATGGCGAAAGTGACGCGCACATATGTCGGGCCGCGCGACGACCGCCGACCCGTGGACAAAGGCATCGGAAAGAGTCTGGCCGACGCCGCGTGGGGCCTCCCTCCCGGGCAGACGACCAACTGCCGCACTACCGAGAACAAGCTGGCGCTCAACGGCAAGCACCGCGTCTTCGTAGGCGACGCGCCCTCATGCACCGGGTACAGCGGCGCGGCCAACCAAACGTGCTTCAAACTCACCGGATATCGAGCGCTCGCGGTTATCCCCTCCGAGAAAGGAGTGAAAGCTCCGCTGTCCCCCAAGCGCACCGGACCAGCCGTGTGTTCGCCGACCGCTCGACATGCGGAGGGCGCGCTCGCATCCGCGGACATAGGCACCCAGATCGCCAAGAACCCAGACACGCAAGTTTGGGTCGGCTGGGGAGACTGGCTCAGGCACAACGAAGGCGCGGTCGGAGACGACGAGGCGATCGAGCAGGCCCGCGAAGAAGGCCGGGTCACGTGGGGCAGGGGCACCGCCGACACCTTCGTGGCGGCCGACGAAGGCGTCTATTGCAAGCTCTCCCGGCTTGAAGGGATCGTGCAAGCCATGGCCCAGAAAGAGCGCGAGGGCCATGAACTCCGCGGCCTCGCGAACCCTCTAGGGGAAGGCGTCAGCGAAGTGACGGGCACCCGACCGGCCCCAATGCCGGAACCCGGAGGAGAGAGGGGTTACGATCCCGTCCTGCCATCCGTTCGCCCTCGAGACCGAGGTAGTGTCGCCGGAAACCGGGCGATCGAGAACCTGTTCGGCGCTACCGACGACGACCAAAGCTTCCACATCCTGGTGGAGCGATCCCCCGGAGGAGGCGGGCCCACACCTTTCGAGGTCGACGTCTCCGACGAAGGCTGGCCCCGTGAATTGGGCGAAGAACTCGAAAGCCACGGCTTCGACGAAGACCAGACGAACGCAGTCGTCAACGCGACCCGAGTCGGCCTGGATCCGGATCGTCGTCCGCCCGAGCGAGGCACGGGACGGCGCGACAACCCGTTGAAAGTGGACCCGGTCGGGCCACCCACCGCTCCGTCTCGCGGCACAGGGACAAGTGCGCCCGAACGCCAACCGCGCACGCGCGAAAAGCCCGACCCGGAAAAAGCGGTGGGCGGCAGGAAGTCCCCGGAGCGGTCGGGCGGCAAGCCCAGGACCCGCTCCGGGCTGGACATCTGACGTACCGGCTTACCGCGCGCACTCGGCGCGGTCGCACCGCCGCGTGAAGCCGACGCTCGCCTTTTCGGACGCCGGGCCTCCGCACGCCATGCACGTCGCTTCGGCGTCGTCCTCGTGGAGGTCGACCAGGGTTTCCAAGGCGTCGTCTTTCGAGAGGTCGTACGTACCTTGCACGTTCAGCCTCAGGGAGCCGTACTTCTCTTTGGCGTCCACCACGACGCGCGGGAAAGGGCTGCTGGTGACGGGCAGGACGTCGTTCACGCTCTCGACGAAGTTCGACACGACCGTGAGCCATCCGGACGGAACGGACAGGTCCCGGACTTCGATGTGGCGGTGGCGGCCGCGGAGTTCCCGTTGACGGCTCTCGGCGGTCTTGGCGCTGCTGTCGCTCATGGCGCGCTCCCTCTTTTGACGGTATCGATAAGCCTTCCGCGTTCAAGCGGACGGTATTCGACCGTTTGCTGAGGCCTTAACGGCTTGGTCGCGGCTGAGACTGAACGGCATGTCGCCTCGCGGGGCGTCTGACTTCAAGTTTTCAGCGTAATTTATATATCCCGCGCTCCCTGTCAAGCGTTCATTCCCGTTGACATCCGGCTCGGCTTGAATATAAAGGAAGTCCGGCTCAAGCAGCCATTTCAGTCAGTCGAGAGGCAACCCATGGAAGTCGACCGGGAGATGTCCGCGCGTGCCGCCGAGCGGCACGACGTCACCAAGACCAGAGGCGCGGCCCGTCTCGTCCTCCAAACCGGCCAGCAACCGCCCGAGGACGTCATTTGCGGGCGCGCGCCGCACATCGAGACCCTCTTCACCGCAATCCGTACGCTGCTCCGCGCGCGCCTGGCCGAAGACGAGCTGCACGACGCGGGCTTCACGCCGATCGTTCACGCGAGCTCTTTCGCTGAAGCGAACGCGTCGGAGTTCTTTCGGCTGTCGCGCTTCGACACGGGCGCGGCGTGGAAGGCCGGCGTGAACACCGATGTCTTCGCGTTCGTGTGGTCGCGCGGCCGCAACGAAGAGGCCCGCAAGTACGCGGCGGACCGCATTTCTCGCCGCGTCCGCAAACTGGCTCGGAACCCGGGCAGGACGCAGCGCAACGACAACGAGTTGGCTTCGCTTCTGGCGAACCTCGTGCATTGCGCCGACCTTGACGCGGCCGCCGATCCCAACTCCTCGCGGCCCGCGAGCGCGCTCCATCCGGAAGCCTACGAAGAGGGCATTCGCGCGGCTTTCGCGGGCGCTCCCCGCGCCGCGGAAAATCCGGCCCCGCAGTCCTGCGCGATCGTCCTGCGCGGGCTGGACCCCTCGTCCCATTCCAAGGACTCGAAAGCGGTCGCCGAACGCTTCGAGCCTCTCGCGTCCCGGGTCCCCCTCGCCCGACCCAAAGACGGGTGGGGGAGCCGTCTGCGCTCGGAGTTCCCGTGGATGACCGGCGCCATCGACGCGATCGAAGCCGACGCCGCGCTCTTCGAGCGTTACGGCGCCGGCCACTTCCGCTTCCGGCCCATTCTCCTCGTCGGCCCGCCGGGCACAGGAAAGTCGCGCTTCGCCCGTCGCCTCGGCGAACTCGCGGGCGTTCCTTCCCGTCGCCTCAACGCCGGCGGAGCGTCCGACGACAAGGTGCTGCGTGCCACTTCCAAGGGCTACGCTTCGACGCATCCGTGGCGCCCGCTCGAAACGATCCTACAGCACCGGATCGCCAACCCTGTCGTGTTCGTCGACGAGATCGACAAGACGGCGACCGGCCGACACAACGGCAACGTCCTCGACGCGCTCATGGACGTGCTGGAGCCCGAGAACGCCAGCCGCATCCACGACGACTGCCTCGATTGCGAGGCCGACCTGAGCCATTGCTCGTGGATCCTGGCGGCGAACGACGAGTCGGGCCTTCCGGCCGCCTTCCTGTCGCGGGTGCGGGTCGTGCGTTGCGAACCCCCTTCAGACGAACACGTCCCCTCGATCGTCGAGGGCGCCATCGCCGACCTGGCGCGCGAGGTGGGGGCCAAGCGAAGCGACCTTCCGACCCCCTCGGAACTCGACGTCGAGCGGCTTCGCCGCGCGTTCGCCGCCAAGCGGTCCCTGCGCGATCTCGTGCGCGCCACGGAGGCGTTCGTTCGCCGCGCCCCCGCGACGTCGGAGGTTCGCCATGACCGTTAACGTCCTGTTTTACGGCGACCCGCACGGCGAATGGCGGCCGTTGTTCCGCGCTTGCGAGATCGAAGCCCCGGACGCCGTCGTACTGATGGGCGACATGGATCTCGACGAGCCGCTGTCCGACAAGGTCCGCCCTCTCACGGACGCGGGCGTCGCCGTGCATTGGATCGCGGGCAATCACGACGGCGACCGCACCGAGTGGCATGACAGGCTTTTCCACGGCGGCCTCGAAGGCGGCAACCTGAACGCCCGCGTCGCCGATCTCGGCGGCGTGCGCGTGGCGGGCCTCGGCGGCGTCTTCCGTTCGAAAATCTGGCACCCGCTCGACGGCGACGGCACGGTGAGGTTCGCCACCCGAGCCGAATACCTGGCGATCCAGAAGCCGCAGGCGCGTTGGCGCGGCGGGATGCCGCTAAAGCAGCGGGTCTCGATCTTCTACGAAGATTTCGACGCCCTCGCGGGCAAGCGCGCGGACGTCCTGGTGACGCACGAGGCGCCGAGTTGCCATCCGTACGGGATGGGCGAATTCGACGACCTGGCGCGTTCCCTGGGGGCGTCCCTGATTGTCCACGGCCATCACCACCGCCCCTACGAGGATCGCCTGCCCTGCGGGATCGAAGTTCTCGGCACCGGACTCGCGACCGCGCATCGACGTCGGTTCGGCGACTGAGACTCGCCGGGCTTGCACTACAGGTCGGCTTTTGCCAGCCTGGAGCCGTTTCGCGTATGAAGTAACGTCCACGCCACCCCTGACGACGCTTAGCGGCGTCGCGAGTGACGGAAAGAGGTATGAAGTCAAACCACGCTATGGTCGCCTGGGGGCTGCTCGCGGATATCCGCGGCGTTAGCGACCAGATCGGCGACAGCCTTTTCCGAAAACCCGACAAGGGCAGTCCGACGACGCGTCTGGACGCGCTCCTTCGGCTCGACGACCTGTCGGGTCGGCTTGCCGTCGCCGCGCGACGGCTCCCGCTGGTGTCGGGGGGCATCCTCTTCGAGGTCTCCCACCGGGCCGACGCCACGATCATCGAAGCGGCCCGCCCTTTGTCCCGCCGGGACGTACCCGAGGCGGACCGCGCGAAAGCCGTCGATTTGCTGGAGGGGCTGGAGGGCCACATCGTTCGCGCAGCCCTGAACCTCGCCGTGAACGAGGCCCTGTTCAGCCAAACGCCGACGCGCTCCGACGCAAGGCGATGGCTGGCGTCGGCTTCCGTGGCGAGACGGGCGGCATGATCGCGGTTCCGTAACCCGTACCCCCATCTCTGGCGGCCCTCGGGTGAGGGGCGACGGTTCTCGGAAATCCCGGTTTCTGCCGGCAGACAGGCCAAACGCCCCTTCCGAAAGTCCGACCCCATCGGGGGTTTCGGGGCAAACCCGTCATGCTCAGCTTCCGAAAGTCCGACCCCCTTTCCGCAATCTGTACCCGTTCGCCTGGAAGAACAGGACATGTTGTGGTGTTCTGGGCGCGGACATACCAGGGCTCGTCTTCAGAGGGGGCAAGGGGTGCATGTTTCGGAAGCCTTCATATGCCCGCGAAGGTCCGGAAACTGCCGTTTCCGCCGACGCGGGCCGAGAACCGCTCCGGAGCCGCGGTTCCGATCCGGAGTCGGCACAGAACCGGCCGCCAGAGCGCGCCCGACGATGGCGGTCCCGTCCGAGTCGGCGTCCCCAGGGTACAGGTTTCGGAAGGCGCCGAGCGCCGCGAACCCGCGCGGGGGTACAGGTTTCGGAAGCCCTGGGTCGGACTTTCGGAAGCCAAAACGCAAGAGGGTCGGACTTTCGGAAAACGTCGACCTTTTTGGCGCCTGTCAGAGCCCCGTATAGTCAGGGGAGCACACAATGCCATTGGACGGAGACATGACCGTGTCGGATTTCAGGGCTTCGCATCTGGGCGCGGGCCAATACGAACTGCCTATCGACCCCGCGCGCGACGACTCCGACATCTCCTTTCTTCACAAGTCTTTCTGCATTGCCGGATTGGCGCTGCGTAAGCCCAAGAACGACCAGACCGTATGGCGCAGGTACGACGACCGCTTCGCGCTGACGGTCCAGCCGTCCAACTTTACCCTACCGGGCGGCGCGGAAGTCACCATCGGCGTGCCTTACGGCCCCAAGGCGCGCCTGTTGGCCATCTGGCTCGCCACCGAAGTACACAATCCCCGGCGGCGGGAAGGCGACACTTGGATCGAGATCGGACACGCGCCCAGTTGGCTCCGCAGCATCGGCATCCAGCCCCGGACCGGGCAGGCGGGCAACACGAACATCACGAAAGACCAGCTCGTCCGGCTGACTTTCTCAGAGTTCACGATGGTCCTGAAGCACTCGGACCAGGAACTCTTCAAGCGAGACAACCTCATCGACGCCGCCGTCTTCGGGGCAGGGCAGATCGAGGCGTACCGCAAGGGCAATCTCGGCCAGATGGACTGGCCAGCGGGCATTCAGCTCACGCAAGCGGCGTACGAGCGGATGCGCCGGCATTCCGTGCCCATCCCGAGCGCCCGCCTTCACTCGATCGCGCACAGCGCCATGGCGATCGACATCTTCGTGTACCTCTCCTACACGCTGCCGCAGATCAGCCCCGGCGAAAGCCAACTGGTGCGCTGGCGCGACCTGATCGCTCAGTTCGGCAGCAACGAGAGTCCGTCGAAGTTCGTCGAGACGTTCGAGACGTCCATTCGCCAAGCCTTGCAGGCTTACCGCGAGGCCGACGTCGAGTTGACCGAAGAAGGGCTCCAGATGCGCTACTCGGACCCCGCCGTGTTGCGCAAGCCTTTCGTCGCCGTGGGCGGCAGCGCCGTTTCGGCCAGGTCGCCGAAGGGCGAGGTCGGGCTTTCGAAACGGCGGCGGCAGACGATCGCCAAAAGGATCGAGAGGGACATGCCAGAGGGTTGAAACGAGTGAGGCCCGTAGCCGCCGCGAACGGCTACGGGCCTCTTTCAGACTTCACAAGATGAGAGGCGTAAGCTCCCAACCGCACCCCTGAGCTTACGCTTCCTCGGATATCGGGCGCAAGCCGATCGTGCCGGAAAACGCCGATTTTCCGCGACAGGGTCGGTATGCCCTCAAGGAGGAAGCTTTGAGGTCATTCACCGGACGGTTCGGGATCGTGCCAGCCGCTTGGCTGGAACACCCGGACATCGGCCTCGGCGAGATTTCCGTGCTGACGTCGCTCAGCACCTTCGCCGACCAAGACGGTTGGTGCCATCCGTCACAAGGCCGGATCGCGAAACAGCTCGACCGGTCGCGGCAATGGGTCAACGGGATCCTCGCCAAGCTCGTGAAGATTGGCCTGGTCGAGAAGCATCGCCGCTTCTCCGCCAGCGGCGCGGAACTGTCCGCTATCTACCGCATCCGCTACGACGCGGGCCTCCCCGACCAGCCTGCGGCTCCCGATCCGAACACGGACAGCCCCCCTGTCAGCCAGTCGACACCCCCTGTCAGCGGGCTGACACCCCCTGTCAGCGGGCTGACACCCCCTGTCGACATGTCGACGCCCCCTGTCAGCCCACCTGACACTAACAATACCACTAGAACAGAATCTCTCTCGGGCGGACGCGCGCGGGGCGGTTCAAAAATCGAAGGGAAAGGGGGAGACGAGAAAACCGTACCCCCTGAAGACTGGCGACCTTCGGATGACGACATCGCCTGGATACAGCAGCGGCACCCGGACATCGATCCGCACGCTTTCGCCGAGCAGTTCGCTCTCTCGTGCCAAGCCAACGGCTATCGCTACCGCAACCACTCGGCTGCCTACAGGCACTGGGTCATCGAGCACGCGGGTCGCGTGGACCGAGAAGACAAACGGCGAGGCGGCGCGGACAGGAACGCCCCCGGCCACGGCTCCAAGGAAGGGATCGGCAATGACGGACACAACGGCAACGCACAGCGACGTGGCGGTGGCGGCAGAAAGTCGGACGCCGACCGCGTACAGCGAAACGCAGAGCGAGCAAGCGCAGTGCTTGATCGCCTCCACGGCCGATCCCAGGAGCCTCCGGTCGATGATCCGGCTTCGGCTCAGCGACGGGCTGGAAGCGGCGGTGAGAGAAGAGCTTGAAGCCATCCAGCGCGACAACGCGCCGGCGTCTTACGAACAGATACTGGAAAGCCTGCAACTGATGGCCGAGCGGAAGGGGGTCGATCTCCCCTCCGAGAAGGCCCTGGAGATGGACCTCCGGGTGCTCCATACCCTTCCGGCGGACCTGTTCAAGCGCGCGTTCGTGATCGTGTGGGCCGAGCACAAGTGGCCGCGGATGCCGGAGGTGGGCGACTTCGTCGCCGCCGTGCGCGACGAACTGGCCGAGCGCCGCACGAAACGACGCCGAGCGGAGGGGGTCTTGAAGGCGATCGAGGAGGTCCGCTCGGAGCCGCCCCCGGGCCCTCCGCCCACAGCCGAGCAATGGTCGCGACTGCGGGCCGCTTTGGGGGTCTGAAGGCAGAAATTGATTGTTCACTCTAATTGTGATACCATACTTCACATGCAGTGCGTCGAAAGAGACAGGCAATGACATCGAGAACCCCGGGACATATCGCCTCCTACGTCGGTGGCCATCTGTTCGTGTGCGCCACCCTTCCGACAGCCGCCGCGACGTACGCCTGGGCGATGGCCACGGTCGACGCCCTGGGTCGCGTTCCTGACGGGTCGGCGCGCTTGGCCGTGACGGTGTTGCTCCCGACCTTCATCCTGCTGGGCGTGCTATGGGCCTTCGGCGCGATCCCTCACGTTTTCAGGTGGCTGGCCGCTTCCGCGATCAGCGGCGCGCTCTTCGTCGCGGGTTCCGCGGCTCCGGATTGGCTCTGGACATCCGACGCGATCGCGGCGTCCGGCGCGCTCGGCTTCGCGGTGGCCGTTTTCGCCGGAACGATCGCGCGGCCGTTCGCCGGAGGTCTCGAAGCCGACGCCATCGACCCGAAGCGGGGCGTCTCGTTCGTCTGGGGGCTGTTTCTCGCGTCGTATCTCGTCGGAGCCGCGACCCTCGACGCCCATCTTGCCGCTGCCTTGCTCGGCGCGTCGGCCCTCGGCCACGCGATCGGGCGCGCTTTCGCACGCAGAGCATCCGCTTGACCTTTCAGTCCGTTGGAGTGACCGACATGACCTTCAGAACCCTGTTCGCCGCCGCGCTCGTGGCGTTTTCGGCCTCGATGGCCTCCGCCCAGGAGGTCTACCGCGGCGACGCCGAAGTCATCGACGGCGACACGCTCGAAGTTTCGGGCGAGCGCATCCGCCTTCACGGGATCGACGCGCCCGAAAGCGACCAGCCCTGCTATCACAAGGGCGAGGCACGCATGTGCGGCCGCAACGCGACCCAGGCCGTCCGCAGCTACCTCCGCGGCAAGCAGGTCGCCTGCCGAGCGCACGACCGGGACCGCTACGGGCGCGTGATCGCCACGTGCTATGTCTTCGAGAACGGTTCGATGCGCGACTTGAACGCCGCGATCGTGGAGTCGGGCTTCGCTTTCGCGTATCGTAGATATTCGAGAGAGTACGTCGAAGAGGAAGATGTCGCGCGTTCGAAGCGGCGTGGAGTATGGAAGGGGCGGACCCTCTATCCCTGGGAGTACCGCCGAGGCGAGAGGTTGGCTCAGTGAGGTGAGGCGATGGGAGACGTGATCGATCTCGAACGCGAGAGGGCCAAGCGGAAGGGCAGTGCCATGAACGACGTCACGAAGGTGGAACCGCGGCGCGTGAGCCGCGAGTGGCGCGTCTACGACCTCTGGCTCGAAGAGTCGGGCGGTCTGTACGCCCTGAGAGCGAGCGTCGGATGGACCGGGATGGTGACCGGGAAGGCCGCGCACGTCTTGGCGGAGTTCAGCGACGGAACACGCGACCTGCGTACCAGCCCGATCCCTTATGCCCGTGCCGTGGCTCGGCTGAACGCCGTAGAACGCAGCTTCCTTCTCGTCGATGACCCGGACCCGGTCGAGCGCGAACTCGCCGGACACGAGAGCGTCGAGGCTTTCAACCGGGCAGTTGACGTCGACTGACGATCCGTCCTTCGCCTCAGACACATCCGATCTTGCCTGGACAAAACGACTGTGTCGTGTAGGATACATATCCAGAACGACGACATGCAGTCTGTGGTGAGGCGAAATGGCTATGTCCGAAGCCGCTCAGCGGCGTATGGCCCGGAAGCAGTTCGAGGCCCAAGAGGAAGCCCGCAGGAAAAACCAGCGCGCCAGGATGCAGCGCGAGGCCCAGGCTCGCGCCAAGAGGATGCCGCAGGCCCGAAAAGCTGCCCTGGGCGCAATGCAGCAGGTCCAGGGCGCGCGCGTCCTGGAAACGGAAGCTCAGCTCGGGACCAAGGGCGGCGACCTCGTCACCGCTCAGCAGAAGCTCGGGGTCGGGCGCAACGAAGCCGCCCAAAAGGCTTTCAACGCCGCGACCAAGGCCAACCTGTCCAACCGGATCGGCACCGCGCTCCGCGGCATCGGCCGTCGGGAGCCCGCGTCGCGCAGCCGAGACGACATCAATCGTCCCGGCCCCACGGATGGTCAGCTCAAAAATCCAAACGGCAAGCCGATCACCAACTGGAACTTCGGCCCAAAGCACTCGATGCAGGCCACGGAGCAGCGTGACCGCAAGTTTTTCGAGCGCCAGCAAATGCTTCAGGAAAAGGCGCTGGCGCACTCCAACACCGAAAAAGGTAGGGGCTTCTCGAAAAAGGCCGAAATCGAGGCCAACGCGTACAAGAGCCAGGTTTTCCACGACGCGGCGCGGACGTTGGAGCACGGCAAGGACGGCCCGTTCCGGCAAACGAACATCGACTCCTTCAAACAGCACGCCCGCGACTTCGGCAAGAAGGCCCGTGACGGCGAAGCCGCGTTCAACCGCAACAACGACATGTCCCCGTCCGCTCGCCCGCAACCGAAGGTGTCCCGCGAGAACTCCGAGTTCGGCAGAGGCATGGCGCCGAAGCTCGACTGGGACGGGACGGAACCCCAGGCAGACGTTTCGGCGCGGATGCGCGGGCTGAAATCCGCCATGGATAAAGACCTCAACCGCTTCGGCCCCGACGTGGCGGAACGACTCGGTTTGCAGCAGCAAATCGAAGCGACGGCGTACGTCGGGGCACGGGCGAACCGCCTGGCGGAGAGCGAGTACGGTCAAAACGGTCGAACGCCCGAATGGCAAGCCCATCGAGCCGAAGCGTTCTCGGCGCACGAGCAACTCAGCGGCCTCGCCAAGCAATGGAACCAGGAAGCCTTCGAGAAGCCCCATCGCAACGGCGGCGTTCTCATCGACGCGGGGAAAATGTCCGGCGAAGATCCTCGCGGTCAGGGCGATATCTCGATCGAGGGCGCGAACGGGTCCGTCAACAACAAGGTCGCTGGGCTTCAGCAGGACGCAAAAGACCCGATCAAGGCACGTGGGTTGGCGCCCAAACAGCCGGAGAAAACACCGGAGATGGCGGTCGCCGGTTCGATGGAAGCTTCCGCTCCGTCTCCGGCTCCCGACAAGGCGCCGGGGGCGTCGGCGCCCGGCCTCACGCCGCCTGGCATGAAGTCGCCTGGCGGCGGACGTCCGTTCCAAGGCAACCAAGAAGCGGAAGCTGCGCGCTTGCTGAGCAACATGGACTCCCATGTGAACCCGTTCAAACAGAAGGCCGCCCCCGACAAGACCCCGAACGCGCCCGCGCCCGGCCTCACGCCTCCGGGCATTAAGGCGCCCGGCGGCGGACGTCCGTTCCAGGGCACCCAAGAAGCGGAAGCCCCGCGTTTGCTGAGCAACATGGACTCGCACGTGAACCCGTTCAAACAGAAGGCGTCCGCGCCCAAGATGCCGGATTACTCCGCGCAACAGGGGTCTCTGGCTTCCCCGCGGCTCCCCGGACTGGATAAGGGCGGACAGAAAGCCATCCCCTCCGGCGTCGACAACCCGCGAAGCCGGGGCACGGGGTCGGTGAACCTCCCCGGTCCCGCCAAGACGCCGACACCGACGAAAAATCGCGCCCCAGAGCGCAGCGGCGGCAAAGCGGCGCCGGCTCCCCAGGCCAATCGCGGGAAGGGCTCTCCCGATCGAGGGGCGCCCAGCGCCGGATCGACGCCGCAAAAGGGGGCGCAGAAGGCGCCTCAGAAAACCCCTGACCGCCAGCCGTCTCAAGGGGGCGGAAAGCCCTCTCTCGGCCAGCGCCTGGGCAGCGCACTCGGCATCGGGAAGGGCGGACAAGACCGGCAACCCGCCCCTCAGCGCGGCCAATCCGGCGGGGACAAGTCTCCCGGCAAGTCCGCTCAGCCGCAGCCGCAGGGGCAGGGCGCCGCGACCGGCAAGAAGATGCCTTCCCGATCCGGCAAGGGGCGCTCCGCCGGCGGTTCGGTGTCGCCTCCGACGAGTCCGAAGAAGAGCGCGAACAAGGGGCGCGGACAGGAGCGGTCGCCGTCCAAGGGCCGCGACGCCGGCGCCGGGAACGGCAAGAAAGACCGCTCGGCCGGGAGCCGCGGTAACTCGGCCGGCGGTTCCGCCCCCAAGCGCGAAGGCGGAGGGTCCGCCAACTCCCAAGCGAAGAAGGCGCCGAGCCGCAACGGCGGCGGGCAAAGCAAAGGGAAGAAGCGCGGCCAGGACATCTCCTGATGATGTGGCACACCCACATCGCCGTCGGCGGCGCGGTCGGCGGGGCGCTCGCTCAAGCCGGAGCGATCCCCGTCGACCCCCTCACCCTGTCCGCCCTGGCGGTCGGGAGCCTGCTACCCGACGTCGACGAACCCCGAAGCTACGCCGGATCGCGCGTGCCGATCCTTTCGTGGCCGTTGAAGGCGATCTTCGGCCATCGAGGCGTCACTCACTCCGCGGCCTGCCTTGCGGCCTTGTCCGCGTCGGCGTTCGCTTTTCTGCCGTGGGAGTGGGCGACAGCGTTCGCGGCGGCGTACGCCGGCCATCTGGCGGCCGACGCGGTGAGCGGCGGCGTGCCGTTCTTGTGGCCCTCAGACGCGCGCCAAGGCGTCGCTTTGGTGTCGACGGGCGGTTTCGCGGAGAAGCTCTTGGTTTTTCCGCTCTGCGTGGCGGCGTCCCTGACCCTCGTCGGAGGCGACCCCATCCATCTCGCGCGGGGCGCGGCCATTGAAGTCGGAAGGGCGCTGGGCGCTTAGGAGGTCGGAGTGAAGAAGGAAAATCTGCCGGACGTCGTCCGATCCGCCGTGGAGGCCGCCGAAAGCGAGGGCGGGGACTCTTCCGACCGGATCCGGATGACCGTGCTTCGCCCGAGGCCGAGGCGGCAGGCGCGCCGAAACGACGGCCTGTCCGCCATGAAGAAGGGCAGTTCGGAAGACGTCGAATGGGTCCGCCCCTGGGCCACCAAGAAGTTCTGGACAGGCGAGGACGGCGTCGTTCGCAAGACCGAGTTCTCCCAAGGCCGCTGGTATGACGCTTTCGAAGTCGAATACCCGCATTCCGTCGAAGCGCTCAGCGCGTTCCTCGATCGCCTTCAGGAAGACCCCCACGCCTTCGTCGTGCGCGGCGAGCTCACGGACGACGACTTGAAAGACGGGCGGTTGCGAGAAGGGCAGTACCCGGCCAACCGTCTCGAACACGACCGCGGCGACGGGATCCCGCCTTCGCTGCGCAAGCGTCCCGACGGCAACCGCTGGATCATGATCGACATCGACAAGGTTCGGCTACCCAAGGGACACGACGGCCTCGACCGGCCCGACCAGGCGATCGATTGGTACATCTCCAACTACCTGCCGCACCAGTTCCGGGGGGCGGGCTACCACTGGCAACTGTCGTCGTCGGCAGGCGTCCCGGTGGACGGGCAGGAGCCGGATCGCGGCGTCTTGAACGCGCACGTGTGGTTCGTGACCGACGCCCCGATCCACGACCGCGCGCTCGCGATCTGGCTCACCGAGCAGTCGTTCAAGCTCGACGTGCCGATGTCGGAAATCGACCCGAGCGTCGCCAAGGCCGTGCAGCCGCACTACACCGCCGCTCCGATCCTCGAAGACGTCGAGGTGGAGATCGATACCCGGTCCGACGTCGTCGAAGGCGGCGGAGTCCACGTTCCCTCTCGCCACTGGGAGCGCGTGGAGCGGGAAGTCCTGGCGGCCCGACAGCAGGCCAACGCCTACAACGCCTGGGTCCGGGACGGCTGCCCGCTTACGACGGACGAGCAAGACGCCGTCCGGCAGCAGCGCGCCCGAGAGCGGAGAGAGCGCGGCCTCCCGGACGCGACGGGGAAATGGGAAGACCGCCTCGCGGCCATCGGCGACGGCGGCGGCCTTGAAGGGTTCAACGCTCCGATCGTGGCGGCGAGCGCGAGCTTCGTGGGACAGCTCGGCGAAGCGTTCGATTGGGAGGCGCACGCCGAGACATTCAAGCAAAGCGTCCGTGAGCACATCCAGGCCGCGCCCAAATCCGCCGGGCGCCCCTCGGGCGACGTCGCCCGGTACGAGTCGGACATGTACCTCGACGAGTGCCTGACGACGGCCGCGCGGAAGTTCGCCAAGGAGCGTCCCGAGCGTTCGGTCAGCTTCGCCGATCCGGACAACGCCATGATCGAGCACCCCGGACTATCCGCTTCGGAAGACTCGGCCCGGAGCAAATGGCGCGCGCTCGCCGAAAAGAAGGCCGAAAAGGCCCAGGGCTGGAAGCCGGAGTTCCTCGACTTCGCGATCTCGCAGGACGTGATGCGCGATCACTCGTTCGAGGCGGCTGTCGCGGCCCTGAAAGCCGAGAGCGACGCTGCCCGGCGCGTTCGGGATCTGGACGCTTACGCGCGCCGAACGGTCGCCAACGCGGCCCTGGACGCCAGGAACGCGCCGGACGCGGACGCCGTCGCCGCCGAGCAGCAGGCCGCTTTTTCGGCGGCGGCGGAGGACAAGGACCACGACTTCGGCAGCGGCATCCGCTCCGTCCCGGAAGATCGGTTCGACGCTCTCGCGCTGTCCTTGGAGGACGCGCCCGCAGACGACCTTCCGGACCGCCTTGTCGGCAAGGTCCACAACCTGCCCGACGGCGAGGAGGCTTTCGCGTTCCGCACTGTCCCCGACAAGCACCATCCGCGCGGGATCGGCGCCGTGGAAGTCGAAGGCCGCGTGCTGTCGCCGCAGGGTCTGGGAAAAGTCGGTTCCGAGCAGGGCGGCGCCATCTCCGCACCCGGAGGCGACAGCCGCGTTTCGCATGGCATTTGGGCGAGCCGCGCGTTCGAGGACGACAGGGGCATTCTCGTGTTCTCGACGGCCTCGGAGGCCGTGCAGTGGACACGCCAGAACCCCGACGCGCCGTACACCGTTCTGGCCACGGGCGGCCCGTCGACGCCGGTGATCGCGCAGAACGTCGGCTCCTGGTGCGCCCACTTCGCGCAAAACCGGGCGCAGAAAGGCAAGCCTGTCGAACCGGTCCGGTACGCCGGTCGCGCCAAGGAGGACAAGCCCTTGCGCGCGGCCGTAAAGGAGCAGGTCGCGCCAGTTATGCCCCGATCCAAGCCGAGGCCGCGTCAGCCGAAGCGCGAGGCCGGCGGCGGCTCAGTGAACGCGAGTTCCGAAAAGTCCGCGAAATCGAAAGGGCGGTCGCACGGAATGGCGATCTCGCGTTGACGCGAAAAAACTTCCTGACAAGCCCAAACCGAATGGAACCAAAAACTGTGTGCATCGCGTGACGGGTTTATGGTATGCGCGTAACTGTTTTTGGGGTCGAAACCCGGGGATTGAGCGCAATGACTGGAGAGGGCCAGTGAACGAAGGGCTGCCAAACGGGGGGATGGCGGACACTGAAGAGGAGCTTTTGATCGCCGACCGGATACTCGCCGGTTGCGTTTCGTACGGTTGGCGCTGTCTAGCCGACGACGTGAGGTCCTTGCGCCGAGAGGAACACGGCTTCAAAGGCGCGAGCATCGAGGTCAGCGTGTGCCGCAATGGCGACATTTCCATTCGGCTTCACGACGGCAGCGCGCCGCGCCAGGCGTCGTTGCGTTTTTTTGTGGCGGCTGCCCTGAGAGAAGCGACTGACTTCGGCGGCGTCTCCAACGGCAGCCTCGAACCCGCCATCGCTTCCATCGTGGCTGACCAAGCGAAAATTTGGGCCTGCGAGATCGCGAGTCTCAGCAGGCCCTCGGAAAACGGTTCTCAGGATGCACGGGAGCGGAGCGACAGCCGCAACTTGTCGCGCCGATCAGCCGCTTGAGACTCAAGCGCGCGCTTCGACTCGCGGACCCTTCAGCGGACGCGCCCAGTCGATCTCAGGAAGGCGGAACGCGATGCTGGCGTCGTGCGCTTGTATCTCCGAAACCGCCGCCGGATCGAAGAGCGTGCCGAAACCTCGGACGTCCCCGTCCGAGGACGCGACCGAGTAAACCAGAACGGCCACATGCCGGAACTCCGGCTCTTGGACCAGCCGACCGAGGAGCCGCGGATACCGCATTCGGAAACGCGTGCCGGACCACGGGTCGGCGTGATCTTCTTCAAGCCCCAACTCCCGGCAGTAACCAAGAAGGTATTCGCGGACCTTCTCTCGCGCGTCTTCCTTCAGGCGCTCCATGTCCACGAACTTTCGCTCCGGCAGGTCGTCTAGCGAGATACGGCTCGGGTCGTACTTCCCGACATCGACGTGGAGTTCGCAGCGGGAGATGGACCGCTCCTGCGCGCGAGCGCCCTTCCAAGCGAGCATGAAACTCGGGTTCCGCGCGCCGTAGAAGCAGGTCAGGCCGTTCGCGGGAGCGCGCATCCCTTCGGGCATCGCCACGTCGGGTATCTCCGCGCTTTCCGGAGGGTGCCCTTCCGGATATGTCAGGTAGCTCTGCAAGCGTACGATAGACATCTTACAATCCCATTGGAGACGATCGCACGCAGGGGTGGAGGCGTTCGTGTGGCGCTCTATCGCCCGCGTGCCGTTCTCACTTGTAACCCGTTTAGTCGTCGCCGACAAGCTTGCCAGATCGACCGTTGTCGTGTAGTGTATCAATCTCACGCGATGCGCGTTAAAAGATTTGTGAAGCGGGGCCGAAATGACGACCGAAAAGTCGGAACGCATGGAGGAGGATCGTCGGACGACGCGATCCCTTTTCGACGTCGATCCGGTCACCGGCGATCGCGTCGAGAGCCTTTGCACTTGGGGGTTGGGGCTTTCGGTCGCCGACATCCATTACTTGTTCGCCATGAACCCCGTAGGATGGTCGTCGATCCATCAAACGAACAAGCGCCATCGCCAAGTGCGCGACGCGACGATGTGCTTGATGACCCGTTGGCTGGAGCGCCACCCCGAAAAAGCTCCGGTGCCAAGCCTGTCGCACGAGCTCGCGCAGGTGTGGGACAAGGCCCCGCGCCACGCCGAGATGGCCGACGTGGTGGATTTCCTGGCCGAAGTCGGAGAGCGCGCGGACGGGAAGGCGACGGCCGCCCGTCTGATCTCGCTCTACCTCGGTCGCGACGCCTCGTCCGCGTATCGTTGGGGCACCGCTCAGGGGAAGGCTACGCCTGTCGTCCGCAACGCCGCGATGACCCTGATGCGCGCCATCCGCCGGGACGGCCCGCAGGCTTGGAAAGAATGGCGGGAGGTCGCGGAGGAGGAAGCCCGCGCTCGCGGGATGGACGGCGTTTCCAGCCGCAAGAGCTGGATATCGGATCCCGAGGGTCAGCCCGCGGACGGCGTCAACGGCAACCGGATCGAGCGCCTCTCGCTGGGGCTTGGCCTGGGCACCCCCGACACCCTGTGGCTGTTCGGGCTGACGCCCATGGCGTGGTCGGCGATGCGAAACGACGAATACGCGATCCTCGTCCGCGACGCGCTCGGTAAAGAGGAAGAGGTGCCAGTCCCCTCCGGCAGTCGAGCGCGCCTTGAGCAGCGCCTCAACTGGGACCGATCCCTCACCGACCGGATAGGGCCGCGCGAGATCGTCTCCATCCGCCACGTCCGGGACCGGAGCAGGGACACCGTGGACAAGCCGACGATCGGCATTCTGGTCCGCTGGCTCGAACGTCATCCGGAAGACTGCATCATTCCGATTTGGTCGGACGTCGCGGACGTCTACGACCTGCTGAACGAGCGCCTGGAAGGCGCAGGTTTCCCCGCGATCCCGGCGAAGCATCTCAGCCTGGCGCTTGGCCGGGACGCGTCGTCCGGCAGTCGATGGCTTTCCACCGGCTCCGGGGAGAGCAAGCGCACCACGCCGATCGTCGACCGCTTGGCGACCCTCTTGCAGCAGGCGATCGAGGAGCGCGGGTTGGACGCATGGCGGGAATGGGCGTCCATGGTCGAAGCGGAAGCCACCAGCCGCGACATCTCGACCGTATGGCGCTCGCGCGGGTGGACCGAGCGCAAGAAGCGCGCCGCTTGATCCCTGACGGGACGCCGGAACGAAAAGAGGCCCGCCGAGATGGCGGGCCTCTTCTTTTCGAGCTTCTCTGGAAACTCGTGGATCAGGCGTCGGCGTTGACGATTTTCCAATCGCCGTCCGGCTGGCGGCACGCCTTGCCGTAACCCTGTTCCTTCTCGCCGCCGACCGTCACCTCGGTCTGGTACTCGCGGCAGTACCGGCCGTTCTCGCGGTAGGTCTTGGTCGGCACCACCTTGCCGCTGTTGCCGCTGTCGGGATTGCTCCAGGTCGCCGGCTCGCCGGAGGGGTTGTCCTCCAGGGCCTTGCCCGTCGCCTCGACATGCTCCTTTTTGTCGTGCCGGGTCATGTCTTCGGCGATCAGCATGCCGACGCCGGCGCCCAGCACCGCGCCGACGCCGGTGGCCACGAGCCGGCCGGTTCCGCCGCCCACCATGGACCCGAGCAAGCCGCCCGCGGCGCCGCCCACAGCCGCGCCGCCTACCTTGGAAGCGCCGGGATACTGCGCGCACCCGGCGGTGGTTCCCGCCACGCCCAAGCTCAGGGCGAGCGCGAGAGCGACAGACTTAACGGTCTTCGTTCGGCTTGCGGACATACTCGTCTCCTGTTCACTGACTTGCCCGCGCGTATGTCGCGCGGATACTGTATTATACGCCATATGGGTGCTATTTCAATGCCGGAAGCCGCTCACTTCGGGTCCAGCGGATCCCTTCGAACCGCGAAATCGAACGCGCCGTTGCGCGCGGTGTCCGGATCGGTGCCCGGCGGGATGACGCCGTAGATCACGATATGCAGGTACCGCGCCACGGAATGGTCGGGATCGGGCGCCACGTTCAGCAAGACTCTCAACTCTTCCGAAGGCGCCCATGGACCCGCCGTGTCGACGTCGTGCAGCCACTCGGACAACCGCGTGTGGCCGTCCGCGCTGCCCCGGGCGGCTTCCAGTTCCGCTCTCTCCACGCTGACCGTCACGTCCCGTCGCAAGACCGCCCCGTGTTCTCTCTGCCCTGGCGCAGCGCCAGGCATTAGACCGCACCCCGCGTTATGCAGTGATTAACACGACAAGGCGGTACGCACACACATAAGACGATACGCGACCTTGAAAAAAGGCCCATTCTGCCGTAGAATAGTAACATGTTCATATTTAGTGCGTCGGAAAGGGAAAGGGCAGGCGATCTGCTGCGCGCTTGCGAGAGCGCGGCGGAAGAGGCTTTGACCGCTTTCTGGAACGACGTGCTCGACCGCGAGGAAGCGGTTTTGGGTGGCAAGCCGACCTCCCGCCCGAAGCTCTATCTGATAAGGACCCCTTCAGGCACCGGCAAAAGCCGTGCGGCCGCCCAGTTGGCGGCGTTCGCGGCCGTGGACCGCTCCGGCGCGGCGACGGCGCCCGACGGGGTAGGGGAGGCGGTTCGACCCTTGGTGTACCTGTGCCCGGACTCGCGGAAGGTCGACGTCGCGCGCAAGCGCGTGTCCGAGCAGCTCGACGTCTTGGGCGTCGACGGCGCGGAGAAGGGCTCGCTCGTCGGCAATATGCTGGGGAAGCGCCTGGCGGGATGCGAGTACCCGGAGCAAGTCGGCCAACTGGCCGCAGCCGGGCTGCCGACGAACGCGCTTTGCAAGAGCGGCGACTGGGAGTGCCCGGCGCGGAAGCGTTGCGGCTTCATTCGCCAGCGCACTCGCCAACACCAGGACCCGTGGGGGCGCGGGCGGTGGGAGCATCACCGGCTCCTCGACTTCGAGGACGGCCTGACGCCGGACGAGCCGGAAGCCGTCACGTTCGCGCCCGTGCGCGCCGTTTCGCACAAGCGACTTCCTCCCGCGATCCGAGACTGCCGTGGCGTCGTGATCGACGAGACGCCTCTGCTGGAGCTTCTGGGCCACGGCTACGTTCCCGTCCACGCGCTCGAAACCTCGATCGCCTACGCGGGCACCGACGAGAGCGAAGACCCGCAGGTCACGGGGCGCGACAAGCTGGCGTCAGTGGTCGCGGACGCTTTCCGCAAGGGGAACGATCCACTGGCGACCGTTCTGGCGCTGTCGGGCGACAAGAAAGCCGCCGTGGCCGAGATCGAAGGCGCCATGGAGGTCTGCCGTCCGCTGTCCGCGGCGGCCATTTCGACCTCCGACGACAAGCGCCGCCTGAAGTCTCGCACGGCCCGGGCGCGACGGGATCACGCGCGGGCGGAATGGCGCCTCTGGCACGTGTTCCGGTCGATCCTGATGGACGGCGGCGAAAGGCTCGGCGACGACGCCCGGATCGCCTATCGCGCGCCGCATGGCGCGAACCCGTGGATCGACATCGGATGGATACGGCCTTTCGCCTGGCCGGACAGGCCCGTGGCCGTGCTCGACGCCGAAGGCGACCCCGACCTGTATCGGGCCGTGTTCTCCGAGACGCACGACGTCGTCGACGTCCCCGCGCCGGAAGGCTGCGAGGGGTGGTCGGAGGCGACGTTCGTGACGGGTCTGGGCGGCACGCGAAGCACGCTCTACCCGCCAGCCGGCGTGTCGTCTTACACGGACTCAAACGGGCTCGAACGAGATCCTTGGAAGGAAGCCGAACGGCGGCGCGCGAAGCTCGCCCACGCCGTCTGGACGGCTTCCGGCGGACCTGAGGGGGACAATGCCCCTGAAGCCTGCGTCGTCGCTCCCGAGCCGCCGCAAGGCTTCGCCGAGGAAGCTTTCGCCGACCCCGCGGAACTGGCCGACCAGTCCGAAGTCTCTCGCTTCGGGAAGCTCCGGATGTCCGCGCCGACGACGGCCACTCGATCGGTCGTTTGCGGGCGCGTGGAGCTTCCCGAAGACGCCGTCAGGCGAATGGCCATGGCTGTCCGCTCCGGGGACATGGTCGGCGCGTTCCCGCCCCACGGCGGAGAGGTGGGGTGGATACAGAGGGACGTTCGACTGCCCCTGAGAGACGGCTCCGTCGCGTCGGTCGTGTGCCGGATGCCTCAAGACCCGGTCGAGGAGTCCGTCCTCCGCAGCCGGAGAGAAGCGGAGCTTTCCCGGGCGGCCAACCGCGTCTCCCCGCTTCGCAGAGCCGCCGAGGGCCAAGCGACGTCGACGGTCATCATCGGCAAAGTCCCGCCGACTGGGGTCGTTTTCGACCGTGTCGTGAGGCTCGAAGACTACCTCAATCCCGACCCGTACCGCTCCGCGGCGCTAAAAGGATCGGGATGCGTTTCCGCCCGTTCCCTCGTCGAACTTGGCGCGATCGAGGCCAAGAAACTCGCCTCGGCCAATCGGCGACTCAAGGAAGCGGGTTTTTCCGGCGATACGTGTCCTTCTGGCTGGATCCCGGTGAAACTCCAGACAGGCAAGAAAGGACGTCCGCCGTACCTTTGGGTGCTGTCCGACGTCGAAGACAAGGTCGGATCCGTTCTCGACCACATCGAGCGTTTCGGGCCTGAGGAGGCCGTTCCGTCCGCCTCGCACGAGCAAGCCCTGTCCGCCATGCAAACCGCTCACGAGCCGTGTGAGGACGATTGGGCGGCGCAAGGGCAAGTGGACCCTCCGTCAGCCGCAGCGTCTCTGTGAGAGGCTTCTGAAGGAGCGTCGGAACGACGCTGCTTCCCCGCCGCGCGCCATACCCCACAGGCTTGGGTCTCCGGGAGTCGTCGGCAGACCCGGTTCGATTTTTTTTCACCACCGTTAGAAAACGTGTTGTCTGGTCTTCTAACGACGCTGCAAAAAAATGAGAACGCCGTTTTCCCTTCGTTCTTCGGCGAAATCCCGGCCCTCTGCCAGAGGTTTGCCTTCTGCCCTGTCGGGGCGTTGGATCGTGTCGGGGCGTTCGTTCTGATTTTTTCGCACCCCGCCTCCCATTCCGAACAGCGCGCCTACGGTCAGGGGCAACCGTGTATCGTAGCATCCGGACGCCTTCGGCGCCGCGTCCCGCAAACGCTTTCCATAGCTCCCTACCGAAGCACGTCCATGAACGGCCCAGGCGGAAGGGAGCGAGTACGGAGCGGGCGCCTGTTTCCAGCGGGCGTGATCGGACTCCTCGTCCACCTTGAAAAATATGAACATGTGCGCTATTATGTAGCGTATAGGATAGCGTGAAAACGTTGCAGTTTGTCGAAAGGCATTCCGTCAGTGGCGTCACGAAACCTGAAGCAGGTCGGCTTCCGTTGCCTTCGCGGTGACCGCGTCGCGTTCCTTTCCCGCGCCAGGGAAACCGACAGCAGCGCCCGCGCGATGCTGCTGGACGAACTGGCCGCCGAACTCGAAGCGGCCGGATACCCCTGGGACTCGTCTTCCGAGCCTCGCGGCCGCGGCCATCCGGTCCGAGGCGCAGGCGCCGCGGATGAAGTCGTCATCATGCATTTCGAGACGACCCGAGAGAACGCGCGCTCCCTGCATCGTTACGCTCTCGAAACGGGCAGGTCCGTCCAAAACGTTTGCCAAGCCGCCTGCGCGCGCGTCGCGCGGCGGGAAGGCTTCACCTGGCGCGGCCTGTCCGGGTCCGACAAACCCAACTCCTGACCGTCGTCGCCGCGGAGGCAGCAGATGCAACGCAAGTTCAAATACGTGTTGTTGGCGGGAGTCGCCGTTGTCGCTTTGGGCGTCGGCGTCGTGTCCGTCTTCATACTCCCCACCGGCGGGACAGCGATCCCGGCCCCCGCGAGCTCGTCTTCCGGCAGCGGGAGCGCGCGTGACGGCAGTGATCGCGGCGGCGAAAAGCTTGACGGCGACCGCACCGGAACCTCGGGCGAGGCGCCGTATCGATCCCCCGAAAACCGAAGTCGCGAAGCCGGGACGCCGAATGGCGGGGTCGCCGAGAGCGAAACAAGCGACGAAAGCCCGGAGACCGACAGCTCGGGCCAACTCGACGAACCCGCTTCCGCGGATGAAGGCGCCGACCACGCTGATAAGACGCTGCGCGAAAAGCGGCAAGAAATCGTCGACGCGTTCATGGCTCGCCTGTACGGCTATTCTGCCCGACCGGACGGCTTCTGGGACGGCACCGCGTTCGAAGGGGGGCAACTCTCGCGAGAACAAGCGAAAGACGCTGCCATGGAAATCCTTCCTCCTTGGTATGACGTCCAAGGCGTCGATCCGACGCGGAATCCCGCGCGGGAGACAGTCGACCAGCAGATGAGCCTAGTGATCCAGGACGGCACCGATCTCCTTATGCTGCGCAAGCGTCTGGATGACCGCGTCGACGAACTTTTAAAGGGCGATCGAGAGACCCAGACCGGCGGCAGCGAGTTGAAAGGCAAGCCGGCGTCCGAGTTACTGTCCGAGAGGAGCGGCGACAGCGAAGGTGACGAGACCGAGGAAGGCAACCCCGCCGACGAGGGCGGTGAAGGGTCGCCGAAAAGCGACGCTCCTTCCGGCGCCGTCTCTTTCGGAAAAACGGCAAAGTCCGACGGCAAGAGCGACAGCGACCCACAACAGACGTCGGGCGGCGGCGCGGTCACCTTTTCTGACCGTGCCTCGGCGGGAAGCTCCGGCGAAGCCCGGGAACAGCCTGACGACGGATCAAGCGGCAAGAGCGACGGCATCCAGGGCCGGTCCGCCGACTTCCTCTTCGCCGACGGTGACGACGCCGCAGACGGCCAGGACACGGCGAAGGACCGTTCCGCTAACACTGACGACGGGCCTTCCGCTTCTTCCGGCGCCGTCTCGTTCGGCTCCGATGGCGGGTCCGCTTCGGACGACGGCGCGAAGCCGGAGCGCGAAGAGGAGACTTCCGGCTCCGGCGGGATTTCGTTCGACTCTCTCTCCGACGAAGAGCCGGGAGACCCCCGCGAGGCCGGGAACAGCGACAGCGAACGGCCGAAACTTTCGGACTTCCTGGCTTCTTCTGACGACGACGAGGCGGATACTCCCTCGAACAAGCCCGGAAACCCCGCGTCGGAAGACCGGGCCGACGACCCCGAGCGCTCCGGTGGGATTTCGTTCGGGACAGTCGATAGCGGCCAGGCGTCGAGCGAGGAGGTGCAGGAACCGGAAAACGACACCCCGTCCGAAAATGCCGAGGACACGACGGCTTACCCCTCTCTCGGATCGATGAACGACCTGGGCGCTTCCGAAAGCGACAAACATGCTGAAGCGGGTCGCGGCGGCGGTTCCGGCGAGAACGCAAAATCGGCCCCTTCCAAGTCCGACGATCCGGAGGGCAAGGTCGTCTCTAAGCCCGTGGACGAAGTGAAAGCGGGCGCCGGGTCGAAGGCCGACGCCCCCGAAAACTCCGGCGGCGCGGACGCGTCCAAGAAGGCGTTCAGCTTCGAGGTCGCCGAAACCTTCGACCGTGTGATGTGGGCCAAGAAGCGTTCGAACATCAGGGCTAAGCCGACCACGTCGGCGCGCAGCCTCGGCGTTCTGGAGACGGACTCGGGCATTCGGGCCACAGGCCGTGTCGCGGGCGAGCGTGACGGCTACCGTTGGATCCGCATCGAGCACAACGGGCGATCTGGCTACATCGCGAGCTTCCTGCTTTCGGGCCAACCCCCGGAGTTCCGGGACGCGAAATCCGAAGAGGGCGGCTCCGGCCTCCCTTGGAAAAATTGAGCAGTCAGTCGAGAGGGACTCCCATCATGCATTCCGCTTGGACGAAAAATCTGGCGTGCGCCGCGCTCGCCGTCGGCGCCGCCTTCGCTCCCTCGGTTGCCGTTTCGGACGGCGCCATTCCGCCCCCGGCCAGCCAAGGGTCTTCCGGACAGGAGAACGCGCAGCCCGAAACGACCGCCTCCAAAGAGATCCGGGCTTGGAAAAGAGCGGCGTCTGAACTCCAGATCGGCAAGCGCGTGATGTCCAACATCGTCAGCGCTCAGGACTACGAGTGCGCGGACGCGTTCGCCGAAGAGTTCGGCGGTTTCCGATTCCTCTCCGCGGGCCGTGTTTGGCTGAGGGACAAGTTCGAGCGGGAGTCGGACCACGAGTGGCTCGCCACCACCTCGCCGAACCTTCTGCACGCGCAGAGCCCGGCGAACGGGCTGACCATGAAGAGCGCGTCCGGCAACCCGTCCAGCGTATTCATGGCGCCGCGTTTTGCCGACCCTCAGACGCTCGCGCCTGACAGTCCTTTGGCCGGAGGCTTGCAGCCGACTCTTGAAGGTCCTGGCGGCTTCAAGGGTTATCTCGCCGAACGGCTCGCCGCGTCTTCGGATCGGCTGCGCGCCCCTGTCTTCGTCTACAACGTGTTCATCGAGGAAACCGCAGACCATGGCGGGGGGCTGTTCGACAAGCTTTTCAGCGGCCCGTCAAAAGCCGAGGGTGTCCGATACGGACGCGCGGTGTATCTCGCCAAAGCGCCTGAGCCGCGCAAGGGCGTCTCTTGCGATCAACTGGCGGCGGCTTTTCGGGCTCGCACTGTCGGGACGATGGCCGAACTCAACGCCTTCAAGGCGTCGATGTCAGAAAAGTTTCCAAAGGCATGGTCCGACCGCCTGCCTTCGGGGGCGGTAAAACTCATGAAACGGCGGCAATATCAGATCGCCAACTCCACGCCCGTTCCGCCCGAGGTCGCCTCAATGATCGACAAGCCGGACCTCACGGCGAGCGCCAGCAAAAAAGTCGTCTCGATGTTCGGCGGAGACTTGGTGTACCCGGAAACGCACCTGAGGCTGGACCGCAGCGGCGTCGGCTCGATCACGACGTATATCGAAGCCAACTCCGCAGATGACGGGTTGTCCGGCAAGTACGAACCCCGTGACGGCAGCGGGTACTACGCCACGGGCATCGTCTCCGTCTTGGCCCCGGACGGGATCCGCTACCCTGTCGCCCGCAACGGACGCGGCGTCGACCGTAACACCGTGATCTCCCAGAGCCACCAAGAGCTTCTCAACCCGAGCCTTGTCGGCAATGACATCATTCGCTGGAAAGAAGTCGTCGAGGAAGATGCCTGGGAACGCGGCAAAGGTGACGGCACCCTTTACACGATGAAGACAGTCGAGTTCGAGGTGGACAAGATCGAGCACACGATGAAGCGGATGGTTTTCCGGCAACTCCAGACCACCCGTCTCAAGGAGGCGTTTCCAAACAGGTATCCCTTCGAGTGGGATCAGATCGGTTTCATGAAGAAAGCCGCCTATCGGTCTTGTCGCCGTCCCAACGACCAGATCTGCGTGTTCGATTGGAAGTTTTACGTAGTCCCCGATGGACCGCGCGATCCGAACATGGAGCCTTTCGTCAGCGGGCGCGTGCGGTACGCTTTCGAGTCCGTTGCTGCCGGTTTCATTTCAGCCGTTCCGGTCGGCGTTCGGATCTACGAGATCAATCCGGTCCGGTGAGGGAGGGTGACTGATGAGCAACCCCCCGAAACTCGGCGGCCCCATCGGATCGAACGGGTCCAGCCGCGCCCGTCATTCCGCGTCCGGCAGCGCGGGGAAGCGCCTGCTGGGCGCCGGTATCCTGGTCGCCATGAGTCTCTCGATCGTCGGCGCCTTGTGGCTGATCGCAGGCCCGCGTACGGGAACAGGAGCGGATGAAGGGTCTGCAAGAGGCCGCATGGTCTCGGCCATCGTCCAGAAAGTCAGGCAGACTCCGCTCGGTCCCGTAAACAGCCGCGTCTTCGAGGTGTCCGAGGCCACGTTCGCTCCGGACAGCGGCGTGGAGTTCTTGAAGATTTGGGAGGCGGCCAACGGCAATCGCCGGGCCGTCGTCCGCGTCGTCGTCTCGGTGCCGCCCAGCGACACGCTCTCGGCCTTCCTCGGCGACCAGCCGGAGCCGGTGCTCATGCCGGTGCGCGCAGGTGTCGAGGAGGGGCCTGACGGCGTCCGCGTCGGCAAGGTCGACGCACAGACCGACGTGCTCAGCGATCACGTCGGGGACGGCGCCAAGAAGGGCCTGTGGTCCGGCGTCAAAGCTCTGTTCTGATTTTCCGGCGCGCGATCCGTGCCGAACGAAAAAGGCCCGCCATGGAGCGGGCCTTTTCTTATCCGCGGCGGCGCGGACGCTTCAGACGCCGAACAGTCCGCTGACCGCCCAATCCAACACCATGACGACGGGAATGCCGATGCCGAGAATGGCGAGGACTGTCATAATCTGGGGGCCCATTCGCGAACTGTCGCCAAGGGTCTTCAGGAACTCCCACAAAGCCCACGCCAGCACGAACGCTAAGGCCCCGTAGACGATCACCGAGTGCGCGCCCTCCCAAAAGCCGGGTCCCGCTTCCGCCTGCGTTTCGCGCACCTGCTCGGTGGCCTCGAAGAACTGGTTTTCGAGCTCGCGGTATTGCTGGGACTTTTGAAGTTCGTCCTGCGCCTTCTGGAAATTCTCCTTCATCGCTCGTTCGACGTCGGACGTGGAGGTCTCTCCGCCGTCATTCGACGTTTTCGACGAGTTGCCGTCCGTCGCCGCCTGGCCGCTACCTTCGGGCTTTTCGCGCTGCCCGGCCCCGAACACTGCGTCGAACGAAGGCGCGCCGTAGCTCCATCCGGTGTTCGGCTCGATCGATGGGCGCTGCCCTTCGCTTGCGCCTTCAGACGGCTGGACCGGATCTACCGTCTGAACGTCCCCGCTTTCGGCCTTCGGCTCGCCGTCGGAGCCCTTCTTCAACGTGTCGCCGTACATCGCCTGTCCCTTTCACGCAGTCCAATGACGCTTGCGGCCAGAAAGCCCTACTCGCGCTTTTCCACGCGCACCGCCTGTCCCGTGAGCACGCAATACGGCATGTCGCGCTGAGTGCTGCCGAAGTCGAACCGAGCGTTGACGATGGCATTGCCACCGTCGGTATTTTCCAACACTTTCTTGCTGGCGTTGTCGTAGGCTCGGTTCATAACTTGTTCGAAACTATTCTCCCACGAGCGGTTGTTCCCTCCGAGCTTGTCCCAGATGTTTGCGAAAAACTCCTTGCCCACGCCTCGGCCAGTGACGCCTGAAGCTTGGATCAAGCCGAATTCTTCGACGATCTCGTAACCCACGACAGTGTCGCGGGGCGTGATAGGAACAAAGCCTTCTTCGATCTCCGGCATCTCTTTACCTTTCCGACTGACTCAAGCCGACCTTCAAGGGATCGGCAGCGACACTCCTGAACCGAAACCGGAGGGCGGCCAACTAGCCGCCCTCCTGCTCCTGCATCATCCGCTCGAAGCGCTGGACGCCCTTGCTCCAACGGTCGTTGACCTCCTCGGCTGTCGGAGCGTTCTTGACGGCTTGTTCCGCTGCTTTTCCGCCAACCCTCATGGAGTTTTCGAGCTTCTCTTCGACCTTCCACTTCTCCTTGAACTTCTCGCCGTAGTCGCCTTTGCACCAATCGTCGCCGGCGAACTTCCGCATCGTCTCGTTCTGGATGCGCTTCATCGCGGTCGCCTGGAACTTCTCGAACAGCGACGCGTCTTCGGGAACCTCTTCGATCGGGGCGGCACAGGGTTTGCCTTGGCGCTCGCCGGCGCGCGCGAAGCTCTCCGGCTCGTTGTCCATGACAGATCCGGTGTCCTGCGCTTGCGCGGACAAGCCCCAGCCCGGACCCGAACCCGGCGCGACGCCCGCGCCGAAGGCGACAGCCGCGAAGACGCCCGCGGCGGCGAGCAGGCGGGTCTTACGTTTCATGCTCACTGCGATCTCCCTCGCGTACCGAATGCGATTGCGGACCGCCGATAACGGCCCATATCTAAAAATGGGCTCGCGCCGGCGCTTCGTGTATTATACCATATGGAAGCGAGCGATGTAAGTTTGGAGTCAGTTATGGAACAGGTTGCGCAAAACGCCGGAGCGACGCCTCCGTCCCGAATGGCCCCGGCCACCCGCGTGAGCGTGTGGAAGCGCGCGCGGCAGGAGGCCGGTCGCCTCGGCCACGAGATGACGGGCGGCAACGTAGGCAGCAAAGAGGCTTGGGTCCGGGCGAAACAGGAAGAGGGTCGCCGGTACCAGGAGTACCAGCGCCACCGGGAGGTCAGGGACCAGCTCGCGCTTTTCCTCGGGAACGCCCTTCCGGACCACCGCCACCTCCTCAGCGGCGGCGATCAAACGAAGCTCCAGGAAGATTTCGCCCGAGCCAAAGAGCAATACGACCGGGCGAACGCCATGCAGGCGCAGCGCGCCCAGTCGAAGGCGAAGGACGTCGACGGCGCCCGCAGGGGAGCGATCGAGGTCTCCGGCGGCGGAGCGGGCGAAATCACGGACGCGGAGCCAGAAGAGGGGCCCACGCCCGACCAGATCGAAGCCGTCGGGAAAATGCAGGAGTACGCCCGCGCTCGCGAAGAGCGGATCGGCCTCCGCAACGGGTCGATCAAGCCGCCCCCCGACATGAAGGCCGCCGTCGACCAAATGCGCAAGATCGCCCAGATCGATTGGCAGCGCTCGCGGCTGCCGAACACGCAGGCACACTGGCACGAGCGCGCAAAAGCGGCTGAAGACGCCAAGGCGAAGTACGACAAGGCTTGGAGAGATCTCCGCGACATTTCGCAGGACTATCACGACCGGCTCGCCATTCTCACCAAGGTCGAGCCGGGGATCATGCAGTCCCTGCGGTCGTGCTCGCCCTCGCTCGCCCCGCGGAAGTTCATCGAGTTCGAGGACAATTTCGGCACGCACCCCCACTCGAACTTCGGTCCGGCTCCATCCCCCCTCGGTCCCGGCGCGCATGAAAAGGTGCCCGAGGGGTTCCAAAAGGCGTTCGACGCGCGAAGCGACCTCATTTCGAATATGGACCCGGACAACTTCCAGAGGGCTTTGGGGCTGACGTCCGAACTGCCCAAGCGCGAGGCGAAGGCCGAACAAGTGCAGGCGGCCGCGACCGAGCGCTCGCCGGAGCGGACTGGACGCAGCGCGCCGCGGATCTCCGAGAAAGGGTCCGTGAGCGCGCCGCCGAAGTCGGGGCGCGATCAAGACGCGGCGGAGCCTAGCCGTTCACCGGAGCCGAAACCGGTCGTTCCCGCGAAAGCTCTCGGATTGGACATCGACTGAGTCGTTCACTGGAGCGTTGGGATGGCACGGGACATCTTCGACATCATCGACGACGAAGCCGGCGTTTCGCCCTCGGGCGACGACGCGGAGGCCCAAGGCGAGCCGAAACGACGCGGAACGCCTTCCGGAGCCGAGTTCGACCTGGAGGGAATGGAAGACGATTTCCCGGAAGCGGCGCCGCCCGAGATCACGGACCGCCGGGATCCCTTCAAGCCTTTCCGCGAAGCCTCGCAGCGCTCCGCAGGGGGCAACTCGAAAGGCCAGGGCCGCTCGATCGACCCCTGACCTCCGACCGGCCTCACTGGCCGCGAAAAAGGCCCCTGGGAACGAACCCAGGGGCCTCTCTCTCTTTACAGGGCCGTTTTCGGAAGCTCCGGTCAAACCGTTCGGCTCTCGTCCTCTTCCTTTTTCTTTTTGAACTTCCGGAAGTCGTAGCTCGCCGCTTTCAGGCGGCCCGTGTCTTCCTCAACGCGCTTCAAGCCCTCGATGCCGCTGCGCGCCTCCTCGGAAAGCCCATGCGGATCCTTCTCGCCGTCCCCGGCGTCGATGGCCTCTTCGACGCGGCGGACGTCGACGCCCCGTTTGCCGACCTTCGGGACACGGCGTTCCGGGGCGGAGGCGCTCTCGGCTGAATGGGCCGTCGGCTTGGCTCCATCGCCCTCGCCGGCGGGCTTGTCCGCGCCTTCCGGGGCAGCCGTCTGAGACTGCGCTTCAGCGCGATTCATCATGGCTTTCAGTTCGACGTGCCCCTTGTAGAACGGCAGCCCGCACAACACCGGCTGCTCTTGCTTCGCCATGACGAGCACCTGACCTGGCGGCATTTGGGACAGCTCGTCAGGCGTCAGAAGCGAACGAGCCATGTTTCGGTAAGAGGACCCCTTGGACCCCCAGTCCGAGAAGGGTTTGGAGGCGCTGCCCTTGCGGGCCTCCCCTTGTTCCGTCTGCTCGACCACAGTTGTCTGGCCGAGCATCTCGGACGCCTCCTTCGCGGTTTCCCCGGTGACGCCGAACCATTGGACGGTCGCGTTGTTCAGCCAGTTGCGCTTGCCGCTGTCTCCGGCACTGTCTTTCACCTGGCCGATGTCCTGAACGATCCCCCACAGCGTGATGCCCGCGCCGCGGCCGATGTTGTTCGCCGTCTCGTGCAGGATCGGCATCGACCCCAGGGCCGGCATCTCATCGATCAGGAACAGCAGGCGCTTCGACAGCTTCCTCGGTCCGCCGCCCGCGTTCTCGTTTTCGCCGTCGGCTTCCGCGACGCCCTGGGTGTCGCCGTTTTCGCTGTCTCCACCTTCGACGGAGTCCTCGTTGTGCTCCTGCAAGATCGGCTGCATCAGGCACGTTAGGATCAGACGGGGCAGTCCCGCGTTCTTCTTGTTGGTCAGAGTCGCGACCGGGATCTGGATGTAAAGGGTCACGTCCCCGTCGAACACCTGGAGCGGGTTGAAATAACGGCCGTTTCGCCCGGGCTTGCGGACGATCTTCGAGGTCTTCCAGTCGTCCATCCAGCCGAGTTCGGAAGTCAGGGTGGAAACCGCGTTCGGGAAGGTTTTCTCGATCTCGCGCGGGATCTTCCCGAGCGCCGTGATGGCCGACACCGTGAAGCCGGGATACCGGGCGTATTGCAGGAACTCGTCCTTGTCTTCCGGTTCGTCGTCGGTCCCCTGGAGTTCGAGGAAGCGGTTCTCCGCTTCGCGGTAGCTCTCGTTGAGAAGCCCTTCCCACTCCTCGATCATTTCCATCATCCGCTCCGGCGTCAGCGACGCGATGCGGTTGAAAGTGTTCATCGTCGGCGGGTCGGCGTAGTCCGGGTTGCCCGCGTAGTGCTCGCCCAGCATGCACAGGATGATGCCGTAGGCGAGGTTGGACGCGGTCTTCTGGAAGAACTTGTTGTCGCCGCCCTCGCTGTTTTCCGGCACTAGCGCTTCGGCGATCTGGCTCACCGACGGCAGGAACCGGGCCGGATCGGACGGGTCCAGCCAACCGAAGACGTCGATCGCGTCGCTGTAGCTGTCCTTCGGCTTCAGGCGGTAAATCTTCTGCCCGAAGTCCTGTTTCCTGCGCTTGCCGCTCGCCGCGTAGATTTCGCCCTTCGGGTCCAAGACGATCAGAGGGCCCGTCCACGTCAACGTGTTCGGGATGACCACGCACGCGGTCTTGCCCGCGCCGGAACCCGCCACGGTCAGGAAATGCGCCGCCGTGCCTTCGGTTCCCTTCCAGAGCAATTGCGCTTGGTTGTTCTTCTTCGGCGTGCTGACCCACTCCCGCTTCTTCCGGTCGTAACTGGCCCCCGGCGACGCGCAACCGATGACCGCTTTCGGTTCCGGCAGCTTTCCGTTCGGAAAACGGCTCAACAGGCTGTGCTCTTGGCTGAACTTCGCCTTCGCGCGCTTGATGCTCATGAACGCGGAGCTGCCGTGCCCGGTCGTCGACGCCTGGATGAAGGACCGGCCCCCGTTCATCGACCGGTACCACCACGCGCTGACCTTGTCGTACATGATGCCGTTGTCCATTCGCACGCACACGAAGTTGACGATCAGCATGACCGGCAAGAAGAGCAGCGACGACCACACCGCGTAGTCGGCGTTCAAGAGAACCCACCAGGGTCCGTACTCGGACAGTCCGGGCGCGATCCGGTTGACGAGCTCGAACCGCACCCAACCGAAAATGAAGCACACGTGAAGGAACGCGAGCGTGTTGAGCCCGAAAGACCCGACCAGCCCTGTCGTCGAGATCAGCAGCGCGATCAGCCAGACGAACGGCGTCCCGAACAGGTTTCCGACGAGTTTCCAGTTCGCGAGGCCCTCAAGCCAACCGCCAAAAACCGGGATCCACCCGATCCAGATGTGGACGGTTCCGACGAGGATCGCCGGGAGCCAGAACGGGGTGGTCGCCACGATCCCGAGCCACACCCGCGCCCAAATCCAATTGAAGACCCTGTAAAAGAACATCCATCCGACCTTTCACTAACTGAGACGTTGCCGCCCGGACCTCACTTCATCCGGGTGCGCCTCCAAGACATCGCGAGAAACGGGGCCATTGCGAGGATCGCCACTGCCGCTCCGACCGGGATGTCTTGGGAGGAGTCACCAGGTATCGCGAAGCCGCCGTCCGAGACGACGAAGACCGCTTGCCATAGGCACAGGGCCGTCAACCCCAAGGCCGACCCCCGCAGCCGCGTTGAGAGCGCCAAGACCGCGAACCAGAAAGCGGGGGCCAGCGCGATCGCCCAGATGAAGTTCTCTCCGCCCGGCTGGTACTGCGCGTAGTCGAACACCGCGGCTTGCGTGAGCGGCACCGCCGCAACGGGAAGCACGACTTTCAAGGCCCAACGGGCAGGCTTCTTCAAACGGTCGGCGCCGTCGCGGGCAAACTCCCGGCTCGCGCCGAGCATTCTCGCAGCCCCCTCGAAAAGCTCGTCGTAGTCGTCGCTCGACGCTTTGTCGCCGCCGGCCTTTTTCCCGCGCGACCGCACGCTCGCGCCGCCGGACACCAGGCGCTTCAGCGAGGTCCTGGACTTGCCCTCCAGTTTGACCTTACGGCCTTCCTTGACGCCTTCCTTGCGGGCGTCTTCGACGAGATCGGAGAGCGCCCCGCGCAGGTCTTCATCCGTCAACTCTTCGAGTACGCCGCGCTCGATCTGGGCGCGCTCCCGCGGCGGCTTCCGCCGCAGCCGCATGCGGACCTTGCGGCTGAAGCGCTTCATGGTCCGCTCGTCCAGCTTCTCCTCGCGAAGAAGCTCGGCGGCTGAGATGAGCGGGCCGCTCGAAACCTTCGGCTTTCCGGCGGGGGAAACCCCGGAGGCGCCGCCTCCGGGGTTCTCCGCCTTGCCCATGTCGGCGTCGCGCATCGCCACGGCTACCCCCGCTTCGGCGCGATCGGCGCGAAGGCGTCCTGGATGTGCGCCACCCAGTCCCGCAGGGCCTTCTTGGCCCGCGTGGCCTTCATGGCGTTCATGCCCGCCTTCTTCGCGATGGACTCGCGCTCTTTGTAGGCGTCAAACGGCGTGTAGCCCTGAGTGCGCACCGCCTCCCACAGCAAGCTGTCGCACCGCCGCACGAACGGCACCTCGCCGTCGTTCTCGGGGTTCTCCGTCCCGATCAGCGTCAGTTCGCCGGCCTCGCGCATCTCCTTGACGCGCTTCCAGAACTTGAGGTCAGAGATCGAGCGGAAGCCGGTCCCCGCGCGGTCGTTCAGCACGAGGTACACCTTCGCCCAGTCGCCGAAGACCTCGCGCACGCGCTCGATGGTCTTCCACGCCTCCTTGAGCGCTTCTTGGTCGTCGTCCGCGACGGCGAGGAAGTGCGGGCGAATGCCCTCTTCCTGCCAGATGCCAGCGCCTTCGGAGCGCTCGATCCATTCGAGGAACGGCTTCAAAACGTTCGCGCCGGGATCGACAACGGTCGGGCCGGACGCGAAAACGTCGAACGTCGGGTCGAAGAACTCCTCGGCGGCCCTAGGGTTTCGCGCGAGCTCATCCATGGACTGCCCCTGATCGAGGGAGAGGTCGACGCGGTCCTCGCCGAGAATGCCCGACAGGGAGCGCGCGCTGTCCATCTCCACGACGGCCGGCTTCACGCCGCAGCGCTCCCAGATCATCAGCGCGTTGACGGCGACCATGGTCTTGCCGACGCCTCCGTCGTTGGACGCCATGATGAGAACTGGGGTCTCCTCCTTGTGATCGATCCCGACCGGCTCGTGCCGTTCTTCCTCCGATCCCTTCGCCTGCTTCTCGTCTTGCGACATCACGATCTCCTCGCAACTTGACTGCACACCCCGCCGACCGGCGGGGGTCTCGACGTCCGCCCCTTAGTCGTCGACGGGGCGGAAAAGCTCTTGCGCGTCTGCTTCCGCGCGATGCCCCTGCCGGCGTCGCCGCTCCCGGGCCGCTTCTTCGTGCAACTCTGCGGCCGCGTCTCCGGCAGTGGCCGTTCGCTTGGTCCCGCGCTGACCTGCCTGGGGCGCCGCGGACTCTCGCGCGCCCTCCTCGGCTTCCCTGCGCGAACTCCGGCGCGTTCCCTCGCGGGGACTCGCCCCGCCGCCCGGTTTCGGCCGATCTGCCGGGGTTTTCGCCGGCGCGCTTCGCTCCCGGCGTTGCGACGTCGACGGGTTGCCCGTCGCCGGAAGCTCGAACCCCTCCGGAGCGGGCGCGTCCAGCGCCCCTTCCTTCACGAGTGCCCGATAATGTATGCGCACGGTGTCCGGTTTGACCGGCTTCGGCACGATCTTGGCACGATGCAGCATGTCCGCGATGTCCGCGAACCGCGCGCCGCGCTCCTCCCGCATCCAGCGGATGAGGTGGACCACAGGGCGTATCCGCTCCTTTGTCGGCCCCATGGGCTGGCGCGCGAGTTCTCGGAAAGCCTCGTACGGTGACTGGCCGGTAGTCATCTGTGCCCTGCTGACGCACTCCAAACGCTCCTTAAGGTATCATGAGGAGGGTCTGATTTCAATGTGGGCGTAACGAAAAAACGCGGAAGATATACCGCCTACGCAACGCTTCGATATCGCCATCATCACGCGTCCTTTTCGCTGCCGTCCCGTTCACATATCGTATTCGATTCGCATCTGTGCCGCGTTCGTGCCGCGCGGATAACGGCTCAATGACGCTCAGTCGGGTTCGCACATATCGGTTTCGTACGCCGCACATTCGGTTCCCATAACGGTTTTATTCGGTGGATGCGTATGGTGTAACGGCTTCCCGTCCTCCTGCCCTCGCAATGGGTCTCTCCCGGACCCCTCGATCCCTTCCGGTTCTCGACATCGCCCACAGGGCGGGCGTCCGCGAGCGGGGAAAGGCGTCTCCGCCTCCCCGCGCCCTTGACCCCCTGCGCCTGCCGACGCCTCCCGCTGCCGCGCGGAGGCCGGTCGTGCAGGCCGTCTCGGCGGGGCTTGCCGCCGCCTCGAAATGAGAATCAAAACCGGGCGAGTTCGCCCGAGCTGGGCTGACGCCGCCAAACGAACGCTCCGCTGGGCTGGAAAGCGAGGCCGCTGGGCGGCTCCCCCAAAAAAGACCCGGCGGGGCGAGGCCCCACGCGAAAGGCTCACAGACCCGTTCCAGGGTCTTCCCGGCCCGATGGCCGCCGGAAAGGCGTTCCGCCGCTCCTGCGGCTCCTGACAGGCCGCCGGTCGCGCTCCCGCGCTCCTGGGCGGCGAAAGCACGGGAACGGCCTCGACGCTCCCGCGTCTCGGCCTCCATCCCTCAGGCAATGTTGACACCGCCGCCGAGGGCGGCCTCCAACCTCCAATGTTGACACCGCCGCCGAGGGCGGCCTCCAACCTCCAATGTTGACAACGATCCCACCGGTCGCGCCCCTCCAATGTTGACAGAGACC
>NZ_NRRL01000035.1 GCF_016583645.1 Rhodovibrio sodomensis | reverse complement strand
GCCAATCGCGCACGCGCCGCTCCAGGGTCCGGCGGACCTCCTGGTCGGGAAAGCTCTCCGGATGATTGCGCATCAGGTAGTGCATCAGCGTGACCGGCTTGAGACTGGGGTCCCGTTCCAGCATCGGCACGAGCTCGCTTTCCCAGACCCCGGCCAAGGGATCCGGCACGGTCCGCCCGCGCGCGGTCTGGCGCTCGGAGGGCTTGCGCGGGTCTTTCTCATGCCGCCGGGCGGTACGCTCGCTCATGCCCGCGCGCGCGGCGGCGACGGCCTGGTTGTGATGCTTGCGTTCACGCATATAGAGTGCCTTCTGCTGGTCGGTGATGGGTCTACCGGGCAACCGCACCTCCATCGACTTGATCGACAGAGTTCTTGTTTTTCCTGCGGTCGCCCTAACGATCCGCACCGGCCAGTTTCCACCCGAAAAGACGGATCCACCGGGGCCAGCGCGATCCACAAGGCCCGGCCTCACCGACGGCCGGCCGACCTACGGCGCGCGACTGGGGGCGCGCGGTCGGCCGGCCTGTTCGGCCGGGCCTGTGGATCGCCCCGAGCCAGCCGTCACCGGTCAACGTGGCTGACGCTCACCGGCCACCGTTGTTGTCGCAGAACAGCTCGGCATCGTCGGGCTCACGCTTGCGGGCTGCGCCCGCGCGATGGACCCGACCGTGCTGGTGGGCGCCTCGCAGAGCCGGGCGGTGATTCTGTCCGATCCGGAGCGCGACTGGCGCGCGGCCGCGCAGCAGCACTGCGCGGACCATGGCCGCACGGCAGAACTGCGCAGCGTGCAGCAGCCGGACCCGGCGCCGTACACCGTTCGGCGCTACCTGGGCGCCCGCGATATGGGGCCGAACAAGTTGTACTATGTCGACTGCGTCGAACCGTAGGCCGGATCGAAACGTGGGGCCGCCCGCGGCGGACAGGCGGCATGAAAAACGCCCGCCCGGGGGACTTCCCCGGGCGGGCGCAGACCGTGGGCATCCGGGAGGGTGCTACTTCCAGCCGACGCGGTCGAAGATGCGCTGCGCCTCAGGCAGGTTCTCGCCGTAGGCGGCGACGTTGATGTCGTCGATCTTGAAGTCGCCCAGCTGCTTCAGCTTGGTGTTGGGCGCGACCTCCGGCACAGCCGGGTACTCGTTGTTGCCGTTGGCGAAGTAACGTTGGGCGAAGTCGCTCGCCAGGAACTCCAGGAACCGCACGGCATTCTCGCGGTTCGGGCCGTCCTTCACCACGCCCGCGCCGGAGATGTTCACGTGGGTGCCGCGGCCGTCCTGGTTCGGAAATACGTAGCCGACGTTCTCGACCGACTTGGGCTGGTTCTCCAGCAGGCGGACGAAGTAGTAGTGGTTCGCGACCGCCACGCCGCACTCGCCGGCGGCCACGCCCATGATCTGGTCGGTGTCGCCGCCCTCGGGCTCGCGGGCGAAGTTCTCGACCACCCCGGCGGCCCACTCCTGGGCTTTATCCTCGCCGTGATGCTCGATCAGGCTTGCCAGCAGGGACTGGTTGTAGATGTTGGAGGAAGAGCGGATGCAGACCTCGCCCTCCAGCTTCTCTTTGGCCAGACCCTCGTACGTGGTGACCGGCGGCCCGTCGTAGCGGGTCTTGTCGTAGAAGATGATCCGCGCGCGGGTGGAGAAGCCGAACCATTCGCCGTCCGGATGACGCAGGTTCTGAGGAATCCGGTCGTTCAGCACGTCGCTGTGGACCTCGGCGAATAGACCCTCGGTCTGCGCGCGCCACAGCCGGCCGGCGTCGACCGTGATCAGAACGTCGGCGGGGGTGTTGCGCCCCTCGCTCTCGATCCGCTGGATCAGCGCGTCCGAGGTGCCCTGGATCCGGTTGACCTCGATGCCGGTCCGCTCCTCGAACTCGGCGTACAGCTTCTCGTCGGTCTGATAGTGGCGGGCGGAATAGATGTTCACCTCGCCCTGAGCCTGGGCCGCGTCGGTCACCGCGAGCCCTGCGGCGAGCGCCATCGCCGCCGCTGTCATGCCATAAGCGCGCATGGTCTCTCGTCCCTCCCCTCGATCTGGTTTCGCGCCAGAGATTCTCGCGCGGGATCGGCGGGCGCGCTGTCTGGTCACAAGCGCCCCCATCGTGCCTGGGAGATAATGCAAGTGAATTGCAGTTGCAAGACGGGGCGGCGGGCGATGTTTCGCCGCACCGTTCGCTGAATGGTGCGCGATCGCGCCCGAACGGGTCCGGCAACCTTGCGCGCAATGTCGTTTTCTTGAATAATCGGTAATTCTCGTAAGATCGCGGCAGGTCGCATGTACGGTATAAACGGCCGTTATCACAATTGTGAAATAGGCCATGCTTACGAGTATTGGCGCTCGAAGGCCGGCGACGCTGGAATTCCAGCCCGTGCGGACATCGATCCGATCGAAATGTGGTCCTGGATACCGGCAACCTTGCTGGCAGAAGCCATCTTCGACGACCACGGCGCCCCCGCCGACTTTTTCTTCCGCGTCGCGGGGAGCCGGGTCTGCGAGCGCTACGGCCGCGAACTGACCCACCGGCATCTTTCCGAAATCCCGATGCAGGAGCAGCGCGACAGCGTGCTGGCGAACTACCGCGCCGTGATCGACACGCAGCGCGCGTTCTATTCGATCAACCGCTTCTTCGACACCGACGGCATTCTGCGCAGCTTCGAAATGCTGCTGCTGCCGCTGCGCGCGCATGGCAGCCGGTGCGACATGCTGCTGGGCGTGGTGATGCCGCTGCCGCGCGACTACGACGCGCCGGAAGGGGTGTGGATCTACGAAGCCGGCCCCGAATTGGCGTAAGGCGCCCTCCGTCCGGACCGACGGCTATTCCGGCAGCTGGACCAGGAAGGTGACCGCCCCTTCGGCTTCGCGCACGTCCAGGTCGCCGCCCATGCGCCGCGCGATCAGGCGGCTGAAGTACCCCTGCACCGCGCGCGGGCCGAGGTTGGCGACGTCGACGGCGTCGGCGAGCGCCGCGCGGGTCTCGTCGCGCAGGCGGGCGTTCGCGTCCTCGCCCGCGACGCGGACCGACCGCCCGTCACCCGCGGCTTCGACGCGGATCGTGCCGCCGCGCTGTAGGGTGTCGACCGCGAGCAGGATCAGGTTCAAGAGCAGCTTGCCGCCGCCCTCCGGACCGTGCAGCACCAGCGCGTCGGCGTCCCACGCCAGCTCCGCCTTCTGCGACGTCAGGTAGCCTTCGGCCAGGCGCTTCACTTCCGCGGGCCCCATATCGACCTGCCGGCCCGCCTGGCCATAGGCGAGGCGGAAAAACTGCACCGTCGAGGAGGCCTGCTTGGCCGATTTGTCCGCAAGCGCCAGCGCATCCTGCAGCATCTCCGGGTCGAGATCCTCGGCCATCAGCTCGAGGCCGTTGTTTACCGCCCCGACCGGCGAGACCAAATCGTGGCACAGGCGCGAGGCCAGCAGTTCAGCAACCCGCAAGTCGATTTCGATGTCCTGCATTAAATGCCCCCTTGATCCGACGCCCGGGCGGCCTGCCCGTCGCAACGCGCCCGGCCGGTCCCGTTGTGCGCCGTGGTGTGTGTCGCTGCAACCCCCATCTATGTCGCTCTGGGTCAGATTGACGCAGGCCGGGTTATGTAGGGTACAAGTCACTGAGGAGCCGACATGACCGACGAACCGCTGGCGCCCGGTATGCTGGTGCGCAATCCCGACGCCCCCGACTGGGGACTGGGTCAGGTGCAGTCGGTGATCGGCACCCGGGTGACCGTCAACTTTGAGAACCAGGGCAAGCTGCTGATCGACATCGCTCACGCCCGGCTCCATATCGTTGACGCCAACCACGGCTGACGCCAGCTCCGGCGAACAGGAGTGATGCAGGCGACCGTGCCAGCGCGGCGACGGCTCCCCTGCCTTCCGGCACTAAGATGGGGCCACACGCCATGGCCGACGGAAACCCGCCTAGCCCGCAGCGGCCGCTGGAGCGCCAGGTCAGCCCCGGTTCCGGCCGGCGCAAGGCGCCGACGACGCCCAAGGGCCGCCAGTTGGATCCCGAAGCCGTCGACGCGGTGCGCGCCCTGTTGGGCGACCGGTCGCGCCAACGCGACCTGCTGATCGAGCATCTGCATCTGCTGCAGGACCATTTCGGCTGCCTGCACGCCCGCCACCTGCACGCGCTGGGCGAGGAGATGCGCCTGCCGATGGCGGTGGTCTACGAAGTGGCGAGCTTCCACGCCCACTTCGACATCGTCGAGGACGGCGAGGCGCCGCCGCCGGAGCTGACCATCCGGGTATGCGACGGCATCGCCTGCGAGATGGCGGGCGCGCAGGAGCTGTTGGCCAAGCTGCCGCAGTCGCTGAGCGACAAGGTCCGGGTGGTCGCCGCGCCCTGCATGGGCCGCTGCGACACCGCCCCGGTCGCGGAGATCGGGCACCAAGGGCACCTGCATCACGCCACCGTGGCGAAGCTGGCGATCGCCGGTTCGGGCGGGCCGGTCGACGTGCACCAGCCGACCCCGGTGGATTACGATACCTACGTCGCCCACGGCGGTTACACCGTGCTGCGGGAACTGCTCGACGGGACCCGCACCGCCGACAGCATTCTGGGCGCGCTGTCGGACGCCAACCTGCGCGGCCTGGGCGGCGCCGGCTTCCCCGCCGGCAAGAAGTGGGGAATCGTCAGCCAGCAGCCGCACCCGCGTTACGTCGCGATCAACGCCGACGAGGGCGAGCCCGGCACCTTCAAGGACCGCTGGTGCATGGAGCGCGACCCGCACCGCTTCCTGGAGGGTGCGCTGATCGCCAGTGCGAGCGTGTCCGCGGACGCCTGCTACATCTACCTGCGCGACGAGTACCCGCAGGTGAACCGGCTGTTGCGCCAGGCAATCGACCGGGTGGCGCAGGAAGGGCTGATCGACCAGATCTGCCCGGTCTACCTGCGGCGCGGGGCCGGCGCCTACATCTGCGGCGAAGAATCGGCGATGCTGGAATCGATCGAGGGCAAGCGCGGCCTGCCCCGGCACAAGCCCCCGTTCGCCGCGGAGGTCGGGCTGTTCGGCCAGCCCACCCTGACCAACAACGTCGAGACGCTGTACTGGGTGCGCGACATCATCGAGCACGGCCCGCAGTGGTTCGCCGGCAAGGGCCGCAACGGCCGCAAGGGCCTGCGCCTGTTTTCCGTCTCCGGCCGGGTCAACAAGCCCGGGGTGGTGCACGCGCCCGCCGGAATCACGGCGCGCCAGTTGATCGACGAGTACTGCGGCGGCATGGCCGAAGGGCACGCCTTCAAGGCCTATCTGCCGGGCGGCGCCTCGGGCGGCATCCTGCCCGCGCGCCTGGGCGATATCCCGCTCGATTTCGGCACGCTCGACGAATACGGCTGCTTCATCGGCTCGGCCGCGATCGTGGTGCTGTCGGACCAGGACGACATCAAGGCCGCCGCCCGCAACCTGCTGCGCTTTTTCAAGCACGAGAGCTGCGGCCAGTGCACGCCGTGCCGCAACGGCACGGAAAAAGCGGTTAAGCTGCTCGAGCGCGATAGCTGGGACCAGGACCTGCTGGCCGACCTGTCGCAGGTCATGCGCGACGCCTCGATCTGCGGCCTGGGCCAGGCAGCCCCGAACCCGATCGACTGCGTGTTCAAGTACTTCCCCGAGGATCTCGCGTCATGACCGACGACACCATCCGCTTCGAGATCGACGGCCGTGAGGTCGAGGCCGCGCCGGGCGAGACGATCTGGACCGTCGCCAAGCGCGCGGGCATCGAGATCCCGCACCTGTGCCACCGCCCCGAGCCGGGCTATCAGCCGGACGGCAACTGCCGCGCCTGCATGGTGCAGGTGGAGGGCGAGCGGGCGCTGGCCGCGTCCTGCATCCGCAAGCCGTCGCAGGGCATGAAGGTCTCCGTCTCGGGCGAGCGGGCGAAGAAGTCGCGCGAGATGGTGTTCGAGTTGCTGGTCGCCGACCAGCCCCAGCGCGCGACCAGCCACGATCCGACCAGCCAGTTCTGGCAGTGGGCCGACCGCGTCGGCGTCGACCGCTCCCGCTTCCCCGAGCGCGAGCAGTGGCAGCCCGACACCAGCCATCCGGCGATGTCGGTCAACCTCGACGCGTGCATCCACTGCAACCTGTGTGTGCGCGCCTGCCGCGACGTCCAGGTCAACGACGTGATCGGCATGGCGCACCGCGGGTCCGAGGCCAAGGTCGTGTTCGACTTCGACGACCCGATGGGCGAGAGCACCTGTGTCGCCTGCGGGGAGTGCGTGCAGGCATGCCCGACCGGCGCGCTGATGGAAAGCGCGCTGTTGGACGCGAACCAGACCCGGACCGAGTGGCCGGACGAGCAGGTGGCGAGCGTATGCCCCTACTGCGGCGTCGGCTGCCAGGTCACCTACAACGTCAAGGACGACCGGATCATCTCGGTCGACGGCCGCAACGGCCCGTCGAACCAGCAGCGGCTGTGCGTGAAGGGCCGCTTCGGCACCGATTACAGCCGCCATCCCCAGCGCCTGCGGGTGCCGATGATCCGGCGCGAGGACGCGCCCAAGCGCGGCGACGATCAGGTCGACCCCGCCAACCCCTGGACGCATTTCCGCGAAGCCAGCTGGGACGAGGCGCTGGAGGCGGCGGCCGGCGGCCTGCAGCGGATCCGCGACCGTGACGGCGCATCCGCCCTCGCCGGCTTCGGCTCCGCCAAGGGCACCAACGAGGAAGCCTACCTGTTCCAGAAGACGGTGCGGGTCGCCTTCGGCACCAACAACGTCGACCACTGCACCCGGCTGTGCCACGCCTCCTCGGTCGCCGCGCTAATCGAGAACCTGGGCTCCGGCGGCGTGTCCGCGCCGTTCAACGCGGCCAACGATGCCGAGTGCATCATCGTGATCGGCGCCCGCCCGACCGAGAACCACCCGGTCGCGGCCAGCTACCTGAAGCAGGCGGCCAAGAACGGCGCCAAGCTGATCGTCATGGACCCGCGCTATCATGTGCAGCTGGGCCGCTACGCCTGGCGCAACGTCCAGTTCAAGCCGGGCCAGGACGTGGCGCTGCTGAACGCCATGCTGCACACCATCTTCGCCGAGGGCCTGGAGGATACGCAGTACATCCAGGCGCACGCCGACGGCGTCGACGCGCTGCGGGAAAAGGTCAAGGACTTCCCGCCGGAGGAGATGGCCGAGGTGTGCGGCGTCGACGCGCAGACGATCAAGGAATGCGCGCGCGTCTACGCCACCTCGAGCGCCTCGATCATCTTCTGGGGCATGGGGATCAGCCAGCACGTCCACGGCACCGACAATTCGCGCAGCCTGATCAACCTCGCGCTGTCGACCGGCCATATCGGACGCAAGGGCACCGGCCTGCATCCGCTGCGCGGGCAGAACAACGTGCAGGGCGCCTCGGACGCCGGGCTGATCCCGATGGTGTTCCCGGACTACAAGCCGGTCACCAACGCCGACTTCAAGAGCAAGTTCGAGGAGTACTGGGGCACCGAGCTGAACGGCCAGAGCGGCCTGACGGTGGTGGAGATCATCAACGCCGCGCACGACGGCAAGATCAAGGGCATGTACGTCCAGGGCGAGAACCCGGCGATGTCCGACCCGGACCAGACCCACGCCCGCCAAGCGCTCGCCAAGCTGGAGCATCTGGTGGTGCAGGAGATCTTCCTGACCGAGACCGCGTTCCACGCCGACGTGGTGCTGCCCGCCTCCGCTCAGCAGGAGAAGGCCGGCACCTACACCAACACCAACCGGCAGGTCCAGCTGGGACGCCCGGCGATTTCCCTGCCCGGCGCGGCGCGCCAGGACTGGTGGATCACCCACGAGATCGCCCGGCGGATGGGCCACGACTTCGGCTTTACCCAGGTGCGCGAGATCTACCATGAGATGGCGGGGATCATGCCCTCGCTCAACAACATCACCTGGGACCGGCTGGAGCGCGAGGGCTCGGTCACCTACCCCTGCCCGGCCCCGGACCATCCCGGCCACGGCATCGTGTTCACCGAAGGCTTCCCGACCACCTCCGGCCGGGGCGGCATGAAGCCGGTCGACATGACGCCGCCGGCGGAGCTGCCGGACGAGGACTACCCGCTGGTGCTGACCACCGGCCGGCAGCTGGAGCACTGGCACACCGGAGCGATGACCCGGCGCGCCCGGGTGCTCGACGACTTGGAGCCGGGCGCGGTCGTCTCGATGCACCCGCGCGAGATCGGCAAGCGCGGCTGGCGCGCCGGCCAGCGCGTCCGGGTCACCACGCGGCGCGGGTCGATCGCGCTTCAGCTGCGCGCGGACCGGGAGGTGCCGTCGGGCATGATCTTCATCCCGTTCGCCTATGCCGAAGCGGCCGCCAACGTGCTCACCAACCCGCAGATCGACCCCGACGGCAAGATCCCGGAGTTCAAGTTCTGCGCCGCCCGGATCGACAACGCGGACGTGAAGGAGGCGGCGGAGTAGCTCCCACCGGGCCTGTTGGACCCGGCCGATGCCCGCGATCGTCTGGCTTCCCGATTGGGTGAGCAGAGCATCCCGGCGGGGCCGTCTCCCACGGGGGTAAATGGGACACGGCTTGCTGCCTTGACGCCGGCGTTTCGACCACGTAGCTCACGCGCGACACCAGGGCGGGAGAGACACGCGTGGACGGCTGGTCCCAGCAGATCGACATCTATTGCGAGCGGATGGGCCCGCAGTTCTGGGCCGAGCCGGTCAACGCGGTGACCAACGCCGCGTTCCTGATCGCAGCGGTCTGGGTGTTCGCCGTGCTGCGCCGCGACGACCGGCTGGAGGCCGGCACGGGTCTGCTGCTCGGTCTGCTGACGGCGATCGGCGTCGGCTCGTTCCTGTTCCACACCATCGCCACGCGCTGGGCCGCGCTCGCCGACGTGCTGCCGATCATGCTGTTCATCCTGGCCTATCTCGGGCTCACGATGCGCCGCGGCTTCGGCCTGAACTGGTGGTGGGCCGGCGGGATCACGCTTGCGTTCCTGCCGGCCAGCATGGCTTTCGAAACCGGCGTCGAGCGCGTCCTGGGCGACGCGCTGGGCGGCTCCAGCGGCTACCTGCCCGCGCTGGCCGCGCTGCTCGTCGCCGGCGGCTGGCTGCTGGCGCGCGGGGTGACCGCGGGCTGGTGGCTGCTGGGCGCCGCAGGGGTGTTCGTCGCGTCGATCACCCTGCGCACCCTGGACGGGCCGCTGTGCCAAGCCACGCCGTTCGGCACGCATTTCATGTGGCACGTGCTCAACGCCGTGGTGCTGGGACTGTTGATCTGGGCGCTGGCCCGAATGCCCGGCGCACCCGGAAAGTCCGCGCGCGGCAAGGCCGCGTAAGCTGAACCCACGGCCGCCCGCCGATCCGGTACGCATTTCAAGACCCCGCAGCGCCGCGTTCAGTGCATATCCGGTCTTCAAACCTTCCCAGGCCAAACTGATCCAGCGCAATTCTGGGGCTTCCCAGCCTGTCTAGATAAGGCATCGTAGGCACGGGCGGCGCCGACCTCACGCGCCGCCGCCGCGCGTCACGAAGACCACTGGGGGGACGCACACCGTGGCCATCGAACCTTCCTGGGATGCCCTGGGCGGCGACCGGCCGCACCAGATCGCCAAGCGCCTGCTGCTGGCAACCCGGCCGCCGTTCATGTCGGCCTCGGCACTGCCGGTCCTGCTGGGAACGGCGTACGGCGCGCGGCAGGCGATCGGCTTCGCCGGCGTGGAGTTCGTGCTGGCGATGGCCGCGACCTTGCTGGTGACGGCCACCGCCAACGTCCTGAACGATGTCTACGACGACATCTCCGGCACCGATCCCCAGAACGACAGCCGGCTGCACCCGTTTACCGGCGGGTCCCGGTTCATCCAGAACGGCGTGATGACCCGCCACGAGATGGCGCGCTGGGGCGCGACGCTGGGCGGGGCGTCGATCGTGCTGGGGCTGCTGCTGACCGCGCTCGCGGGCTCGGAGATCCTGGCGTTCGGCGCCATCGGGCTGGGCCTGGCGCTGGCCTACTCGATGCCGCCGCTGCAGCTTGCCAGCCGCGGGCTGGGCGAACTTGCCGTGGGCAGCGCGTTCGGCCTGCTGCCTGTGGTCGGCGCGTTCTGGCTGCAGACCGGGCAGATCACCTGGACGGCCGGCCTGATCTCGCTGCCGGTCGCCTGCTGGGTGGTCAACATCCTGCTGGCGAACGAGGTTCCCGACGTCGCGGCGGACGCTGCCGCCGGCAAGCGCACCCTGGCCGTGCGCCTGGGCCCGGCGGGCACGCACGTCGCCTACCTGATCGTGCACACAGCGGGCGCGGTCGCGGCCGGCGTGGCCGCGTTGCTGGGCTTGCTGCCGATCTGGGCGCCGCTGGTCCCGGTCGCGATCGCCGTGGCCGCGCCGTTCGCCACCCGCGGCCTGCCTCAGATCGGCGACCCGCAGGCGATGACCGGCGGAATCAAGTTCACCATGCTGGCGCACAACGCCGGAACGCTGTGGCTGGCCGGCTGCGCCCTGCTGGCGTAAGCCCGTCAGGCTCCCTGCCCAACCCGGAGGACGCGGCGACATGGCGACCGTCTATCAGCGGCTCAAGGTCCCCTACTCCGCCCAGCAGATGTTCGACCTGGTGGTCGACATTGAGCGCTACCCCAGGTTCGTACCGGGCTGGCGCGCGGTCCGGATCACCGACCGTAAGGGCGATGGCGAGCGCGGCTGGCTGCACGTCGACCAGGTGATCGCGGACAAGGGCATCCGTTTTCGCTTCGACACGGACGCCCGGTTCACCCGGCCGACCTACCTGCGGATCGCGGCCAACGGCCGGCCGTTCCAGTATTTCGTGCTGCGCTGGCAGTTCCAGCCGCAGGATGACGGCGGCTGCGAGGTGATCGCCCACGCCCGCTACCGCCTGCGCAACATTCCGCTGCGTCATCTGGCGGAAAAATATTTCTCCCAGACCTTCAACACCGTGGTCAGTTCGTTCGCCGAGCGGGCAAAGAAGCTTTACGGCGTGCCGGCAGGGGCCGAGCGCCCGCGCAAGCGGGCTTAAGCGCCGCCGTGCGTGCCCGAAACGTCGGACCATCGCTTAGACGGCAGCGATCCGGGCAGACGGAAGCGCCGGTTCGACCGTCCGAGCGGGCGGAAATAGAGCCGCATCTCGGTGCCCGCATCGGGCGCGCTATCGATCTTCGGGCGGGCCCCGTGCGTGCGCGCCAGCCAGTCGACGATGGCGAGACCAGGGCCGCTGCCCTCGGTCGCGCGGCAGTCACCGCCGCCGGGCCGGTGCGATCCCGCAACCACGCGCACAGGGCAACCGCCGCCGGGCGCTGATTCGACCTTCATCGATCTTGCTCTCTCTTCAAGCAGTTAGAGCAAAATGCACGTTGAAGGTTGACTCGACCTTCATCGATTTTGCTCTAGCTGACCCGATATGACCGACCCGACCCCGACATTCGGCAGCTTTCCGGCGGACGGCGCCGCGGTGGTGATCGGCGCCGGCGGCGCGATCGGGCGGGCGAGTGCCGAGGCCCTGCGCGCCAGCCGCCGCTTCCGTGCCGTGCATGCCCTCTCCCGACGCAGCGATCCGCCGATCGACGTCACCGACGAGGCCAGCATCGCCGCCGCGGCCGAGCGGGTTCAGGCCGCCGGCCTGCCGGTGCGCCTGGTGCTGGACTGCACAGGTTTCCTGCATGACGAAACCCACGGCGGGCCGGAGAAGAGCTACCGACGGCTCGATCCCGCGCACATGGCCCACGCTTTCGCGGTCAACGCGATCGGACCGGCGCTGGCGATGAAGCATTTCCTGCCGCTGCTGCCGCGCGAGGGCAAGGCCGCTTTCGCCACCCTGTCGGCCAAGGTCGGCTCGATCGGGGACAACGGGTTCGGCGGCTGGTATTCCTACCGCGCGTCCAAGGCGGCGCTGAACCAGCTGGTGCGCACGGCCGCGATCGAGCTGTCGCGTCGCCGCGGCGAGACGGTGTGCGTGGCGATCCACCCAGGGACCACCGACACCCCGCTGTCCGAACCGTTCGGCAAGACCGGGCTGACCGTGCGCGCGCCCGGGGACGCGGCCCGGCGCATCCTGACCGTGATCGATGGCTTGGCTGCCCGCGACAGCGGCGGCTTCTTCAACCACGACGGCAGCGTCCTGCCCTGGTGATCCGGCCGGCTACCGGTCGTCACTGGAGCCTTCTTCGGGGTTGCCCGGGATCTCCATGTGAGCGGCGCAGGAACAGACCAACCGGCCATCGCCCATGGCGTTGACCACCGTCGGCTCGCCGCAGATCGGACATTCGACTTGCGACAGCGGCACCGGGCCCTGGGGCCCGGTGCCGCCACCGCGGGAGGGGTCGGACATGGCTCGGAGCGTCCCCAGACAGCTGCGGAAACGGGGACTTTGGAAGGGTAACGCCTGTCGCGGCTGCGACAAGGGCGCCCGTGTCTCGCACGCCGGTTTAGGTCGCCGGGGACGACCCGTGCGCCCGCGCCCCGCTTACACGCTGACCAGCTTGCGGTAGACGTGCCACGTCGCGTGGCCCAGCACCGGCAGGGTGATCGCCAGCCCGACGAACAGCGGGAGCGAGCCCAGAATCAGGCCGATCACCACGATCAGGCCCCAGGTCACGGCCGGGACCGGATTGCCGATCACCGCGCGCAATGACGTCTTCACGGCGGTGGCGACGTCGACGTGCTGGTCGATGATCATCGGGAACGACACCCAACTGATCGCCAGCACACCCAGCGCGAACACGGCGCCCACGAGGTTGCCGACGATCATCATCGTCCAGCCCTCGGCGGTTGTGAAAACCGCACTCAGGAACCCGCCGATCGAGGACGGGACCTCGCCCAGGGTCGCGGCGAAGATGCCCCAGGCGACCGCGAGCCAGACCACGAAAATCGCCGCCAGGATCAGTCCCAGGCCGACGATGCTCTTGATCGCCGGCGACTGCAGGACCTGGAAGGCGTGGTACCAGGACGGCTGCTGCCCGAGCTCGCGCCGACGGCTCAGTTCGTAGAGGCCGATCGCCGCGAGCGGGCCCAGCAGCGCAAAGCCGGCGGCGAGCGGAAACAGGATCGGCAGCACCTCGTAGCCAAAGGTGAGCCGGGACAAGAGCAGCGCCACCACCGGATAGATCGCGACCAGGAAGACCACGTGCGTGGGTTTCTGGAAGAAGTCGTGCGCGCCCCTGTCGAGCGCGTCGCGCAGATCGTCGCGCGTGATCTGGCGGACGAACACGCGCTGGTGCTCTCGGGCGTCCTCCATTGGCATGGTCGCGTCGCGCGCCATTTGGGTTTCCTCCCTTGCGGTGCCTACAAGCCCGTTCGTCGTTGTTTCGTTCGTGCGGTCCGGCGGACGGCGGCGCGGACCCGCTCACCGCCGACGGTTCGTTCTCCTAAGGGTAGCGAAGATTGGTGCGCCTGTCATGCCACTGCCCGCCTGGGCGCCGGGCACGCCTCAACCGGTGGGCGTGTTTGCGACCGCGCGTCGGAGCGTGGGGTCCGGCCGCCCGATACCGTGTCGTAGGGCTGCCGGGGACCCTAGAGCATTTTCGCCGAAGGTTTACGCATACTGGGCGTGGCGAAGGTAGTTGCGGCATTCCTCCGGGGTGAAGCGGTCCAGCAGACGGCCGATGGCTTGCCAGAGGTCGTCGACCGTTCTGGCCGCTTCCTTGCGCAGCAGGGCTTTGAGTTTGGCGAACGCCTGTTCGATCGGGTTGAGATCCGGGGAATAGGCCGGCAGGTACCAGAGCTGGGCGCCGGCCGCCTCGATGGTCTCGCGAACGCTGGGGCGCTTGTGGGCACCTAAGTTGTCGAGGATGACGATGTCGCCGGGGCGCAGGGCGGGCACGAGGAAGGACTCGACATAGACCTGGAAGGCCGCTGCGTCCATCGGGCCGTCAAGCACCATAGGGGCGGTGATCTGGTCGCAGCGCAGGGCGGCGGTAAAGGTCAGGGTCTTCCAGTGGCCGTGCGGCACACCAGCGACGAGGCGTTGGCCGCGTTGGGCGCGTCCGCATCGCCGCGCCATGTTGGTCAGCACGCCACACTCGTCGATGAACACCAAGCGCTCGGGATCCAGCTCGGGCTGCTGCTCACGCCAATCGGCGCGTGCCGCGGCGACGTCCGGACGGCTCTGCTCGGCGGCATGCGCCGTTTTTTTTAAAGCTGATGCCGCGGCGGTCGAAGAAGCTCCAAATCGCGGTCAGCCCGCTGCGCACCTTGCGCTCGGCCAGTTTGTCCCGCAGCTCCGCCAGCGTCAGGTCGGGCTCCGCCGCGATCGCCGCGAGCAGAAATGCCCCATGACCCTCCAGCTTCGAGCCTCGGGGCGCGCCCATTGCCAACGGCTCCATCCGTCCGCTCGCCCGCCAGGCCGCAACCCATTTCACCGCTGCGCTTTCGCTCACCTGAAACCGCCGCGCCGCCGCCCGCCGCGACGAGCCCGCCTCAACCGCCTCGATCACGCGGCGTCTGAGGTCGACCGACAAAGGACGCCCCATTCCCATCTCCCGTTCAAGATGTTTGAACGAGAATCGCACGAACCTCTACATATGGGAATCCCCGGCCGCGCCCACCGATTCCATGATCGCCGAAAATGCTCTAGAGCTGGCCCGGGTGTACGCCCGGCCCCGGCGCGGCGAGAGCGGCCAGCCGGCGCTCTTCCGCGTGTTGGAGGACGCACCCGAGGCGGTGGTGGCGGCGCTCCTCGGGGCGCTGGACGGGGCGACGCGGTCGGCGCCGGCGGGCGATTGCAAACGCCCCCTCTCCCTCGAGGGGTGCGGGAGAGACTCACGGGCCGCCGGCCCGTGGGAGGGTGAGGGTGGGACTCCCCGGAAGACAGCCGAGGAGTCCCACCCTCACCTATCCTCTCCCCTCAAGGGAGAGGGGCCCGCGGAGACGGACGTGGAACGCTCCCAGCGTCTGTGTGTCACAAACAGCGCAGACTACTTCCGCAACAGGAACTCGCGGCCGAGCTTCACGCTCGGCTTGCCGTCGTACTCGACGACGTCGGCGGTGGCGTAGGTCTCGGTCCACTTTTCCGGCAGGTAGCTGCCGGTGCCGATCACGTCGATCGGCGCGCTGGCGGCCGCCATCACCCGGCACTTCGCCGGCCCGAAACCGGAGGAGGCGATGATCTTGACTTGGGCAAAGCCGTGCTGGTCGAGCACTTCCCGCATCCGCCAGATCGCCGCCGCGCTGGTGCCCGCGCCCACGAGATAGCGCAGCTCGTCCTCGGTACGGTAGCCGCGGATGCACTGCGGGCAGTTGCGCTCCAGGACGGCGTAGGAGGTCGCCGGGTCCATGCCTTCCATGAACCGGCTGCCGGCGACGTCGATCCGGATCGAGATGCCGCCGGACTGCGCCTTCTCCGGAAAGCGCCGGCAGACGTCCAGCGTGTCGGTAATCTCCCGGCCGTAATAGTCGACCAGGACGACAAGGGGTTCTTCCGGAAACGCCTCGACGAACAGTTCCGCCGCGCGCACGGTCGAGCCGGCATAGCCGATGAAGGCGTGCGGCATCGTGCCCTTGCCCGCGGACTGGCCGAAGTAGTGCGCGGTCGCATCGGTGGCGTTGGCGACGAAGCCGGTGGCGTTGACTTCCCGCTTCGCCCGGTCGGAGCCGACGTGGGCGGCGTAGGCCATCAGATCGGCCATCTCGGTGCCGGCGCAATGGCGCGCGTCCATCGCCAGGAACGCCACCTTCGGCAGATCGGAACACATCGTATACGCGTTGTAGGCCGCCACGCACGGCGGGCCCAGCTTGCCGAGCAGGATCGTTTCCAGGTCGACCAGCTGGCTGAGCGGGCCGGTGATGTAGAGGATCGGCTCGCCCGCACCCACCCAGGTGCCTTCGGGATGGCGGACGTCGAGCTCGACCTCGAAGCCGCGCCGCGCGGCGACGTCGTGCAGCCAGTCGAGCGCCAGCCGGGGCGCGGAGATCACCGGCCGGCGCATGAACACCGCGTAGGTCACCTCGCAATCGCCGAACCGGTGGACGGCCGACTTGGTGCGCTTGAAATAGACGTCCGTCCAGTCGGCGATACCCTGGTCGTCCTCGGGCCAGCCGCGCGCGGGCGAGCGGGCGACGTTGACCGTGTCCGGGCCGGCGCCCGCCGGCGTGTCGGGTGCCTCCGTACGCCCGTCCTGCGGGCCGCTGCCCGGGCTGCTTGCGTCGTCGACCACGCGGCCTCCCCTTGTTGTCGTCCCGTCGTCCTGCCGGCGCCGGCCCGGACGCCCGATGGCCCTGTTTTACGACGCCGCGGCGAGGGCGCCGCCGTTCTTGGCCTCGCGCTCGGCCTTCAGCTCCTGCGCGGTCAGGAAGGCGAGCTCGAGCGCCTGGTTGGCGTTCAGCCGCGGGTCGCAATAGGTGTGGTAGCGGTCGCCCAGCCGGTCCTCGCTGATCGCCTGCGCGCCGCCGATGCACTCGGTGACGTCCTGACCGGTCATCTCGAAGTGCACGCCGCCGGCGTAGCTGCCCTCCGCGCGGTGGACGGCGAAGAACGACTTCACCTCCGACAGGATCTTGTCGAACGGACGGGTCTTGAAGCCGCTGCCGGCCTTGTGCGTGTTGCCGTGCATCGGGTCGCACGACCAGACCACCTGGTGGCCGGACTTCTGCACCGCGCGGACCAGCTGGGGGAGCCTCTCCTGCACCTTGTCCGCGCCCATCCGGCTGATCAGGGTGATCCGGCCGGCCTCGTTGTCCGGGTTCAGCGTCTCCAGCAGCTTGAGCAGCTCGTCCGGCTCCATCGACGGGCCGCACTTTAGGCCGATCGGGTTGTTGATGCCGCGCATGAACTCGACGTGCGCCTCGTCGAGGTCGCGCGTGCGGTCGCCGATCCAAACCATGTGCGCCGAGCAGTCGTACCAGTCGCCCGACAGGCTATCGACGCGGGTGAACGCCTGCTCGTAGTTCAGCAGCAGCGCCTCGTGGGAGGTGTAGAAGTCGGTCTCATGCATCTGCGGCACGTTCTGGCTGGTGATGCCGCAGGCGCGCATGAACGCCAGGCTCTCGTCGATCCGCTGGGCCAGCTCCTCGTAGCGCTCGCCCTGTGGGCTGCCGGAGACGAACTGCAGGTTCCAGCGGTGCACCTGATTGAGGTCGGCCAGACCGCCCTGGGCGAACGCGCGCAGCAGGTTGAGCGTCGCGGCCGCCTGGTTGTAGGCGCGGATCAACCGATCCGGATCCGGGCTGCGCGCGGCCTCCTCGAACTCGATCGCGTTGACGATGTCGCCGCGGTAGGCCGGCAGCTCCACGTTGCCCTGCGTTTCGGTGTCGGACGAGCGCGGCTTGGCGAACTGGCCGGCCATGCGCCCGACCTTCACCACCGGGCAGGCCGCGCCGAAGGTCAGCACCACGGCCATCTGCAACAGCACCTTGAAGGTGTCGCGGATGTTGTTGGCGTTGAACTCCGCGAAGCTCTCCGCGCAGTCGCCGCCCTGCAGCAGAAACGCCTTACCCTGCGCCACGTCCGCGAGCTGGCCCTTGAGCTGCCGCGCCTCGCCGGCGAACACCAGCGGCGGATAGCCGGAAAGCTGCTGCTCGACGTCGCGCAGCTTGGCGCTGTCGGGATAGGTGGGCACCTGCCGCACGGCTTTCTGCCGCCAGCTGTCGGGGGTCCAGGTCTGCTGCGTCATCGCTGAGGGTTCCATCGTGTCGTCTTGTGTAGTCCGCGTGCGCGCGGGAGCAAACTCCACACGGGGGCGGCTTGTAAAGCCCGCCGCGGAATGGCGCGCGGACCAGCGTGCCCTCGGGCCGGCGGGCGGAAGCGTCACGCGACCGGCCCCACGCTTGCCGCGGGCGCCGCTACTCCGCAGCCTGTTTCTCCACCGTCCGGGCGGGTTCGCGCATGGTGACGAACTCCTCGGCGCTGGTGGGGTGGATGCCCACGGTGGCGTCGAAGTCTTCCTTGGTGGCGCCGCATTTGACCGCCACGGCCATGCCCTGGACGATCTCCGGGGCGTCGACGCCGACCATGTGCACGCCCAGCACGGTGCGCGTGTCGGCGTCGACCACGAGCTTCATCAGGGTCGCCTCGTCGCGCCCGGACAGCGTGTACTTCATGGCGCGGAAGCGGGCCTGGTAGATCTCCAGGCGGCGCCCCTGGGCGGCGGCCTCGGCCTCGCTCAGGCCGACCTTGCCGACCGGCGGCTGGCTGAACACCGCCGCGGGGACGTTCGCGTGGTCCATCTCGCGCGGGCGGCCCTTATACAGCGTGTCGACCAGCGCCATCGCTTCCTCGATCGCCACCGGCGTCAGATTGACCCGGTCGGTGACGTCGCCGACCGCGTAGACGTTCTCGACGTTGGTGCGCGAATAGCCGTCGACCGGCACCTCGCCGCCGTGGCCGAGCTGCACGCCGGCGCGTTCCAGGCCCAGCCCGGTGGTGTTCGGCCGCCGGCCGGTGGCGAACATCACGCAATCGGTGTCGAAGCCGCTGCCGTCCTTCAGCGTTACCCGGTAGCGGCCGTCGCCGGTCTCGGTAATCCGCGCCGGATCGGCCTGGGTGCGCAGGTCGACGCCCTTCTTGGCGATCTCGGCCGCCACCGTGTCGCGGACGTCGTCGTCGAAGCCGCGCAGGATCTGCTGGCCGCGGTAGAGCTGGGTGACCGAGGCGCCCAGGCCGTTGAAGATGCCGGCGAACTCGACCGCGATGTAGCCGCCGCCGACGATCGTGACGTGGCCCGGCAGCTGCTCGAGGTGGAACGCCTCGTTACTGGTGATGCCGTGCTCGTGGCCTGGAATGTCGGGCACGACCGGATGCCCGCCCACGGCGATCAGCAGCGTCTCGGCGGTCACGCTGCCGCGCTCGCCGCCCTCGACGTCGAACAGGCTGACGGTGTGGTTGTCGATCACCCGGGCCTGCGCGCGCACGAACGCGACCCCGGCGTTGGTCAGCAGCTTCTGGTAGATGCCCTCCAGCCGGTCGATCTCGCGGTCCTTGTTGGCGATCAGCGTGGGCCAGTCGAACTCGGCCGTCGGGATCGACCAGCCGTAGCCGTGCGCGTCCTCGATCTCGTCGCTGACGTGCGCGGCATAGGACAGCAGCTTCTTGGGCACGCAGCCGCGGATCACGCAGGTCCCGCCGAACCGGCTCATCTCCGCCAAGCCGACGCGCTTGCCCTGCTGCGCCGCCATCCGCGCCGCCCGCACGCCGCCCGAGCCGCCGCCGATGACGAACAGGTCGTAGTCGTAAGCCGGGTTGGCGGCGGAAGCGGACATGGCTGACGTCTCCTCGTTTGACGGAATGCGCGCTTGGGGGCGGGGACAGCGGTGGCTGCGTCGGGCGGCGGGCTGCGACGGTAGCGCCCGGCCCGGGCACAGCAAAGGGCCGCCTACAGCCCGCCCATGCACATGTACTTGATCTCCAGGTACTCCTCGATGCCGTACTTGGAGCCTTCGCGGCCGATGCCGCTTTCCTTGACGCCGCCGAACGGCGCCACCTCGGTCGAGATGATGCCGGTGTTGATGCCGACGATGCCGTATTCCAGCTGGTCGCCGACCCGCCAGCAGCGGCCCAGGTTCTGCGAGTAGAAGTAGGCGGCCAGGCCAAACGGCGTGTCGTTCGCCATCCGCACCGCCTCGGCCTCGTCGGTGAAGCGGAACAGCGGGGCGACCGGGCCGAAGGTCTCCTCGCCCGCGATCTTCATGTCGGTGGTGACGTTGGTGAGCACGGTCGGCTGGTAGAACGTGCCGCCGAGGGCGTGCCGGGCGCCCCCGACGATCGCCTTGGCGCCCTTGGATGTGGCGTCGGCGACGTGCTCCTCCACCTTCGCCAGGCCCTGTCCGTCGATCAGCGGGCCCAGGTTGATGCCCTGGTCGAAGCCGCTGCCGACCTGCATCCGCCCGACCTTCTCCGCCATCTTCTCGGCGCACGCCTCGTAGACGCTGTCCTGCACCAGGATGCGGTTGGCGCAGACGCAGGTCTGGCCGGTGTTGCGGAACTTGGAGCCGATCGCGCCCTCGACCGCGGCGTCCAGGTCGGCGTCCTCGAACACGATGAAGGGCGCGTTGCCGCCCAGTTCCAGGCTGACCTTCTTGACCGTGTCGGCGCACTGGCGCATCAGCAGCTTGCCCACCGCCGTGGAGCCGGTGAACGACAGTTTGCGCACGCTCGGATTGGCGGTGAGTTCGCCGCCCACCGCCTCTGGATCGCCGGTGACCACGTTGAACACGCCGGCCGGCATGCCCGCGCGCTGGGCCAGTTCGGCCAGCGCCAGCGCGCAGTAGGGCGTCTGCTCCGCCGGCTTGACCACCACCGGACAGCCGGCGGCGAGCGCCGGCGCGCACTTGCGGGTGATCATCGCGATCGGGAAGTTCCACGGCGTAATCGCCGCCGAGACGCCAATCGGCTCTTTGGAGACCACGATCCGCTTGTCCGACTGGTGCGGCGGGATCAGGTCGCCGTAGATCCGCTTGGCCTCCTCCGCGAACCACTCGACGAACGACGCGCCGTAGGCGACCTCACCGGTGCTTTCAGCCAGCGGCTTGCCCTGTTCCAGGGTCATCAGGTGGGCGAGATCGCCCTGCGCCGCCATGATCAGGTCGTGCCACCTGCGCAGGATCTGCGCGCGTTCCTTCGCCGTCTTGGCGCGCCAGTCGGCGAACGCGCGCTCGGCCGCGGCGATCGCCCGGCGGGTCTCCCCGGCCGCCATGTCGGGCACGGTGCCGATCACCCGCCCGTCGGCCGGGTTGGTGACCTCGAAGGTGCCGCCGCCGTCGGCGTCCGCCCAGGCACCGTCGATGTAGGCCTGCTGTCGGAACAGCGCGGCGTCCTGCAGCTGTGGCGCGGCGGTGCGGCTGGCATCGGGGCTCATCGTCGTACTCCTGATCGTGTTCACGCGGCGGCGAGGCCGCGGGCGCGTTCTGCCCGGCGACTATAGCGCCGCTGAGACGCCTGCGTGAACCCGGCCGCACGCGCTTGCCGTGCACGCCAGGGCATCCCAACTTCGCCCATGAATCGGTTCATGGGCGAGATCCCGGAGCCGACACCCCGGATCAGGTATCAGGAGGATTGCCATGACCGTCGCCGTCGTCGTGGGCGCGGGCCCCGGACTGGGCAGCGCGCTGTGCCGCCGGTTTGCCGAAGGCGGGATGACCGTGGTTGCCGCCCGGCGCAGCCGCGGCGAACTGGAGCCGCTCGCCCGGGAGATCGGCGGGCGCGCCTACGAATGCGACGTCGCCGACGCGGATTCCGTGACCGCGCTGTTCGAGGCGGTCGACCGCAACCTCGGCCCGCCGGACCTGGTCGTGTTCAACGCCGGCGCGTTCCGCCCGTCGCGCGTGCTGGAGATCGATCCCGGCGAGTTCGAGCGCTGCTGGCGGGTCGGCTGCCTGGGCGGGCTCAACGTCGGCCAGGCGGCGCTCAAGCGGATGGTCCCGGCCGGCCGGGGCACGCTGATCCTGACCGGGGCCACGGCCGCGCTGCGCGGCGGCAAGGGGTTCGCCAACCTGGCGGTGCCGAAGTTCGGCCTGCGGGCGCTGGCGCAGTCGATGGCGCGCGAGGTCGGCCCGCAGGGCGTGCACGTCGCGCACACCATCATCGACGGGCAGATCCAGAACGAAGCCCGCGGCGCCAACTATTCCGAGGCGGAGCGCGGCGAGGACGCCCTCTTGAAGCCGGAGGGGATCGCGGAAACCTACTGGCAGCTGCACCAGCAGCCGCGCAGCGCCTGGACCCACGAACTGGATCTGCGCCCCTGGATGGAGCCATTCTAGGGCAAGATGCTGAAGGGTGAAATCACCTTTCAGCTGAATCTTGCGCTCTTTTCAACAAGTTGGGGCTACATTCGGCCCGAAGGCCGGTTCGGCCATCAAGCATGTAGCTCCAGGGCGCGCCTGGTCGCGACGCCCCTTGTCGCAGTTGCAAGCCACTCTCATCTGCAGTAGTGTACAGGATGAACAGCGGCGACCCGCCGTTCGGAGACGATGCTGGAGGACCCCGATCAGCGTGCGCAGTAAGGCGGCCTGCAATCTGGCAACGAGCGCCAACCCCCGCGCCTGCATGGTCGGCGGCAGTCTGGCGCTGCTGATCGCCGCGCTGATCGCCTACGGTCTGTCGGTCTAACCGCCCACGCCGTCCGCGCGCGCCGATCCGCGATCGGCCGCCCACCGCCCAGGCGCCGCATCGCCCCCGCGATGCGGCGCTTTGCGTTTGGGTGGCTGGCGGGCCGGTTGGCCGACAACCGTCGTGATCGAACGGCGCGGCGTGCCGGGTCGGCGGCGTCGACCCGCATGCCCGCGTGCTGCGCTGCGATACTACAAATTCTTACACGATCCCGGCACAGGGCTTGCCTAAAGCGGTCGTGTGTCGTTTTCCTAAAAGCCGACTGGACGGATCGGCCTCGGTCTATCGGGCCAGCCGCCATCGTGCGCCGCCGCCGGGCGCCGCGGCCGGGCGCCGCCGCCTGGGATCGAGCGGTGCGGGGGATCGAGCGGTGCCGGGGATCGAGGACACATTTCTCCACACACGGATGTCGAGCCGGCTGGTCCAGCTTGCGCGGGCGCTGCGCGCCGCGCCCGCGTTCGACGAACGGCTGGGCCGGATCAAGAGCGCGCCCGGCCGCATGACGTCGGCCGGCGAGTCCGCCGCCACGGTCGCAGCGCCGCGTCCGGCATTGCAAGCAGACCCAAGCGGTCCCTGGACAGGAGTTTCGAGCTCATGACCCTGCCATCCGCGCCCGCCGGACACTTGATCGAGGCCGCCCCGTCCGCCCACGCCGGCGACCGCGCCGTCGGGACCGCTCCGGGGCTGCCGGGAGCCGGGTCCTGATGGCCGACACGGGCGCGATCGCCGCGATCGGCGAATGCATGGTCGAACTGATCGACCACGGACCGGCAGCCGGCGACGGCCTGGGCCAGGGCTGGATGCGCCGGGGCTACGGTGGGGACACGCTCAACACCAGCGTCTACCTCGCACGGCTTGGCGTGCCGGTCGCCTACGTCACCCAGCTGGGCGACGACGTCTATTCCGAGGAGATGGTCCGTGCTTGGAACCAGGAGGGCGTGGAGACCGACCTGACCGCCCGCAAGGCCGGCGCCCAGCCGGGCCTGTACGCCATCCAGACCGACGCGAACGGCGAGCGCAGCTTCGCCTACTGGCGCTGGAACGCGCCGGTGCGCACGATGATCACCGACGGCGTGCTGGACCGGCTGCGGGCCGAGCTGGACCGGTTCGCGGTGATCTACCTGTCCGGCATCACGCTGTCGCTGTTCGACGACGGCCAGCGCCGGCAGCTCTACCACCTGTGCGAAGACGCGCGCGGGCGCGGGCTGTCGGTGGCGTTCGACACCAACCACCGGTCGCGCTGCTGGCCGTCCACGGCCGCCGCCGGAGACGCCTACGACCGAATGACCGCGATCGCGGACACCGTGATGCCGAGCTGGGAGGACTGCCAGGCGGTCTACGCCGACCGCGCGCCGGAGCAGGCCGCCCAGCGGTTCGCCCGGCGCGGCGCCCAGACGGTCGTGATCAAGCAGGGCGCGGACGGCGCCGGGCTCTACACCGAAGGCCGCTGGCGCCACGTCGCCGGGGTGACGGTCGCCAACCCGGTCGATACCTCCGCCGCCGGGGATTCCTTCAACGCAGGCTTCCTCGCGGCGACGCGCGCCGGCGCCACGGTCGATGCCGCGGCGGCGGCGGGCAACCGGCTGGCCGCGGTCGTGATCGGCCATAAGGGCACGATCGTGCCGCGCGGCGACTTCCAGGCGCCCGACATATCCGATCTGACCCCGCGCGACCCGGCCAAGCCGGCGGCGCGCAACGGTGCGGACACCACGTGATGACCCTGCCCCCGATCCCCGACAGCCTGCTGAGCGCCCTGCGCGCGGCCCCGGTCGCGCCGGTGCTGACGATCGACGACGCGGACCGCGCCCCGGCGCTCGCGGAAACGCTGTGGAACGCCGGCGTGCGGGTGTTCGAGGTGACGCTGCGCACGCCCGCCGGTCTCGACGCCCTGAGAGCGATGGCGGAGGCGGTGCCGCAGGCGGTCGTCGGCGTCGGCACGGTCGCCACGGCCGAGCATCTCCGCCAGGCCCGCGAGGCCGGCGCCGGCTTCGCCGTCGCGCCGGGCCACACGCCGGACCTGCTGACCGCCGCCGGCGAGGTCGGTCTGCCGCTGATCCCCGGTGTCGCCACGGCGTCGGAGATGATGCGGGCGCGCGAAGCCGGCGCGCGTGTCCAGAAGCTGTTTCCCGCACAGACGCTGGGCGGCCCGGCGCTGCTGCGCAGCGTCGCCGAGCCGCTGCCGGACCTGACCTTCTGGCCGACCGGCGGGATCGACGACAGCAACATGGCCGATTACCTGCACCTGGGTAACGTGCTTGCGGTCGGCAGTTCGCGCATCGCCCCGCGGGCCGAGATCGCCGGCGCCGACTGGCCGGCGATTGCCGGCAAGGCGCAGCAAAGCCTGCAACTCGCCCACGCCGTCCAGCGCGGCTGATCCACCGGGCTGGGCCGCCGGCACTTGGGCCGCCCGTCCCGGAGGCCGCCGCCTACTCCGCCGGCCGGCCGGCCGCGCTGGCGGCGGCCGTGACCGCGCGGGACTGCCGGTCCTCGCCCAGGCTCAGGACCAGGGCGGTCAGCGCCGGCAGGAAGGTCAGCGAGACGATCATCGCGCCCAGGATGCCGAACAGCACGATCGCGCCCACGCCGCGGTACAGTTCCGTGCCCTCGCCCGGGATCACCACCAGCGGCAGCAGACCGAACAGGGTGGTCAGCGTGGTCATCGCGATCGGCCGCAGGCGCGAGGCGACGGCTTCCTGCACCGCCGCGCGCGCGGCCATCGTCTCGTCGCGGACGTTCTCCATCGCCCGGTGCACGATCAGGATCGGGTTGTTCACCACCGTGCCCATCAGGATCAGGAAGCCCAGCATGGAAATCATGTCGAACGGCTGATTGATCGCCTGCAGGCCCAGCAGCGGCAGCTGGCTCCCCACCAGGTTCAACAGCTGCAGGCCGACGATGCCGCCCGCCGCGCCCAGCGGGATCGTGGTCATGATCAACAGCGGATAGCCCCAGTGGCGGAAGATCGCCACCAGCAGCAGGTACACGATCGCCACCGCGATCACGTAGTTGTTGGCGATCGCCTCCTGCGTCGCCTGCAGCTGGTCGCTGGCGCCGGAGATGTCGATCCGGACCGACTGCGGCACCTGCCCGCCGGCCTGCAGGTAGCCGACCAGGTCCTCGCGCACCTTCTGCACGCCGACCTCGAGCGGCACACCTTCCGGCGGGATGACGTTCAAAGTCACGGTCCGCCGGCCGTCGATCCGGCGGATCGTGTTGGTATCGACCGTCTCCACGATCGAGGCGGTCGTACCCAGCGGCACGACCCCGCCGGCGGGCGTGTAGATCGGCACGCTGTCCAGGCCCGACAGATCGGCGTTCTTGCCGTCGGGGCCATAGAAGTAGATGTCGATCTTTTCGTCGTCGCGGAAGAACTCGTCGACGAACGCCCCGTCGGTCATCGCCGCGACCGTGAAGCCGATCTGCTCGGCGTCCAGGCCAAGCTCGGCCGCCCGGTCGCAGTTGGGCCGGACTTCCACCAGCGGCTGCGAGAGGCTTAGGGTGCTTGGCTGCGCCTGGACCCGCGGGTTGTCGAAAATCTCCTGCGCCCGGGCGTAGGCGTCGGAGGCGACCTGGTAGACGTCGGCCAGGTTCGGGCCCGAAATGTCCAGGTTGACCGAGCGCGTACCGCCGTCGTTGGAGGTGATGATCGACCCGCGCGCCGCGAACGCGCGCATGCCCGGGTATTCGCGGAACTTCGCCGTCAGCGCGTCCATCAGCGGCTCGATGTGGTCGGGGTCGGCCGATTCCGTGATGATCCGCACGCGCGACGACTCGATCCGCATGTTGAAGTACTTCATCGCCGGCACCTCGGTCTCGCCGCGGTCGAACCGCGCCGGATCGTCGCCGACGAACGGCATGAAGTAGGTTTCCAGATCCATGCCGATTTCGCGCATCGTCTCCAGGTTGTAGCCCGGCGGCGCGCTCATCGAGGCGAAGGTCTTCGGCTCCTCGCCCTCCGGCAGGTAGGCGGCCGGCGGGGTCAGCGCGAAGATGATGAAGCCGCTGACGCCGATGCTGATCGCGATCGTGGCGAGCGGCCGGACCCGGCCCTGGGTCAGCCAGCCGACCGCCTTGGCGATCCGGCCCTCCTCCGGTCCGCGCAGGTCCGGTCCGTGGGTCAGGCCGCGGCCACGACGGAACTCGATCCGGGCGCTGGCGGTCGGCACGATCGTGATCGCGACCAGCATGGACGCCAGGATTGCCGCCGACACCGCGATCGCGACGTCGGAATAGAGCTGGCCGGCCTGCTCCTCGATGAACACGATCGGCACGAACACCAGCACGGTGGTGAGGGTGGAGGCGACCACCGCCGGCCAGACCTTGCGCACGCCGTTCACCGCCGCGCGCAGGCGGTCCATCCCGCGTCGGCGTTCCAGGTCGATGCTCTCCAGCACCACGATCGCGTTGTCCAGGGTCATGCCGATGGCGAACGCCACCCCGGCGAGCGAGATCACGTTGATCGTCCGACCCATCAGCATCAGCCCGAGGAAGGCCGCGATGGTACAGATCGGGATGCCGACCACGCCCACCGCCGTCGCCCTGGTCGAGCGCAGGAAGGCGAACATGATCGCGGTCGCCAGCACGGCGCCGATCGCCAGGTTCTGCCAGACGTTCTTGAGCGACGCCTCGACGTAGCCGGCGTCCTCCGCCATCAGCTGCATTTCCATGCCGGCCGGGCGCAGAACCTGTTGGTTGATCGACTGCATCTCGTCGATCATGGCGTACTTGATGTCGATCACGTTCGACCCGGCCTCACGGCGCACCGCAAGCGTCAGGACCGGCCGGGTGTTGACCCTGGAATAGCCGTCCAGTTCGGCGTGGCCGAAGCTGACTTCCGCGAGATCGCCCAGGCGCGTGACGCTGTCGCCCGAGCGGCGCACGACCAGCTGTTCGATGTTCCCGATGTCGCCGAACCGCCCGACCGTGCGCAGCAGGTACCGGCGCTTGCCGCTCGACACCTCGCCGCCGGAGACGTCCTGGTTGCGCTGACGCAGGGCGTCGCGCACCTGGGTCAGGGTGATGTCGCGGTCGGCAAGCTTGTTCGGATCCAGCATCACCTGGACCTGCCGCGCGGCCCCGCCCCACAGCGACACGCCCGAAACCCCGGAGACGGTCTCCATGCGGGTGCGCACGTTGTCGTCGATGAAGTCACGCATCATCGCCATGTCGAGCCCGCGCGGGTTGCCATCGACCGGCGCGACATTGAAGTACATGAACGAGTTGGAGGAGAACGAGGTCGCATAGACCCGCGGCTGGTCGACGTTCTCCGGGTAGTCGGGGACCTGGTTCAGGGCGTTGTTCACCTGAATCAGCGTCTCGGTGATATCGACGTCGTAGGGGAACTCCATCTCGACGCGCGCCTGGCCGGTCTCGGCGCGCGCGCTCAGCCGCTCCAGGTTGGGCACCTGACGCAGGAACTGCTCCTGCTCGATCAGGATTTCCTTCTCGATGTCCTGCGGCGTGGCGCCGGCCCAGCTGGTGCGCACCGTGATCGTCCGCACCTCCAGGTCCGGGATCATCTGGACCGGAATGCGCAGCGCCGCCGCGACCCCGATCACGCACACGATCAGCACGGCGACGGTTACCAGGATGCCGCGGCGGACAATGGCGTCGAACATTTAGGCGTGCGTCCCCGACGCGTCGGGCCTGGCGGTTCGGGCCCGGATCATCAGCTGCCGGACTCCGCCAGGCGGACCGGCTGTCCGGGGCGCAGCGTCTCGTTGCCCCGGGTCACCACCTGCCGACCGGCTTGCAGACCCGACTTGACCTGCACGAAACCGGAGAACGCGCGGCCGAGCGTGACCTGCACCTCCCGCGCGCGCAGCCGTTCGCCGCTGTCGTCCAGCGTCCACACGGTGGTCCGTCCGTCCGGGTAGCGGATCACCGCCCCGCGCGGAATGGCGACACCGCGCTGGCCGGTCGCTAGCTGGATCTCCGCCTGGGCCGACATGCCGGGCGCCAGCGGCAGCGGCGCGTCGGCCTCCGGGCGCACGCGCAGGGTAAAGGTGCGCTGGATGGGATCGCTGCGCGGCACGCGGGCCGCGATGCTTGCCCGCACGCTGCGGCCGGGCAGCGCCTCAAAGCCGAGGTAGATCGGCGCGCCGTCGCCGAGGTCCGGGAAGTAGGCCTGCGGCACCGCCAGATCGACGTACAGGCGGTCGACCGCGCTGACCTCGACCAGCGTCTCGCCGGGGGAGACCCACTCGCCCGGCTCGATCACCCGCTGGGTGACCACGCCGGCGAACGGCGCGTCGATCGTGTGCTGGTTCAGCCGCTCCCGGGCCGCCGCGGCTTCGGCCTGCAGCCGGTCGACCGAGGCGGCGGCGCGGCGCGCCTCGGCCCGGCGCGTATCCAGCTCGCTCTCCGGAATGTTGTTGGTCCGGGCCAGCTGCTCCGCCCGCTCGACGCGCTGGCGGGCGTCGGCCAGCTCGGCCTGGGCTTCGGCAACGGCGGCACGGGCGCGGGTCAGGTCGTGCCGGGCCAGCGCGTCGTCCAGCGCCACCACCGGGTCGCCCGGCGCGACGCGGGCACCCAGATCGACCGTGACCTCCTGCACCAGCCCGCCAAGCGAGGTCGACAGCTGCGAGGTACGCGGCGCCACCACGGTGCCGGAGACACGCACGATGTTCAGGATCGACCGGGTTTCCGCCGGGGCGACCTCGATCAGCGCGCCGCCGTCCTGGGCGCGCGCCGGAACCGCCAGCAGCAACGCCGCGGCCACGGCCGCCGCGGCCGTCCGGATCAACGCGTTCGCCGTCATCTGCGTCGCCTCGCTCAGCCGTCCCGCGGACAGCCTTGAAAAATGGGGCCAAAATTGAGGGTATCCAGTCCGTGCCACGATTTCGACCAGGAATGTAGCTAATTGCTCAGCTGCCGGACCAGCTGACCGCGCCCACGCGGCACCGCGCCGATGCCGCCGGCGAGCCCCGCGGCCACCGCCGCGACGATCCCCAGCGCGCCCGGCAGCAGGACGGCGAGCAGCCCCGGCTCCCAGTCGACCCGCAGCGCCTCGTCCGCCAGCCAGCGGCCGCCCAGCAGCCCGGCCGCGCCACCCAGGATCGCGGCCAGGACGCCGATCGCCGCCGCCTCGATCAGCCGGGCGGCGGCGATCTCCCGCCGCGACGCGCCGATCAGGGTGAACGCCAGCGCTTCCCGCCGGCGCGCGTCGACGTCGGCCGTGACCGCCGCCGCCAGGGTGAGCGCCCCCGCCAGCAGCAGGGTCGCCGCGACCGCGAGCGAGCCCAGGATCGCGCCGTCGATCACCGCGGTGATCTGATCGACGATCCGGCGCACGTCGATGCTGGTCACGTTGGGCGCGCTCGCGGCGAGATCGCGCATCAGCTCGTCAACCGCGTCGTCGGCGTTCTCGCCCACGCCCTTCAGCGTCACGATCCAGCTGTGCGGCGCCTCCCGGAACGGCTGCGGCGAGGCGACCAGCAGGTAGTCCGGCCGGTAGGAGCGGTAGCGTTCTTGCCGGATGTTGACGACCTCGCTGGTAAAGGTCCGGCCCAGCACGCTGTAGGTGATGGTCGCGCCCGGCGACAGGCCGAACGCTTCCGCCACGTCCTCCTGGGCGGAAATCAGCGGCGGGCCGGCGTAGTCCTCGGACCACCAAGCGCCTTGCATGATCGGGTCGCCGTTCGGCCCGGCCGACCAGGAAAAGCTGCGGTCGCCTTCGATCACCCAGCGCTCGCTCTTGTCGACGAGCGCGGCCTCGGCCGGCTGGCCGTTCACTTCCAGGATGCGCGCGCGCATGAACGGTGTCGCTTCCAGCCGGCCCAGGCCGCTGTCGCGCGCCACCCGGTCCCGGATCCACCCGACCTGATCCGGCTGCACGTCGATCAGCACCAGGTCCGGCGCGCGCGTCGGCAGGTCGGAGCGCAGCGACCCCTCGAGCGAATTCTGCGCGGCGATCACGGCGGTGATACCGGCGATTCCGATGCCGAGCGCCAGGGCCTTGGTCGCCGCGGCGCCCGGCACCGCCAGCCCCTGGCGCGCGACCAATCCCAAGAAGCTGCGCGGGTTGCGCCGGGTCGCGAGCAGGGCCAGCAGCCAGCCAGCGATGCCGAGCGCCGCCGCCGCGCCGGCCAGTCCGGCCGCCGCGGTCGCGGCCAGGTAGGGTTGCGGCAGGCTGACCACCGCCAGCGCCAGCGCCGCCAACACGCCGAGCGCGCCCAGCGCGACGTGGCGGCTGTGCGGATCGACCGATGCCTCGCCGCCGCGCATCGCGGCCCCGGGCGGCGTCCGCGCGGCCGCCGATAGTGCCGCGGCACTGGCCCCGAGCAGTCCCAGTGCCAGGGTCGCCACCACCTGCGCGGCCGGCCCGGCGAGGTCGAGCAACCGCCAAGACAGGTGCAGGCGTCCGGCGATCAGGTCCATCAGAAACCAGACGACGCCGAACGCGATCGCCATGCCGAGCGCCAGCGCCAGCACGGCCGCCACCGCGATGATCGACGCATGCAGCGCGGTCACCAGCCCGGCGGTCGCGCCCGACAGCCGATATAGCGCGATCGTCCGGCCGCGCCGCTGGACCCAGACGGTGGCCGCCGTCCAGGCGCCGGACAGGCCGATCGCCAGGGCGACCAGTCCCGCCACGCCCAGGAAGGTGGTGGTGCGCTCCGCCACCCGGCGCACCCGATCGCCGACATCGCGCGGGCGTTCCAGGTCCCAGCCGCGCGCAGGCTCCAGCGCGTTCAGCCGTTCGACCGCCGCGCCGACGTCGGTGCCGGCCGGCAGGCGCAGGCGGTAGACGTACTCGGCGAGCGTGCCGCGCCCGGTCAGGCCGGCGGCGTCCAGCCGGTCGCGCGCGACCATCACGCGCGGACCGATCATGAACCCGCCGGATGCCAGCCGGTCCGGCTCGTGCATCAGCGTCGCGCGCACGGTGAACGCCTGGCTGCCCAAGCGCAGCGTATCGCCGATCTGGATGCCCAGACGCTGCAGCAGCGCCGGCGCCGCGACCGCGCCCGGCCGGCCGTCGCGGGTCGCCAGGGCGGCCTGCAGGCTGTCGGCACCGTTCAGCTCGACCTCGCCATACAGCGGGTAGCGCCCGTCGACCGCCTTCAGCTCGACCGCCGCGCGCAACGCCTCCGACCGCGCGCTGGTGCGCAGCTCGACGACTTCCGACACCTGGCCGAGCTCGCCGAGCTGGCGCAGCGTGTCGTCGCCGAGCGGGCGGTTGATCACCCCGACCGCGACGTCGCCGCCCAGCATCCGCTTGCCGTTGTCCGCCAGCGCGCCCGTCAGTCCGTCGGCCAGCAGCCAGACGGTGCCGAGCATCCCGGCCGCGACCGCCACGGCGGCGACGAACAGGCGCAGACCGAACACCCCGGCCGCCAGCTCGGCCTTGAGCAGCGTCCACAGCGTGCCGGGATGCAGGTCCTGGGCGTAAGCGTTGTCGGGCAGGCGCTTCATCTCAGCCGACCACCTGACCGTCGTCGATCGCCAGCACCCGGTCGCACTGGCCGGCCAGCGCTCGTCGTGGGTAACCAGCAGCATCGCGGCGTCGGTCTTGCGGCACAGATCGAACATCGTGGCCACGATGCTGTTGCCGGTGCGCCGGTCCAGGTTGCCGGTCGGCTCGTCCGCCAGGATCAGCCGGGGCGAGGCGACGAAGGCACGCGCGATCGCGACCCGCTGCTGCTCGCCGCCGGACAGCTGGCTCGGCCGGTGGTCCAGCCGTTGGCTCAGGCCGACCCGCTCCAGCATGGTCGCCGCCTGCGCCTGGGCATCCGGGGCGCCGGACAGGATCAGCGGCAGCGCCGTGTTCTGCCGGGCGGTCATCGCGGGCACCAGGTGATAGGCCTGGAACACCACGCCGATGTTGTGCCGGCGCAGGCGGGTGCGGGTCGCTTCGTCCGCCGCGCCCAGGTCGGTGTCCAGCACCTGGACGGTGCCCCCGGTCGCCTGCTCCAGCCCGCCGATCAGCGCGATCAGCGACGACTTGCCGGAGCCCGATGGCCCGGTCACCGCGACGATCTCCCCGGCGCGCACCGACAGGTCGATGCCCTGGAGGATCGCGATTTCGCCTTCCGGGGAGGGGTAGGAAAGCTGCGCCCCATCCAGGCGCACGATCCCGCTGGCCGGCGTCTGGGTCATCGAACTACGGCTCGTCTCGGGTGGTTGGGGAAGCTGGGCTCGGCAGGCGGTTGGCTGCGCGCGGCCGCGCGGCGCGCTTCAAACGCCCGCCAGTCCCAGCAAATGCGTGTCGGCACCGGCTTTGCAAGCCAGCGGTTGTTTCAGCAACAGTCTGTTGCCGAAAGTCGTCCCATCTGCACGCGCGTCAATCTCCGCTATAGTCGCCGCCATGACCGTGACCGCCTTTATCGTCGTCGCCACCAGCGCCGTGCTCGCCCTGATCGCGCTGGCGGTCCCGGCGGCGAAGCGCGTGGGGGTCCCGCTGCCGGTGGTCGTGTCGGTGGCCGGCCTGACCGTCGGGTGCCTGCCGCTGATCTTCCAGATCGACACCCCGACCCGGTTCCTGGACGCCTACGACGCCTGGATCGTGGAGCAGATCGCGCTCGACAGTCAGGCGCTGCTGCTGTTGTTCCTGCCGCCGCTGCTGTTCGAGATGGCGCTCGCGGTGAACGTCCGCCGGCTGATGGACGACGCGCTGATCGTGCTTCTGATGGCGGTGGTCGCGGTCGTGCTCGCGACCGGCCTGATCGGGCTGTCGGTCTGGGCATTCTCCTCGTTCAGCCTGGTGCTCTGCCTCCTGCTGGGAGCCGCGATCTCGACCACCGACCCGTCCGCGGTCGTCTCCACCTTCAAGGAGATCGGCGCGCCACGCCGGCTTCTGGTGATCCTGGAAGGCGAAAGCCTGCTGAACGACGCGGCGGCGATCGCGCTGTTCACCGTGCTGGTCGCGCTCGCCGGGGCGGAGGCGGCGGTGTCGCCCGGCGGGGTCGTGCTCGCCTTTCTGTACGACGTGGTCATGGGGGCCGCGGCCGGGATCGCGGCCGCCTGGACGGTCAGCCGGCTGTATCCGCTGCTGGGCGGCTCGCCGGTCGCGGAGACCTCGATGACCGTGGCGCTGGCCTACGGCGCCTACCTGCTGGCGGACGTCGGGCTCGGCGCGTCCGGGGTGGTGGCAGCGGTGTGCGCGGGCCTGACCACCACCGTTTCGGGCCAGGTGCGCATGGGCCCGGGCAACTGGCGCAACGTCGCGACCGTGTGGTCGCAGATCGGCTTCTGGGCGAACACGCTGGTGCTGCTGATCGCAGCCGCGCTCGCGCCGGCGCTGTTGATCACCCTGCACTGGTCGCACGCCCTCTTGCTGGTCGCCGCGTTCGCGGGGGCGTTCCTGGCCCGGGCGGCGATCCTGTTCGGGCTGTTGCCGGGGTTCAGCCTGCTCGGCCTGGCGCAGCCGATGACCGGCGGGCAGAAGACGCTGGCCTGGTGGGGCGGTGTGCGCGGGGCGGTGACGCTGTTGCTGGCGTTCTCGCTCGCCGAGGTGACCGCGCTGCCGGAAGCCGACCGCACCGCCGTGGCCGGGGTCGCCTGCGGCTTCGTCTTCCTGACCCTGCTGGTCAACGCCGCCAGCCTGTCCTGGCTGACCCGGCGGCTGGGCCTGGACCGCCTGTCCGCCGGCGACCTGGCGCTGCGCGAGAAGGTCGTTGCCGGCACCCTGGAGGAGATCCGCCAGCACGTCCACGAACTGGCCGCCGAGCGCGCGATCGATCCGCAGGCCGCCGAAGACATGCGCGACGTCTACGAGGGTCAGCTGCGCCGCACGCTGGAGGAAACGCAGGGCGTCGACATCCCGTTCCACAAGCGTCTGGAGCTCGGCCTGACCATCCTGTGCACGCAGGAAAGTCAGCACTTCCAGGACGCGTTCGAGGCCGGCGCGGTGGGCGCCGCGGAAACCCGACGCCTGCGCACCACCGCCGAGCGGATCGGCGATGCCGCCCGGACCGGCGGGCGCAAGGGCTACCAGCGCGCCGTGGACGCGGCCGCGCGGGTGCCGCGGCCGCTGATCGCCGCCGCTCTGCTGCAGCGCGCCGTCGGGATCGACCGGCCGCTGCGCCAGCAGCTCGGGCTGCGGCTGACGGTTCTGCTCGAGACCGAGAACGCGCTGCGCGACCTCGAACGCTTCGTGCCCAATCCGCTGGCCCAGATGATCGGCGAGGACGCCGCCGCCAACCTGGGCCAGCTTCTGGCCGAACGCCGGCAGATGGTGCGCGCGCAGATCCGTGCGATCGGCGAGCAGTATCCCGTGTTCACCGAACGGCTGGAGACCCTGCTGCTGCTGCGCGCCGCGGCCAGACGGGAGCGGGCGCAGTACGACCAGCTGCACAACGCCGGGGTGATCGGCGCGGAGCTGCACGGCTGGCTGGTCCGGGACCTGGAGGCGCGCCGGCGCCAGCTGCGCCGCGCGCTGCCCGACCTGGACCCCGGCCTGTCGCCGCGGGCGCTGCTCGACGACGTCGCCCTGCTCGATCCGCTGGACGGCGATCAGAAGGACCGGCTGGTCGGCTACCTGACGCCCCGGCTGGTGTTCCCGGGCGACCCGCCGGTGCGCCCGGACCGGCCCGGGCGCGCCGGCCGGCAGGCGCGCAGCCTGTGCATCCTGGCAAGCGGCGTCGCCGAACGGCGCGACGACCACGCCACCGTCTGGCTGCACCCCGGCGATGTCGTCGGCACGCGCGCCCTGCTCGGTCTCGCCGACCCGGTGCCGGCCCAGGTCGTGGCGGTCAGTTTCTGCCGGGTGCTGCTGCTGACCCGCAGGGCGCTGCGGAAGCTCGACCGGCAGGAGCCGGAGATCGCCGCCCGGCTGCGCGCGGCCGCGCGGAAACAGGCGTTCGCCAAGCCGGCGGAGGCCCCGGATCGAGGCGTCGGCACGCCCGCACTGGTGCGTTCGGACTAAGCCCGACGGGCGCGTCCGGGCCCGCAGCGCCGGGACTGCGGATGTGATAAGCTCAGCCGTTGTTCCCGCCACATCGACGGGAGCGTGCCCCGAAAGGCCGTGCCGATGCGCACTTTCCTGGCCGCCGCGTTCGCCGCCGTGCTGCCCGCCGCCGTGTGGCTCGCCACTGGGCCGGCCGCCGCGCAGACCGACGCCGTCGGCACCGTGACCGGCCTGACCGGCCCGGCGAGCGCCTGGACCGACGCCACGCCGCGGGCGCTGACGCTGGGCGCCCGGGTGCACCGGGGCGAGACCCTGCGCACGCTGGCCGATGCCAAGCTCGCGGTGCGTTTTACCGACGGCTCGAAGCTTACCCTCGGCGCCGACAGCCAGGCCGCGGTCGACGCGTTCGCGCCGACCCGCGGTAACGCCGCGATCCGGCTGCTGCGCGGCATCCTTCGCCTGGTGACCGCGCCGGCCAGCGCCTGGCGCAGCTTCGAGGTGGAGACCCGCAGCGCGGTCGCCGCCGCCCGCTCCACCGAATGGGTGGTCGCCTTGGACGCGGAAGGTGCGACGGCGGTCTTCGTCGTTTCCGGCCGGGTCGATGTGCGCGCCCGCGAACGCTCGGTCACGCTCGCCGCCGGCGACGGCACCGACGTGCCGGCAGGCGAACCACCCGGCGAGGTCAAGCGGTGGAGGCAGGCACGGGTCGACCGGGTGCTGGCCGCCACGACCCTGCCGTGACGCCCGCGCGCGGGCGGGAGGCGCGGTGATGCGGGGCCGCGCGGTTCTGGCCGCCGTGGCGTTCCTGCTGCTGGCGCTGGCCTACCCCGCGGTGCGCGAGGTGCCGCGCGTGGCCGGCCTGGAAAGCGACACCCTGACCTGGCGCTACGGCCTCCGCGGCCCGCGGCTCCCCGAGGCGCCGGTGACAATCGTGGCGATCGACGACGCGACCGTCGCCGCCGCCGGCGGCTGGCCGGTGCCGCGCGACCGGCTGGGTACCGCGAACCGGCGGCTGAGCCAGGCCGGCGCCGCGGTGATCGCGGTCGACCTATTGATGGCGGAACCGGCCCGCGACCCGGCGGCGGACGCCGCGCTGGCGGACGCCCTGCGTGCCAGCGGGCGCACCCTGCTGCCGGTCGCCGGAACCCTGGACGGCGCGGCGGCGGGGCCGCCGCCGGCCGACCTTGCCGGCCACACCGTGCCGCTGCGCCGGGCCGCCGGCGCGTCGGCGCCGCCCCGGCCGGACGCGCTGCTGACGCCGATCCGAATGCTGGCCAAGGCGGCGGCCGGTCTCGGCCACGTCAACGTGGCGCTCGGACCGGACGGCGGCTTGACCGGGATGCACCCGGCGATCCGGCTGTCCGACGACGGCGCGCTGCCCGGTCTCGCGCTGCTGGCGGCGGCCGGTTACCACGGCCTGGACCGGCGCGACCTGGCGGTCGACCTGCCGACGGCGGTCCGGCTCGGCGCCCGGCGGATACCGCTTGGGCCGCGGGGGCGCTGGACGGCCAACTTCTACGGCCCCGGCGGCAGCTTCCCGACGCTGCCGCTGATCGACGTGCTGCGCGGCGCCTTCAACCTGGCGGACGTGCGCGGCCGGGTGATCTGGCTGGGCGCCACCGCGACCAGCGCGGGCGATACCTTCGTCACCCCGTTCGACCCCGCGATGCCGGGGGTGGAAGCGTTCGCCACGATCACCGCCAACCTGCTGGGCGGCGGCTTCCTCGCCCATGGGCCGGGCACCACCCTGGCGGAGATGGCGGCGGTGTTCGCCGTCGGCCTGCTCAGCTGGCACGCCGCCCGGCTGCGCCCGGCACGGCTGGCGGTCATCGCCGCGGTGCTGCCGGCCGCCGCGTGGGTGGCCGTGACGCTGGCTGCGTTCAGCCTGGGCCAGGTCTGGCTCAACCTCACCGTGCCGGTCGCTGCCGGCGGGCTGGGCGCCGCGGCCGCGGTGAGCGGCCGGCTGGTGCTGGGCGACGCGCAGCGCCGCCGGCTGGCGCACTACGTGCCGCAGCCGCTGGCCGAGGCGCTCGCCAACACCGACCGGCCGGCGTTCGAGGGACAGGTCCTGCCGGCGGCGGTGATGTTCGTCGACATGGTCGGCTTTACCGCGCGCAGCGAAACCGCCAGCCCCGGCGACACGGTCGCCACCATGCGCCGCCTGCATGCCGAGCTGGAGGACGGCGCCGCCCGCCACGGCGGCTACGTCGACAACTTTGCCGGCGACGGCGCTATGCTGGTGTTCGGCGTGCCGCGGCCGCGCCCCGACGACGCGGCCCGGGCGCTCGCCTGCGCGCGCGAGCTGCTGGCCCGCATGGCGCAGCTCGACCTGCCGGTGCGCATCGGGCTGCAATTCGGCCCGGTCCAGGTGGCGCGCCTGGGCGGCCGGCAACAGCACCAACTGACCCTCGCCGGCGATACCGTGAACCTCGCCAGCCGGCTGATGGCGGTCGCCAAGGAGCGCGGCGTCGGCCTCGCCGTCGCGGGCGCCGTCGTGGCGCAGGCCCCCGAAGCCGCGCGGGCGCACCTGGCCGGCCTGGTGCACTGCCCGGCGACGGCGATCCGCGGCCGGCAGGCGCCGATCGACGTCTGGCTGGGCCCCGCCCCGGCGGACGCGGCCCAGGCGGAGAAGGCGGCGGGCGCGGCGGAGGGCGCCGACCATGCCCCGGACGGCGGACGCCCTCCGCGATGACCGGCGGCGCGCGGCGTTCCGGCACCGCCAGGCACTGGGCCGGAGGTTCCGGTACGCTGTCGCGCCACACCGCGATCCGGCCCGCGCGGCCGCGCAGCTGGTGCGGGCCGATGCCCAGGCTGGACGGGCCAAAGCCGCCGCGCGCATCCCGGCGGGCGCGCCAGGCGTCGAAGGCGGCCGGCATGGCGTGCCCGCGGCCGGCGCCCCAGACGACCGCGCAAGTCGAAGGGGCGGTTGACCGTCATGCTATCGACCACCAGACCGGCGGCCAGCGCCGCGCGCACCAGGCTTGCCGGCAGCAGGCCGTGCCGCGGCTCGCGCGTCCACGCGTCCGGCGCCCGCTCCGGGAGTCGCTGACCCAACGTCCTGCCCGCCGCCACGGGAAACGCCCATGCACCGGTGACGGACGGCAGGCGTGCGGCCGACACTTCAGCCGTGTAGGATGGGGGCAGAACGCCCACAGGTGATGGCGCTATTCCGGCTGAGCCGCGCCGGGGCCGCCGGAAATCGCGTCGACATGGCCGAGCGCGCGGCAGCGTGGCATCATGCCCTCGCAACGCGGCCGCGGCCGACGCCCGCGAGCCGACCGGCCCCATGCCGCGGGTCGCCGGGCCGCCGGGCCGCGCGGTTTCTCGGCGGCCCGCTACCAAGCCGCCCGCTACCAAGCCGTCTGGTCCCGAGCCGTCTGGTCCCGAGCCGTCTGGCGCCAGGCGGCCGTCACCCGGCGCCCCCGACCCGGCTCCCCCCGAGAGGAGGTCTTTCATGACCCGTGCCTTCATTTTCCCCGGCCGCGGGGCAGAGACCATCGGCATGGGCCTGCATTACGTGCAGGCCTATCCCTCCGCGCGCTACGTCTTCCAGGAGATCGACGAGGCGCTCGGCCAGGAACTGTCCCGACTGATCTTCGAGGGCCCGGAAGACGAGCTCGCCGACCCCGAGAACGCCGACCCCGCGATGCTGGCGGTCAGCCTCGCCGGGGTGAAGGCGCTCGAGGCGCAGGGCGACCTCTGGCTGTCGGAGACCGGGAAATTCGTCGCCGGTCACGGCCGCGGCGAGCTGACCGCGCTGGCGGCGGTCGACGCCCTGTCCGCCGGCGAGGCGGCGAAGTGGCTGCGCGCCCGGGCGCGCGCGGTCTGGTCCGCCTACCCGCGGGCCAAGGGCGCGATCTGCACGGTCCACGGCCTGGACCTGGCGACCGTCAAGGCGCTCGCCGAGGCGGCCGGCAAGCAAGGCGTCTGCGAGCTGGCCCGGGACGACGCGCCCGACAGCCACGCCGTCAGCGGCGAGCGCACGGCCGTGGAAGCGTTCGTCGCAGCGGCCGCCAAGAAGGGCGGCGAGACCCAGTTCCTGGACGGCATCCCGCCGCTGCACTGCCCGCTGATGGACCCGGCGGTGGCGCAGCTGCAGGAGACGCTGGCCGACCTGCCGGTGGCGCCGCCCAAGCTGCCGCTGGTCTCCAACGTCACCGCCTACGCGCTGGAAAGCCCGGACGAGATCCGCAACCGCCTGGCCGAACAGGTCGCCCGACCGATCCGGTGGCGCGAAAGCGTGGAGTACATGACCGACCACGGCGTCACCGAGTTCCTCGAAATCGGCCACGGCGACGACCTCAGCACCTACGTCCGCGCGATCTCGGGCTCCCACGAGGCCCACGCCATCGAAGACGCCCAGGACATCGAACGCGCCCTCGACGACGTGCTGTAGCCGGCCCGCCGCTTGGCGACCCGGGCGGATTCACCGCACCGGGCTCCGGTAGGCCGGCCGGGCCGCCCGGAATATGTTCACAACGCACACCACGCCGGTGCGCGGCCCGGCCGCCGGGGCCGCCTTCGGGCGTCCGCGCCGCCGCGGCGCGCGGCATCTGGGACACATGCGCACAGGCTAAATTAGACGAATTGAAAGCTGTGGGCCGGCGCTTAGCCTCATAGTCAGAATAAAGCTTTTCCGGCACCCCGGTCGACGCTTCGGAGGGATCGATGCTCGACGCGCTCACGGCGCTCGATCTGGCGCGCATCCAGTTCGCCTTTACCGTCTCGTTCCACATCATCTTCCCAGCCTTCACGATCGGCCTGGCCAGCTACCTGCTGGTGCTGGAAAGCCTGTGGTTCTGGACCCGCGACGACGCCTACGCGACGCTGTTCGCCTACTGGAAGAAGATCTTCGCGGTCGCCTTCGGCATGGGCGTCGTCTCGGGCATCGTGATGTCCTACCAGTTCGGCACGAACTGGAGCAGCTTCGCCGACAAGGCCGGCCCGATCGTCGGCCCGCTGATGGGCTACGAGGTGCTGAGCGCGTTTTTCCTGGAGGCGGGCTTCCTCGGCATCATGCTGTTCGGCTTCAACCGGGTGGGGCCGAAGCTGCACCTGTTCGCCACCGCGATGGTGGCCGTCGGCACGCTGTCCTCCGCCTTCTGGATCCTGAGCGTGAACAGCTGGATGCAGACGCCCGCCGGCTTCGCGATCAACGACGCCGGGCAGTTCGTGCCGGAGAACTGGTGGGCGATCATCTTCAACCCCTCCTTCCCCTATCGCCTCGTCCACATGGTGCTGGCCGCCTACCTGACGACCGCCTTCGTGGTCGGCGGGGTCGGCGCCTGGCATCTGCTGAAGAACAGCCGCGACCGGGGTGCCAGGATCATGTTCTCGATGGCGATGTGGATGGCGATCGTGGTGACGCCGCTGCAGATCGTCGCCGGCGACCTGCACGGCCTGAATACCCTGAAGCACCAGCCGGCCAAGATCGCGGCGATGGAGGGACACTTCAAGACCCACGAGAACGGCGCCCCGCTCTACCTGTTCGGCATCCCGGACGACCAGGCGGACAAGCTCCGCTGGTCGGTCGGCATCCCCAACCTCGGCTCCTACATCCTGACCCACGACTGGGACGGCAAGGTGAAGGGCCTGGAAGCCTTCCCGGAGGACAAGCAGCCCCCGGTCGCCTGGGTGTTCTGGTCGTTCCGGATCATGGTGGCCCTGGGCCTGGCGATGCTCGCGGTCGGCGGCTGGGCGCTGGTGCAGCGGCTGCGCCGGCGACTCTATGCCGACACCTGGCTGCAGCGCGCGGCCGTGGCGATGGGGCCATCCGGCTTCGTCGCGGTGCTCGCCGGCTGGGTCACGACCGAGGTCGGCCGGCAGCCCTATACCGTCTACGGCCTGATGACGACGGCGGAGAGCGCCTCCACGGTGGGCGCGCCGGCGGTCGCGGCCTCGCTGGTCGCGTTCATCATCGTCTACTTCACCCTGTTCGGGGCGGGCACGGTGTACATCCTGCGCCTGATGGCGAAGCCGCCGCGCACCGGCGACGTGACCGGCGGGCCCGAGACGGACGGCGGACCGACCCGCGCGGCCGGGCTGACACCGGCCCCCTCGGTCGCCCCCGACAAGGTCTTCCCCGCGGAATAGGAGCGCTGGGCCATGATCGATCCGGCAACCATCTGGGCCGCGCTGATCGCGGTGGCGGTCCTGGCCTACATCCTGCTCGACGGCTTCGACCTGGGGGTGGGGATCCTCTACCCGCTGGTCGAGAGCGAGCAGGACCGCGATTTGATGATGAACTCGGTCGCCCCGGTCTGGGACGGCAACGAAACCTGGCTGATCCTGGGCGGCGGCGGCCTGTTCGCGGTGTTCCCGCTGGCCTACGCGACCATCCTGCCGGCGCTCTACGCGCCGCTGACCGCGATGCTGCTGGCGCTGGTGTTCCGCGGCGTCGCGTTCGAGTTCCGCTGGCGCAGCCGGCGCCACAAGCACCTCTGGTCGGCCGCGTTCGCCGGCGGCTCGATCCTGGCCGCGTTCGCCCAGGGCGTGGCCTTGGGCGCGCTGGTCCAGGGCATCGAGGTCGAGGGTCGGGCCTACGTCGGCGGCTGGTTCGACTGGCTCAGCGTGTTCAGCGTGATGACCGGTTTCGCGCTCGTGGTCGGCGACGCGCTGTTGGGCGCCACCTGGGTGGTGATGAAGACCGAGGGCCGCCTGCGGCACCAGGCGCAGCGCTTTGCCTGGGGCTTCGGCGCGCTCACCCTGGCGGCGATCGGCTCGGTCAGCATCTGGACGCCGTTCCTCGACCCGGCCTATCTGGCGCGCTGGTTCGACTGGCCGAACCTGAT
>NZ_NRRL01000034.1 GCF_016583645.1 Rhodovibrio sodomensis | reverse complement strand
CCTCCACCCGCTGCCAGGGCTCTCGGTAGAGATCGTCGATCCGGTCCTGGTGCTGACGCAGCCACATCGCAGCAGCGGCGGCCACGTGGACGGTCGCGTAGGACGTGCCGTCGCCGGTGCCGTAATCGCCCGCGCTGACGGAGCCGTCGGTCAGCACGCTGTTCGCCCGGAATAAGTCGTCGGCGGGCGCCCACACGTCGATGGAGCGCTGCGCCATGGATTCCTCGTACTCGAACCACACCGTTCCGTCGTCGCGGACCCCGCCGACACCGATGGTGCGGGAGAACTTGCCGGGGTAAGTCACCCGATCAACGACTTGGCCGCCAGCACCCACCAGGATCATCCCGTGGTCGTAAGCGTGATCGACCGCTTCGCCGAGGTGCCGTTGCCCGAACAGGCTCATCTGCGGGAAACCGATGCTCATCGAGATGACCTCGCAGGCGTTGATGTGCACGGCGTGCCGAATCGCCTCAGCCACGTGCTTTCTAGCCTGCTTGGAATAGATCACGACGTGGTTGATCGCCCGGTAGGGCACGATGGGGAGCCCAGGCGCGACGCCGACGAAGCTCCCCGGCAGGTTGCCGCAGAGAACGCTCCCGACGCGCGTGCCATGGCCGGGCGTGCCCTCGTAAGCCAGCGGGTCAACGGGCCGCCTTCCGCGCTCGATCAAGTTGAGCCCGTCATCCACTCGCACGAACGGGCTGTCGCCCTCCTGCCAGGGGCCGAATACGGGGTGCTCCGTGTAGCCGGTGTCGATCAGCGCGACCTCGATCTCGTTCCAATCGATCTGACCGGAGCCGTCGGTGCGTCGAGGTAGACGGTCGCGCGCTTGGCGACCCCGCACCAGGTCGATGTTCCAGAACTTGCCGGTCATGGTGATCACCCCGAGCCTGATGACGGCACCCGAGCTGGTTTAAGGCTCGTCTTTGCGGTGCTGGTTGCTCGCGCTGCGATCGGGTAGTTGGCTGCGCGCCCTTTTTTCTGTGGCTGACCTCGGTGAGGCCGTTATCCTGCGTAAGCCGGGCGATGCCGCTTGCGGCCGACATGAAAGACCTCGCTCGTAACCGGTCAGGTCATATCCACTCCAAGACTAGAGCTTTCGACCACATCTCAGGTACAAGCGGTCCAGCCCGAGCGCGTAACACCAAGGCCAAATGTCCTGAAATGATGCCAAAAATTCGGAGCCGAAGCTATGAAAACGATTGATGGTTGGCAGCTGCTCGCCGTGATGCTTTGTGCAGTCCTCTTGGGCCTGGCTGCCGGGAAAAGTGCGACCGGCCAGCAGTCGGTGAACCTGGACAGTCAGCAGATCGACGACCCCGAGATGGCTCGGTGTATTCTGAAGCACCACAACGTTGGATCGGACGCAATGACGCGCTATGTGGTCGGCGCTTGCCGTACCGTAGTGGGCGCTGACTAACGCCGCTTGTCGCACAGCCGGAACTCGGCAGCTGACGAAATAGGTACTGAGGTGTCACATGACGGCGTGGTTGCGGCGTCCAGACCGGCTCGTTGCTATCGACGGCTACCTGTCGATACCGTCTCGTCAAGCTTGCGAGAGATCTCGTCGGCCATCTCCTCGATGCGCGTCCAGTGCTGTAAGAGACCTTCGACGTGCTCTTCGATATCTCGCCTGCCGACCTGCTGGCCCTCTCTCGTCAACATCACTGCCGCAACAGCCACGGTGGCCAGATCCCTCCGATCCGTGCGTTCCCTGATGCGCTGCATGAGATCTTTTTGGCGCGCGTCAAGGCACCTGATGCGGTGCAGTAGCCAAACGTTCAACACCACCGATGCGGCGAACAGTGCCGCCAAAGCGCCGAGTCCGAGAAGCTGGAGAGTTGGCGCTCCCCAGGCGACCGTTTCAAGAATGCTCAAGCTACAACCCCCAGGAGCGTATCGAGCGCGAAGGCAAGAATAGACCCTCCAGGGCTCCTTTCGAGGGTGTCAAGAGGTCACGACATTGCGGTCGACCAACAGGATTGCCGTGGCATCGCTGAATAAGCTGGTCAGACCAAAACGGAAACAATGACGGACAACACTCCCCAGCACGCCGCACTTGCAACGGCAATCGCCACGCCCGCGCTGCGAACGCTCAAACGCCCCGCCTGATCAGCGTCATGCCACAGCTCGCCGTACGCCCCCGATTCCGCAAGAGAAACCGCCTGATCGGCGAAAGCTGCTTTCTGGTACGTGAAGCCGCAGACCTGCGACTCAGGGCCGCGGGTCTGATGTGCGAAGTCGCTAACGTTAGCCATGACGAACTCCCTATTGACTAACGGAAGATCGCCGACAAAGCTTAATCCATGGTTAAAACAAGCCCGGAAGCCCACGGTCACATTTGGTGACCGGTGTCAACAGGTCTGTCTTCTGGCAGGTTAACCCACGGGAGTGGAAATACGCGCCTATCTCCGCATCCCCGTGATCACCCACCTGTCTACCGACAACACGCCCAGATCGTCAGCTACTCCGTAGCTGACGACCCGGCCTGGCACGATCCCGAAGCGCTCGACGGGGTCGTGCGCGGTGACGGAATAGGTGATGTTCGTGATGGCGGCAATCCTTGGCGGGCGTGGCCGCGACCAGTCGAACTCCTTTTCAGAAGCAACCAGCGGCAATCACGATAAAAAATGGTGGCGGAGGCTTCACTACGCTCTTTTTCTGAACACACTCGGATAAGTGAAGGGATGCTCATAAGGATTTATTATGGATCTTGTTAAAAGCCTTATACTACCTCCTGGTGTTCTCGTGCTGCTCCTGGTCTTGTGCTGGTTCCTAACCGCCAAAGGAAGCCGCCCTGGGCGCCTGCTTCTAGCGGGCGTCATCCTCATGTTCTGGGCTTTGTCGAGCCCGCTCATGGGCGGGACGCTACTCAGAGCCGTGAGCGTGGATGCCCAGCCGTCAAAAGACAAGCTGCGGTCCGCGGCGGCGATCATCGTACTCGGTGGAACATTTGACGCCGCCGAGGACGGCGGCGTCCCGGGCGCGCTCACCCTGGAACGACTCGCCAAAGCGGCGACTCTTCACCGGGCTCACGATCTCCCCATCCTCGTCACGGCCGGCCAGCTCAAGCATATGACGGAACCCGGCGCGGCCATCATGGAGCGCAGTCTGCGCGAGGTCTTTGGCGTTCCCGTTCGCTGGCAAGAAGCATCGGCGATGAACACGCGCGAGAACGCCCTCGAAGCCGCTAAAACTCTGCAGAATGCAGAGATCTCTCGCGCTCTGGTTGTGACGCACAGTTGGCATCTCCGGCGCGCCATGCTCGCGTTCGAGACCACCCAACTCGAAGTGATCCCAGTGGGGGTCCATCCGATGCCACCCGCAGGCGCCTTTGGCTGGCGCGACATCCTCCCCACACTAGCGGGCTTGGAAGCGTCTTACTACGCGCTTTACGAAACGCTTGGCTTTATATGGTACCGTATCCGGCGCTAGAATCTCCAAACTAGCGCGCCACGCGGGCGAGGGAGACAGGGGATGTCGTGCCGTACCACTGTGGTGTGCCTGATTGGTCTCGCCACGTTTGGGTTTTTTTCAGCAGGCGTGTCCGCGGCGTCCGGGGGGAGCAATCTCGCGCCCTGTTACGATCCAGCCCGCGAACTCGTCCAGAAGGTTGTCCCCGCAAACTGCGAAGGCAGGGTCGTCTCCCCCACCGAAGCCGAGAAGATCCGTGAGCGCATCAAGCGGCAGCGCTTTCGGCAGGCACGGGGATCCAACCCCGGCCGACAACCGTCCGGATCCGAAGTCGTCAGGTCTGGTAGCGGCGTTCTTGTCACATCCGCCGGCCACATCGTGACGGCGGCTCACGTTGTTAACGGGTGCCGGCGCATCCGGGTTCACCATCCGTCATTCCCGACCCGAAAGGCCACGGTCGTCGCGCGCCACCGGAACGCCGACCTCGCGCTCTTGCAGACGCCGTCAAAGAACCTGACACCGATCGCAATCGCCTTCGGAAGGACACCCGTCTCAGGTGCCCGCATGGCGACGATCGGTTATCCGAACCGCGGACGAACCGCAATTCGACCGATCCGAAAAGCCGCGCGCTTCGGTAAGCTAAGAACTATCGGTGACGACGGCGCTCAAGGCCCGCTGAGGATCGTGTTCCACGGCGATCTGCGCCCCGGTAACAGTGGCGGCGCCCTAGTGGATCAGGACGAACGGCTCGTTGGGGTGGTCATCGCGCAGATCAATACCCCCAGTATCTATGCCAGCACAGGCCATGTCATTCGCAATGTCGGTTTCGCAGAGCCCATTGCGGCGCTACGCGAGCTTCTGAAGTCGTCCGAGGCGCAAGTCTCGGCCGGCAAGCCAGAGCGATCGCGGACAGAGGCCGAGCGGTCCGTCTTTCGGGTGACCTGTCATTTCGGCGGCGGTTAGGTAGCCAACATCGCATCTCAGTGAAGCTGCCCCGCCCCGGCACCCTTGCCCGCACGGATCAATGCCGAACCCGATCGCCCCAAGACCAACGGTGCGAAAACAGCTATCCAACGTGCATGGTTGCCAACCGGACCACCCGTTTATCCGGCGATGGTCACCAGGTTCTCGGCGGTCGCCTTGAACAGGATGGCGTAGATCGCGGCCTTGTTCTGGTAGGCGATGTCGGCGACCGCCGCCGGCAGCATGAAAACGAGATGGTAGTACGGCACCGGCAGGAGGTCGGCCTGGCGGGCGGCCAGCCAGGCGTGGGCGGCCGCGCCCTGGCAGCCGGGCCAGTGCCGGTGGCGGCAGGAGTTGTAGGTGATCCGGGTATGGCCGCAGGCGTGGCAGGCCGCGACGTGCCCACCCAGGGCCGCCGTGCGGCATTGCTCGATCGCGGCCATGACCTTGAGCTGGCCGAGGCTGAGACGGCCGGCGTGGGCCTGACGAAAGGCGGCGCCCTGGGCGTCGAGGATATCCGAGAGCCCGAGCGAGGACGACGCATTGCGCCACCTCCGTCGATGGCGGACCACAGACATCCGCCGGCGAAACGCAGATCCTAAGCGACCGAGGCACGTCGTTGCGCCAGAAAACGCTCTTGCCCGCCTGGGCTACCGCGGTTCAGTCCCTTGACCCGAAGCGGCCGAAACAAGGCGGCGGCTAGTTTCTGCCCCCAGCGGAAGACGATAGCGACACATGCTTGAAAGCACAGCACGTTAACCTGTCACCGGTGATAGAATACAGCGGACCTACGTTCACATCTGTTACAATAAACAAAGCCTCCCCTGCATGCCACGGGAAGCAGGAGAGGCTTTCACACCTGATCGCGAATCAAACTAGAAAGCTCGCTACGCACGGACCCTTGCGGCAGCGCCTAGACCGATCAAGCCTATCCCAAGGAGAGCTAGGGTGCTTGGGCTTGGGATTGATGTACTAGTCGCCGAGAAAGTCGCTTCCACACCCGTCGTATTGAAAGTTGCATCGATAATCCCGGGCGTTGTGTCCAAGCTTGGGTCCGTGGAGGTTAGCTGTCCCACTGCTTCAAAATCGAAAGAGTCGGTTTCCAGATTACTTACGTCGAACGATTCGATATTCATCGTAAATGTTGTTCCGCCGCTTGAAACGCTCCAAAATGCCTGAAATGGTATTTCTGACGAATCTGCGGGAATATCAAAATCGGCCCACGAATCCACGACGGTAAAGTCCGGAATTCCTGTGAAGTCTCCGCTTGTTGCGATGACCGCTGTATTTTCATCAATACTTTGGATAGAGCTTGCCTGCGTCATATCGGTTGTGGTTGAGCCGCTTTCGTCATCCTGCGTATAGGCGTTAAACTCGCCACCGAAACCGATCGAACCTTCGATCGGAGCCGTCAATGCTTGGCTCGATATTAAAAGGATTCCGCTCGCGGCAACGGTTGCTATACCGAATCGCTTCCTAGTGCCAGTCATGGTGCATCCTCTTTGCTTTACAGTGAGGAAATGGTTTCCCCACTGTACCGGCGCGCAAACACTGTGCCAAAGACGTAAGTCCATGATCCTGGGGAAAGATATATTAACCATTAAAACGATAATGTAAGGTGCGCTTAACAACTGAACGCATTAGTGGCTTGAGGTTGTAAAGTACAGTGACTGTGTATTTGCCGGAGGGCGCGGTAGATGCTCCCTATCCGCAGTTGCCATTCTTCGGCCGGCCCAATCCGGGCGCAGCAACAATCGAACGCCGGGTCCGTAGTGCCCCCGAAAGCTGTCTACAGGGATCGTTCCGTGTGGGCTCAACCACGAGGCTGCGGGGCGCCCGTGATCCCGCTTAATGCACCGACCGGCCAGTAGGGCGGGGTGGCGTGCCCTCGAACAGCGCCTCGAACTGGGCGCGCGAAAGCTGCATCACACCGTCCCGGACGGGCGGCCAGCTAAACCGCCCCTGGTCCAGGCGCTTTTAGGTGACCGGCTCCGACGGACCGTTGCCGGGGTCTTCCATCACATCAGCCCGAATCATACCGACCGGTATGTCGCGGAGGTGGCGTTCCGCTGGAACCAACGCATCTGCGTCGGCGAGTCGATCCGTCGGACGCGGAAAGGCCGCGTCGTTCGGCGGCCCAAGTACGACCGTCTGGCGCCTATCACGCAGATGCTGAGCATCTTACCGAGCTGCGTCGGCCATCAGCTCCGGCGGACGCGAGACGGAAGTCTGCGAGTCGCAACATCGGTTACTGTGTTTGGGATATAAAGGCTTAATTATTCACCGCGATGGCCGCACTTCAATTCGGCGACGAGGACGCACTGCGGTACCAGCCACCCGCTGTCTCGATGATTTTTGACAGGTCGCTCATCTGCGGTTGCCAGTTCAAAACGGTTCTGGCCAGCCCTGGCTCTGCCACCAGCGCCGGCGGATCTCCGGCCCGACGGCCCACGCGGCGGTTGCGCGGTTCGCGTCCCAGAACCCGGGCACAGGCATCTACGACCTCCTGGACCGTCGTCCCGTGTCCGGTCCCAAGGTTGACGGCACAACTTTCACCGCCATGCAACAGGTAGGTCAGCGCCGCTACGTGGGCAGATGCGAGATCGCAAACGTGGACGTAATCGCGCACTGCCGTGCCATCGTGCGTATCAAAGTCTGTACCAAAAACGTCCAAAGTGAAATCAGGGTCGTACACGGCGCGAATCGCGTTCGGGATCAGATGTGTCTCGGGATCGTGCGCTTCGCCAATTTCTCCCTCCGGACTGGCGCCGGCCGCGTTGAAGTACCTGAGGGACACTGCCCGGAAAGTCTCGGCCGCCGAGAGATCAGACAGGATGCGTTCGCTGGCGTACTTACTGACACCGTACGGGTTGATCGGCTTGAGTGGATGGGTTTCAGGAATTGGCGTCTTGTCTGGCACGCCGTAAACGGCTGCCGTACTGGAAAACACAAACGGTTCGATACCAAATTGCTGAACGACGCTTAGCAGCGCCGTGATACCTTCGATATTGTTCCGGTAATAGGTGAGCGGTCGCCGAACCGATTCGCCCACCTGCGTATAGCCGGCGAAATGCATCACGGCAATCGGCCGGTAAGCCGCGAAGATTCGGCTCAAGCCGTCTTCATCGCGCGTGTCGACGGTTTCCAGAGGCCCCCAGCGAACCGCCCATCGGTGCCCGTTCTCAAGCGTATCGACGGTGACTGGTTCGTAGCCGTGCCCGGCTAACTCCCGGCAGACATGACTTCCAACGTAGCCGGCGCCACCGGTGACAATCACTCTTTCCATACCCCTCCGAACCCCCTTGGCTCACGACCCGCCGGCCTTGGACAGTGGGTCAACTCCCGATGATAGCACCGAAGCGGCGTCTCCGATGCTGGTAGGTCTCCACCATCGCATGGACGTCATCAGGTCCGATGTCGGGCCAAAGCTTATCTATGAAAAACATCTCCGCATAGGCGCATTGCCAGAGCAGAAAGTTACTGATTCGCTGCTCGCCTCCGGTCCGAACAAGAAGGTCCGGGTCGGGAAGAGACGACGTGCTGAGCGCGTCGCCGAATGCCTGGAGAGAAATCTCATCGACCCCAAGCTCGCCGTCTGCGACCCCCTGTGCCATCTGCTGGGCCGCGTTGACGATATCCTGGCGACCGCCGTAATTGAGGGCGAGTGTGACCGCTATACGCCGGTTCGCCCGCGTCTGGGCCTCAGCGCGCGCCAGCATGTCCTGCAGATCCTCCGGCAGAGGGGTTCGATCGCCGATGACACGCAGACAAACGCCATTATCGCGCAGGTCATCGAGTTCGCGTTGAACGAAGGTACGCAGGAGCCCCATCAAATCCTGGACCTCCCGCGCCGATCGCTTCCAGTTTTCGGCGGAGAACGCGAACAGCGTAAGATACGACACGCCAAACTCGCCTGCGGTGCGGACGACCCCCTTGACCGCTTCAGCCCCTTGGCGATGACCGACTGTCCGCGGGTGACCACGCGCTTGCGCCCAACGACCGTTGCCATCCATGATCACAGCAACGTGACGTGGCCCAGGGCGGTTATCGCTTTCCAAGCTAGACACCCTTCAACAGCTTCCACTGAAGCCAAAGCAACCCTTTGTGTCGCGTTGCGATGACTTCGATGTTGATCGGCAGTTGTAAGTGTAGTTGTAAGGTCGAACATGATGACACTGTCGATGATGTCATCCAGGCCGGCGCCATGGCCAGCGCTCCCGCGGGTTCTCGAAAAACTGCCCAAGTCATTGCGCTTCCTGGGCATCACGTGGCCGAGGCCCCACGCCTCCGGAACCGCCTGCCAGCAGCGCTGGCAAGGGAGAAACTTAGACCGGGGCCCCAGGCGCATGCGCTTTAAGCCAGAGTTCAAGGACGACGAGATCCCATGCCGCGCCTCGCAGACCGGCCGCATTGTCTTCGCTCAGCCCTGAGCGTGCCATATGGATGTAAGCGGGTGCGATGATATCCCGCTGTTCGAGATCGGCAAGGGCATCTTGCGCCAGCTTATTCAGGCCCGGGTCGGCGGCGAGCCACTGCGAGAACGGCATCCCGAAGCCCTGCTTCTTCTTGTTGATGATATCGCTCGGGAGGAAACCGGCCACAGCATTCTTGTAGAAGTGACGCAGCCGCAGACGGCGTATCAGGTGATCGGAAGGCACACTGAGCGCCACCTCCACAACGTCTTCGTCCAGCATCGGGTAGGCAAACTCGACGCCCGCAAGGTCGCACGCGGCGGCCACCTTGCGGAGGTCGTTATCGGCGAGCGTATACTTCATGTCGACGTAGTGCAGAGTATAGAGCCAGTCGTCGCTGGGACACCCGGTAGCATACGCCTGCATGTCGTCGACCGGGCCATGGGCGCGAACGCCCGCCGCAAGATCCGGGTGGAGAACGTCGAACGGATCGGCGTCCAGAACACTTGCGCCGTCTAGCATACGCTCGCTGAGCGGGCGCTCGCTCAACGCGCTAATCCGCGCCAGGCGGCGCAACGGCCCGCGCTGCAGACCGCCCGGCATCGAGGCGAGGGCACGGCGCAGCCTCGCCGGTAGGGCGGTCTCCCATCTCGCGATCAGCTTCTGACGCACGTAACGCTCGTTACCCCCGAAGATCTCGTCCCCCCCATCCCCGGCAAGCATGAAATCCACACCCTTCGCACGGGCCTGCTGAGCGCACAGAGCGGCGGGGATCGCCGATGAGTTGCCAAACGGCTCGTCGAAATGACGGGAGAGCCGGAGCAGCAGGTCTTGTGCCGTGTCCGCCGCTAGGCACGTCTCCTCTAGGGGGAGACCAAACCAGTTGGCGGCGCGCCGTGCATAACCGCTCTCGTCGAACGGCGCGTCGTCGAAGCTCACGTGAAAACACGGGGTGGGTCCATGCCGGCTCGCGAGGCCGGCGACAACCGAACTATCGAGGCCGCCGCTGAGGAAAGCACCGACTTGGCTACTTGAGGCGTGCACCCGTTCCACGGCGCGATCCAGGGCATGAAAAAGTCGCTCGCGTGCGACGCGCGGGTCGAATGCCCCGGCACTGCCGAACTCAGGCACCCAGTAGCGCCGCAGCTCGCCCCGGCTCGGCGTCCAATCGAAGCAATGCCCAGCTTCCAGGCGGTTGACGTCCTGATAGATCGTGTGCGGCGCTGGAACCGCGTAGAAGTAGAGGTAGCGGTACAGCGCCTCCGGGCTCAGGCGCCCGCCATCGGGCAGACCCGCCTTCAAGGGGGTGAGTTCGGTGCCGAATAGAACCTGGTCGCCGCGTTGTGCCACGTGCATCCGACGCACGCCGAAACGATCCGTGGCCAGGAGCGCGCGCTCACGCGCCGGATCGACGAGGGCGAGCGCAAAGTCTCCTTGCAGCCTGTCAAGGATTTCCTGTCCATTTCGGACATACAGTCCGGCAATTTCGCGCGCCAAAGACCGACCCTGAAGGTGACCCGTCGCGCCGTCGCGCAGACGGGGCGCCCCCTGCATGGCGACGACGACCCCGGTGTCATCATCGACGATGACCTGGCCAGCCCCGCCGCCCGTCCAGGCCACCGCAACCGGGCCAGCGCTGATGACCTTCGCACGTCCGTCGAACGTCCCGGCCATGCGGTCCAACAACTCCGGGTGATGTGCCCCGCGTGGATCGAGGATGCCAGCAAAACGAATCATTGTCCGGTCACTCCATCAGGACCTTCAACGGGTACGCGTATCAGCGGACCTTTGGAACGGGCCGCGGAGAAATGCACGCGCGGGCCGAGGCTGCAGGATGCCGCCTGCAGCGGACCCAGCCGTAAAAAGGTGGCCGCCCCCACGACACGGGCGCCGAGCCGGCGGTGCGCGGCCAGCGATCCCTCGTTGAACGCCGAGATACGGCTGACCGACCACCTCACGCCGCGCGTCCGCAAAGACGCGTTAGCCTCATCCCAGAGCTTGGGAAACACCAGGGCCCCGCGCTGGTTGGGATCGACATAGACGTCGAAATCCCAAACCGTCGCGTTCTCGGGTAACGGCCGGTAAACCGCAGACACCTCATCCTCGACGTAGTCGCCCGGGCATAGCCAGAGACACCCGGCCACCGTGTCGTCGCGGAACACGCAGAAGCAGGTTGCCCGCTGATCGAATCGATAGCGGATCACATCTTCCGTGAGCGGTAGCTGAGCCAGCTCGGGTGACGGCGTATCGAACGTCTTCACCTGCAGGCCCCGGCCGCGGCGAGCCGGTAGCCTCGGCCCCTGCACGGGCTGGACGACGAAGTAGTAACGTCGGGCACGCAAAGGGAGCCCAAGGCGGTCAGCCCCGCGGTCAAGTAGGTACAAGGCCGCATTGTACCATCCCACGGCGCGCCGCAGCCCGGTTAGCTTTTCAAACAAACGCATGGGGACGCTTCAAATGTGGACTTCGCGCTGGCCGGTCGGGCTTGTATACAACATACCTGCGTGGGACAAAGCCTAGCGGGAACAACCGGCTTCGAACAGCATCGTCGTACATGATCAAGCATCTAGCAGACTTGGCACGTCGCCACGCGGAGACGGCCGGCGACCGGACCGCGCTCGTCGACCGCCGTGGCGCGATGACGTATGCGGACCTGGCAGACCTGGTCGGGCGTGTTGCCGCCGGATACCGTGCCCGCGGGCTGCGCCCCGGGGACCGGGTTGCGATCTATCTGGACAAGCAGCGCGAGACCGTTGCGGCGATGCTAGGCTGTCTGCTCGCCCGCTGCGTTTTCGTCCCCGTCAACCCGGTCCTCAAGCCACGCCAGGTAGATCACATCCTGCACGACAGTGGTGCGCGTCTCTTGGTCACCGCGCGCACCCGCTGGACCAGCCTCGCAGACTGTGACTCCGCGCCCTGGAACCTGGATGCCGCGGTGCTTGTGGATGGGCTCGATGGCGGGTCCCGACCGCCCGAGTCGGACTGGGCACGGTTGCTGGACACCGACGGCGAAACTGGGTGGCGTGCCAGTGACGCGGCCCTCGAAACCGATCTCGCTGCAATCTTCTACACCTCGGGCAGCACCGGCCGGCCCAAGGGGGTGGTGCTGACCAACCGCAACCTCCTCGTCGGCGCGCTCAGCGTCGCCGAGTATCTCGGCAACACTCAAGAGGACGTGATCCTCGCCGCCCTGCCGCTCAGTTTCGACGCCGGCTTCAGCCAGCTCAGCACCGGGCTCGCCGCGGGCGCGAGCATTGTACTGCACAACTACCTGCTGGCCCGGGATGTGCCCAAAGCATGCGCCCGACACGGGGTCACCGGCCTGACCGCGGTCCCGCCGCTCTGGTTCCAGCTCGTCGAGGCCAAGTGGGATGACGCCAGCCGGGCGAACCTTCGGTATTTCGCCAATACCGGCGGGCACATGCCGCGCGCCACCTTGCACCGGCTTCGACAGTTGTTCCCTAACGCGGCCCCGTATCTCATGTACGGGCTGACCGAAGCGTTCCGCTCCACCTACCTGCCGCCCGCTGAAGTCGACCGCCGGCCGGATTCGATCGGCAAGGCAATCCCCAACGCGGAAATCCTCGTTGTCGGGGCGGACGGCGCCCGGTGTGATCCCGGCGAAGTCGGCGAACTTGTCCATCGCGGCCCCCTGGTGGCGCACGGCTACTGGAACGACCCCGAGCGTACGGCGCGCCGGTTCCGTCCGGCGCCGGCAACCGATGCCGGCACCGGGCGGCCCGAGATCGCGGTCTGGTCGGGAGATCTGGTCAAGACGGATGCCGAAGGCTTTCTGTACTTCGTCGGCCGCGGCGACGACATGATCAAAACCATGGGCTACCGGGTCAGCCCGGCGGAAGTGGAGGAGATCGCGCTTGCCCAGCCTGGCGTCGCCGAAGCTGCGGCTTTCGGGGTCCCGCATCCGGACAAGGGGCAGGCGATCATGCTGGCGCTGGTTGCGAGCCTGTCCAGCCAACTGCAGACGGCCGACGTGATCGCGGCCGCACAACGCGACCTGCCCAACTTCATGATCCCAACGGCGTGCATAACCGAGGCCGAGCTGCCGAGAAACGCCAACGGCAAGATCGACCGGAAGGCGCTGAGCGATCGCTACAAAAACCATTTCACCCCGGCGGACAGCCATGCACCCGGCGCTTGACCATCACGCCTGGACCGAATCCGGCCTCATTCTCGGCGGACGACCGGCCGAGCGCCTCGCGACCGAGGCCGGCGGAACACCACTGTTCGTCTACGACCGCGAGCTGTTGGCCCGGCGCGTCCGCGAGCTGCGCGCGGCCCTGCCCGAGGCGCTGGGCCTCAATTACGCCATCAAGGCCAACCCTATGCCCGCCTTGACGGGGTTTCTGAGCGATCAGGTCGATGGCTTCGACATCGCCTCCGCAGGCGAGATGCGGGTCGCGCTCGACGCCGGCATGCCGCGCGAAGAGGTCAGCTTCGCCGGCCCGGGAAAGACCGATGCGGAGCTGCGGCGGGCGATCGCCGCGGGGATCATCATCGAGATCGAATCGGCAGGTGAGCTGGAACGCGCCGCCGACATCGGCGCCGAGCTGGCGGTGCAGCCGAACCTGGCGGTTCGGGTGAACCCCGACTTTTCGGTCAAGGGCTCCGGCATGCAGATGGGCGGCGGCCCGCAGCAGTTCGGGGTGGATGCCGAGGCGGTGCCCGCGGTGCTGGACCGGCTGAGTGCGCGCGGCGCCCAGTTTCACGGCTTCCACGTTTTTCCGGGATCGCAAAACCTGCGCGCGGAGGTCCTGGCCGAAGCCTGCGAGCGAATCGGCGCGCTGGTCGAGGAGCTCGGGCGCAACGCCCCGGCGCCGCCGCCTCGGATCAACCTGGGCGGCGGCTTCGGCGTTCCCTATTTCCCCAACGACCAGCGGCTGGACGTCCCGGCCCTCACCCCGGCGCTGGAGCGCGTCTGCGCCCGGCTGCGGGCGGCGTTTCCAGGGGTTACGCTGCGCATCGAACTGGGGCGTTACATCGCGGCCGAAGCCGGCGTCTACCTTACCCGCGTCGTCGATCGGAAGGTCTCGCGCGGCAAGACCTATCTCGTGACCGACGGCGGTCTGCACCACCAGCTCGCCGCGTCCGGGAATTTCGGCCAGCGGATCCGGCGCAACTTCCCGCTCGCCGCGGCCAGTCCGGCGCGCGGGCCGGAAGAGCGCGTCTCCGTCGTCGGCTGCCTTTGCACGCCCCTGGACCTCCTCGGCGACGACGTTATGCTGCCCGGATTGGGGCCGGGCGACCTTGTTGCGATCTTTCAGGCGGGGGCGTACGGCCTCACGGCGAGCCCCACCGCGTTTCTCGGGCACACGCCGCCCGCCGAACTACTGGTGTAACTGGAGCCAATGATGGAGCAGCAAGCCGCTACGACGATCGACGAGGTGCGCGCGGTCCTCTGGGAGACTTTGCAGATCAGTGCGGACCGCTACCCCCTGCCTCGGGAGGCCGACCTGTTCGGCGCGATCCCTGAGTTCGATTCGATGGCCGTGGTGAACGTGGTGACCGCGCTTGAAGAGCGTCTGGACATCGAGTTCGAAGACGAGGAGATCACCGCGGAAGCGTTCGCCACGGTTGGAAGCCTGACGGATCTGGTCGAGGCAAAGCTGCCGCATTGAGCCTGAGCCCGCCGGCCCCCGAACCCTTCTTCGCGGACATCCACGGCGAACGCCTGTTTTGCGTCTTGCATCCCGCCCGAGGCGACTCGCGCATGGCGGCCCTGTATGTGCCGCCGTTCGCGGAGGAAGCTAACAAGACCCGCCATCTCGCCACCCGCCAGGCCCGCGAGCTGGCCGCGCACGGGATCACCGCGTTCCTGGTCGATCCCTACGGCACGGGCGACAGCGCGGGCGTGTTCGCCGAGGCGACCTGGACGCGCTGGTGCCGCGACATCGCCGGCGCGGTCGCCTGGCTGGAGGCGGCCGGCTACAAGACCGTCGTTCCGTGGTGCGTCCGGCTGGGCGCCGCCCTCGCCCACTCGGCCGGCCTGTTCGAACGCGACGCACCGGTCTTGCTCTGGCAGCCTGTGTTCTCAGGGCGCAGCCACCTCAACCAGTTTTTCCGGTTGCGGCTGGCCGGCGACATGACCGGGAGCGCGCGGGTTTCCCGGGCCGACCTGGAGGCCGCGCTCGCCCGGGACGGCTTTCTCGACATCGGCGGGTATCGCCTCAACCGCGAGCTGGTGGCTGCGATCCAGGCGCTGGACACGACCCCCCCGGCCCCGTCTGGCCCGGCCGGCTGGTTCGAGGTCAGCGCCGCCCCCGAGCCCGCCCTCGGCCGGGGCGCCCGCGAGACGGTCGCGCGCTGGCAGGCCGCGGGATGTGCCGTCACCGGCGCCGCGGTGACCGGTGACCCGTTCTGGGCGACCCAGGAACTCGGTTTCGCGCCCGACCTGATCGAGACCACGACCGGATGGATCAGCAGCGAACAATGACACAACCGGAACGCGCCTGCAGCTTCACCTGCGCGGCCGACCGGCTGATCGGGATCTTGCATCCAGCGACCGAGACTGCGGACGTGCTGGTCGTAATCGTGGTGGGCGGTCCACAATACCGTATCGGCGCGCACCGCCAGTTCGTCGATCTGGCCCGCCGGCTGGCAGCGGACGGCTGGCCCGTCTTTCGCTTCGATTACCGGGGGATGGGCGATGCCACCGGCGAGCTCGGCGGGTTCGAAACGGTGGACGCGGACATCCGCGCGGCGATCGATGCCGGGCTTGCGCAGTCGGGAGCGCGCCGCGTGGTGTTGTGGGGCCTGTGCGACGCCGCCTCGGCGATCGCGTTCTACGCCGGGTCGGACCCGCGCGTCGCGGGGATCGTCCTGGCCAACCCCTGGGTGCGGACCGAGACCGGCGCCGCCCAGGCGCGTCTCAAGAGTTACTATTCCCGCCGGCTGGTCTCACGCGACTTCCTGACAAAACTGGCACGCGGCCGGGTCGACCTGCCACGCGCGGCGGGCGGTGTTGTGGCCAGTCTCGCGGCGGCGGTGCGCCGGAAGATCGGTTTAAGCCACGAAGCCCACGACCTCCCAACCCGCATGGCGGCCGGGCTCGCGCGGTTCGCCGGCAACGTGCTGATCCTTCTCAGCGACCGCGATCTAACGGCCGACGAGTTCCGTCAGGTGGCCGCGGAACACGACTGGCGCGCGCGCGCCTTCGGCAAGGGCCGAGCGCACCATCAGACGGTGACCCTCGCGCGCGCGGATCATACCTTCTCCCAGCCGGGCAATCCGGAGGCGGCGGCGCAGGCGACCCTGCGGTGGCTGCAATCGGCGATCTGCGGTGATCAAAAGCGGTCATGACGGTCACGCGGCCAGAGGTGAGGGAGGGCGCGCGCGAGGCCACCCCGGAAAACGCCGGCACCCGGGCCAGCGGGCAGCCGGCGGCACGTCGGCCGGCCGTCCGTGCCTCCGTCCTAGCAGGCATTTGGGGCTTCGCCCTCATCGCCATCGCGCTGCTGTCGACCTGGCCGTTCGACGTCGACTGGGAGCTGGCGACCCCGTCAGCCTGGGCCGCGTTCACCGACTCCTGGGGATGGCGAACCAGTCAGGGGAACGCGGCGGGTAACGTGCTGCTGCTGGCCCCCGCCGGCATCCTGGCGGCGGTCACCGCCAGCCGCGCGCGGATCGGCTGGCGCGGCAGCCTTTTTGCCGCGATGGCCACGGTGACCCTGGGGCTCGCGGTCGGCGTGCAAGCCGCCCAGCTCGTCCTTCCCAGCCGGGACGCAACGCTCGTCGACGCGGTGTGGAACACAGTGGGCTTCGTCGCCGGCGCCGGGGTTGCCGTCACGCTCGGACGCGTCTCGGTCGGCGTCGAGCCGCTCCCGGGGCGCCTGCGGCCGCTGCCAACGGCCCTCCTGATGGCCTGGGTGGCCTACCGGCTGGCGCCATTCGTCCCCTCCCTCGACCTCCAGGCGATCAAGGACAACCTCAAGCCCCTGCTCGATACCGCACCCCCGGTCAGGTCGGTCGTGGCGAACACGGCCGCGTGGCTGGCGGCCACGTTTCTGCTGCGTGATGCGATGCTGGACCGGCGGGGCGACCGCTGGGCCCCCGCCCTGATTCTCGCGGTCTGCGCCGGTGAGACCCTGATCATCGGACGCGACGGTCTCGGCTTGGCGAGCGTTGCCGGCGCCGGCCTCGCCCTGCTCATCTGGTTCGGCGGGCTCGCACACCTGCACCGGCCGGCGGCCTGGGTATGGGCTTGCCTGGCGGGCGGCATCGCCGTTTCCGGGCTGTGGCCGTTCGACCTGCGGGACGACGCCGTTCAACCGTTCTACTGGCGGCCTTTCTTAAGCATCCTCTACGGCGATATGTGGCACAACGCGCTTGCCTTGACCTGGAAAGCTTTCGCCTACGGAGCCCTGGTTTACATCGGATGGGGCGCTTGGCGGTCGTGGCTGGCGACAGCGCTCGCCGGTGTGGGCGTGACCTTCACCGTCGAATGGCTCCAGCGCTTTCAGACCGCGCACGTGCCGGAGATCACGGATGCACTGCTGGTGGTGCTGGCCGCCCTGACCTGTCGGGCCGTGATGGGGCGTCGGTGGGATTGTGGCCGCGCAAACGGATAGATTGCGGCTGGCAGCTTGTACCGGGGCGGACCAACTAGTACCTTATAGGGGGCTTGGCGATCATGGAATCCTGGACGGGAGCGATACATCGATGACGGATGACCGGTCGCCGGACCAAAACGGGGCGGACCCGATTCGCCAAACCGAGAGCACCGCGGTCGACGCCCGCGGGCGTCGTCGCCTGCTTCAGGGCGCGGCAGGCGCGGGTGCGTTCGTGACCGTGCTTGCCAATCGACCGACGTTCGCCCTGGCGGATAGCGGCAGTCGCTGTTCGGGCACGCATTCCGGCCCCGGTTGCGCAAACACGTCGAGCGTCTCGCCCACCGACACGAGCCAGAGAACCCTTCCGGAACCCGCTCAGGGCAAAGCGCACGGGTTGAACAAGGCCAAGGGCTTCATCGACGAAGCCAAGGGTTTCGAAACTGGCGGCTCCTAATGGGCCGGCGAGGGTCTGGGTAGACCGCCCGCGTCGTTAGCGAGGATGTCGGCCCCCCTCCCCCCGATTTCTCTGACCGTTCAGCCGGCTGGTTTGGACGTGCGGGATTTCGGTGATTCCGTGGTTGTCTACGATCTCGACACACGGCGCACGATCGCCCTCGAACCCCCAGCGTCCACATTACTCACAGCGCTGCTCCAGGGCCAAGATGCCACGCTGGCGGCGATGCGACCTGACGGCCTTGAGAGTGGGTCGTCCGCTGATGTCGAGGCCGCGATCGTCGACCTGGAGAACGCCGGGTTGATCACCGTTCATGACGGCTGACGCGCTCACAGGGCCAACCCACCGGGGCGGCGAAATCGGGTGGTCACTGGGGGCGTTCACGGTGTCCCTGAAAACCGCCTTGCCCCACCTGCACGACAGCGTCCGGTTCATTTATGGCCGCCATCCCAAGGCGGGCCCCGGCACCTTCATCGACGTCCCGATCCAGGTGAATGGTATCGATCTGGGCCCGCGTCGCCTGTTCCGGCCGCGCGCGGGCTTTCGCGTTGGGTCGCGCACGCCCCTCTATCCGACACCACGCCGCCATGCCCCGCTGCTGCTGGAATCGGGGATCAACTGGGTGATCGGATCGGAGATGCACGGCTATCTGCTGTTGCACGCCGCGGTCGTGGCCCGCGGCGGTGACGCGCTCGTTCTGCCGGCGCCCTCCGGCTCTGGCAAAAGCACGCTGGCGGCCGGTCTGATGGCAGCCGGCTGGCGTCTGCTCGCCGACGAGTTCGCCGTGATCGACATGGAGACCAGCGCGATCCATCCCTGCCTCAAGGCGATCAGCCTGAAGAACGACGCGATCGCGGTGATGCGGGAACGGCTACCGGGCGAGGTGCTGCCGGATGTCTACCTCACGCAGCGCGGCCACGTGGGGCTGCTCCGCCCGTCGGCCGCGAGTGTTCTGGCGGTGGGCCAGTCAGCCCGCGTGAAATGGGTCGTCTCGCCGCGGTTTGCCCCCGGTCGCGAGCTGAGCCTGTCGCGGGTGCCGCGCAGCCAGGCGTTCGTCACGATGGCGAGCAACACGTTCAACTACGATGTGTTGGAGCGCCACGGGTTTCACGCCCTCGCCGACGTCATGTCGGGGGCGGACGGCTACCAACTGACCCACGGGGATCTGGACGCGGCCGTGGCCGCCGTCGATCGGATCACCGCGGACGCGTGAGACCGGTATGCGCCCCTTAACCGCGCGTGTCCTTGCAGCGCCCGAGACCGTGTCGAACCTCGGGCCGGATGCCTGGACCGACCTCATCCTGGAAGCCCGCGACACGGGTCTGCTGGGCCGTCTGGGCGCGCGCCTGGTCCGTCACGGTCTGCTCGATCAGGTCCCCGATGCGCCGCGCCGCCACCTCGACGGGATGGCGCGCTTCGCCGCCAAGCAGCACACGGACGTCATGGCCGAGGTGCGTCGGATCCGCGATGTTTTCGGCGCGCATGGCCTTCCCGTGGTGTTGATGAAGGGCGCTGCCTACGTCGCGACCGACAGCCCCGCCGCCGAGGGACGAACCTTCGAGGACATCGACCTGCTGGTCCCGGAAGCCCGCATCGCCGAGGCGGAAGCCGCGCTTACCGCCGCGGGCTGGACGCGCCCGCCGCTGACCCCCCACGACAGCCGCTACTACTACGAGTGGATGCACCAGATCCCCCCGATGGTGCACCGCGAGCGCGGCAGCCTGGTCGACGTGCATCACAACATCGTCCCGCGGACGGCGGCCCCGCGGATCGATGCGCGGGACCTGCTGGCACACGCCAAAGCGACTCCGGAACCGGGCGTCTACGCGCTCGCCGAGACCGATCTGGTGATCCACAGCGCGGCTCATCTGCTCAACGAAGGCGACTTCACCAACGGGCTGCGTGATCTCTCGGATCTCGACCTCCTGTTGCGGCGGCTTTTGCGCGCGGATCCCGACCTGGTCGAACTCCGGCGCCGTGCCAAGGCCCTGGGCTTCGGGCATCCGGTGTCCTGGGCCCTGTGGCTCGTCCAGGAGACCTGCGACACACCTGTCGGCGCAGACGTGCCCGGCCCCCGCGGACTGGTGGACCGGGCAATGCTGGCGTCTTTCCGACGGGCGGTGTTACCGGGTACCAATTTCGCGGCGGCCTCAGCCCGCGCGGCGCTGTACGTGCGCGGGCACCTGCTCAAAATGCCCGTGCGTCTGCTGGTTCCGCACCTGCTCGTGAAAGCCGCCCGCGCCCTCGGTCACGACGAAGCGCCTGGCTGATCAGCCATGCACATGGCAGCCGGCCGGCCACCGATCAGCAGCTGTCGGGAATTTTTACAGTTTGGTGAGGCGCCCGCAGGAACGTGATAAGCCTGCTTTACAGATGTTAGCTCTGTCATGCGCTCCCGTCCGCTAACCCCTTGCATTCTATAAGATAGAAAACCTGGCACCGGTTTTGCAAGTCACGCGATCAGCGTTTACGCTGCAGAAGCAGACCGGGAGCAAAAGAGATGAGAAAATCGATTGGCCGTACGTCACGGTGTTGTATCACAGCTGCGAGTGTCGCCGCTATCTTCGGGACGTTGATGGTGAGTGAGGCGCACGCGGGTCTGATCGAGAAAAAGTTCAGCGGCAGTGACTGTTCAGGTTACTTCGGGCAAGGCTTCGGCGCCTGCGAAATCTACATCGGCGAAGACAATAACAGAATCGAACTGTCCCCGGTGATCGCCAAGTTTGAATTTGCCGAGGATGGCACCGAGAACACAGGCGAAAGAGAGACAAATTCTCTATACGACACGGTGGACGGTACAGAGTTCTCTTGGACGGGTACGAGCTCGACAAGCGGGAGCTGGGAATACGATACTGGAGAAGGCGACCCAGCCGTGAAGTATTGGGCCGCAAAAGGGAGCAACTTTTTCAATCTGTTCTGGGAAGTTCCTGACGCGGCCGTAGCTCCCGACGGGGATTGCGCTGAAGGGGACCCTTACACGCTGGCCTGTCTCGAACAAGCGTTGGCACAAACGAGCAACACTTGGTCTACGCCTAACGGTGCGGGACTCTCGCACCTAACGTTCTACGATACCGAAGCGCCAGAAGAGCCGCCGGTTACGGAAATATCAGCGCCAGCCGCTTTCGGTCTGCTTGGCACGGCTCTGATGATGCTCGGCATCGTGGCCGCACGCTACCCGCGCGACCGGAAAGCGAGTTAAAGCCCACGTCTCGGCAGAGCTAACAAGCTTCTTGTCTGAAAGAGCATGTCGCGACGAGCCCTGACGCGCTGAGCGCGTCGGGGCTCTCCTGTCTGACCCGGCGCGCGGCTGGGCGCTCCTTGGCCGGTTGATCTTGACCGGATCTCGCCCAGTGTAGCTGGCAGGTGGCGTAGCGGACAGGATCTGCCCGCACCACCAGTCCGTTTTGGCCGCTCTGGTCTTGGCGAGCCGGTCGGTGAGAAAGTCGGTCGGCGTCAGCCATCCCTCGGCTGATTGTACCGGCCCAGTTGCTGCCAGAAAGGTCGCTATCCCGACCGCGCGCGCCGGCTTTACCAGCGCTTAACGCTATGAACGGTACCAACGTGTTGATATCGTCAAGCCGCGTCGTCGCCACAACGAAGCTGACATGCCCGACACCAGCCCGTCTGTCGCCACGCCCCCGCCGCGTTCCAGCGGTCGCGAACGGGTACGGATTCTGTATCATCATCGGATCGTCGCCGATGACGGCATGCGGGTTCATGTCAACGCGATCGTGAATGCCTTGCGGGGCGCCGGACATGAGGTTGAGGTTGTCGGGCCCACAGCCAGCGGCGAGGGCGGAAGCTTGACGGCGCGTGTCGCCGGTTTCAGGCAGCGCATGCCGGCATGGATGGGCGAGCTTCTAGAAATTGCCTACAACCTACCCACGCATCGCCGGTTACAGGCAGCCCTGCGTAAGTTCCGGCCCGATGTCATCTACGAACGCCACAATCTTTTCCTGTTGTCTGGCGCTTGGGCCAGGAAACGGCTTGGCATCCCCCTGATCCTGGAAGTGAATGCTCCGCTCGCGGTTGAACGCGCAGCCTACGGGCGTCTCGCCCTGCGGCGTCTTGCACGGCGTATGGAGGCCGATGTATGGCGCCGCGCGGACGCTGTCTTACCGGTTAGCGACGCGCTCGCCGATCACCTCCGTGGGGCTGGTGTCCCGGAAGACCGGATCCACGTCGTGCCGAACGCGGTTCCGCGTCCAACGGTCGTCGCCTCCGGGTCGAGCGCCGCTGCAACGAGGCACGCACCGGTCACCTTCGGTTTCGTCGGCTTCGCCCGCTCCTGGCACGGCCTGGACCGTGTTCTTGAGGTCCTGGCAGCACGGACGGAAATGGACATGCGCCTCCTGATCGTCGGAGACGGACCTGCGCTCCCCGCGTTGTCGGATCAAGCGCGCAGGCTGGGCATCGAAAACAAGCTTACGTTCACCGGCGCGGTCGAGCACACAGCGATTCCCGGATGCCTCGCGCAGGTTTCGGTGGCCCTTCAGCCAGACGTCACGCCGTATGCATCGCCGCTCAAACTGTTCGAGTACATGGCGGCCGGCTGTGCCATCATCGCCCCGGACCGCGCGAACATACGCGAGATCCTCGAACATGAGCGCACCGCCCTTCTGTTCGATCCACACACCCCGGGGGCGTTCGCCGCGGCGGTCGATCAGCTGGCTGGGGACGCCGCGTTGCGACGTCGGCTCGGAGAGGCTGCGGCGGCGACGGTGCGCGAGCGTGACATGACGTGGGAAGGCAACGCGGCGCGGATCGCCGAGATTGCCACTGAGTTGGTCGAGAAAACGGCATCGCCGACAAACGCGACCACGACGGCCCCGATGCAGCGCACAGAGGGGACATGACGCCGCGCGATGACGGAGGTGGCGGGATTCGCGGTCTGCGTATCCTGTATCTCAGCCATCGCTTCCCGTACCCGCCCGCTGGCGGCGCAAAGGTCCGCGCGTACCATACAATCAAGCGTCTCGCAGCGCACAACACGGTGACCGTTGCCGCCCCCGTGCGCGACGCCGAAGAGCTTGCGGCAGCCGAGACACTCGCCGGCCAGGGCCCGAGCGTTGAGACCGCGCCGATCTCCCGGGCGGGTGGTCTTGTTCGCACGCTCGGCAGTGCGCTGACCGGGCACACGGCTTCACTTGGGTATTTCCGGTCCCCCCGATTGATCCGGCGGGTAAGACAGCTCGTGGCCCGCGGCGAATTCGATCTCGTCGTCGTGCATTCCTCGTCAGTGGCGCCGTATGTGGCCGACCTCGTCGGACCGACGAAGGTGCTGGACTTCGTCGACATGGACTCGCGCAAATGGCTGGACTACACCCGTTACACCCGTCTTCCCATGCGCCTTGTCTACGCGCTGGAGGGCCGGTGCCTGTCGCGCATCGAGCGGCGGCTGGCGGCTCAGTTCGATCTCAGTGTGGTTGCAACTGCCGTCGAGGCCGAGAGCCTTCAGGCGATCGCCGGCACCGTGCCGTACACCGTCGTCCCGAACGGGGTCGATCTGTCCTATTTCCACCCGACAGAAGACGCCTACGATCCAAAATCGCTGTGCTTCGTTGGCCGCATGGACTACTTCCCGAACGTCCAAGCGATGCACCGTTTCTGCGCCGAGGCGTGGCCTCAGGTTCGACGCGCGGTGCCATCGGCGCAGCTGCGGATCGTTGGGGCGAATCCCACTGCAAGAGTACGAGACCTGGCCAGGATCGCGGGCGTGGAAGTGACCGGCACCGTAGACGATGTGCGGCCGTACGTGCGCGCCGCCGCGTGCACGGTTGCGCCGCTGGAGATCGCGCGGGGCACCCAGAACAAGCTACTGGAAAGCATGGCGCTCGGTGTTCCGGTCGTTGCCAGTCCACTCGCCGCGCGGGGGGTCGATGCCCGGGCACCCGACCATCTTCTCCAGGCAGCGGGCCCAACAGAAACCGCCCAGCGCGTGGTCGAGCTGATGACGGATCCTCAAGAGCGCGCGCGCCTAGCCGCAGCCGGCCGCGCGCAGGTTGAAAGCCGGCACGACTGGGCGAGGGCGCTGGACCGCTTCGAGCACGACCTGAAAACGATCCTCCACGACCACGGCCGCGTCGACGGAGCAGGAGAATGGGCATGCTGATCGACTTGGTGGCGGGCGCCCGACCGAACTTCATGAAAATCGCGCCCCTCTATCACGCCCTGGCGGCCGGGTCATGCTTCGAGCCGCGCATCGTGCATACGGGCCAGCATTACGATGAAAACATGTCCGACTTCTTCTTCCGCGACCTTGGTCTGCCCGAACCGGACATCGCGCTCAAGATCGGCAGCGGCCCGGCCGGTTGGCAGACCGGCCAGATCCTGGGCGCCTATGAATCGGTCCTTCTGGACAGGGCCCCGGATGTGGTCGTCGTCGTCGGGGACGTGAACTCCACGTTGGCGGCAACCCTCGCAGCGGTGAAACTGGGGGTAGCGACCTGTCACTTGGAGGCCGGCCTGCGCAGCTTCGACCGATCGATGCCGGAAGAGATCAACCGGGTCCTCGTCGACCGCGTCGCCGACGTGCTGTGGACGCCCTCCCCGGACGCGGACGCGCATCTGGCCGACGAGGGCGTGCCGCCAGAGCGGATCACCTTGGTGGGGAACATCATGATCGACGCGCTGGAACGCGTGCGCCCGCGCTTCGAGACGGCGAACGCGCCCGCCCACCACGGTGTCGCGCCGGGGACGTACGGCGTGGTCACCCTGCACCGCCCGGAAAATGTCGACGATCCGGATCAGCTCGGCCGCGTGGTGGACGCCCTCGTTGGGGCGGCGAAGACGGTGCCGCTGTTGTTTCCGGTTCACCCGCGCACACGCAGCCGCCTCGAAGCCGCGGGACTGCTTGAGACGTTACAGGGCGCTGCTGGCGTGTCACTGATCGCGCCGGAAGGTTACGTCGCATTCATGTCCCTGGTCGCTTCGGCTGGGCTCGTGATCACCGACTCCGGGGGGCTTCAGGAAGAGACGACCGCGCTGAGTGTGCCGTGCCTGACGCTGCGCAAGGGCACCGAACGGCCGATCACAATCGAACAGGGCTCGAACCGGCTGGTCACGACACGGACACTGCCCGAGGCTGTGCGCGACGCCCTCGACCAGGAGCGGCGCTATCTGCGGCGACCGGACAGGTGGGACGGCCGGACAGCCGAGCGGATTGTGGCGGACCTGCGCGACCGCTTCGCCACGGCCGCCTAAGCGACGTCATGCGAATCCTGATCATCACATGGTTCTTTCCGCCGGCGAACACGATGGGCGCCCTGCGCGTGGGCAAGTTCGCCGATTTCCTGGTCCGGCACGGCCACACGGTCCGGGTGGTCACGGCGGACTTCAAGGGTTCTGCACCGCCGCTCGATACGGTGCCATCATGCCCGGTCGTCCGGACGGGATGGTGGGACGTCAACGCGCTGCCGCATTACATCGCCCGGCCGCGCCGTCCGGTCCCGGCCGCGAGCGCGGAAGCGTCCGGCACGGAGAACGCAGGGTCCGAAGCGGGCGGCCGGCGGCGTAGCCTCGGCCTTAAGCGCCGCCTGGGGCGCGCCTACGAAGCGCTGACCAACTTCCCCGACAAGCGCGTCGGCTGGATCCCGCACGCCGTTCGCGCCGCGCGCCGCGAGCTCCGGAGCTTCGACGCGGACGTCGTGTTCGCCTCCGCGCCCCCGTATTCGACGGTCGTCGCCGGGGCGCTGGTGACCCGGCTGACAGGTAAGCCGTACGTTGTCGAAATGCGCGATCGCTGGAGCGATGACCCCTATCGGTCGGGATCAGGCGTCCGGGAGTGGCTCGAACGCCGCCTGGAGACCTGGGTGATGCGCCAAGCCGACGGGATCGTGACCGTGTCGGCGCCTTGGGCTCGGCAGTACGCCGAGAGGTGCCGCAAGCCCACGGAGGTCGTCCTGAACGGCTACGACCCGCAAGACATCGACCGCGCCGCCGCCCTGCCCGCGCGTCCGTCAGAACCGGATGTCCTCGTGATCAGCCACGTCGGGCGAATTTACCCGGGCCGACGCGATCCCAGTGTGCTGCTAAAAGCGATCCGGAGCCTTGACGATACCTACCGAGGGCGGATCCGGGTCGACTTCGTCGGTGAGAACGAAGGCATCTCCGAACTCGCGAATCGCTATGGCGTACGCGAGAACGTCAACCTCGTCGCGCCGCTACCCTATCTGGAGGCCCTTCGCCGTCAGATGGATTCGGACCTCGTGCTGCTTCTTCAGTGGAACGACCCAGCGGAACAAGGTAACGTCCCAGGCAAGCTGTTCGAATACTTGGCGACGCGCCGGCCGATCCTGGGCCATGGTTACGAAGACGGCGTTCCGGCAAGCATCATCGCCGAGCATCGGGCCGGACTGTATTCAAACGATCCCGACGCGGTCGCGCGCTATCTGGTCGACCGGCTGGAGGAAAAGCGTCGCACCGGCAAGGTCGCCGCGAACCCGGTCACGGCACGCGCCGGCTTCGACCGGGACACGGCCTACGACAAGATGACGACGTTTATGGCGAACTTAGCATCGACGCGGTAACCTGATGCCGTGTCAGTGGCAGAACGAGTGTTCGTGATGCGAGCCAACTACCGTCAGACCCCACTAATCCAGGGTGCCGCCTGGGTCGCTGGCGTATGCGTGGGCGTGTTCCTGGCCTCCGCATCCGCCGTCTCCGCGCAGCGTATCAACACTCAACCGGCGAGCGATGTCGTCACGTGCGGCGACAGCGCGTACCAACTCTTCCGGGCAACAACCCCCGATGGGTCCGGGGTTCAGTGGAAAGAAGCTGTGAACAAGGCCCCTCGCTTACGGCATCACGGCCGCAACGGAAGGCTTGCGATCATCCCGAACATGCGGGTGCATGCCTGCGTCAGTGAAAAGCTGCTGCCCAAGGCGCGAGAGGAAGCCTGGATCGGCCTGCGCTACTGGTGCAATTATCGCACACTTCAATGGTTAAGCGGCGACATTCGGCCCCACGAGAAGCGGTCACCCTGGGCAGTCCAGTGGTCGCGATACGGGACATGCAGAACGCAGTTCACCGGCGTGTACTACACGACGTCCACAAAGCGATGGCAGGCTGTCGAGCAGGATAAACGCTTCCGCTACATGGTCGTCGAGTATCCGCCAGTAACCGACGCAGCACGAAAGCAGACGGCTAAGTGAGCGCGAAAACCGCCCTCTCCCATGTGCCAACGTCGGGCCCGGCATCTGTGAATTTGCCCGCAGAGCACGACGGCAAGACGGTTGGCGATGAAACGCGACGCCGAACCCCGGTATTGTATATAGCCGCCAACCAATACTCCGGGAGCACCCTTCTCGCGTTCCTTCTCAACACACATCCCGAAATAGCCAGCGCGGGTCACACGATCGGCTGGCAAGGTCTGTCGCCCGAATTTCTCTGTTCCTGTGGTGCACAGCTTCGGGACTGTCCGTTTTTCACCGCCATTCGGCGGCACTTCGAAGAGGCAGGGCTTCCGTTCACCTTCGACGGAGCCCTCCCAACAAAATACAGCATATCGCGGTTTGACCGTCTCGATCGGATCGTGTTCGACAACCTGCCGAAGCTTCGCTCGGCAACACTCGAGCGCGCACGTGACCGTCTGGTTGAGCGCATCCCCGGCATCCGTCACCGGATTGAAGCTGCTGATCGGGCAAACGTCACCTTTATCGAGGCGGCGCTCGACTATGCCGGCGCGTCCGTCTACGCGGATAACAGCCACTCCCCCTACCGTGCTCGTCGCCTGGCGGAGATCTCGACGTTCAGCGTGCATCCGGTGCATTTGGTTCGCGACGTGCGCGGGATCGCCTTATCCACCCACCGGAACCTGGGTTGGGATCTGGAGTTCACCGCGCTGCACTGGGTGCGCGTGCAGGAGCAGATTGTCCGCGTATTGCAGAACACCCCAAGCTTTGCCGATTGTGCCGCAGAGTACGACAACCTCCTCGTGCACTACGAAGACTTGTGTGATCGACCGCAGGCGGTTCTCGCCAAGGTGGTGCGCCCTATCGGATTAGACGCTCCTGAGGGCTGGACATCGTTTAAGAGCGCCGAGCACCACATTCTGGGCAACGAGATGCGCTTCGATGCCGGCACGGTACGTAAGTCCGAACGTTGGAAACGCGAGCTGCCACGGGTGACCCGCAAAGCCATCGAGGCGCGGTGCCGGGACTACGCGCGCAAGTCGCGCTATTGTGACGCGCTCACGCAGATCCTCGATCCCATGTTCGGGGGCTAGTGGTGCCGATACGCGACCTACTCATCGCGGGCTTTTTCGCTGTCGGCGTCGTAGCCACGCTCCGGCGTCCATATATCGGCCTGTGTGTGTGGATGATTTTCACCTACCTGGCGCCACATCATTTTACTTGGGGCTTCGCCTACACGTTCAGCTGGGTCATGATCATCGCTGTGGTAACGATGGGCTCGATGGTGCTGAACAACGCGGTCAGAATGCCTCAGCCGCTGACCTCGACCTATCTGCTGGGGGCCCTGGTTTTGTGGGCCGGGGTCACGACGGCGGCCGCGTTCGACCCGCAGGCCGCGCTAACCGCGTATATAGACGCGCTGAAGATCGTCACCCTCGGGATCGTAACGATGTTGCTCGTCGACGACACGTTCAAATTCCGTGTGGTCGTGAGCGTCCTCGCGGGGAGTATCCTGTTTTTCGGCGTCAAGGGGGGGCTGTTCGTCCTCGCCACAGGCGGGAACTACATGGTATTCGGCCCGCCAGAGCATTTCATGGGAGCAAACAACGGTCTTGCCATCGCCTTGTTGATGGCGATGCCGCTCGCTTGGTTTCTGGGTACTGAGGCCCAGAACCGTTGGGTGCGCTGGGGCTGGTTCGCTTCGATCCCATTCACAATTCTGTCTATCCTATCAACATATTCCCGGGGTGCAGTCCTGGCTCTGGGCTGCACCGCGATATACTGGGCGATTGCAAGTGGCCGGAAGAAACTGGGGTTCGGCATTCTGGCGCTGTTCCCGGCCGCGCTTTTCCTCTTCATGCCGGATCAGCTCATCGAGCGCATGGAGACGATCGAGAACTACCAACAAGACCCCTCAGCGATGTCCCGCATCGAGATGTGGAAATTCGGCTTCGAAATCGCAAAGAGCCATCCGTTTGGGGGCGGGTTCGAGGTGTTTCCCATGTACCATCTCTACGATGAGTATGGTGTGAACATGGAGTATTTCGAGAGCGGCAAAACTGCGCATAGCATATATTTCGAAATGTTGGGCCAGCACGGCTTCGTCGGGTTGGCGCTGTTCCTCGCGATGGGTGTGTCACTTTTCATGGCGTGCAGCCGTATCCGTCGGCGGTACGCATCCGTGACCGCGCAGAACTTCGCCGCGGCGGCACAGATCAGTCTGGTGGGCTACGCGGTTGGTGGCGCGTTCGTGAACAAGGCATTCTACTGGCCGATCACCTTCCAGCTTCTCGGTTTGGTGGCCGCAGCCGCAACGATCTTCGCGCATGCTGGCGCATCAGCTGACGTACCCTCAGGACAAACCGGACGCGCAAAAGCCCGCCCCGGTGTGGGCCGACCGAGTCCGGCGCGCAGACGCAATCCAGCGCGCCAGACGACGACGCGTGGATGATCCCCCAGTGCCCCACGTCCAACCCAGTTTTGCGAATGTCTCCTTACGTAATACAGCCCAACGCGCAATCTCATCAGGATCGACGCCCAAAAGAACGCCGAGGCCGTTCTGTGTTGGCACTTTACCAGAAGAGCTAACACCGCGCGTTGGACCGCGAGAAGCACGCTTGCACACACGAATGGGAATGTTCGAAGTAAGGTAACATGGAATTTGTCCTGGGTATTTGTCCCTCTTCACCATCGGACGGCGCAGAACCGCTCGTGGTATGCAAGTCCCCCGGTCGAGCGCATCAAGGCGACCCGCGGCAAGACGTCGAGCGCCTACACGGGCTATCTTTTGACGCGCGCTCGATCTACAACATGCGCCATCCAGTTCCCCACGCACCATCCGCTTATCAGCTTGGCTTGCAGGCTGGTGTGCAAGAGGGCTTGGCGCCCGAGACTGTCACGCCGGGAGGCAGCGCGTCACCGCGCGGGATCTCTGTTATTCGAACATTCGACCACTGCTGGCCCGCCCGCGGGATACGTAGCAAATGAGCGTCTACCTTCTGGCAAGCGCGCATAGCGCTGACACTTGCAGCGAGCAGGTCTTGCCCCTCTATACGCAAGCTGGCTTCGCGCTTCGCGAACGGATTTCGCTCGGCCCTTATGCGCTGTGGTTGCTCGACAACCCGAACGTCCCAGCGCTGTGCACGGTCCGCACCCAAGATGGCCGTTTCGCGGCTGCCTTGGGCGCCTTCGTCTACGAAGGCCGTAGCGGCCGCGACGCGCTGGGGGGCTTTCTAGAGGACTTTCCGACGAAGACGGAGGATCTGTGGTCCTCAACGCGCGGACACTTCAGCATCGTCATCTATCAGGGTGGCGAAACCAGCGTGATGTGCGACGGGTTAGGGGCGCACAAGATCTACTACCTGCCCGACTACACGATCGCCTCGAACGCCTTCCTCGCCCCGCTCGCGGGCTGTCGCAGACCGACCGTGGATGCCCACGGCGCCTACGTCTATGCGTGGAACGGGGCATTCTTTGGCGGGCGTACGCCCGTTCAGCAGGTTCGATCGCTGCCAGCAAATACGATCCTGCGGATCCGGGAGCGGGCTGAGGCGGTGCAAAAGCCGTCACCGATCCTTGCGGCGCTGGATACGCACGAGAAACCAACGGATCCGGTCGCCCATAACCTGCACACCGTGATGCGATGCACGAGCGACATCTCAGCCGCGTACACCTCGGATGTCGCGCTGTCGTTCTCGGGTGGCTATGATTCGCGGCTACTCTTGGCAGCGCTGGTCGCCGGCGGCCAGCGGCCTTCGCTGTTCGTTTACGGCACTCCTGGCGACACGGACGTTCGGATCGCTGAACAGGTGGCCGAAGCGGAGGGCCTCACGTTCAGCCATATCGACAAGCGCGGCGAACCGCCGTGCGGCGATGCCTTCGCAGACCTCGTGGCGCAGGATCTCGTCGTCTTCGACGGCTGGAAAAACGAGGGGCTGATCGACATTGGGACGGACCACGCGGATCGCGTGGCCCGAAACACTGGCGGCAAGGTACCGTTCAACGGCGGTCTGGGCGAGATTTACCGTAATTTCTACAACCTCAGAGACCGGGACTATACGGCTGAGGACGTCGTCGCCTGTTTCTACCGACAGTATCGACCATCCTGGGCAACCAACGCATTTGACGCGCTCGACTACACCAACACGCTTGCAGATCAAATGCGTGCACAACTGAATACGTCTCAAGAACGGCTCTCCCCGACCCAGGCCCAACTCCTCTACGCGCTTTTCCGTGGTCGTTTCTGGACCGCCCGGGAGGCCGAGATCAACCAGCGCTTCGGGCCCATGCATTTCCCGTTTCTGGAGCACGACTGCATTACGGCCTCAATACACGTCCCCATGGCGGACCGCCATTTCGGCAGGGCCCAGAGAGAGATGATCCGCCGCGCCCACGAACGTGTCGCCAGTTACCCGAGTTCTTACGGCTTCGCGTTTTCGGGGCGGCCGAGCTGGCGGTATCGCGCGAACGTCATCGCGAGCCTCGCGCGGCCCGTGGGGATGCGCCCCATGCTCGCCCGGGCTCGCCGGGGCGAGCCGTCTCGCCCCTTACACCTGCGCGCCGACCGACTGGCGCAGATCATTGACCCCGCCTTTCCTTCCATGAGCCGCTTTTTTCAGGTCCACCGCATCGACGACGCCGACACTTTGAACCGTGTGGCGACCTTGGAATACCTTTGCACGCGCTTCGGCGTCATGTAACCGCTTGCCTTTCCCACGACAGGTCCGACAACGCTTACCTCCGATCCCTCAAGTAGGCTCGGACCATCAGCCACTTACATGACCCACCTCCTCGTCTACGATGCCGACGAGAGACAGCGGCTTCACCTCTTCCGACTGCTGATCCTGAATTTCTGGAACCGCATGGGCCTCAGCCATGAACGCATCTTCGCTGTACACACCGTCGGAAAACTGCAGGACCTCGACGTTGTTAAGCGTGACATCCGTCGCTCCCGAGAAGATCAAGGCTCCCTCGCTTCCGGAATCGATCGTATACTCGGCAAAGGGCGCGTCGAAGATGACGGTGTCCTCTCCGGCGCCGCCGTCGATGCTGGCGCCGTCACTCCCGCTGGCCTTGAACGTGTCATCTCCGGTGCTGCCGACGATTCCCGTCGAATTGTAGCCGTCGATCAGCTCGATGCCCGTCATTTCTGTCTTGGAGAAGTCCCAGTTCTGCGGCCATTTCCAGCCGCGGATCACGTCGTAGCCGTCCCCCCCTTCGATACGCTCGATCGATCGCAAGCCTTCGCCGCGGAACTGCATGAGATCATCGCCATGGCTACCAGCCACGACGTCAAAACCTGCGCCGCCGTCCACAAGCTTGTCGCGCCCGTTATCCGTGCCGGTATAGTCGAAAACGTCGTCGCCTTCGCCGCCCCATAGCCGATCTTCACCCGGCCCGCCGCGGATGAGGTCGGGCCCCGGACTGCCCACGACGCTATCATGGCCCGCCGCCGCGTCGATCAGCTCGATGCCCGTCACCTCCGTCTCGGAGAAATCCCAACTTTCCGTCGACTTCCAGCCGCGGATCACGTCGTAGCCGTCCCCCCCTTCGATAACGTCAATCGACCGCACCCCCTCGCCGCGGAACTGCATGATGTCGTCGCCGTGGCTGCCGGCCAGGACGTCGTAACCCGGCCCCCCATCGACCAGCTTGGCACGCCCGTTGTCTTTGCCAGCGTAGTCGAATATGTCGTCACCCTCGCCCGCCGATAGCCAATTTTCGCCCTGCCCGCCGCGGATCAGATCCGAGTACGGCGTGCCCACCACACGGTCGTGCCCGTCGGCAGGATCGATCTCCCGCGGCGCATTGCGATCCCGGAAGTCGACGCGATCGTCGCTGTCAGTGCCCGTCCAGGGCAATCGCACGGTCACCGTCAGGGCACCCGCGCGCTCGGTCCCGTCAGCCTCTCGAACGCTGTACGTAAGCCGATCGCTCCCCGCGAAGCCCGGATCGGGTGCGTAAGTGACGGCCCCGTCATCGCCCTCGACGATGCTGCCGTGCTCCGCTGGCTCGAACCCGATCAGCTCTTCGCCATCGGTCGCCGGAACGTATTCGTCCAATGCCACCGCTGCATCGACAACGGTGGACACGCGATTGCTAGAGGGCCCGAGCACCTCAAAAGTATCTTCGGCCGAGCCATCAGGGGGCAGGGTCGCGTCCAAGCGGAACGCCCCATCGGCATAGATACCGTCCGCGAACCGAAGGACATCGACGTTGCTCAGGGTGTTGTTCACACGTCCCGTGACCGAAAGGCCGCCGTTCTCGTTCGTTGAGACGTTGTACTCCGCGAAGGCGCCATCATAGACGACCGCATTATGCCCCCCACCGCCGTCGATACTACGGCGGTCACTGCCGCTGGCCTTAAACGTGTCATCGCCACGACTGCCGATGATATGCGTCAAACGGTGCCCATCAATCAGTTCGACTCCGGTCAAAGCCGTTTGGGAAAAGTCCCATGTCTGCGGCCAGTCCCAGCCCCGGATCACATCATAGCCTTCGCCGCCGTCGATGCGCTCGATCGAATGCGGGGAGTTATTCTTGAACCGCATCACATCGTCGCCGTCGCTTCCGACGATCGTATCTTGTCCAGGTCCGCCGTCGAGAAGCGGGTCCGGGCCATTGTCAAGCCCGGCGTAGACAAAAACGTCGTCCCCACTTCCTCCTCGGATCCGGTCCTCGCCGGGGCCGCCCACGATCAGGTCCCCTGCGGGAGAACCGGTGATGATATCGTGCCCCCCTCCGCCAATGATGTGGTAGGGACGGTCGCTGTCGCTAACGTCAAACCGATCACGCCAGTCTGGATCGCCGGTGAGGACCAGACGCCCATCTTTGACGTTCTGAACATCGATTTCGATGTTTCCCCGACCGACACCGCCCAGTCCGTCCGTGACATTGTACGCCACCGTGTCCGTCCCGGTGAATCCGTCATCCGGCGTGTAGGTGAACTGATCCGCTTCACGCTCAAGCCGGCCGTTTTCAGGTTGTCCAATCCCCACAAAGTCCAGCGGGTTCTCGTTGGGATCGCTGTCGTTTTGCAACAGCTCGTCCACACTGAAACTAATCGGCTTTCCGACAACGGTGTCGAATGCGTCGTTGGACGCGTTGGGCGCTTTGTTGTTGATCACCTTCGGGTCGCTTGTATCGAGACCCGAGTCGGCAGCGGCCTCCGGGGAATCTGGGAGGCTGGGATAGGGATCCAGACCGGCTTCCGCGCGATTGAAGAAGAACTGGTTTGGGTGTTCGGGAATACCGGCCGGCTGGCCACCGACGTAATACTGAGCTGTCGTATTATCACCGCCAACGAACGTGTTGCCTTTTATGGTGACCGGCGTATCCCCGACGACCGAAGCAAGGTCGAGCCACCGCGCACTGTTCCCCGTGTCGTTGATGATCAGCGAATCCTCGATCGTTACACTGTGGTCCTCGTAGACACTTTTAGACATCTCCTTGCCGAAACCGATCATCTCAGGGTTCGTCGAATTTGGACCCGACTCCAGCACCGAATTCCGAACCGTAAGATGGCCTCCTTCGGCGATATCGATAAGCCGGCTGTCGCTACCATCACCGGACGCAATAAGGGAGTCCTCGATGATTGTTTCTTTGGCTCGGCTTTTGATTTCGTGCCCGCCCGAGTTCATCCCGATGAACTCGCTATTCCGGACAATCGCTTTTTCGACACCATCCGAGAAGTACACGCCGTGGGACCGCTCCTGGCCACTGTTGTTTTCGAAACGGCTGTTTTCGATCACGACCGTGCCTCGACCGCCGATCAGACCCTTCTGGTTATCGTGGAAATAGACGTCGCGTAGCGTCAGATCTTCGGCCTGCAGCCGGATCGGCGAGCCCTGGTCGTCGGAAACCCGGGCGCCGGAAATCTCCAGCCCTTCAAAGGTCGTGTTGTTCCCGTTCACCACGAACGTCGCTTTGCCGCCCGTTATCGCGTTCTTGATGTGAACGCCCTCGCCGCGGATCGTGAGGTTGTTGGCCGAGACGGTCGCGCTTTCTTCGTAGGTCCCGGGCAGGATCTCGACGGTCGCCCCATCGGGCGCGGACTCGACCGCCTCTCGGATCAATTCATACGCCGTGACGTTGCCCTCGGCGTCGATAACCCGGGCGCGCGGGGCGTCGGGATCGAGGATTTTTCCCTGCTCCGCATCGGGCAAACGGAAAAACCACATGTCGCTGTCCGAATCCGAGATCGCAGCGAAGGCATCCGCTTCTTCGACATACTTGAATTTACTTAACACACGCCCCGTATCCGCGGGCGCCGCCGCACCCGGCGGCGTATCGAACACGCGGAATTCCTTTGTCGCCGGATCGAACGTGTAAATTTCCTCCCCGCCGTTCCAGAGCACCATCCGGCCGGATGGCTCGTGGAAGTCGAATCCGACATAGGTGTAGCCGCCTTTTCCGCCCGGAAACGATGCCGGCAGATCGTCGACAAACGCTTCCCAGACGAGGTTGCCGTCCGCGTCCTGCTCCGCCCGATAGATTGTGCCTTTGCGAATGAAGTACATTTTCCCGTCCGCGGGGTTGTACTCCATGTTACCAAGGTGCTTGTTATCCCACAGGGCAACAGAATTTCGGGCCTCGATCGTCCCGTCGGGCTGAATGATGTGAACGGCGTTTTCGGCCTTGCTGTCGACGACAAGCTGACCGGTCTCCGGATTAAAGGACGCGATCGGAAAGGTGCTTCCATTGGGAACGTCAAGGTCCGTTAGATCGTGACCGGTCCACGCTCCTGTTTCCGGGTCGAATTCCCAGAACGTGGGATCGTTCGGTTGACGCCCTCTCTGTGTAAAGTTCGTCCAGTTATGGGTCAGCCAAACGGTTTGCGTTTCCGGGTTCCAGGTAAAACCGTCGTAGGTATGCCGCGCAGCCGGCCCCTCTTCCGGTGCCGGGTGCGCATAGTCGTCGGCGGGACTCATCTCAGGGCCGGTGAGGGGTGCCGGGTCGGTCAGGCGCGTCCAGGTGAGCGCCTGGAGATCGAACTGGTAAACCTCGTTACCCCCGTAGGCGAAATGGCCACCGCCAAAGAAGTACAGCTTGTCGCCAGATTCATCGAAGGCAGCACCATTCCATCTCTCAAGCACGCCCTTGTCTGAGCCCTGGCCCCAAAATGCCTGGCCGCCTTTATCAGTGACAAGATTATCATGTTCTTCTTTAGAATATGCCACGTCTAGGAAGCTGTTTTGCCCAATGTCTTTCGCGCTTACCCAGGTGCCAGATGAATGAATGTCGAGCGCGGCATTTAAGCGCGTCAAACCCTTGTTCATATCCTAGCTCCTGAATTGTCGAAAGCAGGTTACTGCGCGATGACTTTTGCCGGCGAGTCCGCATTGAGGTCTGCCAGGAGGACGGCATTGATACGCTAGAGGTCTTAAGCGATCCTTGCCTGGCAACCTTCGGCGCGCCCTCTGGCAGAGACAGCAGGAACCTGCCCTGCAAGCACAGTGTCTCGCACATGCGAGAAGGCTTGTCAGTCGATCATGGTAGATCCGACCGACCGGCGGTGCGACAGTTCCGGGCGACGGCATTGGCATCGTCGGCGGCGTTCACGAACTCTGCGTGGTAGGTGACGCACTGCGCGGTGTTGCTCGCGAGCGGCATGGCGGGTTGGCTGTCTTGGATGCGAACCGACGTGACGATGGCCCTTGACCAGGACCAGTTTATCGGCCATGTAAGGTGGAGCTTGTCGCCGATCCGGCTGGTCGTGTGGCCGTTGCTGTTTCGTCTCGTCCCGACCGAGCCGTGCGGGCGCAACCGGGGAAGCATGCCAGCGAGGCGCTGGGTGGCCTGGCACTGCAGCCGCATCATGGCTTGGTCGGCGGCGCGCCAAGGTCATCAGACGGGTCGTTCCGCGGTGTTCCCGAACCTCGACCTCGGTGGCGTCGCGGACAGCATGGCCGACGATCCGGTCGTCGAACCCGCCGTCAAGGTCGCCCCTTCCGGCTATCGAGTCTGACCCAAGAGACGCGACGCCCCGACTGCACAACGAAAGCGCGTAGAATTGCGGAGGCCACTTACGTCTGGATGTTGTCCGACAGACGTTATTGCCCGACGTAGCCGTCATCCAGCAAGACTGATAAGCTCCGCAAAACAGGCGCTTCCGCCACGGACTCGTGACCAGATCGAGGTTTATATGCGTTTTTTCATTCACCGGGGCAAACTCAGTCTCCGGCAGGCCATCATCGGCGGGAGCTTTGGAGTCTTCGTGCACGCTTCGGTCGTCGCGGGAGCCGGCGGCGCCGAGCCTCAATTAACTGATGACCAACTCATAGATGCCGGGCTCACGGCGCCCACCACAGTGGCTGTTGCATCCGGCATAGGTGAGGAAATGGCGAAATCCGAACACGTTCGTCTTGCCGCCCAGGGCGGAACGGATTCCACGCCACCAAGGCGCAAGCCGGAAAGCAAGGCCGGTTCTGAGGATGGGCTCGCCGCCCTGGTTGAAGTGGTCCGTGGATTGGGGCAAGGCTACAGTGAGCCCATGAAACCGGGCACCTGGCGCTCGCTGCTGAACGGCAACACGCTCGCACAGGTTTGCACATCCTACGCCAAGCGGGCCGACTTCACGACGAGCCTGGATAACTGCGTCATGGGGCTGCACGCCTGGACGTCGGCGGCATTCGACCGCGAGCAATACATCTACCAGCGAGGCGGTGGGCATCGCGCCTACGAAGGCAACGAGATTTACCGCTTCAATCTAGCGACCGGCAAGTGGGCACGCGTGACCGATAGCGGCAAGGCGGTTCCGCAAGACCCAGACGGGCCTGAGCGGCAACCGTACAAGCCGCTTTACGACGATGGGTCGCCGTCCTCCGCGCATCATTATGCTCACCTAATCTGGGCAAAAGATCGTCTCGTAATGGGGCCGATGCTGGGGTTCGGGGAACCGTCCGTCTTTAACAAAAGCATCTTCACGTGGACGCCTGATGGCGGATACAAAGTTATTGGCGACGCCAAGGACTGGCGCCATTCAAAAATGGCGGCTGGCTGTAGCGACATCGACCCGGCTACTGGCGACGTGCTGCTTTCCAATGGCGGCCTGCGGCGCATTAACCCGGCCACTGGTGAGATCACGTTCATCGGTCTGTTCCACAACTCCAAGCTGAACGCCAGCGACTGCGTCTACGACCCAGAGACGAAGACCTTTTACGACTGGAAGGACGGCCACCTTCAGGTATTGGATGTGAAGTCGGGCGAGAGCGAGCGGCTCACGTTCTTTGAGCCGAGAAAAGTGAGTGTGGCTTCCGGTCATGCCCTGCGAGGCCGTAACGTGTTTCTGTGGAATGGAGGTCGGTCGGTGTTCGTTTGGGATTTGACGAAAATGCCAGAGCCGGCGTTTGTTGAGCTTCGCAACGCCGGTAGCACCGAAAGCCCCGAGGGCTGCGGCCTCGATAGCTGCCGGGACTACGATCATGACCGTGGCAACTACGGCAAGTGGTGGTACGTCGAGAGCCTGGACGTGTTCATCGGGTTCGACGAAGTTCACGAACCGCTGTGGGTCTATCGCCCGCCGGAGACCATCCCCCAGGCCGATCCGCGTAAAGCGGAGCTGCAGAAACAGGGTTACACCTGCGCCGACACCGTTCTGGGCTGGGAGTGTCCCGACCTACAAAAGCAGGTCGATGACGGATCGGTGCAAAAAGGCCTCTATCTACAAGGGGCCGTGGTCAATGACGAAGTCGACTTCAACGGCGCGTGGATTGAGGGGGCCGTAAAGAACCGTAAGGGCGCTCTGATCGCCGAGGCTGGCGCCGTGATTCGCAACGTTAAGGTGACAAACCCATCGACAGGTGGGAACGCAAACTGCGTCCGGTTACAATCCAACGGGCGCGTTGAGGTCCACAATTTGACCTGCACCGGCGCCGACATGGGGATCCTCGGCAACACTGAGGAATTGCTGATCGCAAACAGCGAAATCGGAAATACAGCAGATAGCGGGCGCCAGCTTGGGCACATTCTGTATCTGTGCGGCGGCGCCGAACAGGACGGATGCACGGTCACGATCCGCGACAGCCGTATATACGGTCCCGGCAGCGGAGGCCACGCGCTCAAGACTGGCGCAAGCAAGACCGTGCTTGAAAACGTCACGCTGGATGAGACGCGCGGCAAAGGCAGCCGATTGATCGATGCCGTCAATGGTGGCGTCGTCGAAATTCGAAACTCTAAGTTGATCGCCGCGCCAAACGACGGTAATGGCGACGTCATCGGCTTCGACTATGAGGCGAGGCGTGCCCACACCAGGAACCGAATTCAGATTGAGAACTCAACAATCGATTGTATGAACGGTGATCTTTTGGCCGGTCGCAACAGTTTCCAGACCGCCGAGATCCGCCGCGCTGGCAACCGGCTGGAAAATTGCCGTTGACGCATCCTTGGAACCCCACCGGCGAGGTCGTTGTGGCTGAGTGAAGCCGGTCCGCTCCCGACAACAGCGAGTCAACGCCAACGCCAACGCCAACGCCAAGCATGTTTAGCGGGGGCTTCTTGTCCCGGCGACAGTTTGGTGTTGTATCGGAGGCAGACTCTAAGCTTTTGACACAAGACTGACGCGGGAGGACACTGTTATCCTGTTATCTCATTTCTGGGGCCGCCACGGAACGTTCAATCCTCACATCGTCGTCCAAGCTTCACCCCTTTTTAACTTTTCCCAAGAGTTCTTAGGCAGACTGGTCTGCTCTTTTCAGCGAGTTCACGCGCAGACATGACAAGGTCCAATCTGGAGACCCCCACTAACGTCGATCAGTCCGATGGCGGCTCCGGCATTTTCCTGTTCGGGATGGAACGCAGTGGTACGACACTTCTTTCCATGATCGTCGGCTCACATCCCGATATCGCCGTGCCCCTCGCAACAACGGGTCTGTGGTATGACGTGGCGAACCGTCTGGCGCCCGGTAACGAGCTGCGCTCGGAGACCGATTTGCAGCAACTCGTCGCGGATATTCTTGAGCACGACCGTATCCAGCGCTGGGACTGCACGCTGAGGGTCGACGACGTGTTACCATTTTGCCGAAGCAATGATTATGCGTCAGTTGTCGAAGCGTTCCATAAAGCCTACGCCTACGCGAACCGCAAAACGCTCTGGGGGAATATCGACATCGCAACCCTAGACCAACTTCACATCGCGAACCGATGGTTCCCGAATGCGCGCTTTGTTCACATCTACAGGGACGCACGGGATGTAGCGCTCTCCAACCAGACGATGCCGTACGGCGCGGGAAACCTTGCGGAATGCGCGGACGCTTGGTCGCGCCGTTTGACGATCAACCTGAGGATGGGACTGATCATTGGTTCTGCGCGCTACAGGGCCATCGCCTACGAAGACCTCGTCAACAACCCCCGCGAGGTGCTCGAAAACCTTTGCGTTTTCCTCGGTGTTCCCTTCTCAGAGTCGATGCTCGCTTACAGCGACGCCGCCGAGGCGAAAGTGCCCGAGGACCGGCGCTGGCTCTGGCCGAACCTGACCGGACCGCTCGACCGGTCGGCGACACACCGATGGCGCACCTCCATGGGAACAACGAAGCGGGTCGTGGTAGAACGGTACGCGGGCCGGCTACTCCGGGAACTCGGGTATGACACCTACGACCAGCCGCCGCGCCGGCTGAGCGCCGAACTGCTGGATCTGGCCTACTTTCTGGATCGCGGCGGCCGTAGCAAGCGCTGGCTGGGAAAGCTCGGGCTGCGACGCGCCTCCACCCTGGAACGTCGGTGGCAAAACCGCAAAAACACGAGGCGATCATGACCCTTTCGCCCTCGGCTGAAGCATCTAGAGAGCGCTTCAACAGCCTCGTCGAAGATGGGGCTTATGGTCCGGGGTTTACCCACCCGAAACCGGCTCAGGCGTTCGTCGGAACCGTCATCAACGAACTGTTGCAAGAAATGGGCGGGGAAACGCTTTCGCTGTCCATCCTGGATGCCGGCTGCGGCAACGGAGCCTGGCTCCATTTTCTGCACGAGTTGGCTGCTAGTGGCCGAACGGCACCGGCCGTGTACGGGTTCGACGTCGCGGACCGGATGGTTGAAGCCGCAGACCAAGAGTTGGCCAGCCTCGAAGCCGTTGTCCACGTCCAGCGCGGCGACATTTTGGATCCCGCCTCGTACCGTTTCCCAGACGGGCGCGAGACGTTCGATCTCCTATTCGCCTACGACGTGGTCCAGCAAGTCCCACGCAACCGTCAATTCGACGCTATCCAGCGATTGACCGACGCCATGAAGCCGGGCGGTCGGGTCGTGGTGTTTGATCATGAACGGTGGTCGCGCTATGGACTGCGCATGGCGTTCAGGAAGGCCATTACTGCGAAACTCGGAATCCAACTTGTGCCACGGTATTTTTGCGCTGCCTCCTACCCGCCCCTAGCCGACATGGCGCGTCGGATCTCGGCGCTCCCCGCGCTGACAGCAGAGGTCGTGGTCAAGGGGCACCCACGCAAACGCGCGCTCGTCGTGCGCCGCGCGCCGGCGAGGGGCTCAAAATGGTTCTAGGCTTCCTGAAGCAGCGTATACGGGGTACACGCCCTACCCCAGTCGCACGCGCAGAGCGCCAGCGCGACCACCGCGAGGGGTTACTTAGCGACCCCGGCCCGGATCGGGCAATCGCCGCCGCCGCTGCATGGCTATCGCGCGCGCAGGATCGATCAACGTCCGCCGACGGCGGCGTGGCACGGCATTACAGTCTGATCGACGGCTGGAGCGCGTCCTATCCGGAAACAACTGGCTACATCGTGCCCACGCTGCTGGCAGTCAGCGGCCGTTTGGGCGAGCCGGAACACAAAGAGCGCGCTCGGCGCATGCTCGATTGGCTTGTCGGCATCCAACTTGCCGACGGCGGATTTCAGGGCGGGCGTATCGACGCTCAGCCCGTCGTTTCGGTTACGTTCAACACTGGGCAGATCCTGATCGGCCTGGCCGCTGGCGTTCAAACTTTCGGGGACGTGTATGCCGATGCGATGCACGCCGCCGCGAGCTTCCTGCGGGACAGCCAGGACTGTGACGGCTGCTGGCGCAGCCATCCAAGCCCATTTGCGGCCCCCGGAGACAAGGCGTACGAAACACACGCCGCGCTGGGGCTATTTGCGGCTGAAACGGCCGCCCCGGGCTACGGCTATGCAGAAGCTGGCCTCCGCGAGGTTGACTGGGCGCTCGGTCGCCAACGGGCCAACGGCTGGATCACGGACTGCTGCCTGAACGATCCCGAGCGGCCGCTCACCCATACCCTGGGCTATTTCCTCCGCGGCGTGATCGGCGCCTACGATGCCAGCGGCGACCGCGTCTACCTGGAGGGAGCGCGTCGAACAGCCGATGCCTTGGTCGCAGCTCAGCGTACCGACGGCGCCCTGGCCGGTCGCTTGACCCACGACTGGCACCCGGCCGTGGAATGGGTTTGCCTTACAGGCGTGGCCCAGGTGGCCGAGTGCTGGCTGCTACTAGCCGAGCGCACGCGCGATAACGGCTATGTCGCCGCCGCCCAGGCCGCGAACCGTTTCGTGCGGCGGACAGTCGATCTCGATGGACCTGACGACCGCCGCGGCGGCGTGAAGGGATCCTTTCCGGTCGACGGCGACTACGGCCCCTATGAGTACCTGAACTGGGCGGCGAAGTTCGCAATCGACGCCAACCTGGCCGAGCTCCGGCTCTCGTAGGGAGCGGGCTCAGCGGATGGCTTCGAGGGTTCTTCGTATCACGAACAGGCGTACCCCCGTCGTCGCCGGTGACCCGGCACACATAAACCGCAGGCCGCGACCACCGATCTGAACTGCTGGTAAGAAAAGCGGGCAGAATTTGCCCCGTATCAGTCCGGAGTGCTACGTCCGTCAACGTGAGCCGCATCACTCAGCGTGCTGCGGCGAGGGTGAGGCGGCTTCTGTAGCGCGTCAAGCAACGTGACCGGTTGAGCGACAAGGTCGTGGCCGGTGCGGGTCGATGATGTTGAGGGCTTAGCTTTTGGTGTCGTCACCTCCTTCTCGGTTGTTGTCGCTGGGGTTGTCGCCGAGGCTGTCGCTGTCGGATGACGCGGCGTCATCCGGTGCGGTCTGGCGGCTGACGGCGGCGCGCCGACGATAGCTCTCGACGTTCAGCTCGAGGATGGTGGCGTGGTGCACCAGCCGATCGATCGCCGCGACCGTCATGGCCCGGTCGGGGAATATCTGTTCCCAGGCGCTGAACGGCTGGTTGGCCG
>NZ_NRRL01000033.1 GCF_016583645.1 Rhodovibrio sodomensis | reverse complement strand
GGACCACGCGCGCGAGCCCGAAGCGCTTCTTGAGCTTGTCGATCTGGCTGGTGAGCGTGGTCGGGTCGGCGGTGTCGCCCTCGAACACCTCGACCGCGATCGGCACGCCCTCCGGGTCGCAGAGCAGACCGTAGACGATCTGCGGCCGGTCTGCGCGATGATCGCGGCTGTAGCCGTGCCGGGCGAGCGCGCAGCAGCGGCCCTCCAGATAGGACGAGCTGACGTCGTAGAGCGTGCCCTCGCTGAGATGCCGGTTGGCGAGCGCGGTCTCGATGTGCGGCTGACGCGCCACCAGCCAGTCCAGCGCGGCGTAGACCTCATGCTCGCGCACCTCGCCCAGGCCCAGGCGCCCGTTCAGGCTGGAGGCGGCCGTCTCAGCGTTGAGGGCGCGCACGGTGGCGAGCTTGGAGCAGGGCTGGATGATCCGCTGGGCGATCATCGCCAGCACCAGGTCGCGCGACCGCTGATCGGCCGGCCGGCTGCGCCGGCCGAGCAGCAGTTTCGGCAGGCCCAGCCGCTCGGCCGTGCCCAGCACGGCGGCGACGTGGCCGTGCGGCAGCGAGCGCGAGATGGTCAGGGCCTGCTCGGCGCGTTCCACCGCGACGCCGCCTTTGAGCAGGGTCCGCAGGCCCTCGACCAGGTCCGTCGGCCAATCGCTCAGATTGGCCACGGTGCGCTTTTTGATCTTGCCGCCCTCGCGGCGGCTTTCCCGCAGCAGGACGGCGGGCGGCGACTGGCGATTGGGGACTGACTCGATGTACATGGCTCATGCGAATCGTACCGAGATCCTGATGTCAAGGATAGACCACCGTCGTTTACATGGGTACACAAAGCCGCCCACAGCCGGATTCTTTGTTCACATTGAGAAACTTAGCCGGCTACCCAATAAAAAGTTCCGTTTAAAGTTCGCCTTAAGGGAGAACCCATCGTCGCCCTGGTGACCCCGATACCGTTTACCGAGCCGTACTTTCTAAATATGTCCGATGCCGCGCATGCTTGTGTTAGCAGTGCTCAAGGTCGTATGTCCGCTGCAAAGCACTCATCACGAATAGCGGGACGGCTTGGCAGGGACGTGGACGAACGAATTCCCGACTATGCTCAGTCACCTTCACAGCACCCACGCATACGGAAGAAGAGGCAGCCATGAGCGCCATCGTTGAAGTCCGCGGCCGGGAGATCCTGGATAGCCGCGGCAATCCCACGGTCGAGGTCGATGTTCTGCTGGAAAGCGGCGCCTTCGGGCGGGCCGCGGTGCCCTCGGGCGCGTCCACAGGCCAGCACGAGGCGGTCGAGCGGCGCGACGGCGACAAGGGCCGCTACCTCGGCAAGGGCGTCCAGGACGCCGTCGCGTCGGTGAACCACGAGATCCAGGACACGCTGCAGGGCTTCGAGGCGGGCGACCAGGTCAAGCTCGACCGCACGCTGATCGCGCTCGACGGCACGCCCAACAAGGACCGGCTGGGCGCGAACGCGATCCTGGGCGTCTCGCTCGCCGCGGCCAAGGCGGCCGCCGAGGAGGCTGGCCTGGAGCTCTATCGCTACGTCGGCGGGGCCGCCGCGCGCACGCTGCCCACCCCGATGATGAACATCGTCAACGGCGGCGAGCACGCGGACAACGCGCTCGACTTCCAGGAATTCATGGTCATGCCGGTCGGCCAGGACAGTTTCGCCGAGGCGCTGCGCTGCGGGGCCGAGGTGTTTCACGCCCTAAAGGCCCGGCTGAAGAAGCACGGCCACAACACCAACGTCGGCGATGAGGGCGGCTTCGCCCCGGCGGTCAAAAGCACCAACGAGGCGCTGGAGCACATCACAGGCGCGATCCAGGACGCCGGCTACACGCCCGGCAGCGAGGTCGTGCTCGCGCTCGACTGCGCGGCCAGCGAGTTCTTCGAGCACGGCCAGTACGTGCTGGCCGGCGAGGGCAAGACGCTCGATAGCGCCCAGTTCGCCGACTATCTGGCCGAACTGTGCGACAACCACCCGATCGTCTCGATCGAGGACGGCATGGCCGAAGACGACTGGGAAGGCTGGGCCGCGCTCACCAAGCGGATCGGCGACCGGGTTCAACTGGTCGGCGACGACCTGTTCGTCACCAATACCGAGCGGCTGGCGCGCGGGGTGCGCGACGGCATCGCCAACTCGATCCTGGTCAAGGTCAACCAGATCGGCACCCTGACCGAGACGCTGGAAGCGGTCGAACTGGCGCACAAGAACGGCTTCACCGCGGTGATGTCGCACCGCTCCGGCGAGACCGAGGATGCGACGATCGCCGACCTCGCGGTCGCCACCAACTGCGGCCTGATCAAGACCGGCTCGCTGTCGCGCTCCGACCGGACGGCGAAGTACAACCGCCTGCTGCGGATCGAGGAAGACCTCGACATCGCCGCCCATTTCGCCGGGCGCGGCGTTTTGCGGCAGTAACGGCGTGGGCCCGGCGCGCTTTCACCCCGGCGGCTCGGACGTCGTCGGGGTGGGGCCGCCGGACTCGCCAGACGGAATGAGCGACTCCGGCCCGAGTCCAAAACCAGAACATTAAGGAATCGGGTCCAAATTTCTGGAATCCCTGACTTTTCGTCGTTGACGGCTGCGCCGGTGCATGATTCGCTGCGGGCATGGCCATGGTCCGTGAAATACGTCGGCGCGCGCGTCAGATCGCCCCGCAGGTGCTGTTCGCCTGTATCGCGGGCTATTTCGCGTATCACGCCGTGCAGGGCGAACGCGGGCTGCTGGCCTACGTTCACCTGCAGCAGCAGTTGCAGCAGGCGAAGGCGGTGGACCGGGCACTCGATGCCCAGCGCGCCGAGTTGGAACAAAAGGTCAAGCTGCTGCGCCCGGACAGTCTGGACCCCGACATGCTGGAAGAGCGGGCCCGCGAGGTGTTGAACTACACCCGCGAGGACGAGGTTGTCGTGATGTCCCCTCTCGAGAGCCGGCCGCAGACCGGGGGCGATCGGTAGCGCCACCGCGTCCGCGGGCGCCGGCGTCGAGCTGCCGCCGTTGCCGTTCAGACATGGCGCGGTCCGGTTGGCGTCGGGCGCGATGTTGCGCTGCGGGCCTGCGCGCGGCAGACCGCGGCACCGGGCGCGGGCGCCCAATTGCCCGACAGACGTTACTTCGCCTGCCTTAACTAATCTACGGTTATTCATAGAAAATATATGTCTGACAGGCACTTATGCGATCTCCGGGATGCCCGAGAGCGCCTTGCGTTCGGGGGGCTATGGGCCTAGGCTACCTGCGACGCAGGTGCCCAACACGGGCGCTAAGCGATGAACAGCGCCGGTTTAGAGCGCGGTCGATCAACAGGGGTAGGTATGGCCAGTAAGAAGGGCGGCTCCGCCAGCGCCGGGACCACCGGCGCGCGCAAGACGTCGACCAGCGGCAGTTCGACCGCGGCGAGGTCGAAGTCCCGCAGCAGTACCAGCCGGTCGTCCAATCAGGACCCGACCCATGGCCTGTCGAAGGACCGCCTGCTGCAGCTTTACCGCGACATGCTGCTGATCCGCCGGTTCGAGGAGAAGGCGGGCCAGCTGTACGGCATGGGCCTGATCGGCGGCTTCTGTCACCTCTACATCGGTCAGGAAGCCGTCGTCGTCGGCATGAAGGGGATCACCAACGACGACGATCCGGTGGTCGCGTCCTACCGCTGCCACGGCCACATGCTGGCCTCCGGCATGGAGGCGCGCGGTGTGATGGCCGAGTTGACCGGTCGTTCCGGCGGCTACTCCAAGGGCAAGGGCGGCTCGATGCACATGTTCAGCGTCGACAAGTCGTTCTACGGCGGACACGGCATCGTCGGCGCGCAGGTGCCGGTCGGCACCGGCATCGGCTTCGCGATCAAGTACAACGGCGAGAGCAAGGTCTGCCCGACCTACCTGGGCGACGGCGCCGTCAATCAGGGGCAGGTTTACGAGTCGTTCAACATGGCCGCGCTCTGGCAGCTGCCGGTGCTGTATGTGATCGAGAACAACAAGTACGGCATGGGCACCAGCGTCGAGCGCGCCTCCGCGACCACCGAGCTGTACCAGCGCGGCGAGGCCTACGGCATTCCGGGCGAACAGGTCGACGGCATGCACGTGCTCAACGTCATGGCCGGCGCCCAGCGCGCGGTCGACCACGTGCGCTCCGGCAAGGGTCCGTACATTTTGGAGATGCTGACCTACCGCTACCGCGGCCACTCGATGTCCGACCCGGCGAAGTACCGGTCCAAGGAAGAGGTGCAGAAGATGCGCACCGAACAGGACCCGCTGCTGCGCCTGCGTGAGGTCATGGAAAACCACGCCGGGGTCACCGAGGACGAACTCAAGCAGGTCGACCGCGAGATCAAGGATCTGGTCTCCGAAGCCGCGGAGTTCGCGCAGAACAGTCCCGAGCCCGACCCGAGCGAGCTTTACACCAACGTCGTGATGGAGGCGTAGCCCGCGCGCCGGGACGCCCGATCCGCAGATCCGGCGGGCGCCCGACGGGCGCGCCCGCCGATCGAGGCGATGCCTGCCAAACACCCCGGACCGCCGCGTCCGTCCGCACCGCGGGCCGCAGCCGCGTGCGAGGCGCCGCGGCGGAGACCTCCGGGGATCAAAGAAGAACCGCTCTGCTCTGGGAGGGGTGGATGCCCATCGAAGTGCTCATGCCGGCGCTGTCGCCGACCATGACCGAGGGAAACCTCGCGAAATGGCACAAAAAGGAAGGTGACCCGGTCGCCAACGGCGACGTGCTCGCCGAGATCGAGACCGACAAGGCGACCATGGAGGTCGAGGCGGTCGACGAGGGGACCATGGGCCGCATCCTGGTGCCCGAGGGCACCGAGGGCGTTCCGGTCAACCAGGCGATCGCGCTCCTGCTCGGCGAAGGCGAAAGTCAGGCCGATCTCGACAAGGCCCAGCCGTCGGATGGCGGCGGGGGCGCCGGTCAGCCCCAGCCGGAAGCCCAGGCGGCCGATGGCGGCGGCGCGCCGCGCCCTGCGCCCGCGGCCGCCAGTGCGCCGCCCGCGGGCGAGCAGGTCGACAAGGCGATGCGCGACGCCGAGGGCAACGTGAAGATGCCGCCCACGGTCGCCGAGGAGCCGCGCACCTCGTTCCCGTCGAAGCAGCCGGACGAGCCGGAGTGGACCGGACCGACCAAGACCGAGACGGTCCGCGAATCGATCCGCGACGCCATGGCCGAGGAGATGCGCGCGGACGACCGGGTCTTCCTGATGGGCGAAGAGGTCGCCGACTACGAGGGCGCCTATAAGGTCACGGTCGGCATGTTGAAGGAGTTCGGCCGCCGGCGCGTGGTCGACACGCCGATCACCGAGCACGGCTTCACCGGGCTCGGCATCGGCGCGGCCTTCTACGGCCTGCGGCCGATCGTCGACTTCATGACCTGGAACTTCGCCATGCAGGCGATCGACCAGATCATCAATTCGGCGGGCAAGAAGCTCTACATGTCTGGCGGGCAGATCCATTGCCCGATCGTGTTCCGCGGCCCGAACGGCCCCGCGAGCCGGGTCGCCGCCCAACACAGCCAGGAATACGCCAGCTGGTACGGCCACATCCCGGGGCTGAAGGTGGTCTCGCCCTACCACGGCGCCGACTTCAAGGGCCTGCTGAAAAGCGCGGTGCGCGACCCCAACCCGGTGCTGATCCTGGAAAACGAGCTGCTGTACGGCCACAGCTTCGAGATCCCGGACACCGACGACTGGACGGTGCCGATCGGCAAGGCCTGCGTGCGCCGGCCGGGCACCGACGTCACGCTGGTCGCGCACTCGCTGATGGTGCACCGCGCGCTGGAAGCGGCCGAGCGGCTGAGCCGGGACGAGGGCATCGAGGCCGAGGTCGTCGATCTGCGCTCGATCCGCCCGTTCGACGTCGACACGGTGGTCGCCAGCGTGAAGAAGACCAACCGCGTGGTCTCCTGCGAGGAAGGCTGGCCGTTCGCCGGCATCGGCTCCGAGATCGCCGCGCTGTGCATGGAGTACGCGTTCGACTATCTGGACGCGCCGGTCACGCGCGTATGCGCCAAGGACGTGCCGCAGCCCTACGCCGCCAACCTGGAAAAACTGGCCATCCCGGGCAGCGAGGAGGTTTTCCAGGCCGCCCGGCAAGTCTGCTACCGCGCTTAAGCAAGCCAGCCCGCGCCCGACCGCCGGGCGCCGGGCCGCCAGGGGACACGACGCCGCGCGCCCGGGAGCCCGTCTCACGACCGCCCGCGCGGCCGAGATCAAGGGGAGCCGTCAAAGATGCCCGTCAATATCCTCATGCCGGCGCTGTCGCCGACCATGACCGAGGGCAACCTGGCCAAGTGGCACGTCAAGCCGGGCGACACCGTCTCCAGCGGCGACATCGTGGCGGAGATCGAGACCGACAAGGCGACCATGGAGGTCGAGGCGGTCGACGAGGGCACGGTCGGCAAGCTGCTGGTCGAGGAAGGCACCGAGGGGGTGCCCGTCAATCAGGCGATCGCCATCCTGTTGGAGGAAGGCGAGAGCGCGGCCGACCTGGACAAGACGCCCGCCCCGCCAGCCGGCGACGGTGCGGACGGCGGCGGCGCGCAGCCGGCCGCTGAGAGCGGTGGCGGCGGGTCCGCGGGCGGCGCCTCCGGCGCGGGCGGCAGTTCCGCGCCGCAGTCGGCCGCGTCGGCGCCGGGCACGCACGCCAGCCTGGAGAACGCGCCGCCGGCCCCGCCGGCGCCCAAGGACGCGTCGGGCAAGCGCGTGTTTGCCTCCCCGCTCGCCCGGCGGATGGCGAAGCAGGCGGGGATCGACCTCGCCGGCCTGAACGGCAGCGGTCCGCACGGCCGGATCGTCCGCTCGGACGTCGAGCAGGCGATCGAGCGCGGCACCCCGGCGCAGCAGCCCGCGGCCCAGCCGGCCGGCCAGCCGCAGGCGCAACCGCAGCAACCGGCCGCGCAGAAGCAGCCGGCCCCGGCGCAGGGCGTGGACGCCAAGGCTTCCGCCGAGCAGCTCGGCATGGCCTACGAGGAAGTCCCGCTCAACAACATGCGCAAGACGATCGCCAAGCGCCTGAGCGAGTCCAAGCAGACGGTGCCGCACTTCTACCTGTCCGTCGACATCGAGATGGACGAGGTGTTCCGGGTCCGGAAGGAGCTGAACGACCGGGCCCAGGCGCGCGGCGAGGACTACAAGCTGTCGGTCAACGACTTCATCATCCGGGCCTGCGCGCTGGCGCTGAAAACGGTGCCGCAGGCGAACGCCGCCTACAACGGGTCGAGCGCGCTGTTCTTCGAGCACGCCGACGTCTCGGTCGCGGTCGCGATCGAGGGCGGCCTGATCACCCCGGTGATCAAGAAGGCCGAGACCAAGGGCCTGGCGACCATCTCCAAGGAGATGAAGGACCTCGCCAAGCGCGCGCGCGACGGCAAGCTGAAGCCGGAGGAGTACCAGGGCGGCACCTTCTCGCTGTCCAACCTGGGGATGTTCGGGATCACCAACTTCCAGGCGATCATCAACCCGCCGCAGGCCTGCATCCTGGCGGTCGGCAAGTCCGAGCAGCGCCCGGTGGTCAAGGACGACGCGCTGTCGGTGGCGACCATGATGTCGTGCACGCTGTCGGTCGACCACCGGGTGGTCGACGGCGCGATCGGCGCCAACTTCTTGAGCGAGCTTCGCAAATTGCTGGAAGACCCGATGAGCATGCTGCTCTAACTGCTTGAAGAGAGAGCAAGATGCTGAAAGGTGGCTTCACCTTTCCGCATCGTGCTCTAGAGCAGCGCTGGCGGCGTCATCCGGCACCACTGACACGACCCGATAGGACAGGGCGGACCCCATGGCCGAGAACAGCTTCGACATCGCCGTCGTCGGCGGCGGGCCCGGCGGCTACGTCGCCGCGATCCGGGCCAGCCAGCTGGGCTTCAAGACCTGCGTCGTGGAGCGCGAGCACCTGGGCGGGATCTGCCTCAACTGGGGCTGCATCCCGACCAAGGCGCTGCTGCATACGGCGCAGATCAACCATCTGCTGCACTCGCTCGACCAGTTCGGCTTCAAGGCGGACAACGTGTCCTTCGACGTCGCCAAGGTGGTGAAGCACAGCCGCGACACCGCGAACAAGCTGTCGCAGGGCGTCACGCACCTGCTGAAGAAGAACAAGGTCACGGTCATCGACGGCCACGCCAATCTGGCCGGGCAGGGCAAGCTCGCGGTCGAGAAGGACGGCAAGCACGTCCAGGACGTCCAGGCCAAGCACATCATCTTGGCCCCGGGCGCGCGGGCCCGCCAGCTGCCGCACGTCGAGGCGGACGGCGAGAGCGTCTGGACCTACAAGGACGCCATGGTGCCCAAGCAGATGCCCAAGAAGATCCTGGTGATCGGCTCGGGCGCGATCGGCATGGAGTTCGCCTCGTTCTACCACGACATGGGCGTCGACGTGACGGTGGCCGAGGTGGTCGATCGCATCCTGCCCGCCGAGGACCGCGAGATCTCCGACTTCGCCCGCAAGACCTTCGAGAAGAAGGGCATCAAGATCCATACCGAAGCCAACGTCGAGAAGGTCGACAAGGGCAAGAACGGCGCGACCGCGACGATCAGGACGAAGGACGGCAAGACCCAGCAGCTGGCGGTCGACAAGGTCGTCCTGTCGGTCGGGATCGTCGCCAACACCGAGAACCTCGGCCTGGACGGCACCAAGGTTCAGGTCGAGAAGTCGCACATCAAGACCGACCAGTGGATGCGTACCGGCGAGCCCGGCGTGTACGCGATCGGCGATGCGACCGGCGCGCCCTGGCTGGCGCACAAGGCGAGCCACGAGGGCGTGATCTGCGTGGAGAAGATCGCCGGGCTGAACGATGCCCACCCGCTGGACTACAAGAAGATTCCGGCGTGCACCTACTGCAGCCCGCAGGTCGCCTCCGTCGGCCTGAGCGAGCAGGCGGCTAAGGACGCCGGGCACAAGGTCAAGGTCGGCCGCTTCCCCTACCGCGGGAACGGCAAGGCGCTCGCCATGGGCGAGGACAACGGCATGGTCAAGACGGTGTTCGACGAGACCACCGGCGAACTCCTGGGCGCGCACCTGATCGGCGCCGAGGTCACCGAGCTGATCCAGGGCTACTCGATCGCCCAGACGCTCGAGACCACGGAGACCGACCTGATGCATACCGTGTTCCCGCACCCCACGCTCTCGGAGATGATGCACGAGAGCGTGCTTGACGCCTACGGCCGGGCCATCCACTTCTAACCGACGGATTACAGCGTCACGGGGCGACATGACGACAGTGGACAGCCAGCCGACCGAGAGCGCCACCAGCCGCACGTTCAAGGGCCAGACCAAGGACCTCAGCGGCAAGGTCCGGCATCCGGAAAAGGCGCACAAGCCGGACAATCCGGTGGCGCGCAAGCCGGACTGGATCCGCGTCAAGGCGCCGACCTCGCGGGAGTACCAGAACACCAAGAAGGTGGTCCGCGACAACAAGCTCCACACCGTCTGCGAGGAGGCCGGCTGCCCCAACATCGGGGAGTGCTGGGCCAAGGGTCACGCCACCATGATGATCATGGGCGAGACCTGCACGCGCGCCTGCACCTTCTGCAACGTCGCCACCGGCAAGCCGGAGCCGCTCGACCCGTTCGAGCCCGCGCGCGTGGGCGACGCGGTCGCCCAGCTGGGCCTGCAGCACGTGGTGATCACCAGCGTCGACCGCGACGACCTGGATGACGGCGGGGCGGAGCACTTCGCCCGCGTGATCCGCGCGATCCGCCATCAGGCACCCGGCACCACGATCGAAATCCTGACCCCGGACTTCCTGCGCAAGGACAACGCGCTGGAAACCGTCGTCGCGGCCAGGCCGGACGTCTTCAACCACAATCTGGAGACGGTGCCGCGGCTCTACGTCCCGGTCCGTCCGGGGGCGCGCTACTTCGCCTCGCTGCGCCTGTTGGACCGGGTCAAGGACCTCGACCCGACGATGTTCACCAAGTCCGGCATCATGGCCGGGCTCGGCGAAACCAAGGAAGAGATCCTGCAGGTGATGGACGACCTGCGCAGCGCGCGGGTCGACTTCCTGACCATCGGTCAATACCTGCAGCCCACCCGCAAGCACCACCCGGTCGACCGCTTCGTCCCGCCGGACGAGTTCAAGACCTACGAAAAGCGCGCCTACAACAAGGGTTTTCTGATGGTGTCCGCGTCCCCGCTGACGCGCTCCAGCTACCACGCGGGCGAGGACTTCGAGCGCCTGCGGGCCGCCCGCGAAGCCCAGCAGGCCGCCGCGCAATAAACCCGCCCCGCGCGCGGCATCCGTACCCGCGCGTCGACGCCAGCGAGGCCCCATGCCCACGCATGCCGAACAGCGGGCGCTGCCGTACACGCCCCAGCAGATGTACGACCTGGTGGCGGACGTCGACCGCTATCCGGAGTTTCTGCCGTGGTGCATCGGCTCGAAGATCCGCCGCCAGCGGGGCAACACGATCGTCGCGGACCTGGTGATCGGCTTCAAGATGATCCGCGAGCGCTTCACCAGTGAGGTCAAGCTGCAGCCGGACGGCATGCGCATCGACGTGCGCTACCTCGAAGGGCCGTTCAAGTACCTGAACAACTCCTGGGTGTTCTACGAGCACGAGAAGGGCTGCCTGATCGACTTCTACGTCGATTTCGAGTTCCGCACCCGCTTCCTGCAGCGGATGATGGAGCCGCTGTTCAACGAGGCGGTCCGGCGCATGGTCAAGGCGTTCGAAACCCGCGCCGGCCAACTCTACGGCACCGGCCCGCAGCGCCGCGGCGCCCGCGGCCAGTCCAGCGGCACCGCCAGCCGCGGCGCGTAGCGGTCAGCCGCCGGGGTCGGTAATCATCGCAGCAAGCCGGTGCCGAAAGGCCATCGCGCCAGCCCGAATAACTGTCACCCGCCGGCGCCCGGCAGCGGCGCGCCCTGGCTGACGGCGGCGTAGAGAACCGTGGTCACGATTGCGTTGTACAGGCCGTGCACGATGATCGGGGCCCAGATCGTGCCGGTGATCTCGTAGATCCAGGCCAGTACCAGTCCCAGCACCGCGATCGCTGGGATCAGGCCCGGGATCCCGTGCAGCACCGAAAAGCCGAGCGCGGAGCCGAACGCGGCGATCCAGATCCCCAGACGCTCGCGCAGCCAGCGGTAGAGCAGGCCGCGGAACGCCAGTTCCTCGACGACCGGCGCCAGCACGCCCGCGACCAGCAGCATCCCGAGGTAGAGGTCCCAGCCGAACCGCTCGGGCTTCAGCAGGTCCATCTGCGGGTTCTGGATCGGCTGGCCCATGATCTGCATCTGCAGGTAGCTGACGAAGCTGACCAGCGGGAACGCCGCGATCGCGACCATGACCGCCCGCCGGATCCAGCGGGTGTCGATGGGCCGGAACCCCAGGTCCGCCCAACTCACCCCGCGCCAGGCGACCGCGACGCCGTAGATCACGGCGAACAGGAACGCCGTCTGCACCGCCAACAGGCCCAGGATCACGGCCGTGCCGGGGCCGCCCTGGTCCATCGGCGTGACGCCGAATGGCTGCAGTAGGACCGGCAGCAGCAGGCGCGATCCGCCGAGCGCCAGGATCACGATCAGCAGCAGATCGGTGACCGACAGGGGCAGGCGGCCCGGGCCGCCGGCGGGCGCTGAGGAGGGGGCGGGCGCGTTGGGATCGGTCATTCGGGTGCGACGATATCCGGTTTAGGAAGCGCGCGCGTCGTTCAGCGCGCGGTGGAACAGGTCGAAGGCGATGGCCAGGCTGGCGTGGCGGATTTGGCCGCGGTCGCCGGTCAGGTCGTGACGGACCGTGTGCGTTTCCAGGCCGGTCGCGGCAAGTGCGAATTCCACCCGCCCGACCGGCTTCTCCGCCGTGCCGCCGCTGGGCCCGGCGACTCCGGTGACGGCGACCGCGGCGTCTACCGGCGCGCGCGCCAAGGCGCCCTCGGCCATCGCTTGGGCAACTTGCCGGCTGACCGCGCCGTGCGCGTCCAGCGTCGCCGGCGGCACGCCCAGCATGTCCCGCTTGGCGGTGTTGGTATAGGTGACGAAGCCGCGCTCGACGACCGCGGAGGAGCCCGGGATCTCCGTCAGCAGCGCGGCGATCAGCCCGCCGGTGCAGCTTTCCGCGGTGGCGAGCATCCAGCCGGCGTCCTTGTAGGCGTCGAGCAGGCGTTCGGCCTGGGTGCGCAGGTCGTCCGGAAACATCAGAACTGCCCCGTCAGGTAGAGGCCGGAGGCGCCCAGCGCGGCGGCGACCAGCCCGGCCAGGGCGTCGTCGGCCATGATCCCGATGCCGCCCGGCAGGCGCTCCAGCGCGTTGATCGGCCAGGGTTTCAGGGTATCGAACAGCCGGAACGCGGCAAACGCGACCAAAAAGTGCAGCGGGTCCAGGGCGAGCGGCGCCAGCGCGAGCCATTGCCCGCCGACCTCGTCGATCACGATCTCCTCGGGATCGGTCCCGCCGACCCGGCGCAGATAGGCGTGCGCGCCCCACGCGCCGCCCAGGAGCGCCGCCGCGCCCGCCGCCGCGAGCGCCCAGCCGCCGCCCAGCCACAGCAGCAGCGCGCCTGGCGGCAGCGCCGCCAGCGAGCCCCAGGTGCCCGGCATCCTGGGCAGATACCCAGCGCCCGCGAAGCTCAGCAGCAGGGCCAACGGCGACCAGCGGCCTGGGGTGTCGGGCGCGCGCGTCGCCATGGGGGGCTAGCGCTCCGCCGGGAGTTGGACGGTCACGGCGGCCTGCGCGGCGATCCCCTCGCGCCGGCCGGTGAAGCCGAGTCCCTCGGTCGTCGTCGCCTTGACCGAGACCCGGGTACTGGGCAGCTGCAGCAGGTCGGCGATCCGGGCGGCCATGCGCGCGCGATGCGGGCCGACCTTGGGCCGTTCGCAGATCAGCGTGACGTCGACGTGGACCAGCCGGGCGCCGCGGGCCTGCGCGATCTCCCGCGCGCGGGTGACGAACTGAGCGGACTCCGCGCCCTTCCACCGCGGGTCGCTGGGCGGGAAGTGGTGGCCGATGTCGCTTTCGCCGAGCGCGCCCAGCAGCGCATCGACCACGACGTGCAGGCCGACGTCGGCATCGGAGTGCCCGGCCAGCCCGACTTCGTGGTCGATCGCCACGCCGCACAGCATCACCGGTCCGGGCGTCTCGGCGAACCGGTGGACGTCGAAGCCCTGGCCGACCCGCGTTTCGGCCGCGCCCGCCAGCCAGCGTTCCGCACGGGTCAGGTCGTCCTGTGTGGTCACCTTGACGTTCTCCGGGTTGCCGCCGACCAGCGCGATCCGGTGGCCGGCCTGTTCCATCACGGCGGCATCGTCGCTCGCGTCCGCCGATCCGGCGGCCGCGCGGTGGGCGGCCAGGACGTCGGCGAAGCGGAAGCCCTGCGGCGTCTGCGCCCGCCACAGACCGGCGCGTTGGACGGTCTCCGCGATCGCGCCGTCGGCCGTGCCGCGCTTCAGCGTGTCGGCGACCGGGAGCGCCGGGATCGCGCCCGGATCCGTGGCGAGCGCGCTCAACACGCGGTCGATCGTCGCGGTGTCCACGAACGGGCGCGCCCCGTCGTGGATCAGCACCCGCGCCGGCGGGTCCGCCGCCAGGCTCTCCAGTCCGTAGCGTACCGATTCCTGCCGGCTGGCCCCGCCGTGCACCGGCGCCATCACGTTCAGGCCGGCCGCGGCCGATGCGTACGCCTGGGCGTCGTCCGGATGGATCACCGCGCGCACGCCGTCGATCCCCGGATGGGCGGCCAGCGCGCGCAAGCCATGGCGCAGGATCGGCTGGCCGGCCAGGGGCATGTACTGCTTGGGACGGTCGCCGCCCAGCCGGCTGCCGCGGCCGGCCGCGACGACCAGGGCGATCGTCTGGCTCAAGGGTTGTCCGTCGGCTCCCGGCTTGCGAAAAGGTGGCCGCGCACCGGCGCGCGGCCGGGCGATTGCCGGCCGAAGCCTAGAGCAAGATCGGGCGAGGTAAAATCACCTTGCTCCCGGAATCTCGCCCGTCAATGTCGCCGCGCTTTCCGAGCGGTCGCGTGCGCCGTGTCGCGCCGGCTCAGAGGTGATATAACGCCCGCGTCATGACCGCTCTGACCCTGTCGCTCGCCGCCACGATCGCCATGCTGCCGGCCGCCCTGCGCCCGCTGCGCCGGACGGATGCCGTGCCGGACGCGCTGTACTGGTGGCTGCTCGCCGTCGCCGTGCTGGGGCCGGTCGCCGATGTCGCGGTCGAGCTGTCGAGCGGCTGGCACACCGGCTTGAGCGCGACCCTCTGGGTCACCGTCGCGGCGAGCGCCCTGCTGTTCGCCGGGCTCGCCCTGACGGTGCGCGAAGCCTGGCGACTGGCGCCGCTGATGCTGGGCTATTTGGTTGTGCTGGCGCTGATCGCGACCGCCTGGACGCTGGCACCCGCCTCGGCGCGGGTGTCGATCCCGGTCGGGACCTGGGTGTTGGTGCACATCGTGCTGTCGGTCGCCGCCTACGCGCTCGCGACCGCGGCCGCGGTGGCCGGCGTGTCGGTTTTCCTGCAGGAACGCGCGCTCAAGGCGAAACGGCCGACCCGGGTGACCGCGATCCTGCCCTCGGTCGCGGATTCCGAGCGGCTGCAGATCGGCCTCCTGACCGCGGCCTGCGTGGTGCTGGGCGTCGACATCCTGTCCGGCATGGCGGTCGAGCTGGTCACCAGCGGCCAGCTGATGCGGTTTTCGCACAAGACGCTGCTGACCATGCTGGCGTTCCTGCTGATCGCCGGCCTGCTGGTCCTGCACAGCCGCACCGGCGTCCGCGGCCGCCGTGCCGCGCGGCTGGCGCTGCTCGCCTACCTCCTGCTGACCCTCGGTTACCCCGGCGTCAAGCTCGTCACCGACGTCCTGATGGGCTAGCGGCCACGGCCTGCACCCACGCGCGCTCGGGTGGAGTCACGGCTTAGGCGCCCGTGTTGGCGTCCCTTTGGATGACGATTCCGTTGCGCGGGCGGCGGAAGGTCCGTACAAACAGGCCGGGGGAAGCACGTTTTTTAGGCAGCGCGAAGGGTGTGCCTAGCTTATGGGCATGAACGTGGGTGCGATCGAGCTCGGCGGCGTCCGCCTGGACACACCGGTGATCCTGGCGCCGATGTCGGGCGTGACGGACAAGCCGTTCCGGCGGCTGGTCGGCCGCCTGGGCGCCGGGCTGTTGGTATCCGAGATGATCGCGAGCGAGGCGTCGGTGCGCGCGGCGCGCCGGGCGATGCGCGCGCGCAAGCTGCAGGAGGACTACGGCGACGAGGGGCCGATGGCGGTCCAGCTCGCCGGCTGCGACCCCGATACGATGGCTGAGGCCGCGCGCATCCAGCGCGACCGCGGTGCCGCCATCGTCGACATCAACTTCGGCTGCCCGGTCAAGAAGATCGTCACCAAGTACGCCGGCTCCGCCCTGATGCGCGAGGAGGCGCTCGCCGGGCGCATTCTGGAGCGGGTCGTGGAGGCGGTGCACCCGCTGCCGGTGACCCTCAAGATGCGGCTCGGCTGGGACCGCGACAGCCTGAACGCGCCGGCCTTCGCCCGGATGGCGCAGGACGCCGGGATCCGGCTGATTACGGTGCACGGCCGGACCCGTCAGCAGCTCTACAACGGCACCGCCGACTGGGCGGAGGTCGCGGCCACCAAGCAGGCGACCGACCTGCCCGTGATCGTGAACGGCGACATCGACACGGCCGCGGATGTCCGCGGCGCGCTGGCGGCTTCCGGCGCCGACGGGGTGATGATCGGCCGGGCGGCGTGCGGGGCGCCGTGGCGTCTGGGCCAGGTCATGCAGCTGCTGCAAACCGGGCGGATGGGTGCGGCCCCGGCGCTCGCCCGGCAGGCGGAGATCGCGCTGACGCATTACGACGCGCTGCTGTCGTACTACGGCAGCCACCGCGGCGTGCGGATCGCGCGCAAGCACATGGCCTGGTACGCCTCCGGCCTGCCCGGCGCGGCGGCGTTCAAGCGCGCGGTGATGGCCGCGGAGCGGCCGGATGCCGCGAAGGCCCTGGTCCGGCAGCTGTACGCCGACGCGCAGGATGCCGGTTCCGCAACCGCGCGCCCGCGGGCCGCCTGATGAGCGACCCGAAGAAGCCGCGCAAGCAGCCGCTGCCGGAGGCGGAATCCAGCGCGATCCTGAACGCGCTCGCCGATCCGGTGTTCACGGTCGACGCCGAGGGGCGCTTCGCCTCCCTCAACAACGCCGCCGAGCAGTTCCTGGGCTCCAGCGCCCGGCACATGGTCGGCCGGGCGCTGACCAAGGTGGTGTCGCAGGACAGCCCGCTGCACGCCCTGGTCGATCAGGTGCGCCGGCAGATGACCAGCGTGTCGCAGTACGGGGTCACGATCGAATCGCCGCGCTTCGGCAGCCGGTACGTCTCGATCGACGTCGCCCCGATCCCGGAGATGCCGGGCACCGTCGCGGTGACGCTGCAGGAACGCTCGATCGCGCGGAAGATCGACCATCAGCTGACCCACCGCAACGCCGCCCGGTCGGTCACCGCGATGGCGGCGATGCTGGCGCACGAGGTCAAAAACCCGCTGTCCGGCATCCGCGGCGCCGCGCAGCTGCTGGAGCAGGGCGCCAACGCCGGCGATCAGGCGCTGACCTCGCTGATCTGCGAGGAAGCGGACCGGATCGTGGCGCTGGTCGACCGGATGGAGATGTTCTCCGACGAGCGCCCGATGGAGCGCGGGCCGGTCAACATCCACGAGGTCCTGGAGCACGTCCGCCGGGTGGCGCAGACCGGCTTCGCCCGGAACGTCCGGGTGCGCGAGAGCTACGATCCCTCGCTGCCGCCGGTGCTGGGTAACCGCGATCTGCTGATCCAGGCGCTGCTCAACCTGGTCAAGAACGCCGCCGAGGCGGCCGGCGCGGAGAACGGGGAGGTGGTGCTGTCGACCCGCTATCAGCAGGGCGTGCGTCTGGCGGTTCCGGGCGGCGGGGCGCGCGTCGACCTGCCGCTGATGGTGACGGTGCAGGACAACGGCTCGGGCATCCCGGACGACCTGCAGGAGCATCTGTTCGATCCCTTCGTCACCACCAAGCCCGCAGGCAAGGGGCTGGGCCTGGCGCTGGTCGCCAAGATCGTCGGCGACCACGGCGGGGTGATCGAGTTCGACACCGAGCCGAACAAGACCGTCTTCCGGATCATGCTGCCCAAGGCCGAGGGAGAGGCGCCGCAATGATGCCGGCGACGATCCTGGTCGCGGACGACGACCGCGCGATCCGAACGGTGCTGAGCCAGGCGCTCGGCCGCCACGGCCACGAGGTCAAGGCGACCGGCAGCGCCGCGCAGCTGTGGCAGTGGGTGCAGGCGGGCTACGGCGACCTGGTGATCACCGACGTGGTGATGCCGGACCAGAACGGGCTGGAGCTGATCCCGTCGATCAAGAAGGCGCGTCCGGGCCTGCGGATCGTGGTGATGAGCGCGCAGAACACCCTGCTGACGGCCGTCAAGGCGACCGAGCGCGGGGCGTTCGAATACCTGCCCAAGCCGTTCGACCTGCGCGAGGTGATCAACATCGTCGAGCGCGCGCTGTCGGCGCCGCAGGTCAGCCCGTCCGCCGCCGGCAGTTCGCAGAACCCGACCGACGCGGAAGGCGAGGAGGAGCAGCTGCCGCTGATCGGGCGGTCGCCGGCGATGCAGGAAATCTACCGGGTGCTCGCGCGGCTGATGGGCACCGACCTGACGGTCACCGTCTACGGCGAGTCCGGCACCGGCAAGGAACTGGTCGCCCGCGCGCTGCACGATTACGGCAAGCGCCGCGCCGGGGCGTTCGTCGCGCTCAACATGGCGGCGATCCCGCGCGAACTGATCGAAAGCGAGCTGTTCGGTCACGAGAAGGGCGCCTTTACCGGCGCCAACCAGCGCTACGCCGGGCGGTTCGAGCAGGCCTCCGGCGGGACGCTGTTCCTGGACGAGATCGGCGACATGCCGCTGGAGGCGCAGACCCGTCTGCTGCGCGTCCTGCAGGAAGGCGAGTACACCACCGTCGGCGGGCGCACGCCGATCAAGGCGGACGTCCGGATCATCGCCGCGACCCACCGCGACCTGCGCCAGCTGGTCCGCGACGGGCTGTTCCGCGAGGATCTGTTCTACCGCCTGAACGTTGTTCCGCTGCGCCTGCCGCCGCTGCGCGAGCGCGCGGAGGATATCCCCGAGCTGGCCCGCCACTTCTTCGCCCGCTGCGAGAGCGAGGAGCTGTCGCTCAAGACGCTCGACGCGGATGCGATGAGCTACCTGAAGAGCTACCGCTGGCCGGGCAACGTGCGCGAGCTGGAAAACCTGATCCGCCGCCTGACCGCGCTGTACAGCCAAGAGGTGATCGACCTCGCCATCCTGCAGTCGGAGCTGGGCGACGCGCCGGCGGAGAAGGCCGAGCCGGCTCAGGCGCCGGTCGCGGGCGATTCCCTGGGCGGCGCGGTGGAACGCCACCTGCGCGACTACTTCGAGGCGCACGGCGAGAGCCTGCCGGCCTCCGGCCTGTACGACCGCGTGCTGCGCGAGGTCGAGCGGCCGCTGATCGAGCTGTCGCTGGCCGCGACCAAGGGCAATCAGCTGCGCGCGGCCAAGCTGCTGGGGCTGAACCGGAACACGCTGCGCAAGAAAATCCGCGACCTGGAGATCGACGTGGTTCGCGGATTGAAGTAGCTGTGGTTTTCAGGCAACAGTACCTGTAGCGCTAAGGTCACGCTCTCCGGCGGATCGTTCGGATCTGCGCGACCGCCGCCCGAGCTCGCCCGCCCGGGTCCGCCCGCCAAAAGCCGCCGCCGTCCGTTTGCTGGACCTTCCCGATGAGCGCTGACACCGAAACCGCCGAGACCGGCCACGCGCAGCATCCGGACGCCCCGCGGCCGCGCCGCGGCATCGGCCGGCTGGTCGCCTGGGCGGCGCGGCGGAACCTGGAGCGCAAGCTGGCGATCGTCCTGGTGGTGGGCGGGGTCGCCAGCGGGCTCGCCACCTTTGCCGCCATGACCGACAACTTCTCCGGCGTGGCGGATCCGACGACGATCCTCTTGCTGCTGAACGCCGACCTGGTGTTCCTGCTGGCGATCGGCGCGCTGATCGCCCGGCGGCTGGTGATGGTCTGGGTCGCACGCCGGCGGGGCCGGGCTGGGGCCCGCCTGCACGCGCGCCTGGTCGGGCTGTTCAGCCTGGTCGCGGTGGCGCCGGCGATCGTGCTTGCCGTGTTCTCGGTGCTGTTCTTCAACTACGGCCTGCAGGGCTGGTTCTCCGAGCGGGTGTCGACCGCGCTCGACGCCTCGCTGGAGGTCGCGCAGTCGTATCTCGCCGAGCACCGCGAGACGATCAACGCCGACGTGCTGGCGATGGCGAACGACCTGAACCGCGAAGGGCCGCTGTTGATGTACAACCAGCGGCGCTTCCAGCGCACGCTGGCGACCCAGGCGGCGCTGCGCTCCCTGACCGAGGCGGTGGTGTTCGATAGCTCCGGCCGGGTGATCGCGCGCGCCGGCTTCTCGCTGATGCTGGAGTTCGACCCCAAGATTCCACAGTGGGCGATGGCGCGGGCGAAGGAAGGCGACGTCGTCACCCTGACCGCGGACACCGAGGACCGGGTGCGGGCGCTGATCAAGCTGGACAACTTCGTCGACGCCTACCTCTACGTCGGGCGTCTGGTCGATCCCAAGGTGCTCAATCACATCGACCGCACCGAAAACGCCGTGCAGCTGTACAAGCAGCTGGAGGGCAAGCGCTCGACCATGCAGATCACCTTCGCGCTGATCTTCATGGTGGTGGCGCTGCTGCTGCTGCTCGCCTCGGTGTGGGTCGGGCTCGCCTTCGCCAACCAGCTGACCCAGCCGATCGGCCAGCTGATCATGGCGACCGAACGGGTGCGCAGCGGCGACCTGACCACGCGCGCCACGCCGCCGGACACGCGCGACGAGGTCGACAGCCTGACCCGGGCGTTCAACCGCATGACCGGCCAGCTGCAGACGCAGCAGACCGCGCTGGTCGATGCCAACCGCCAGCTGGACGAACGCCGGCGGTTTACCGAGGCCGTGCTGTCCGGCGTCACCGCCGGCGTGATCGGCCTGGATGCCGACGGCCGGGTCGACCTGCCCAATACCAGCGCCTGCCGGCTGCTGGAGACGACGCGCGACCGGCTGATCGGCCAGCCGCTGCACGAGGTCGCCCCGCAGATGGGCAACCTGTTGGAGCGGGCGCGCAGGCGGCCGGGCCGCGGCGCGCAGGACCAGATCCAGTTCACCGCCCAGGACGGCCGGACCCTGACCCTGCTGGTCCGGGTGACGGTGGAGCAGGAGGCCGGCCGGTCGATCAGCGGCTTCGTCGTGACCTTCGACGACATCACCGAACTGCTGGCAGCCCAGCGCAAGGCGGCCTGGGCCGACGTCGCCCGCCGGATCGCGCACGAGATCAAGAACCCGCTGACCCCGATCCAGCTTTCCGCCGAGCGGCTGAAGCGCCGCTACCTGAAGCAGATCGAGCAGGACCCGGAAACCTTCCAGGCCTGCACCGACACGATCGTGCGCCAGGTCACCGACATCGGCCGGATGGTCGACGAGTTCTCCAACTTCGCCCGGATGCCCGAGCCGGTGATGGAGGCCGAGGACCTGAATCAGCTGGCCGAGCAGGCGGTCTTCCTGCAGGAGACCGCCAACCCCGACCTCGCGTTCGTGCGCGAGTTGGCCGGGCAGCCGGCGCGGATCGCCTGCGACCGCCGGCAGATCGACCGGGCGCTGACCAACCTGCTGCAAAACGCGATCGAGGCGGTGCGCGCGCGTCCCGGCGGCCCGGACCTGCCGCCGGGCGAGGTGCGGATGCGGGTGCGCGCCGACGAGCAGTCCTGGACGGTCGAGATCCTGGACAACGGCCGCGGCCTGCCGCCGGAGGAGCGCGACAGGCTGACCGAACCCTACGTCACCACGCGCGCGCGCGGCACCGGCCTGGGGCTCGCGATCGTGAAGAAGATCATGGAAGACCACGGCGGCGAGATCGCGCTGACCGACCGGCCGGAAGGCGGGGCGTGCGTGCGCCTGATCTTCCCGTTCGGCGAGGAGCCGGGCCAGACCGGCGGCGCGCACGCCGGCGACGACCCCGAGACCACGGCCGGCCAGGCCCGTGCGCAGGCCTGAACGACCGACCCCGACACGCCTTTACGGATACCGGACCGAAAACGCCATGGCGCACGACATCCTGATCGTCGACGACGAAGCCGACATCCGCTCGGCGGTCACCGGAATCCTGGAAGACGAAGGCTACGAATGCCGGACCGCCGGCGACAGCGATCAGGCGCTGGAGGCGATCCGGACCCGCCGGCCCAGCCTGGTGCTGCTCGACATCTGGCTGCAGAACTCCGCCATGGACGGGCTGGAGATCCTGCAACTGCTGCACCGCGAGCACACGGACCTGCCGGTGGTGATGATCTCCGGCCACGGCACGATCGAGAGCGCGGTCTGGGCGATCAAGGAAGGCGCTTACGACTTCATCGAAAAGCCGTTCAAGACCGACCGCATGCTGCTCGTGGTCGAGCGCGCGATCGAGGCGGCGCGGCTGAAGCAGGAGAACGCCGAGCTGCGCCTGCGCGCCGGCACCGAGGCCGAACTGATCGGCCAGTCGCACCCGGTGCAGACGCTCCAGCAGTCGGTCCAGAAGGTGGCGCCGACCGGCAGCCGCGTGCTGGTCACCGGCCCGCCCGGCGCCGGCAAGGAGGTCGTCGCCCGCATGCTGCACCGCAAGTCGCGCCGGGCCCAGGGGCCGTTCGTCGTACTGAACTGCGCGATCATGCACCCGGACCGGCTGGAGACCGAGCTGTTCGGCGTCGAGGCGGAGGCCGACCAGTCGGAAAGCGGCGGCAAGATCGGCCAGTTCGAACGCGCCCACGGCGGCACGCTGGTGCTCGACGAGGTCGCCGACATGCCGCTGGAGACCCAGGGCAAGATCGTGCGCGTGCTGCAGGACCAGCGCTTCCAGCGGGTCGGCGGCAGCAAGCGGGTCGAGGTCGACGTCCGGGTGATCGCCTCGTCCAACCGCGACCTGGAGCAACTGCTCGAGGAAGGCCGGTTCCGGCAGGACCTGTATTACCGCCTGAACGTGGTGCCGCTGAGCGTGCCCAGCTTGCGCGAGCGGGTGGAGGACATTCCCCAGCTGGTCGACCACTTCATGAAGCGCGCGGCGGAGAGCGCGGGCCTGCCGCCGCGCCGGCTGAGCGACGACGCGATGGCGGCGCTGCAGGCGTACGGCTGGCCCGGCAACGTCCGGCAGCTGCGCAACGTGATCGACTGGCTGCTGATCATGGCCCCGGGCGAGGCGCACGACGCCGTGCGGGCCGACATGCTGCCGCCGGAGATCGGCTCCAGCGCGCCCGCGGCCCTGCGCGCCAACCACGACGGCGAGATCATGTCGCTGCCGCTGCGCGAGGCGCGCGAGTTGTTCGAGAAGCAGTACCTGGAAGCCCAGGTCCTGCGCTTCGGCGGCAACATCTCCCGCACCGCCCATTTCGTCGGCATGGAACGCTCGGCGCTGCATCGGAAGCTAAGGTCGCTGGGGATCCAGCCGGCGACCGAGCCGCGGTGAGCGGGGGCAGGGCGGCGACTTCGTTCGAGTCCCTCTGCCCGGTGGGAGACACTTGTGCACACGGCAGGATCCGCCCGGATGGGGTCCGTCGACACGGACGCCTGCAGCGTCCTACTCAGGATGAAGAGTAAGGTTTGTCAGGAACTTAACGATAGCTTCATGCCGAGGTGCCAACCGCAGGCTGGCGTGTCGAAGCACCCCATACGGGTGCTTGTGCCCGCGTCCAAGAATCGCCTGTGGGCGGAAGCGACGAAGGACGGGGGTTGCCGCACTGTCGCAGGCGGCGACTACTGCCTTTCCAAGACCGTCGCCTTCCGCGTGGCGGAGAGGAGAGCTGTGGCGGGTGCCGGGCAAAAGCCGTTTGGGCTGTCCTAGGTCAATAGCAGGCCAGGGCCGGGTACACCCGACCGCTACTCCGCCTTGTCCGCCGAGCCCGAGTTCAACAGGGTATAGCGTTCCTCGCCGATCCGCTCCATCAGGCCGAGCTGGGTTTCCAGGTAGTCGATGTGTTCCTCCTCCTCGCGGAGGATCTCGCGGAACAGGTCGCGGCTGGGGTAGTCGCCGATGCTGTCGGCGTACTTCGCCGCGTCGCGCAGCTCGGGGCAGGCGTCGTATTCGATTCGAAGATCGCACTCGAGGACCTCCTTCACGCTTTCGCCGATCTGCAGCTTGCCCAGGTCCTGCAGGTTGGGCAGGCCCTCCAGGAACAGGATGCGCTGGATCAGCTTGTCGGCGTGATTCATCTCCTCGATCGACTCCTGGTACTCCTTGGCGCCCAGCTTGGTGACGCCCCAGTCGTCCAGCATCCGGGCGTGCAGGAAGTACTGGTTGATCGCGGTGAGTTCGTTCTTCAATGCCTGGTTCAGGTATTGGATGACCTTGTTGTCGCCTTTCATGGCGCTGTCCCCTTCTGACCCGTCGAATACGCAGGCCAGTGTGGCGCACACATGCGGCGTTGACGAGATGAAATCGTCAGTCCGAAGGCTTGGCGGCGGCGCCTTCCAGATAGGCGCCGGTGGCGGCCGGCCGGGGCGCCATGTCGTTCAGGATCGCGCGGATCGAGCCGGCGCACTTGCCGCACTGCGCCTGGCAGCCGCAGGCCCGGTAGACGTCGGAAACCGTACAGCGGCCCTGGCCGGCGCAGACGCGGACACGCGTGTCGGAGATGGCGTTGCACAGGCAGACGTACACGGCTTGGGCAATCCTGCAAGTGAGACTGAATTGCAATTGCACCATCGACGGCGGGCGGCGTCAAGCACGGATCGACGGCCTTTCGATCGGCGCGCGGGATAGCCCGCCATGTCGCCTGCCGCCCGCCGTTCGGGCGGGTCGCGGAAGCGTTTTCCAAGCGTCCCGCCGTGATCTAGGCTGGCGCGCAAACGGGATACCGCGCGCCGCTCGCTTTCTGCAGGCCCGGCGCCGGTCCCGCCACATCACAACGGCAGGCAGCCATGAAGGTCATCATCTGCGGGGCCGGGCAGGTCGGCTTCAACATCGCGCGCTACCTGGCGAGCGAGAACGCCGACATCACGGTCATCGACCGCTCGCAGGAGCTGATCCAGCGGATCACCGATACGCTGGACGTGCAGGGCCTGGTCGGCTTCGCCTCCCACCCGGACGTGCTGGAGCGCGCGGGCGCGCCCGACGCCGACATGGTGGTCGCGGTCACCTACGCCGACGAAGTGAACATGGTGGCCTGCCAGATCTGCCACTCGATCTTCGAGGTGCCGACCAAGATCGCGCGGGTCCGCCACCAGTCGTATCTGGACCCGCAGTGGTCCGACCTGTTCTCGCGCGACAACATGCCGATCGACCACATCATCTCCCCGGAGATCGAGGTGGCGCGGGCGATCGGCCGGCGGCTGCAGGTTCCGGGCGCGTTCGACGTGATCCCGCTGTCCGACGGCAAGGTCTCGCTGATCGGCGTGCACTGCACCGAATCGACGCCGATCCTGAACACCCCGCTGCGCCAGCTGACCGGCATGTTCCCCGACCTGCACATCGTGATCGTGGGCATCCAGCGCGAGGGCCGCGGCATCGTGCCGACCGCCGACGACCAGCTGATGGAGGGCGACGACGTCTATTTCGTCGCCGAGACCTCGCACCTGATGCGCGCGATGGCCGCGTTCGGCCACGAGGAGCGGGAGGCGCGCCGGGTGATCATTGTCGGCGGCGGCAACATCGGCCTGAACCTCGCCCGCCAGGTCGAGGAGCACAACCCGCACGTCGCGCTCAAGCTGGTCGAGGTCGACAAGGCGCGGGCCGAGGAGGTCGCGCAGACGCTGGACCGCACGGTGGTGATCCACGGCAGCGCGCTCGACACCGAGATCCTCGAGGAGTCCAACGTCAAGTCGGCGGAGGCTATCGTCGCCGTTTCCAACGACGACGAGGTCAACATCCTGGCCTCGCTGCTGGCCAAGCGCTACGGCTGCCGGCGCGCGGTCACGCTGGTCAACAAGACCAGCTACGGCGGGCTGATCGGTTCGCTCGGCATCGACACGGTGGTCAGTCCGCGCGCGATCACCGTGTCGACCATCCTGCAGTACGTCCGGCGCGGGCGGATCAGGTCCGTGCACTCCCTGTCGGAAGGCTTCGGCGAGCTGATCGAGGCGGAGGCGCTGGAGACCTCCAGCCTGGTCGGCGTGCCGATCAAGGACGCGCGTCTGCCGGAAGGCGTGCTGATCGGGGCGATCGTGCGCGGCAAGCGGATCGTGATCCCGCGGGGCGAAACCGTGGTGCGCGCCGGCGACCGGGTGATCATCTTCTCCACCACCTCCAGCGTGAAGAAGGTGGAGCGGCTGTTCTCGGTGAAGCTGGAATTCTTCTAACCGCGGCTTAGCTGGATTCCTGCCCGCCGGATCGCTACACAGGGCCCGGCAATCCGACGTTTTCGACGCATCAGCTCGCGCTAGAGAGGCTCAACCGATGCCGCGCTACGCCTACGCCAACGGCCGTTTCCGCCCGCACAACCAGGCCAGCGTCCACATTGAGGACCGCGGCTACCAGTTCGCCGACGGCGTCTACGAGGTTGTGCCGGTGCACAAGGGGCAAGTGGTCGACGAGGAGCCGCACCTGGACCGGCTGGCGCGCTCGCTCGGCGAACTGCGTATCGACATGCCGATGTCGCGCCACGCCCTGAAGCTGGTCAGTCACGAGCTGATCCGGCGCAACGCGCTGACCAACGGCTTCATCTACATGCAGGTGACCCGCGGCGTCGCCCCGCGCGACCACAAGTTCCCGAAGGCCAAGCCGCGCCCGGCGCTGACCATGACCACCCGGCAGCTGCCGGCGAAGTCGGACGCGCAAGTGGACAGCGGCTTCGCGGTGATCACCGCGCCCGACCAGCGGTGGAAGCGCTGCGACATCAAGTCGATCTCGTTGCTGCCCAACATCCTGGCCAAGCAGCAGGCGGCCGAGGCCGGCTGCGACGAGGCCTGGCTGATCGACGCCGACGGCAACGTCACCGAGGGCGCGGCGACCAACGCCTGGATCGTCACGGACGACAAGAAGGTGATCACCCGGCAGGCGGACGCCTCGATCCTGCCGGGGATCACCCGCCTGTCGCTCACCCAGGTGATGGCGCGCGCCGGCTATGAGCTCGAAATCCGCCCGTTCAGCCAGCAAGAGGCGATGAACGCCACCGAGGCGTTCCTGACCTCCTCGACCAACTTCGTCATGCCGGTCACCAGGATCGACGGCCAGCCGGTCGGCAACGGCCATCCGGGCATCCTGACGATGCAGCTGCGCCAGACCTACATCGACGAGGTGGTGACCGGCGGCCGCGGCGCCGCGCCGGGCGACGTCTACCGCTCGATGGCGGTCTAGCGGAGCGGCGACGTGAGCCCCCGTTCGAGCGCCGAAGCGACCCCGGTCGGCCTGCTGTTCGACTGGGACAACACCCTGGTCGACAGCTGGGCGGCGATCCACCACGCGCTGCAGGTGACCTTCACCGAGCTGGGCCACCGCCCCTGGACGCTCGACGAGACCAAGGCCAACGTACGCAAGAGCGCGCGCGAGGCGTTTCCCGAGCTGTTCGGCGCGGCGGCGGCGCGGGCGATGGAAATCTTCTACGCCACCTTCGAGCAGGACCATTTGGCGAGCCTGACCCCGCTGCCGGGCGCCCATGCGCTGATCGAGGGGCTGGCGGCCGCCGGCTACCGGTTGGGCGTGATCTCCAACAAGCAGGGCCGGCTGTTGCGCGCGGAAGCGGCCGCGCTTGGCTGGGACCGGCACATGCTGGTGGTCGTGGGCGCCAACGATGCCGCGCACGATAAGCCGGATCCGGCGGTGGTGGACTACGCGCTGGCCGGCGGGCCGCTCGAACAGGCCGATCGGGGGCGGCTCTGGTTCGTCGGCGACACCGACATCGATCTGGCGTGCGCGCACAACGCCGGCTGCACACCGGTGCTGCTGCGCGCGGCCGCGCCGGGTCCCGGGGAGTTCGCGGACTGTCCGCCCAGCCGCCATTTCCCCGACTGCGGTGCCTTGCGGACCTATTTGCGCGGCGATTAGGGGTGTTTTTGCTCCGCACATCTTGATAGGCACCCCCGCGCATCCGACATTCCCGAGCGAGCGCGGAGCCATTTCGACGGGTTTCGTAAGCTGGAGGCGGGACCGTCGGTGAACTGTCGGCGTCGGCTCGAAAAGCGGGCCGGCGGCGAACCGATGCCGGCGGCTGGACGTAACAATAAGGGCGCGGTTTCGCACGCAATCCCCGCGGCGACCGACGCTTAAGACCGAACATAACAAAAGAGGGGACTACTGAATGGCCGCTGAAAAGTCCCAGAACGTTCAGGACGTGTTCCTGAACCACATCCGCAAGCACAAGGTCCCGGTGACCGTGTTTCTGGTCAACGGTGTCAAGCTGCAGGGCATTGTCACCTGGTTCGACAACTTCTGCGTCCTGCTGCGCCGCGATCAGCATTCGCAGCTCGTGTACAAGCATGCCATCTCGACCGTGATGCCGGCGTCGCCGATCTCGCTGTTCGAGGGGCAGAAGGAGGAGGCCGAAGCCTAAGTGAGCGGCAACCGGCCCGAGAAGGGCGTTCTCGACAGCGCGGTTCCCGGCCGCACCGACGACCGGCGCGCGTCCAACTACCGGGCGCTGGTGGTCCACCCGGACCTGCGCACCGGACAGGCGCTGTCGCGCACGCCCGAGGCCCGGTTGGCCGAGGCCGCCGGCCTCGCCGAGGCGATCGACCTCGACATTATCGAGGCGGAAGTCTGCCGCGTGCAGCGGCCCAATGCGGGTACGCTGCTGGGCAGTGGCAACGTCGAACGCTACCGCCTGATGGTGCAGGTGGAGGAGATCGGCATCGCGATCGTCGATGCCGATCTCTCTCCCGTGCAGCAGCGGAACCTCGAGCGGGCCTGGAACTGCAAGGTCGTCGATCGGACCGGCCTGATCCTGGAGATCTTCGGCGCCCGCGCGCGCACCAAGGAAGGCCAGCTGCAGGTCGAGCTGGCCGCGCTGACCTACCAGCGCTCCCGCCTCGTGCGGTCCTGGACCCACCTGGAGCGCCAGCGCGGCGGCTATGGCTTCATGGGCGGTCCGGGCGAGCGCCAGATCGAGATGGACCGCCGGATCATCGACGACCGGATCACCCGGCTGAAGCGCGACCTGGAAGAGGTCCGCAAGACCCGGGACGAGCACCGCAAGCAGCGCCGGCGCGTGCCCTATCCGGTGATCGCCCTGGTCGGCTACACCAACGCCGGCAAGTCCACGCTGTTCAACCGGCTCAGCCGGTCCACCGTGTTCGAGCACGACATGCTGTTCGCCACGCTGGACCCGACCATGCGCGGGGTCCGGCTGCCGGACGGCCGGGACGTCATCCTGTCCGACACGGTCGGCTTCATCTCCGACCTGCCGACCCAGCTGGTCGCCGCCTTCCGAGCCACCCTGGAGGAGGTGCAGGAGGCCGATATCATCGTCCACGTCCGCGACGTTTCGCACCCCGACAGCGAGGCGCAGAAGCAGGACGTCGAGCAGGTCCTGCGCGAGCTCGACGTCGGCCCCGCGGTCGACGCGGGCCTGGTCGAGGCGCTCAACAAGATCGACAAGCTGAGCCCGGAGCAGCGCGACGTGGTTGCCCAGCAGGCTGCGCGCGACCCGAACAAGGTCCCGGTGTCCGCCCAGACCGGCGAGGGCGCGGAGGCCCTCGGCCGCGCGGTCGAGGCGCGCTTGTCGTCCGGCTTCCGCTGCGTCGATGTCCACGTACCGCTGGAAGACGGCCGGGCGCTCGCCTGGCTGTACGACCGCGGGCACGTGATGGACCGGCAGGACGACGAGCGGTTCGCCCACCTGAAGGTCAACCTCGACCCAGCGGACGTGGAGCGCTTCCAGCACCGCCACGGCGGTCACATCCAGGTCGACCGCTGATCCCCGCAGCAGGCGGGTCGTGCTGCTGCGCTGCGCAACGGCGAACCGGCTAAATATTGCCCATGCCGGCTGGTTGACGGTCGGCGTTCGGGTTCGTATATGGCGGATAGCACTCGGCGGGCGAGAGTGCTAACAGCCGCGCCCGCAAGGCTCACCGGCCAAGCCCATCACGGCCGGTGGATACGTGCCAAGCCAACCTTTAAGTACGCAGACCGCGTAACCAAAAAGCCGAAACGTTAAACCGCCAAAAAGACAGTCGAGAGGGGTCCCATGAAATTCCGGCCGCTGCATGACCGAGTTGCCGTCGAGCCGATCGAGCAGGAGGAGAAGTCCTCCGGCGGCGTGATCATCCCGGACACGGCGAAGGAAAAGCCGATGCAGGGCAAGGTCGTCGCCGTGGGCGACGGCGCCAAGGGCGAGGACGGCAAGAAGGTGCCGCTCGACGTCAAGGAGGGCGACACCGTCCTGTACGGCAAGTGGTCCGGCACCGAGATCAGCCTGGACGGTCAGACCGTGCTGGTGATGCGCGAGTCCGACGTCATGGGCGTGGTCGCCTAGGACGGTCCGGGTCCAAGTAGCAAGAGAGACGGCTCAAGGAGGGAACGAGACGATGGCAGCCAAGGACGTACGCTTCAGTCAGGACGCCCGGCAGCGGATGCTGCGCGGCGTCGACATCCTCGCCGACGCGGTCAAGGTCACGCTGGGCCCGAAGGGCCGCAACGTGGTGATCGACAAGTCGTTCGGCTCGCCGCGGAGCACCAAGGACGGTGTGACGGTCGCCAAGGAGATCGAGCTTCAGGACAAGTTCGAGAACATGGGTGCCCAGATGGTCCGCGAGGTCGCGGTCAAGACCTCGGACGTCGCGGGCGACGGCACCACCACCGCCACCGTGCTGGCCCGCGCGATCGTGCGCGAGGGCGCCAAGGCCGTGGCGGCCGGCATGAATCCGATGGATCTGAAGCGCGGCATCGATCAGGCCATGCAGACGGTCATCGAGGACGTGCGCAAGCGCAGCCGCGACGTGTCCACCTCGGAGGAGATCACCCAGATCGGCACGATCTCCGCCAACGGCGACCCGGAAATCGGCGGCATGCTGGCCGACGCGATGAGCAAGGTCGGCCAGGAGGGCGTGATCACGGTCGAGGAGGCCAAGAGCCTGGAGACCGAGCTCGACGTCGTCGAGGGCATGCAGTTCGATCGCGGGTATCTCTCGCCGTACTTCGTGACCAACAGCGAGAAGATGCTCTGCGAGATGGAGAATCCCTACATTCTCCTGCACGAGAAGAAGCTGAACAGCCTGCAGCCGCTGCTGCCGCTGCTGGAGAGCGTGGTCCAGTCCAACCGCCCGCTGCTGATCCTCGCCGAGGACGTCGAGGGCGAGGCGCTGGCCACCCTGGTGGTCAACAAGCTGCGCGGCGGCCTCAAGGTGGCGGCCGTCAAGGCGCCCGGCTTCGGCGATCGCCGCAAGGCGATGCTGGAGGACATGGCGATCCTGACCGGCGGCCAGGTGGTCTCCGAGGATCTCGGCATCAAGTTGGAGAACGTCACCCTGGACATGCTGGGTGAGGCCAAGAAGGTCGAGATCACCAAGGACGAGACGACCGTCGTCGACGGCGCCGGCAAGCAGAAGGAGATCGACGAGCGCGTCAAGCAGATCAAGGCGCAGATCGAGGAAACCACCTCGGACTACGACCGGGAGAAGCTGCAGGAGCGCCTGGCCAAGCTCGCCGGCGGCGTGGCCGTCATCAAAGTCGGCGGCGCGACCGAGGCCGAGGTGAAGGAGCGCAAGGACCGCGTCGACGACGCCATGCACGCCACCCGCGCGGCCGTCGAGGAAGGCATCGTGCCCGGCGGCGGCACGGCGCTGCTCTACGCGGTGCACGCGCTGGACGGTCTGCAGGGCAAGAACAACGACCAGACCGTGGGCATCGACATCGTCCGCCGGGCGCTCCAGGCCCCGGTGCGCCAGATCGCCGAGAACGCCGGCTACGACGGCTCGGTGATCGCCGGCAAGCTGCTGGAGCAGAAGGACTACAACTACGGCTTCGATGCCTACACCGGCCAGTACACCGACCTGGTCAAGGCCGGCGTGATCGACCCGACCAAGGTCGTGCGCACCGCCATGCAGGACGCCGCGAGCGTGGCCGGCCTCCTGATCACGACCGAGGCCATGATCGCGGAGCACCCGGACGAGAGCTCCGAAAGCCAGGGCGGCGGCGGTGCCGGCGCCGGTGGCATGGGCGGCATGGGCGGTATGGGCGGTATGGGCTTCTAACAGCCCGTTCCCCCGTCGACCGCCCGGCCCAGCCCGAGCGTCCGGGAAAACGGTCCGACAGATTGGGGCCGCGGGGTTTCCTCGCGGCCCCTTTCTTTTGCCGGTATCCTCGTCGATATTGCGGGCACCATGCCCCGTTTCGATCCCGACACCGTCACCCGCCTGATCCGCGAAACCGCCGAAGCGGAGATCCTGCCGCGCCTCCGCCACCTCGCCGACGCGGACGTGATGCGCAAGCAGGGCGGCGAGTTGGTCACCGTGGCCGACGAGGCCGCCGAGGCGCGGCTGTCGGAGTTGCTGCGCGACCATCTGCCGGGTTCGGTGGTGCTGGGCGAGGAGGCGGCCGCGCGCGATCCCGGCGTGTTCGACCGGCTGCAAGGCGGCGACCCGGTCTGGGTGATCGATCCGATCGACGGCACCAACAATTTTGCCCGGGGCAGCGAGACGTTCGCCGTCATGGTGGCCCTGGTCCAGGGCGGCGAGACCCTGGCCGCCTGGATCGACATGCCGGCCAAGGGCACGCTGGTCGCCGCGGCGGCCGGGGGCGGGACCACGCGCGACGGCAAGCGCGTGCGGCTCGACCAGCCCGAACTCACGGCCGCGGAGATGCCGGGCACGCTCAACGCCAGCACGTTCGCGACCAAGGAGATGGCCCGTCAGGTCGACCGGCGCCGCGGACGTGTCGGCGCGGTCAGGACGCTGGGCTGCGCGGGCGCGGAGTACGTCCGGCTGGTCGCCGGCGAGATCCGCTTCGCCCTGTTCACCAAGCTGATGCCCTGGGATCACGCGCCCGGTTCCCTGATCCTAGCGGAAGCCGGCGGCGTCCCGCGCCTCCTCGACGGCCGCCCGTATGCGCCGACGGTGCGCGAGGGCAGCGGCCTGCTGCACGCCCACAGCGACCACGGCTGGCACACGATCTACGACGCCCTGTTCGGGGACGCGCAGGCCGGACCCGCCCGCCGACCGCCGGAAAACTAGACACACGCGCGCTGCCGCGCCATCTGTCGGCCATGATCGAATGGCGCGACGAGGGCATCGTGCTGTCCGCCCGGCCGCACGGCGAGGACGCGGCGGTGGTGCAGCTGCTGACCCGCGCGCGCGGCCGGCACGCCGGGTTGGCGCGCGGCGCGCAGTCGAAGCGCCAGCGCGGCACCTTCCAGCCCGGCAACCGGGTCGACGCGGCCTGGCGCGCGCGGCTGCCGGACCATCTGGGCAACCTGACGTGCGAGCCCTTGACCAGTCCGGCCGCGCGCCTGTTCGACCATCCGGCCCGGCTGGACGCGCTGTCCGCGGCGATGGGGATCGCCGAGCACGCGCTACCGGAGCGCACCGCGCATCCGGCGGCGTTCGAGGGCACCGGCGCCCTCCTGGACGCGCTCGACGGCGACCACTGGGCGGAGTCGCTGGTGCACTGGGAACTGCTGCTGCTGCGCGAGGTCGGCTTCGGCCTGGACCTGACGCAGTGCGCCGGCGGCGGACCCAACGACCAGTTGGCCTACGTCTCCCCGCGCACCGGCCGCGCGGTCTCGCTCTCCAAGGGCGAGCCGTACCGCGACAAGCTGCTCAGCCTGCCGGGCTTCCTCGCCGGCTATGGCGGCGGCGGCGCGCATGAAGTCGCCCTCGGCCTGAAGCTGACCGGCTATTTCCTGCGCCGGCACGTGTTCCATCCCGAGGACCGCGACCTGCCGGCCGCCCGCCTGCGGGTGGCCGAGCGGTTCGAACGCGACGCGGGCGCGGATGCCGGCGCGACCCTGGACCCGGCCCCCGGGACCGGCTAGACACCGGGGCCATGGCCAGGGCCAAATCCAACGTACCCCAGACCCCAGAGCCGCACCGCCCGCACGTTGTGATCGTCGGCGCCGGCGCGGTCGGCGTCGCCGCCGGGCTGCAGCTGCAGCTGGCGGGCGCGCAGGTCACGCTGATCGACCGCGGCGCGCCGGGCGAGGGGGCGACCTACGCCAACGGCGCGGTGATCGGCGAGGAGCACGTCGTCCCGGTCGCCACGCCGGGCGTGCTCCGCCAGCTGCCGCGGATGCTGCTGGACGGCAAGAGCCCGCTCGCGCTGCGCTGGTCCTACCTGCCGCAGCTGGCCCCCTGGCTGTGGCATTTCGTCAAAAGCGCCCGCTGGTCGGAGGTCGAGCGGATCTCGGTCGCGCTGAGCGACCTGCTGGACGGCTGCATGGGCGCGTTCACGCCGCTGCTGGATGTCGCGGGTGCGCGCGACATGCTGCGCAAGACCGGCTGGCTCGGCCTGTACGAGACCAGGGCCGGCTTCGACGGCTACCAGCGCAGCCTGGCGCTGCAGCGCCGGCGCGGCGTGCGCGCGGACGTGATCCCGGCCGCCGAACTGCGCCAGCTGGAACCCGCGCTGGGCGACACCGACCGCTTCCACGCGGGTATCTACTATCCCGACGTCGGCTACGCCGCCGACGGCCTGGGCCTGGTCCAGGCGCTGGCGCGCGCCTTTCGCCAGCAGGGCGGCCGGATCCTCCGGGAAGAGGTGCGCGACTTCGAGATCGGCGCCAACGGGCCCAAAACCGTGGTGACCGACCGCGGCCGGCATCCCTGCGAACGGCTGGTGATCGCCGCTGGCGCCCACTCGCGCGCGCTGACCCGGCGCCTGGGCAGCGATCCGCCGCTGGATACCGAGCGCGGCTACTCCCTGACCCTGCCCACCCCGGGGGTCCGCCCGCGCATGCCGGTTTATTCGACCGAGCGCGGGCAGGTCTGCACCCCGATCGACGCCGGCCTGCGCCTCGCCGGCACGGTCGAGCTGGCCGGCCTGGACGCGCCGCCGGACTGGACGCGCGCCGACCTGCTGCTGGAAAACGCCCGGCGCTGGTTTCCGGACCTGGACGGCACCGGGGCCGCGCGCTGGATGGGCTTCCGCCCGTCGATGCCGGACAGCCTGCCGGTGATCTCGCAAAGCCCGCGCTTCGCCAACACGGTATTCGCGTTCGGCCACGGCCACTGCGGCCTGATGCTGTCCGCGCGCACCGGCGAACTGGTCCGCGACATCATCCTGGACCGCCCGACGTCGATCGACGTGGCACCGTTTAGGGTGGACCGGTTTTGAGCCAGCCGAGACCGCATCAGTCGTTTGCGGTTGTGGCACAGCGCTGCAGCGGGTCCCTCTCCCTTGAGGGGAAAGGACAGGTGAGGGTGGGATTCCCCGGCGCATGCCGAGGAGTCCCACCCTCACCCTCCCACGCGATCTAACGATCGCGCGGGTCCCTCCCTCTCCCCTCAAGGGAGGGGGGAGGTCACATCGCCCTCAATCAACCAAAGGACCGCCCACCATGCTTGCAGCCCGCATCATCTGTGCCCTGTCCGCGCTCGTCTGCCTGCTCGTCGGGGTCTGGAGCCTGCTCGATCCCGGCGGGGTCGCCGGCATGGTCGGCTACGTCTTCGCCGGGCCCGTTGGGCAGATCGAGTTCGTCACCATCTACGGCGGCTTCTACACCGGGCTTGGGTTTTTCCTGGCGCTGGCGGCGATCCGGTCGGACTGGCTGGTCGCCGGCTTGGCGATGTCGACCTTGAGCGCCGGCGGCGCGTTCGTCGCGCGGCTGGCGGGGATGCTCGCGGTCGGCGCGGCGCCGGGGCTGACGCTCAACCTGCTGATCTCGGAAGCGATCTGGGCGGGGGCGAGCGCGCTCGGCTGGTACCTCGCGGCCCGGCGCGGCTGAGGGCCCGTTCCCCGTTGTTGTGGCATTAACCGACCGTCTCTACTGTATTTCGTGTCCGTGATCCCGAGTCGGAGTTCCCGATGAGCGACCTGCTGGCCGACGAGCCGGGCGGCAACGTCCGCGACGTGCGTCTGAGCGAGGCGCTGAGCGAGCGCTATCTCGCCTACGCCCTGTCGACGATCGTCTCCCGCTCGCTGCCCGACGTGCGCGACGGCCTGAAGCCGGTGCACCGCCGGCTGCTGTACGCCATGCGCCAGCTGCGCCTGGAGCCCAGCAGCGGCTTCAAGAAGTCCGCGCGCGTGGTCGGCGACGTGATCGGCCAGTACCACCCGCACGGCGACCAGGCGATCTACGACGCGCTGGTGCGCCTGGCGCAGGACTTCGCGCTGCGCTACCCGCTGATCGACGGGCAGGGCAACTTCGGCAACATCGACGGCGATAATCCGGCGGCGATGCGCTACACCGAGGCGCGGCTGACCGAGGTCGCGATGGCGCTCTTGGAGGGGATCGACGAGGACGCCGTCGACTTCCGCCCGACCTACGACGGCGAGGGGCAGGAGCCGGTCGTCCTGCCGGCCAGTTTCCCCAACCTGCTGGCGAACGGCGCGCAGGGCATCGCGGTCGGCATGGCGACCTCGATCCCGCCGCACAACGCCGGTGAGGTGTGCGATGCGCTGCTGCATCTGATCGAGCATCCGAACGCCCGGATCGAGACGCTGGTCGAGCGGATGCCGGGGCCGGACTTCCCCACCGGCGGCATCCTGGTCGAGCCGCGCGGCACGCTCGTCGAGGCCTACACCCACGGCCGCGGATCGATGCGGGTGCGCGCGCGCTGGCACCGGGAGAGCCTGAAAGGCGGCACCTACCAGGTGGTGGTGACCGAGATGCCCTATCAGGTCCCCAAGGCCCGGCTGGTCGAGAAGATCGCCGACCTGCTGGCCAACCGGAAGCTGCCGGCGCTGCACGACGTCCGCGACGAGAGCACCGACGAGGTGCGGCTCGTCCTGGAGCCGAAGAGCCGCAACGTCGAGCCGGCCGCGCTGATGGAGAGCCTGTTCAAGCAGACCGAGCTGGAGACCCGGATCGGGCTCAACATGAACGTGCTGGACGCCGACACCACCCCGCGGGTGATGGACCTGCGGGAGGTGCTGCAGGCGTTCCTGGACCACCGGCACGAGGTGCTGGTCCGACGCACCCGCCACCGCCTGGGCGAGATCGCCAAGCGGTTGGAGGTGCTGGACGGCTATCTGATCGCGTATCTGAACCTGGACGAGGTGATTCGGATCATCCGCGAGGAGGATCACGTCCGCCAGACCCTGATCGACACCTTCAGCCTGACCGAGATCCAGGCCGACGCGATCCTCAACATGCGCTTGCGCGCGCTGCGCAAGCTGGAGGAGATGAAGATCCGGGAGGAGCACCAGAAGCTCACCGAGGAACAGGCGGACCTCCATGACCTGATGAACGACGAGAGCCGGCGCTGGCGGCGGATCGGCGACGACCTGAAGACGCTCCGCGAGCGCTTCGGCAAGGACACCGGCCTGGGCCGCCGCCGGACCGAGCTGGGCGAGGCGCCGGCGGAGATCGACGTGCCTGTCGAGGCGTTCGTCGAGCGCGAGCCGATCACCGTGATCTGCTCGCGCAAGGGATGGATCCGGGCGATGAAGGGGCACCTGACCGACACCGGCGAGGTCAAGTACAAGGACGGCGACGGCCCGCGTTTCGCGGTGCACGCCCAGACGACCGACAAGATCCTGATCTTCGCCACCAACGGGCGGTTCTACACGCTGAACCCCGACCGGCTGCCGGGCGGGCGCGGCTACGGCGAGCCGCTGCGGCTGATGATCGACCTGCCGAACGACGCCGACGTGGTGCAGATCCTGAGCCACAAACCCGGGCGCAAGCTGCTGGTCGCCAGCGACAGCGGCCACGGCTTCATCGTCGAGGAGGCGGAGACGGTCGCGCAGAAGAAGGGCGGCAAGCAGATCCTGACCGTGCCCAGCGGACACGAGGCCAAGCTGTGCCGGCCGGTGCCGGACGACGCCGACCACATCGCGGTGGTCGGCGACAACCGCAAGCTGCTGGTGTTCCCGCGCAACGAGCTGCCCGAGCTCTCCAAGGGCCGCGGCGTGTTCCTGCAGCGCTACAAGGACGGCGGGCTTGCGGACGCCAAGGCGTTCAAGCTGGACGACGGCCTCAGCTGGAAGATCAACGCCGAGCGCACCCGCACCGAGACCGACCTGCGCGCCTGGCTCGGCAAGCGCGCGACCGCCGGCCGGATGGTTCCCAACGGGTTCCCGCGCAAGACCGGCTTCGGCGCGTAGGGCGGCGTCGCGGGCGCGAATTCTCTCCGGCGAACCGCCTCTTTGCAGCGCCGAAGGCGCGCGTTTATAACAGCCGCCAGGCGCGTCACAGGCGCGCACCCGACGTCCCAACAGGCTTCAACCCCAACGCGACACAACAGGGGAACCGCACCCATGAGCACGAAGGCGATGCCCGCCACCCTGGCGGACGCGGTCTGGACCACACAAAGCGGCAGCCGGACCTGGCTGCGCAACGGCGCGCTGGCGCTGGTCGGCAGCCTGTTCGTGGCCGCCTGCGCGCAGATCCAGGTCCCGATGTGGCCGGTGCCGATGACCATGCAGACGTTCGCCGTGATGACCGTCGGCATGGCGTTCGGCTGGCGTCTGGGGGGCGCCACGCTCGCCCTCTACGTGGCCGAGGGGGCGGCCGGTCTGCCGGTGTTCGCCGGTCTGAGCGCCGGTCCCGGTGTCCTGATGGGCCCGACCGGCGGCTACATCCTGCCTGGCTTCATCCTCGGTGCTGCCTGTGCCGGTTGGCTGGCGCAGCGGGGTTGGGACCGTGGGCTTTGGACCAGCGCGCTCGCCAATGTGGCGGCAACGGCGCTCGTGTTCATCCCCGGCGTCGCCTGGCTCGCGACCTTCTATGCCGCGGCCAGCGGGCCCAGCATTTCCGGCACCGGCGCGGAGACCGCGCTGGGTGCCGCGATCGCCACCGGCGTGACGCCGTTCCTGCTGGGCGCGGTGCTGAAGATCTCGCTCGCCACCGCCGTCGTCCGCGCCGGCTGGGGCGCGATCAACCGCCTGCGCGGGTAAATCGCCCGGCTGTCATACGGCTGGTCACGACAAGCCGCCGGCTCTCGACGTGGAGCCGGCGGTTTTTTGTGCCGTAGGGTGGGTTCGCGCGGCAACCCACCGAGCGGTGGCTAGGCGCGGCACAACCGCTGCGATGAGTTGCCGCGTGCGCGGCGACCCCACCCTACGGACCCGGTCTGCACGGCACGCCAGCGGGGTCCCTCTCCTGCCGTGGGAGGAGAGGGCATGAGTTGGGGCTTTGCGCGGCCTACCCGAAGATCACGCCGGGCAGCCAGGTGGCGATGCCGGGGAACAGGGCGAGGATCGCCAGGCCGGTCAGCTGGATGGCGACGAAGGGCAGGGCGCCCAGGTAGATGTTGCGGGTCGGGATTTCCTTGGGCGCCACGCCGCGCAGGTAGAACAGCGCGAAGCCGAACGGCGGGGTCAGGAACGAGGTCTGCAGGTTCATCGCCATCATCACCCCGAGCCAGACGGGGGAGATGTCGGACTGCAGCAGCACCGGGGCGACCAGCGGCACGACGACGAAGGTGATCTCGATGAAGTCCAGGAAAAAGCCCAGGACGAACATCACCACCATGACGATCGCCACCCCGGTGTAGATGCCCCCCGGCATGTCGGTCAGGAACTCCTGGACCAGCTCCTCGCCGCCCAGGCCGCGGAACACCAGCGAGAACACCGTGGCGCCGATCAGGATCACGAACACCATCGAGGTGATCTGCAGCGTCGAGCGTGTCACCGGGGTCAGGATGCCGGAGCGCCAGATCCGCAGCAGGCACACCAGCAGGCCCCAGGCCAGCAGCAGCGACAGCAGCATCGCCGCGCCGATGCCGATCATGTCACCGGTCGGGATGACATCGCGGGTGATCCGCAGGTCGACATAACTCTGCAGCGCCAGCATGCCGGCAAGGCTGGCGAAGGCGATGTAGACTGGCGACCGGCCGTCGTTGTCGAGCAGCCGGGTCAGGGTCGCGGTGACCCGCCCCTCGGCCGATGGCAGCGTTTTCAGCTCGACCAGGCGCAACCCGGCCAGGAGCGTCGCGCCGATCGCGCCGACACTGGCGGCCTCGGTCGGTGTGGCGACGCCGGCCAGGATCGAGCCCAGCACCGCGACGATCAGCACGATCGGCGGGATCAGGGCGTGCAGCACCTTGCCAAGGATGGCACCGCCGGTGTCGTCGTCGTCGCGAGGGATCGGCGGCGAGCTCTCCGGCCGCAGGAACGCGATCACGGCCTGGTAGGCGATGTACAGGCCGACCAGCATCAGCCCCGGCAGGAGCGCGCCGGCGAACAGGTCGCCGACCGATACCGGGTCCGGCGACCAGTTGCCCATCTGCCGCTGCGCGGTGGTGTAGGCGTTGGAGATCTGGTCGCCCAGCAGCACCAGCACGATCGACGGCGGAATGATTTGGCCCAACGTTCCGGAGGCGCAAATCGCCCCGCATGCCAGCTTCTGGTCGTAGCCGCGGCGCAGCATGGTGGGCAGCGACAACAGGCCCATGGTGACCACGGTCGCGCCCACGATGCCGGTGCTGGCCGCCATCAGGGCGCCCACGATCGCGACCGAAAAGCCGAGGCCGCCGCGCAGCCGGCCGAACAGCTTGCCCATCGTATCCAAGAGTTCCTCGGCCACCTTCGAGCGTTCCAGCATGACGCCCATGAAGATGAACAGCGGTACCGCGATCAGGATCTCGTTGGTCATCGCGTTGCCGTAGATGCGCGAGGGCAACGCGCCGAAGAGCGACATGTCGAACACGCCGAAGCTCCAGCCGACCAGCGCCCAGATCATTGCCGTGCCGGCCAGCGTGAACGCCACCGGGAAGCCGAACAGCAGCAACCCGCACACGCTGACGAACATCAGGACGTCGAGGATCTCGGCGATCTGCATAGGGTGTCGGTATCCGGGTGGTTGGGCTTGGCTGTCGGGCGGGGCGACTTGCGGGCGGGGTTTCTACTGGGCGCTGGCGCGCGCGTCTTCGGTCGGGTCCGGCTCGCTTGGATAGACGTCGGCCGCGCGCGCCCGGCCTGTCAGGACCAGCAACGCCTTCAGGCCCTGGGCCAGGCCCTGCAGAATCATCAGCACGCAGAACACCAGCACCACCGTCTTGAGCAGGAACACCGCCGGGATGCCGCTGATCTCCCGCGAGCCCTCCAGCGACGCCCAGGAAGACACGACGTAGGGCCAGGAGTAGATCAGGATCAGCGCGCACACTGGGATCAGGAACAGGACGTGTCCGGCGACGTCGACCTTCGCCTTCCACCTGGGATCGGCGTCCCGGTAGAATATGTCGACCCGCACGTGGCCGTTGTGCAGCAGGGTATAGGCGCTGCCCAGCATGAACATCGCCCCGTGCAGGTAGACGATCGACTCTTGCAGGAACAGCCAGCCCACGCCGAACACGTAGCGCAGCACGACCACCAGGAACTGAACCAGCACCATGGCGAGCGCGAACCAGGCCACGCTGATCCCGATGCCGTTGTTCAGGCGGTCGATCGCCCGGATAAGCGTGCGCGCCATCGAGATGACCCCGGAGATTGGGAGGTAGGTGTTAGAGCAAGATGCCGAAAGATGAAGCCACCTTTCAGCTGAATCTTGCTCTCTCTTCAAGCAGTTAGAGCAAAATTCACGATCAAGGTCAGCTCGACCTTCATCGATTTTGCTCTAGAGGTGCGGCAGGGCAAAGCGCGCGTGGTTTGGCCGCTGGACGCATCCGCCGGCAAGCCGAACGGCCCCGTATCCGCTGGACGGGCCGGCGGGTCCGGGGCCGAGGGCAACGTGCGGGTCGCATGCGGCCTTGAGCCGGCCGGTGGGCGCCCGGTTATGCCGCGCTAGATCACCGCGTCACTGGTCGTACTGGAAGTTCAGGGCGCGGGCGTTCAGGAAGCCGCGGTTGGCGATGTTGGACCACCGGATCATTTTCCGCCTGAAGTCCATGTAGCTCTCGTAAATGCGCTTGGTCAGTTCACTTTCGTTCGCCGTACTGGCGACGACGTCGCCGGACGCTTCGCCAAAGGCCTTCAGGATCTCGTCGGAGAACTTATGGAGCTGGACACCGTGTTCGTTGATCAGGGTGTCGAGCGCATCCCCGTTGTTCGCGTCGAACTCGGCCAACGAATAGTTGGCTTCGGCGAGGCACGCAGCCTCGACCAACGCTTGGTCGCTGTCGGAGAGGCTGTCCCACACCGACCGGTTGATGCCGCAGGTGAGCGCCGGGCCCGGCTCCTGGTAGCCTGGGTAATAGTAGTGCTTGGCGATCTGGTGGAAACCGAACGCCAAATCGTTCCAGGGTCCGACCCATTCAGCCGCATCGATTGCGCCGGATTGGAGCGACGTAAAGATCTCGCCACCCGGGAGGGTGACCACGTTGACACCGAGCTGGCGCATGACTTCGCCGCCCAGACCCGGTGTCCGGAACTTCAGGCCCTTCAAATCTTCCAGAGATTCAACGGGTTGCCGGAACCAGCCCGCCATCTGGGCGCCGGTGTTGCAGCACAGGATCGGCTTGACGTTGTATTGCCCGGAAAGCTCGTCCCAAAGCGCCTGACCGCCGCCATGGTGAAGCCAGGCGTGCATCTCCTGAGGGGTAAAGCCGAAGGGAACGGTCGTGAAGAAGGCGAAACCGCTGGACTTGCCCTGCCAGTAATAATCCGGCGCATGGTACATGTCCGCCGTTCCGCCGGAGACGGCCTCGAAGCTTTCCAGGGCCGGGACCAGCTCGCCGGCGGCATAGACCTGGACGTCCAGCCGACCGTCGGAAGCTGCGGTGATCCGGTTGGCCAATCGCTGTGCGCCCGTGCCCAGGCCCGGGAAGTTCTTCGGCCAGGGCGTTACCATCCTCAGCGTCCGCTTGTCCTGCGCGATCGCGGGCGCGCTGAACGCGGCGGCGCCGGCGGCCACCGAGCCGGCGGCGGTCGTACGGATAAAGTCGCGACGTTTCATCGAGCGCTTAGCCTCCCTGAAGCGAATTGAACAGTCGGATCGCGGCGCGCGCCGCGTCCCTGCCGGCCGGGCCGTTGGATCGCCCCGGCGTCTTGTCATCTGGGCCCGGCTGGGCGCGGGCGGCGTCCAGCCGGGCACAACCGAGCCAGCGTTAGTCGACCGGAACCATACGGGCGATACTTCGGCCGGGCAAGCAAGGGTCCGGTCAAAAACCGCCAGAACCTGCGGGTTTCGGTATCGCTAGGCTGCGTCGCCGTCGGCCGCCGCGGTTTGCTGGCGCGCGATCGCCGCGTCGTCGAGGTCGCGCCAGCCGTGCGGGCCGAGGGCTTCCAGCGGCCGGAAGCGCGTCTTGTAGGCCATCTTGCGCGACTGCGCGATCCAGTAGCCGAGGTAGACGTAGCGCTGGCCGCGCATCAGCGTGTCAGCGATCGCCCAATGGATCATGTAGGTGCCCAGGCTGCGCGCCTGCTCGTCCGGTTCGAAGAACGAGTAGACGGCAGAACAGCCGTCGTCGAGCAGATCCAGAAGGCAGCCGCCGACCAGTTGGCCGTCGCGGTCGCGGAACTCGGCCATGCGGGTGGCGGCGCTGGTCTCCTCCACCATGGCGCGGAAGTCGCCGTAGCTCATCCGCGCCATGTCGCCGTCGCCGTGCCGGCGTTTCAGGTAGCGCTGGAACAGCAGGTACTGCTCGTAGGTCGACACCGGCGGACGCAGCGTGCCGGCGAGGTCGGCGTTGCGGCGCTCGATCCGGCGCAGCGACTTGGAGGGCCGGTAGCGCGCCGCGTCGACGCGCACCGGGACGCAGGCATCGCAGCCCCGGCAGGCCGGGCGGTAGGCGAACAGGTGCGAGCGCCGGAAGCCGGCGCGCGACAGGTCGGAATAGCTGTTGGGCCAGCCGCGCGGGCTCAACTCGGTGACCAGCTTGCGCTCCATCCGGCCCGGAATGTAGGGGCACGGCGTCTCGCGCAGCACGAAGAAGCTCTGCGGCCGGCGGCTCAGCGTGCCTGACGCGTCGGGTCGACCGGCAAAAGAGGAACCGTCGTTCATACACCTAACAGTGACCCTGCGTCGGGCCTGCGTCCAGACCCACGGGGCCCATGCGCAGGGCAATCGGGTGAAAAAGGGGGTGACATGTAGATGAGGCTCTGAATCGATGGAAGGCCTCCGATTCGGTTAATGGAGGCGAACGATGGATCGAGCGGGTGCTCTGGGCGAGGCGGTTGTTTTTCTTGATCATTTTGCGGATGTGACGGATCCGCGCCAGGCCGGGAAGGTGGCCTATCCGTTGGACGA
>NZ_NRRL01000032.1 GCF_016583645.1 Rhodovibrio sodomensis | reverse complement strand
CCACCCGCTCCGCGTCCCATATCTGGGCCAGCCTGAGAGCCGACGCGTACGCGAGAGACAGGAGACCCCCTTGGCCGACGCAGCGCCGACCGTACCGACCGATCCAAGCAGCGCGCCGGACACGCCCGTGGGCCGCGCCGCGGCGAACCGGCGGACGTTCGCGATCATCTCCCACCCGGACGCCGGCAAGACCACGCTGACCGAGAAGCTGCTGCTGCTGGGCGGCGCGATCCACATGGCGGGCCAGGTGAAGGCGCGCGGGGAGCGCCGGCGCACCCGCTCGGACTGGATGCAGATCGAGCAGCAGCGCGGCATCTCGGTCACCACCAGCGTGATGACCTTCGAATACAACGGCGTGACCTACAATCTGCTCGACACGCCCGGCCACGAGGACTTCTCGGAGGACACCTACCGCACGCTGACCGCCGTCGACAGCGCGATCATGGTGATCGACGCCGCGCGCGGCATCGAGAGCCAGACCCGCAAGCTGTTCGAGGTCTGCCGGCTGCGCGACGTGCCGATCGTGACCTTCGTCAACAAGATCGACCGGGAGGGCCGCGACCCCTTCGAGATCCTGGACGAGATCCAGGAGACGCTCGCGCTCGACACCGCGCCGATGAGCTGGCCGGTCGGCATGGGCGGCATCCTGTCCGGCGTCTACGACCTGGCCGGCCGGCGCTTCCTGCCCTACGCCAAGCAGGGCGCGCACCCGGACCCGATCGCGGCCGAGCCGTCCGAGCTCGGCCAATACGTCGCCGACGAACAGGCCGCCCAGCTCGCCGAGGAGGCCGAGCTGGCGCAGGAGGCCTGCCCGCCATTCGACCTGCAGGCCTACCGGGAGGGGCACCTCACCCCGGTGTTCTTCGGCTCCGCGCTGAAGGAGTTCGGGGTCGAGGAGCTGCTGGCGAACCTGGGCCGGATCGCCCCCTCGCCGCGCACCCAGCCGGCGCAGCCCAAGCCGGTCGAGCCGGCGAGCGACAAGGTCAGCGGCTTCGTCTTCAAGGTCCAGGCCAACATGGACCCCAACCACCGCGACCGGATCGCCTACGTCCGCCTGGTTTCCGGCCACTTCAAGCGCGGCATGAAGCTGAAACAGGCGCGCACCGGCAAGACCATGGCGGTGCACAACCCGATCATGTTCTTCGCCCAGGACCGCGATCTGGCGGAGGAGGCCTGGCCCGGCGACGTGATCGGCGTGCCCAACCACGGCACCCTGCGGGTGGGCGACACGCTGGTCGAGAGCGGCGACACCAAGTTCACCGGCATCCCCAACTTCGCGCCCGAGATCCTGCGCCGCGTGCGCCTGGACGATCCGATGCGCGCCAAGCACCTGAACCGCGCGTTGGAGGACCTGGCCGAGGAGGGCGTGACCCAGGTGTTCCGCCCCGTGATCGACAGCTCCTACATCGTCGGCGTGGTCGGCCAGCTGCAGCTGGACGTCCTGGAGCAGCGCATCCAGAGCGAATACAACGTCAAGGCGCACTTCGAGCCCGCGCCCTACGACACCGCCCGCTGGGTCTCCTGCGACGACGCCGACAAGCTGAAGCGCTTCCTGGACCGCAACCGCTCCGCGGTCGCCCAGGACCGCGACGAGGCGCCGGTCTACATGGCCCGCAACTTCTGGGACCTGGGCCGGATCCAGGAGGACTGGCCGGACATTACCTTCTCCGCGACGCGCGAGCGGACGTAATCCCCGCGCGCAACCACCGAACAAAAAAATGCCCCGCCGTCCTTATTGTGCGGACGCGCGGGGCGCGTTGAGGCTGGAGGCGCCGGTGGGGCGGAAAGCGTAACGCCGCACCGGTGGATCGGTCCCTGCCCGGATCGAGACGCTCCGGCGCGAGCGCCGTGAGGCAGGGGCCGCGCCCGGGCGGCCAGCCTAGGGGCCGCCCGGGGCGTCGTCGGCTGGCCGGTTGGCGGTGCGGGCCGGCGGTCGTTGGCCGGCCGTCCCTGCCGACGGCCCGCACGCCTTAGATCGAGAAGTACTTGGCGTGCTTGTTCAGCAGCACGAGCGCGCTCGTGCTCTGCTCCGGGTGGAGCTGGTCCTCGTCGGACATCTCCACCCCGATCTTGTCGGCACCCAAGAGGTTCAGGAGCGGCTCCTGGCTCTTCAGGTCCGGGCAGGCCGGATAGCCGAACGAGTAGCGGCTGCCGCGGTAGTGCTGGTGCATCAGCTTGTCGATGTCCTTGGCGTCCTCGCTGGCGAAGCCGCACTCCGCGCGGATGCGCTTGTGGACGTATTCCGCCATCGCCTCGGCCATCTCCACGCCCAGGCCGTGCAGGTAGAGGTAGTCCTGGTAGCGGTCCTCGTTGAACCACTGCCGGGCGACCTCGGAGACCTTCTGACCCATGGTGACCACCTGCAGCCCGATCACGTCGCGGTTCTCCGGACCTTCGGAGATGTCGCGGACGTAGTCGGCGATGCACTTGCGGTCCTTGTTCGGCTGCCGGGGCAGCTTGAAGCGGTGCGCCTCGGTCTCGCCGTCGGGCTGGAACAGGACCAGGTCGTTGCCCTCGCCCGCGGCCTTCCAGTAGCCGTAGACCGCCTGCGGCAGCAGGATGTCCTGCTGTTCGCAGATGTCCATCATCCGCTTCATGATCGGCCGCAGCTCGGTCTTCGCCCACTTCATGTACTCGTTGAGCTTGCGGCCCTGCTTCCGGTAGCCCCACTGGAACTGGTAGAGCATCCGCTCGTTCAGGTACGGCAGCACGGTCCGCGCGGGCACGCGGGCGAGCACGGTCGGGCCCCAGAACGGCGGCTCCGGCGGCGCCTCCTCGCCGGCCAGCTCGATCCGGCGCTGGCGCAGCTCCTCCGGCTCCATCGTGGCGTAGGCGTCGTTCGCCGCCTGGGCCTCGCGCTCGCGGCGCTTCTTGCCCTTGCTGCCCTTGTCGCCGGACTTGCCCTGCTGGCCCTGGCCGGAGCCCCCGGAGCCGGCGGACGCGCCGTCGGTCCCGGTCGCCCGCTCCGCCTCGGCGCGCTGACCGATCGTGCCCTTCTTGACCTGGTCCATCAGGGTCAGGCCGTCGAACGCGTCGCGGGCGTAGGCGACCGCCCCGGTCTCGTAGGCCTGGGCGCAGTCCTCCTCGACGTACTGCCGGGTCAGCGCCGCGCCGCCCAGGATCACCGGAACCTTGAAGCCCTGGCGGGACATCTCCTCCAGGTTCTCGCGCATGATCACGGTCGACTTGACCAACAGGCCGGACATCCCGACGGCGTCGGCACCGTGCTCCTCGACCGCCTTCATGATGTCGTTGAGCGGCTGCTTGATACCGAGGTTCACGACCTTGTAGCCGTTGTTGGTCAGGATGATGTCCACCAGGTTCTTGCCGATGTCGTGGACGTCGCCCTTGACCGTGGCGAGCACGATCGTGCCCTTCTCGGAGCCTTCCTGCTTTTCCATGTGCGGCTCCAGGTGGGAGACCGCCTGCTTCATCGTCTCGGCGGCCTGCAGCACAAACGGCAACTGCATCTTACCCGCGCCGAACAGCTCGCCGACCTCCTTCATGCCGTTCAGGAGGTGGTTGTTGATGATGTCGAGCGGGTCGTACGACTGCAGCGCCTCGTCGAGGTCTTCCTCCAGGCCGTTGCGGTCGCCGTCGACGATCCGCTGGGCGAGCCGCTCGTCGACGTTCTCCGAGCGCGCCTTCTTCTCCTGCGCCTCGCCTTCGCGGCCCCTAAACAGGTCGATGAAGGCGTGCAGGGGATCGTGGGTCTCGGTCCGCTTGTTGTAGATCAGGTCGAGCGCGGCGTTGACCTCTTCCTCGGGGATCGCGTGCAGCGGCTTGATCTTGGAGATGTGCAGGATCGCCGCGGTCATGCCGCGCTTCTCCGCCTCGTGCAGGAACACCGAGTTCAGCACGTGGCGGGCGACCGGGTTCAGACCGAACGAGATGTTCGACAGCCCCAGCATCACCTGGGCGTTCGGGATTTCCGCGCGGATCCGCTCGATCGCGTCCAGGGTGTTGATGCCGTGGTTGCGGTCCTCGTCGTTACCCGTGCAGATCGTGAAGGTCAGCGGGTCGAAGATCAGATCGCTTTCCGGCAGACCGTGGTCGGCGGCGAAGTCGCGCAGACGCTTGGCGACTTCCAGCTTCTTGTCGACCTCCTTGGCCATGCCGTCTTCATCGATCGTCAGGGCGATCACGGCCGCGCCGTACTTCTTGGCCAGCTTCAGGCGCTCGGAGGGCGGCTCCTCGCCGTCCTCGAAGTTGATCGAATTGATCGCGCCCTTGCCGCCGTAGAGCTTCATCGCCGAGTCCAGGACCTTGAGCTCGGTCGAATCGAACACGACCGGCGGGGTGACCTGGCCGCGCAGACGGCTGATCACCTCGTGCATGTCCGACACCTCGTCGCGGCCGACGAAGGCGGTGCAGACATCGAGCGCGTGACTCGCCTCGCGCTGCTGCTCCTTGGCGATGTCGATGCAGGCGTCCCAGTCGTTCTGGTCCTGGGCATCGCGGAACCGCTTGGAGCCGTTGGCGTTACAGCGCTCGCCGACCGCCAGGACGGTGTTCTCCTGGCGCAGCGGCACCTGGGTGTACAGGCTGGCCAGCGACGGCTCCCAGGTGATCTGACGGTCGACCGGCCTGGGCCGGATCGCGTCCGTGTCCCCCTGCTCCTGGGCGACCTCGCGCAGCATCCGGTCGAGCGCGCGCAGATGGTCGCCGGTGGTGCCGCAGCAGCCGCCGATCATGTTGACGCCGTCCTCGGCGACGAACCGGCGCAGCCAGTCCGACAGCTCGCCCGCGGTCAGCGGATAGACGGTCTGGCCGTCCTTCAGCTCCGGCAGGCCGGCGTTCGGCTGGACCGAGATCTCCTTGGGCCAGTTCTCGCAAATCCACTGCAGGTGCTCGGCCATCTCCTGGGGACCGGTGGCGCAGTTCATGCCCATCGTGTCGACGTCGAGCGAGTCCAGGATCGTCCCGGCGGCCGCGATGTCGGTGCCGACCAGCATGGTCCCGGTGGTCTCCACCGTGACCTGCACCATGATCGGCACGTCCTGCTTAAGCTTGCGCATCGCGTCGCGCGCGCCGTTCACGGCCGCCTTGACCTGCAGCGGGTCCTGGCAGGTCTCGATCAGGAACGCCGAGATGCCGCCCTCCAGCAGACCGTAGGCCTGGTCGGCGAAGCCCTTCTCCAGGCTGTCGTAGTCGATGTGGTCCAGCGTGGGCAGCTTGGTGCCCGGGCCGATCGAGCCGAGCACGAAGCGCGCGCGGCCGTCGTCCTTGAACTCCTCGATGGTCGCCCAGGCCAGCTCCGCGGCCTTGCGGTTGATCTCGTTCGCCTGGTCCTGCAGGTCGAACTCGGCCAGCGTGATCGACGACCCGCCGAACGAGTTGGTCTGGATGATGTCCGAGCCGGCCTCCAGGAAGCCGCGGTGGATCGTCTGCACCGCATCCGGGCGGCTCAGGTTCAGGATCTCCGTGCAGTTCTCGGCGCCGCGGAAGTCGCGTTCCAGCTCCAGGTCGAGGGACTGCACGGCCGTCCCCATGCCGCCGTCGCACAGCAGCACGCGGTCCTTAATCGCATTGAGGAAGTCGCTCATGATTTATGCGGCCTCCTTAAGGCGCGGCTTGACGCCCATCCGGCGGCAGACCGCGTAGGTCAGCTCGGGCCGGTTGAGCGTGTAGAAATGGAAGTGATGGACGCCCTCGTTGAGCAGCCGGTTGCACTGGTCGGCCGCGACGGAGGCGGCGACCAGCTGCCGGGTCTCGGGGTCCTCGTCCAGGCCGACGAAGGTGTCTTCCAACCACTGCGGGATCTTGGCCCCGCAGCCCTGCGAGAAGCGCTTCACCTTGCCGTAGTTGAAGATCGGCATGATCCCGGGGATCAGCGGCACGTCGATGCCGGCCCTCGCGCAGCGGTCGCGGAAGTGCAGGAAGTCGTCCGTCTCGAAGAAGTACTGCGTGACGATCCGGTCCGCGCCGGCGTCGACCTTGCGCTTCAGGTTCTCGGTGTCGGCCTCTTCGGAGGGGCTGTTCGGGTGGATCTCCGGATAGGCGCCGACCGCGATGTTGAACGGCGCGATCTCCTTCAGCGCCGCGACCAGCTCGGCGGCGTGGCCGAAGCCGTCCGGGTGCGGCTGCCATTCGGTCTCGCCCTTCGGCGGGTCACCGCGCAGCGCCAGGATGTTGCGCACACCCTGCTCCCACCAGCGGTCGGCACGTTCGATGATTTCCTGCTTGCTCTGGCCGACGCAGGTCAGGTGCGCGGTCGGCGTCTGGTTGGTCTTCTGCAGGATGTCGGTGACGATCCGCTCGGTCCGGTCCTGGGTGGAGCCGCCGGCGCCATAAGTCACCGAGAGGAATTCCGGCTCCAACGGGGCCAGCTTCTCGATGGTTTCCCACAGCCGGGCCTCGCCCTTGTCGTCGGCCGGCGGGAAGAACTCAAAGCTGACCTTGATGTCGCCGTCGTGAAGCTTGCTCATGATCTCAGGCGCTCCCTGCTCGAGCCGTGATACGGCTGTTGTCCGAAGATGTGTCGTTGGCGGCGTCGTTGGCCGGCCGGCGCGCGCACCAGAGGCACACGGTCAGCGATCGGCCGGGCAAACGGTCCGTCGCGGTGGGCACCAAGCCGACCGCCCGGAACCAACGTTCCAGTTCCTCGTCGGCGAACCCCAGCCGACGGTGCGCGTGCTGTTCGCGCAGGTACTCCTCGTGGTGCGGCGCGAAGTCGACCACGATCAGCCGGCCGCCGGGCTTGAGGGCGCGCGCCGCCTCGCCGATCGCGCCCGCGGGGTCGTCGGCGTAGTGCAGCACCATGTGCACCGTGATGGTGTCGAACGACTCTCCCGGGGTCGGCAGCGCGTACATGTCACCCTGCCGGACCTGACAGTCGCGCATGCCCGCGCGCTCCAGGTTCGCCCGGGCCACCGCCAGCATCTCGCGCGACCGGTCGATCCCGACCGCCCGCTTGTAGCGGTCGGCGAACACCTCGAGCATCCGGCCGGTGCCGGTCCCGATGTCGAGCAGCCGGCCGACCTCGTCCTGCGGCACCAGCCGGCGCAGCGCGGCCTCGACCTCGGCGTCGTCGACGTACAGCTTGCGCAGCTCGTCCCACTGCGGAGCGTTCTTGCGGAAATAGGCATCGGCCATTTCCGCGCGCTGGCGCTTGACCTGCTCCAGGCGCTCCAGGTCCCGGGCGTGCGCCTCGTCGCCGTCGGGCAGCAGGTCGACCAGCACGTTCGACAGCTTCGACGCCGGGCCGTCCTGCGCGATCCGGTAGAACGCCCACTGGCCTTCCCGGAACCGCTCCAGCAACCGCGCCTCCACCATCAGCTTGAGATGGCGGGAGACCCGCGGCTGCGACTGCCCCAGGATCTGGGTCAGGTCGCTGACCGTCAGCTCGGCATGCGCGCACAGACCCAGGATCCGGAGCCGGGTCGGCTCGGCCACGGCGCGCAGGCCTTGCAACAGGTCGTCCATCGGCTTGGCTGCCCCTTCGATCTCAAGGTTTTGCGCGGCGCCCCAAGGGCCCGCGCCATAACGACATAACAATATCCTTATGTCGTTATGTCTTATCGGACCGGCGGAGTCAACATCCCGGCAAAACACCTGGCTGCCGAAGCAGGCGCGACGGCCTGGGAAACTGCGCCGCGCGGCCGCGTACACGGGGGCCGGCGGCGCACCGCTGCAAAGCCAGATGCGGAACGTTCAAGACACCGCCTGGCTGGGTCCGATCTGCGAACGCGCCTCTCGGGCGAGCTTCAGCCCCCCGCCGACCCGGCCTTGAGGCATAGCGCTCTTGCACAACCTACGCCCGGAACACGCAAAAGTTCCCGCCCGGGACACCTGTCGGCGGTTATTGGATATCGATAAGTGCGGCGGCGGAAACCGTGCGGAAGCGGGCCCAGAGCGCGCGGGGCCCAGAGAGCGGGCCCCAGAGAGCGGCGGCCCAGAGAGCGGCGGCCTGAGGGCAGGTCCAGCGCGCTGCGGCCCAGACAGACGAAACCCCGGAACCGGGAATGCCGGTGCCGGGGCTTCTAGCGGGCGCTCCGACGGGTGGGTTGTGGCATCATCAGACGGCCATGGCCCCCAGGGTCAAGAGCGCGATCGCGACGACGTAAGAAACGCCGATCATGTTGAACGGGGTCATGGCGCGCGGGCTCCCAGCTATGCGGTTACGGTGACCTGCCGGTACGGCTTGCGCCGACCCGACCGGGCACGCGTATAAGTGCGCTTCCCGGGACCTGTGGACAACTGCAATCGGCGCCCGCCGGCCCTGCCCCGATTGCATGGCTTTCGGTTAATCGCGTTAACGGCTTTGTGGGAGTTGGGCCGGCCCGGCGCCGCTTGCCTGCCGCAGCAGGCTCGCCACCAGGACGCGCCGGTTGGGCTCCGGCATCGTGCCGTCCAGACACAGGCGCAGCAGCAGGCAGGTGCGGGTGGCATCGCAGGCCTGCCCCGGCGCGCGCCCGCCCAGTTCGGTCGCCAGCTCGCGTCCGGGCCCAGCGATCCGCCAGGTGACCTCGCCCGCCGGGTCCAGGCCGTCGGCATCCAGGTAGCCGTCGGCGTGCAGCCGCTCGACCGCCGCCCCCACGCGGTTGTGGTCGGTATCGAAGCCGGGGGCCGCCAGACGCCGCACGCGCGCAGCGATCGCCGAGCCGCTCAACGGCCCGCCGTCGACCGCCATCAGGACGGCCAGGGTGAGCAGCCCCTCCGCGTCGAGCGGGCCGGCCGGGTGACAGGTTTGGTCGGAACCGCAATCGGTCATGGCGCCCTCAGGCTCTGGCGGCCGGGCGTACAGATGGCGCGGCGGCCTGTCCAGGCGAGGTGTCGCACGCGCGTCGGTGACGAGTCGGGCGCGTGGCGCGGGATGTATCCGAAACGCCGGATCAGGCGGCCTCACCGTCCGGCAGCGGTTTGGCCCGCGCCTTGGCGTGCTCGTGCCGGGCGATCAGCTTACGGCCTTTCTTGCTGTCCGGCTTGGCGTGCGTTTCCAGGATACGCAGCCAGACGGCGTGCTTTTCCTGCGGGCTGAGCTTTTTCCAGCCCTTTTCTTCCGCCTTGGTCCGGCCGCATGCCTTGCAGATCTTCTTCTTGTCGAAGTCGCAGATGTCGACGCAGGGATTCTTCGTCAGGAGACCGCTCACGCCGCTACCCCGCGACGGCCTGGACACACGCGCCGGCGAGCGCGACCCCGGCGAGCAGGCCGACCATCGCCGCGGCGACCCGGTGGCTGCCCGCGGTCTGCGCGAGCCCGGTCGTCAGGTCCCGCCGCACCCGACGCACCGACCGGGACCGGCGCGCGCCCGCGTACGGCGCCGTCTGTCCGGCGGCCGCGCCGGTCGTTTGGCCGTCGCGGCTCGCGTAGGTTTCGCCCAGCGTTGCGGTCATGTCGCGCGCGCGCCTCATACCGGAGAACCCTGCGGCCGCCGCGCATCGTTACGCGGTTGCCGCGTCTGCCAAGGACCGTCACCACGGCCCGGATGCCTGCCGTTCCAGGGTGGCGTCGGTTTCACGCCCGGCTCCTGTAATTGCAGATCATTCTCACCTGCAAGATAGCGGCGGGACGCGCGGCCTGTCAATCGGAGGCCGCCCGAGCATCGGCCTGACACGCGGGTCCGAGTCGGTTAGGCTCCGGCCGCAACATCGCCACGCTAGGGAGCGGTCATGTCGTTCGAAGATCTGCGCGACAAACGGGTGCTGATCACCGGTGCGAGCACGGGCATCGGGGCCGCCGTGGCGCGGGCGTTCGGCGCCCAGGGCGCGCGCGTCGGCGTGCACTACAACGCCAGCGCCGAGCCCGCGCAGGCGGTCGCGCAGGACGTTGAGGCCGCCGGCGGCCGCGCCCGCCTGCTCAAGGCCGACGTGCGCGATCCCGCCGCCCTGCGCGCGGTCGTCTCGGAGTTCGCCGGGGCCGAGGGCGGGCTGGACGTCCTGATCAACAACGCCGGCGGCACCCACGGCCGGACGCCGATCGAACAGATCGACGACGCGCACTACGACAGTCTGGTCGACCTGAACCAGCGCTCGGTGTTCGTCGCCAGCCAGGCGGCGGTGCCCTACCTGCGCGCGGCCGGCGGCGGGGCGATCATCACCACCAGTTCGATCGCCGCGCTGTCCGGGGGCAGCGGCGGCATCGCCGTCTATGCCGGGACCAAGGGGTTCGTGGTGTCGTTCACCCGGTCGCTGGCGAAGGAACTGGCAGACGCGGCGATCCGGGTGAACGCGGTGTCGCCGGGCACGGTGGACACCCGCTTCCACGAGGTCGCCTCGACCCCGCAGCAGCTGGAAAGCGCCAAGGGCAAGATCCCGCTGGGCCGGCTGGGCGCGCCGCAAGACCTCGTCGGGACCTTCCTCTACCTCGCCAGCCCTGCCCTGTCGGGCTACGTCACCGGTCAGGTGATCGAGGTCAACGGCGGCGCGATGCTGCGCTGACCGGCTGCCCAACCCCGTTTCAGAGCAGCATCCAACCAGATCGAGCGCGATTCACCGGAGGTCGGCAGGCATGCCCGTCGTGGAGTTCTACAGCGTGATGGCGATCGCCATGGTCGGCTACCTGCTGCCGCTCGGCGTCGCGCTCTATTTCAAGCACCGGCGCACCCGCGCGATCGCGCTGGTCAATATCCTCGCCGGCTGGACGGTGGTCGGCTGGTTCCTCGCCATGCTGATGGCGTTCGCGGAGCAGCCAGCCGGACGCGCCGGCCCGAAGGACCCCGGGGCCCCGGGCGATCAGCAGTAGCGGCCGCGGGCCTCCCCTACCCGGCCGCGCGCCGCGGCGCTTCGTAGGTTTCCGGGTCCAGCATCACCCGTGTCGCCGGCAGGACGCAGGTCGCCGTGGTCCCCGCACCGGGTTCGGTGTCGACCTCCAGCTTGCCGCCGTGCAGCTGACTGAGCGTGCGCACCAGGGCGAGGCCGAGTCCGGTGCCCTGCTGCCGGCGGCTGTAGACGTTGTCCAGCTGCGCGAACGGCTCGAACGCCCGCGCAAGTTCCTCCGGCGCCATGCCGACGCCGCTGTCGGCCACGCTCAGGCGCATCCGGCCCTCCGGGTCCAGCCGGGCCGACAGGCTGACCTGCCCGCCCGGCTCGGTGAACTTGATCGAGTTGGACAAGAGGTTGATCAGCACCTGCTTGATCCGCGTCTTGTCGGCCAGCACCGGCGGCAGGTCCTCGGGCACGTCGTGGCGCAGTTCGAGCAGCGCGCTTTGCGCCCGCTCGCCCAACAGCCGGATACAGGCGTTCGCCAGGTCGGCCAGGTCGACCGGCTCCTCGCTGAGGTCCAGGCGGCCGGCCTCGATCTTGGACAGGTCGAGGACGTCGTTGATCAGCTCCAGGAGATGGTTGCCGCTCTCCCGGATGTCGCACAGGTATTCCAGGCGCTGTTCCTCGGGCAGATGCGGACAGCTGACCAAGAGGTCGGAAAAGCCGATCACGGCGTTGAGCGGCGTGCGCAGCTCGTGGCTCATCGCCGCCAGGAACTCGGATTTTGACTTGCTCGCGACCTCGGCCTCGTAGCGCGCGTGCTCGATCGCCTGCTGGTGCGCCTCGCGGTCGGTGATGTCGCGCATGAACGCGTTGAAGGTCCGCCCGCGCGGCGTCCAGGTCTCGGTGATCGCCAGCTCGCAGGGGAATACGGTGGCATCGCGCCGGCGGGCGGTCGTGCGGACCCGGGTGTTCAGGAACCAGGCGTCGCCGGCGCGCAGCTGCGCCATCATCGACCAATGCGCATCCAGCTCCGCGCCGGGCACGATCAGGGCGGCCGCCGGCCGGCCCAGCACCTCTTCGCGGGACCAGTTGAACATCTGCTCGGCGGCCTGGTTCCAGTCGACGACCACGCCGTCGGAATCGATCGAGAAAAACGCGTCAAGCGCCGAGTCCAGCACGTCGCGGGCGTGCGCCTCCGCGGCGTCGGCGTCGGCCCGGGCGGTCACCGTCTCGGTCAGGTCGGTGCCGGTGCCGCGGTAGCCGAGGAACCGGCCCTTGCGGTCAAACAGCGGCTTGCCGTTGATCTGGAAGACGTAGCGCCGGCCGTCCTGGTGGACATAGCTGTAGCGGAATCCGTAGAACGGCGCGCGCGCCCGGATCGTCTCCAGGTGATCGGTCCATTCGTTGGCGAAGAAGCCATCGCGCGCGGCCAGACCCTCGCGGTTGAAGCCGACGAACAGCTCGCGCGACAGGCCGGTCACCTGTTCGAAACGGTGGGAAAAATAGGTGAAGCGGTTGTCGGTGTCGGTTTCCCAGACCCAGTCGGCCGCCAGCTCGACCACGTCGGCCAGCCGCTGCCGGGTTTCACGCGCTTCGGCGTGCTGCCGGCCGAGCCTGGCCACGGTCGCACCGAGATAGCTGACGCCGACCAGCAGCAGCGCCGCGGCTACCATCACCGCGACGGCGATCACCCCGAAAAGGTGTGTGGCCGTCACCCTGTCTCGCCCCGCTCGATCTACCTGCCGCAGCGCGTCACGGTAGCGCCGCGGGCGTTAACAAATCGTTCACTTCGTGCGCGGCTTGCCGGTTTCGCCTTGGCGCTCGTCGGACGCCAGCTGGCTCAGGGCGCGGTCGACCAGATCCGGCGCCGGGCCGAGCAGGCGCTCCGCTCGGCGCAGGTCGGCCCAGTCCACCGCGGCGTCGCTCTGCCGGGCCAGCACGTCCAGCAGGTGTTCGCCCGCGTCGCTTGCCGTACGGCACGCTGCGGCGACGGTCGCTTGGGCGTCCACCCGCGGCACGTGCTCGGCGAGGGCGAAGCTGGCGGCCTCTGCCATCGGCAGGCCGGCCCCGCCGGTCACCGCCGCGGCCATCCGGTGGGTATCGACCGTAAGCGCGTCCAGCACCGCGCGCGCCCGGGCCAGGCCGCCACCGGCGGCCATGGCCACTTGCGGCAGGTTGAGCCATTCCAGCGTCCAGGCCGCGCCGTCGCGCTCCAGCGCGTGCAGCTGGGCCTGGTGCGCGGCGGCCAGGCTGCCGGCGGCGTGCCGGGCCAGCGCGACCAGCGTTTCCGCGGCCACCGGGTTGGCCTTGTTCGGCATGGTGGACGAGCCGCCGCCGCTCGACAGGCGCAGTTCCGCGACCTCCGCCTGGCAGCCGTGGGCGACGTCCTGGCCCAGCTTGCCAAGCGCGCCGGCGATCCGCGCCAGGGCGTCGGTCAGCGCGAGCAGTCCGTCGCGCTCGCCGTGCCAGGCGGGAACCGACGGCGCCAGGCCCAGCTCGCCGGCCAGCGCGTCCGCCACCGCCGGCCCACGATCGCCGAGCGCCGACAGGTTCCCCGCCGCCCCGCCGAACTGCACGCACAGGACCTCGCCGCGCAGCGCCGCCAGGCGCGCGCGTTCGCGCGACAGCGGCCTCGCCCAGGCAAGCGCCCGCAGCCCGAAGCTGGTCGGCACCGCCGGCTGGGTCCGCGTACGCGCCAGACACAGGGTCGCCCGGTGCCGGGCAGCCAGCGCGGCCAGCCGCTGGACCAGATCGCGGGCCCGCCGGTCGACCAGATCGCACAGGTCGCGCAGGGCCAGCACGCCCGCGGTGTCGACGATGTCCTGGCTGGTCGCGCCGTAGTGCACGTAGGCCGCGGCCTCGGCGTCCAGCGCGGCGCGCAGCTGGCGGACCAATTCCGGGACCGGCACGCCATCGCGCGCGGTCGCCGCGCCGATCGCGGCAAGGTCCGGCTGGAGCGCGGTGCCGGCATCGACGATCCGGCACGCCACCCCGGGCGGGATCACGCCCAGCCGGGCCTGGGCGCACGCCAGCCCGCTCTCGACCCGCAGCATGTCGGCGATCCTGCGGCTGTCGGAGAATAGCGCCCGGACGTCCGCGTCCGCGAGCAGGTCGCCGGTCAGGGCGGAATCGAACGCGGACACACTCACCTCCCGGCCGTCGTCAGCCGGCCGGGACCGTTTGCGGCAGCGACAGCAACCGGCGCGCTTCCGCGCAGCTCGCCGGGTGCCGGCCGTAGTCGCCGCAGAGCTGGGCGACGCGCTGCACCAGTTCGGCGTTGCTGGCCGCCAGCCGGTCCTTGTCGAAGCGGATGTTGTCCTCCAGCCCGGTGCGGCAGTGTCCGCCCAACTCCAGCGCCCAGTGGTTGACGGTCAGCTGGTGCCGGCCGATCCCGGCGGCGGTCCAGGTCGCTTCCGGCATGTGCTTGTCGAGCTGGTCGATCTGGAATTCCAGCACCTCGCGGTTGGCCGGCATGGCGTTCTTGATCCCCAGGACGAACTGCACGTGCAGCGGCGCGCTCAGCTCGCCACGCGCGGCCATGTCGAACGCGGTGTAGAGCATCGACAGGTCGAACACCTCGATCTCCGGCTTGACGCCGTGACGCTGCATCGCCGCCGCCAGATCGGCCACCAGATCGGGGTGGTTCTCGTAGATCATGGTCGGGAAGTTGCAGCTGCCGGTGGCGAGCGAGGCCATGTCGGGCGCCAGCTGCAGCATGCTGCCGCGCTCCGCCGCCGCGCGGCCGCGCCCGCCGGTGGAGAACTGCACGATCATGCCCGGGCAGTGCTTGCGCACGCCGTCCTGGTAGCGGGCGAACTTGTCGGGATCCGACGACGGGCTCTCGTCGTCGTCGCGCACGTGGACGTGGGCGATCGAAGCCCCGGCCTCCCAGGCGGCGTGGGTGCTCTCGACCTGCTCGGCCACCGTGATCGGCACCGCGGAGGTGTGTTCCTTGCGCGGAACCGAGCCGGTGATCGCGACGGTGATGATGCAGGGATCGGTCATGAAGCCGCCTTTGGATGCTCGGGTCTCGGGACCCGCGCTCAGAGGTCGAAGAACACCGTTTCGCCCGGCCCCTGAAGCCGGATGTCATGCCGGTAGACGGCTCCGTCGGGCGTCTCCTGGCGCTCCGCCGTCAGGGTCTCGCGACGGTCGGCCGGCACCTGGGCCAAGACGGGATCGGCGGCGTTGGCCGCCGCCTCGTCGGCGAAGTAGACCCGGGTGAACAGATGGTTGAGCAGGCCGCGCGCGAACACGACCAGGCTGACGTGCGGGGCGGCGCCCGCCGCGACCGCGCCCGGCTTGACGGTGCGGAAGACGAACCGGCTCTCCGGGTCCGTGCCGGTCCCGCAGCGCCCAAAGCCGCGGAAGCCCGGCCGGTTGCCGCCGCCGAGACCCGCGCGTGTCGGCAACCGGCCGTCGGCGTCGGCCTGCCAGATCTCGACCAGCGCATCGTCGACCGGGGCGCCGTCTGCGTCCAGCACGCGGCCGGTCAGCCAGATCCGCGGCCCGGCGACGTCGGATCCGGTCAGGTCGGCGCCCACCGGATCGGGCAGCGGATAGCCGTACTGCCCCGGCACCAAGCCGTAGGCGAAGAACGGCCCGACCGTCTGGGACGGCGTCTGCCCGGGGAAACCGCCGTCAGCCATCGGCGTGCCCTGCGTCCGGCGGGGTCCGGTCGCGCCCGCGCAGCACGACGTCGAAGCGGTAGCCGAGCGCGATGCCCGGTTCGGTCAGCGACCAGTCGAACTGGGCGATCAGGCGCGGCCGGGCGGCGCGCGGCGTCGCCAGGAAGATCGGGTCGGCGTCCAGCAGCGGATCGCCCGGGAAGTACATCTGGGTCACCAGCCGGGTCGCCAGCGCGGGGCCGATCACGGAGACGTGGATGTGGTTCGGCCGCCAGGCGTTGGGGTGGTTGCCCCACGGATAGGCGCCCGGCTTGATCGTGCGGAAGGCATAGCGACCGTCGGCGTCGGTCAACGCGTGACCCGCGCCCAGAAAGTTCGGGTCGAGCGGGGCGTCGTGCTGGTCGCGGGTGTGGACGTAGCGGCCGGCGGCGTTGGCCTGCCAGACCTCGACCAGGGTGTGCGGCACGCCGCGCCCGGCCTCGTCCAGCACCCGGCCGGCGACCACGATGCGCTCGCCGATCGGTTCGGCGTTGACCCGGGCGTTGGCGGTCAGGTCGGCCTGGACGGCGTCGATCGTCCCTGCGTCGAAGCTGGGACCGGCGGCCTCCGGCAGGTCGCCGTCGAGCGGCACCAGCGGCTGGCCGGGCCCGCGCTGGCGGGTCGACTTGTAGTCCGGCGCGATCAGCGGGGGGTGGCTGTCCCAGTCGCGCGCGCTGAACCTGCCGACGCTCACGACCCGCCCTCCGTCCCGCCGTGCGCCCCGGCGTCGATCTCCGCGAACACCCGCTTGGCGACGGCGAAGGCCGCGTTGGCGGCGGGCACGCCGGCGTAGACCGCGACCTGCAGCAGGGTTTCCTTGACCTCTTCGCGGCTAACGCCGGTATTGGCGGTGGCGCGCAGGTGCATCGCGAGTTCGTCGTGGTGGCCGAGCGCGGCCAGCATGGCGATGGTCAGCAGGCTGCGCCGCGGCCGGCTCAGGCCCGCGCGCGTCCACACGCTGCCCCAGGCGACCTCGGTGATGAACTGCTGGAAGTCGGCGTCGATTTCGGTCGTGTTCGCCTGCGCCCGGTCGACGTGGGCGTCGCCCAGCACCGCGCGGCGGACCTGCATGCCTTGCTGGTAGCGCTGGTCAGCCACCGGTCGTCTCCTGCACGAACGCCGCGATCAGGCCCGCGACCTCGTGCGGTTTCTCGATGCACGGCAGGTGCTTGGTGTCCGCGATCTCCCGGTAGCGGGCGTTCGCCAGCAGCCCCGCGAGCGCCCGGTTCAGGTCCGGCGGGGTCGAGGGATCGTCGCTGCCGCACAGCACCAGGGCGGGCTGCCGCAGCTCCGACAGCCGCGGCGTCAGGTCGGTGTCGCGCAGCGCGGCACAGCTGCCGGTGTAGCCGCGCGGGTCGGGCGTGCGCGCGATCATGTGGCGCCACGCCTGCGCCGCCCCGGGGTTGTCGCGGCGGTAGCCCTCGCTCAGCCAGCCCAGCACGATGCTGTCGGCGAGCTTGCCCAGCCCTTCCGCCAGCACGCTGTCGATGCGCTGCTGCCAGCCGTCGGCGGAGCCGATCTTGTGGCCGGTGTCCATCGCCACCACCCCGACGATCCGTTCCGGCGCGTCGAGCGCGGCCTGCAGGGCGATCATGCCGCCGATCGAAATGCCGCAGACCACCGCCTTGTCGATGCCGTGCGCGTCCAGCAGGCCGATCAGGTCGCGGGCGTGGTCGGCCATCGCATAGGGCGGTTCCGGCGCGCCCGACAGGCCATGGCCGCGCGTGTCGTAGCGCAGCACATCCAGGCCCGGGGGCAACGCGGCGACCGTGCCGTCCCACAGCCGCAGGTCCGTCCCGAGCGCGTTGGCGAACACGACCGTGGGACCGCCGCGGGTGCCGTCGCGGCGGCTATTCAGGTAAGTGCCGTTCGCTTCCACCACCTGCATGGTCCGCTGGGTCCGTCCTTTGGGCCGGGTCGATTACCGTCGGATCCCGGGGGTCAATCCCCGGGGACCAAGCCTGCGCCGGGCGGGCGCGGCTGTAAAGCCGGCAGCCATCGGCAATTCACAGCCGCCGTGCGAGCGCTTAAGCTGCCACCCGCTGCCAAGCCACGAGGCCGGCCGAACCGGTCCGACCCAGCACGACACGACACGCTTCTAACGGGGAGGCAACCCATGACACGGCTGCTCAAGCGCGCGGCGGGTGTGTGCGCCGGCGCCCTGATCGCCGGCAGCGCGCAGGCGCAGGAGGTCACGCTCACGGTGCACCACTTCCTGTCGCCCAACTCGGTGACCCACACCCGGATGATCGAGCCTTGGGCCCAGGAGGTCGAGAAACGCTCCAACGGGCGGATCGAGATCAAGATCTTCCCGTCGATGTCGCTCGGCGGCACGCCGCCGGAACTGTACCGCCAGGCGCGCGACGGCACGGCCGACATCATCTGGACCCTGATCGGCTATACCCCGGGCGTTTTCCCGCGCACCGAGGTGTTCGAGCTGCCCAACGTCCACACCGGCGACGCGCGCGCGACCAATCTCGCGATCCAGGACACCTTCGACCGGCTGCAAGCCGACTTCGAGGAGATCAAGCCGCTGCTGGTCCACGTCCACGCCGGCAACGCCCTGCACCTGCGCGAGACCAAGGTGACCAAGCCGGCCGACGTGAAGGGGCTGAAACTGCGCACGCCGTCGCGCACCGGCGCCTGGATGATCGAGGCCTGGGGCGCGGAGCCGGTCGGCATGCCGGTTCCGGCGCTACCGCAGGCGCTCTCCAAGGGCACGGTCGACGGCGCACTGGTGCCGTTCGAAATCATGGCGCCGCTCAAGCTGCACCAACTGACCGAGTTTTCGGTCGAGGGCGCCGACGGCAACCGCTTCGGCACCAGCGTGTTCCTCTTCGCCATGAACAAGGACCGCTACGAACAGCTGCCGGCCGGCTTGCAGCAGGTGATCGACGAGACCACCGACCGCGCCTTCGCGCGCGAAATGGGCGAGCTGTGGAACCGGGTGGAGCAGACCGGCAAGGAACTGCAGCGCGAGTCCGGCGGCACGGTGATCCAGCTGAGCCCCAAGCAGACCCAGGCGTTCAACGAGATCACCCAGTCGGTGACCCAGCGCTGGGTCGACCAGGCCAAGCAGCGCGGCATCCCCGGCGAAGCCCTGGTCGAAGCCGCCAAGCAAGCGATCGCCAAGTACGAGGACGGCGGGTCGTAAGCGCGCCCGCTGTCCGGACGTAGGGTGGAGTCGCCGCGGAACGCGGCAATCCATCGCCCCGGGCGTGCCGATTGCGCCCCCGCACGGTGGGTTGCTTGCGCGACCCCACCCTACGGCGCCGAGCTAGCTTCCCGGCCGTCCCGGCGGGTCCCCTCTCCCCTCAAGGGAGAGGGGATCAGCGGCTCGCCCTACCCCTTAACCGCTACGGATGCGCGCGCGCTTCGCCTGTCCTAGACTGCGCGCGACGCGGCCGGACCGAGACCGGCCGCCCTCCCCCGCCACGCGGAACCCGTTTCGCCGACATGCAGCAGGCTCTCCACCGTGCCGCCGCGGCCTGGGCGATCCTGGGCGGCGTGCTCCTGTTCGCCATCGTGGGCGTGACCGTCACCAACGTGGCGGCGTTCACGCTCGACCGGATCGCGGGCCTGGTCGGCCGCGACGTCAGCGGCCTGCCCGGCTACGAGGATTTCGTGCGGCTGGCGGTCAGTTCGGCCGCGCTGATGCTGTTCCCCTACTGCCAGGCGCGGCGCGGGCACGTCGCCGTCGACATCCTGGCGGAGACGGTGATGCCGCGCGCCGTGCAGCGCGTCCTGGATACGCTGTGGCAACTGCTGATCGCGGTCCTCGCCGGTTTCCTGGCCTGGAAGATGACGCTCGGCATGCTGGAGACCTACAGCGACCATGCGCTGTCCCGCGTGCTGGGCTGGCCGGTCTGGCCGTTCTACCTCCCGGGGATCGCCTCGCTCGGGCTGTGGGCGGCGGTCGCGCTGGCCGACCTGCGCCCCAAGCCGGTCGAGGCCTAGACCGCCATGGGCGCCCTGGAAGCGATCGGGATCGGCGGGCTGGCGGTGCTGTTCGGGCTGCTGGCGCTGCGCATGCCGGTCGGGCTCGCCATGGTGGCGGTCGGGATCGGCGGCAACTACGCGCTGTCGCTGGTGGCGCCCTACCTGCGCTTCGGACCCTACCTGGACCAATTCAAGACGCTGCTCTGGGGCACGGTCGCGAACTACGACCTGTCGGTCGTGCCGCTGTTCGTGCTGATGGGCTATCTGGCTTCCGAAGCCAACCTCAGCCGCGACCTGTTCCGCGGGGTCAACGCGCTGTTCGGGCGGATGCGCGGCGGCGTCGCGATGGCGGCGGTGGGCGCGTGCGCGGGCTTCGGCGCGGTCTGCGGCTCGTCGCTCGCGACCGCCTCGACGATGGGCCGTGTGGCGCTGCCGGAACTGCGCCGGTTGGACTACCACCCCCGGCTCGCCACCGGCTCGCTCGCCGCTGGCGGGGTGCTGGGCATCCTGATCCCGCCGTCGGTGGCGCTGGTGATCTACGCCATCATCGTCGAAGCCTCGATCATCGACATGTTCCAGGCCGCCGTGGTCCCGGGAGGGATCGCGGTGCTGTTTTTCATGGGCGTGATCGCGCTCACCGTGCGGCTGAAGCCGTCGGTCGCCCCGGCCGCCCGGGCGATGGAGCCGGCGGCGCGCCGGCACGCCCTGCTCCGGCTGATCCCGGTGTTGGTGCTGTTCTCCGCGATCATCCTGGGGCTCGGCTTCGGGTTGTTCACGCCGACCCCCGCGGCGGCCGTGGGGGTGTTCGCCGTGCTCGTCTACGGCCTGATCCTGCGCGCCTTCGGCGACGGCCTGACCGGGTCCGGCATCGTGCGCGCGCTCAAGGATTCGGCCGTCACCAGCGGGATGATCTACTTCATCCTGTTCGGCGCGGAGGTGCTGAAGGGCTTCTTCACCCGCGCCGGCCTGCCGGAAGCGCTGGCGAACTGGGCATCTGTCAGCAGCCTGGACCCGTGGCTGGTGCTGATCGCGGTGCTGGCGCTGTTGATCGTGCTCGGCTGCTTCATGGACAGCCTGTCGATGATCCTGGTCGTGGTCCCGTTCCTGTGGCCCACCCTGGTCGCGATCAACGGCGGCGACTACGCGGTCGCGGAGACCGCCGCGTTCGGCATGAGCACCGCCGATCTGAAGATCTGGTTCGGCATTCTGGCGCTGGTCGTGGTGGAATTGGGATTGATCACGCCGCCGGTGGGCATGAACGTGTTCATCATCAACGCGCTCGCCCACGACGTGCCGATGAAGGAGATCTTCCGCGGCGTGGTTCCCTTCTTCGGCGTCGAGATCCTGCGGGTGGCGCTGCTGCTGGCATTCCCGGCGCTCACGCTGGGCCTGCCGCACCTGCTGTCCGGTTAGCGCGGCACGCGAGGTGAAAGGCCAGACATGAAGCGTACCCAAGTCGCCGTGATCGGCGCCGGGCCCGCGGGCCTGATGCTGTCGCACCTGCTGGCCGCGCGCGGGATCGACACGGTGATCCTGGAGCGGCGCAGCCGGGACTACGTCGAAAGCCGGATCCGCGCGGGCGTGTTGGAGCACCATAGCGCGGCTGCCTTGCGCGCGGCGGGCGTCGGCGCGCGCATGGACCGCCAGGGCATGGAACACACCAGCATCGATCTCGCCTTCTCCGGCGCCCACCACCGGATCGAGCTGGCGCGCCTGACCGGCAAAAAGATCATGGTCTACGGCCAGCACGAGGTGGTGAAGGACCTGATCGCCCAGCGCCTGGCCGATGCCGGCGAGATCCTGTTCGAGGCGGACGTGAGCGGGATCGAGGGACTGGACAGCGACCGGCCGATCATCCGCTACACCCACGACGGCCGGAACCAGACGCTGACCTGCGACTTCGTCGCCGGCTGCGACGGCTACCACGGCGTCAGCCGGGCGAGCGTGCCCGCCGGCCAGATCGTAACGCACGCGCGCAGCTATCCCTACGCCTGGCTGGGCGTGCTGGCGGAAGCCGCGCCGACCAGCGACGAGCTGGTCTACGCCCGCCACGACAACGGCTTCGCGCTGTACTCCATGCGCTCGCCCGAGGTCACCCGCCTCTACCTCCAGTGCCGGCCGGACGAGGATCCGGATGCCTGGTCGGACCGGGCGCTGTGGGACGAGTTGCACCGCCGTCTGGAAACCGGCGATGGCTGGACCATCAACGAAGGGCCGATCCTGCAGAAGAACATCGCGCCGATGCGCTCGTTCGTCGCCGAACCGATGCGCTACCGGCGGCTGTTGCTGGCCGGCGACGCCGCGCACATCGTCCCGCCCACCGGGGCCAAGGGGATGAACCTGGCGCTCGCCGACGTGCAGGTGCTGGCGCCCGCGCTCGCCCGCTGGTTCGACAGCGCCGATGAAACCGGGCTCGACGCCTACTCCGACACCTGTCTCAAGCGGATTTGGAAGGTCCAGCGCTTCTCGGTCTGGATGACGCGGATGCTGCACGCCCAGCCGGACGCGGACGGCTTCGAGCAGCGCCTGCAGCAGGCCGAGCTGGACAGCGTGGCCGCGAGCGACAGCGCCGCCCGCCACCTGGCGGAGAACTATGTCGGGTTGCCGCTGGAGGTCCCCGAGTAACGTCCGAGCGGTACCGGGTCGCGGTCACGAAAAGTGGCGCGGCAACGGGACCGTGCCAGCCCGCCGCGCCTAATAGTGTCCGCCGGCGGCGGACGAGCGTTGCGTGGCGGCCGGCGGGTCGGCGAGTTTCACCCGGTTGCGGCCGGCGTTCTTGGCGGCGTAGAGCGCGGCGTCGGCGCGCTCCAGCAGGTCGTCGGCCATTTCCTCGGCGTTGTCCGAGGCCGCCACGCCGATCGAGATGGTGACGCTGAGCGGCGTCCCGTCGGGCAGATCGATCGAGCTTTCGGCGACCAGGGCGCACAGCCGCTCGGCCACCTGCATCGCGGTGGCCGCGTTGGATTCCGGCATCACCACGACGAATTCCTCGCCGCCCAGGCGGGCGACCAGATCGACCGAGCGCAGGTTGTTGCTCGCGACCTCGGCCAGCTTGACCAGCACGTCGTCGCCCAGGCCGTGGCCGTGGGTATCGTTGACCGCCTTGAAGTGGTCGACGTCGAACAGCATGACCGACACCGGCTTGCCGGTCTCGGCGATCCCCATCAGCTTGCGATCCAGATGGGTCATCAGATAGCGGCGGTTGTACAGCCCGGTCAGGCTGTCGGTGAACGCCATCGACATCGAGGCCTGGATTCGCTCGCGCAGGCGGTCGTGGTAGCGCCGGCGGCGCACCTGGGTGCGCACCCGCGCCAGCAGCTCGCCGCGGTCGAGCGGCTTCACCAGGTAATCGGTGACCCCCAGGTCCAGGCCCTTGGCCAGCCGCGGCAGGTCCATGTCCTCCAGCAGCAGCAGCAGCGGCAGGTGGCGCGTCTCCTCCTGGGAGCGGAACTGCGAACACAACCGGAGGCCGTCCTCCCCGCCCAGGTCGATGCCGACGATCACCAGGTCGAACGTCTGCTCCCGGCCGAGCTCGAGGGCGCGCTCGCCAGTGTCGGCGCAGACCACATCGTGCTCGGCTTCCGACAGGTATTCGCTCAGCCGCTGGGTGGTGAAGCGGCTCTTTTCGACCACCAGCACCTTGGCCGGCGAATCGGCGAGCTCGAACTCGCTCGCGATCGCGCCCAGGCGGCCGGAAGTCTCCTGGCGCACGCGCAATTCGTCCATCATCATCTTGAGCCGGACCAGCGAGCGCACGCGCGCGAACAGCGCCACGTCGTTGACCGGCTTGGACAGGAAATCGTCGGCGCCCGATTCCAGGCCGCGCACCCGGTCGGACACGTCCGACAGCGCGGTCACCATGACGACGGGAATGTGCGCGGTCTTGGCGTTGGCCTTCAGCTCGCAGCAGGTCTCGAAACCGTCCATCCCCGGCATCATCACGTCGAGCAGGATGATGTCCGGGGCCTGCTTTTCCGCAACCTCGATCGCCGTCCGGCCGTTGTCGGCCGTGATCACATCGTAGTATTCGGCCGAAAGCTTGGCTTCCAGCAGCTTGACGTTGGCGGCGATGTCGTCGACGACAAGGATACGTGCGGTCATGCGATCGGGTCGGTTCCGGGCCGCCCCCCTTATCCGTTTCGCCTCAGTTCAGGAACTTCTGCACCGTCTGCAGGAAGTTCGCCACCGAGATCGGCTTGGCGATATAGGCCTCGCAGCCGCCCTCGCGGATCTTCTCCTCGTCGCCCTTCATGGCGAACGCGGTCACCGCGATCACCGGGATCGACTTCAGGTTGTCGTCCTCCTTGATCCACTTGGTGACCTCCAGCCCGGAGACTTCCGGCAGCTGGATATCCATCAGGATCAGGTCGGGCTTGTGATCGCGGGCGATCTGCAGGGCTTCCATCCCGTCCTTGGTCTGCAGAATGCCGTAACCGTGCGCCTCCAACAAATCGTGGAAGAGCTTCATATTCAGCTCGTTGTCTTCGACGACGAGCACCGTCTTCGTGCCGCCCGAGGCCATTTTGGTTTCCGACTCCGCGTGGTTTGAGGCGGGGCTTTCTAGCATGCTCCTGGGCTCTCTGCGATTGTGCTCCCGGATCGCCATGCCCGGGATGGGACTCCGTTTAGAAACGGACGCGCTTAGCACAGCGTTCCGGGTTAACAAGTTAGGATCATAGCCTTAACGATTCGTAACCACCACCCGCGTTTGGCCATGCGACTGGGGATCGACCTCGGCGGGACGAAGATTTCGGCGTTGGCGCTCGACGTCGACGGGTGCGTGCGTGCCCGCCGGCGGATCGAGACGCCGCGCGGCGACTACGCCGCCACCCTGTCCGCGATCCGCGGTCTGGTGCAGGCGCTGGAAGACGACCTGCTGGCGCCTGGGGCGCCGCGGGCGCGCGTCGGGGTGGGCATTCCGGGCACGATCTCGCCGGCCACCGGTCTGGTGAAGAACGCCAACTCGACCTGGCTGATCGGCAAGCCGCTGGACCGCGACCTGGCGGCGGCGCTCGACCGGCCGGTGCGGCTGGCGAACGACGCCGACTGCTTCGCCCTGTCGGAAGCCTGCGACGGCGCGGGCGCGGGCCACAGCCCGGTGTTCGGGGTGATCCTGGGTACCGGGGTCGGCGGCGGCATCGTGATCGACCGGCGGCTGGTCACCGGCGCCAACGCGATCGCCGGCGAATGGGGCCACAACCCGCTGCCCCAGCTGGACGACGCCGAGCGTCCGGGCCCGGCGTGCTACTGCGGCCGGGCCGGCTGCATCGAGACGTTCCTGAGCGGCCCCGGCCTGGCGCAGGACTACGCCCGCGACGGCGGCGATGCCGCGGCCGTCGACGAAGCCACCGACGCCGCCTTGGTGGCGCGCCGGGCGCGCGACGGCGAGCCGGCCGCGCGGGCCGCCCTGGAACGCTACATCGACCGGTTGGCGCGCGCGCTCGGCAGCGTGATCAACCTGCTCGACCCGGCGCGGATCGTTCTCGGCGGCGGGGTCGGCAACATCCAGGCGCTCTACGACGCGCTGCCCGTCCGCCTGCCCGCCTACGTGTTCTCCGACCAGGTGGCGACCCGCGTGGTGCCGCCCGAGCACGGCGACGACAGCGGCGTGCGCGGCGCGGCCTGGCTCTGGCCGGCGGACCGGGGGCGGCCATGACCGAACGGTCCGAACCCGCGCGCCGGCCGACGGCGCTGTGCCGGGATTGCCTGGTGCTGTTCGACGGCAAGCCGGCGGACGGCCGCTGCCCGCACTGCCAGTCGCCGCGGGTGGTCGGCCACCCGGAACTCGCCAGCCTGTCGGTCGCGCACCTGGACTGCGACGCCTTCTACGCCAGTGTGGAAAAGCGCGACCGCCCGGAACTCGCCGACCGGCCGGTGATCGTCGGGGGCGGCCGGCGCGGGGTGGTCGCGGCCTGCTGCTACGTCGCGCGGATCTATGGCGTGCGCTCGGCGATGCCGATGTTCAAGGCGCTCGAGCGCTGCCCCGACGCGACCGTGATCAAGCCGGACATGGCGCGCTACCGTGTCGAGGGCCACCGCATCCGCGAGATGATGGAGGCGAGCACGCCGTTGGTCGAGCCGATCTCGATCGACGAGGCGTTCCTGGACCTGAGCGGCACGGAGGCGCTGCACCAAGGCCCGCCCGCGCGCACGCTGGCCGCGCTGGTCCGCCGGATCGAACGGGAGGTCGGCGTCACCGCGTCGATCGGCCTCAGCTACAACAAGTTCCTGGCCAAGATCGCCTCGGAACTCGACAAGCCGCGCGGTTTCGCCGTGGTCGGCGAGGCGGAAGCCCTCGACTTCCTGAGCGAACAGCCGGTGGGCGCGATCTCCGGCGTCGGCGACCGGCTGCAGACCGCGCTGTCGCGCGACGGCATCACGCTGATCCGCCATCTGCGCCGCTACGAGGAGACCGAGCTGATGGCACGCTACGGCGCCATGGGCCGGCGGCTTTACGCCTTCGCCTGGGGCCGCGATCCGCGCCCGGTGGCGCCGAACGAGCCGGCCAAGAGCATCTCCGGCGAGACCACCTTCGACGACGACGTGGACGATCCGGCGGAACTGCTGCGCCGCCTGTGGCCGCAGTGCGAACGGGTCGCCCGACGGCTCAAGGCGGCCGACCTCGCCGGCCAGTCGGTCACCCTCAAGCTCAAGACCCGCGACTTCAAAATCATCACCCGCGCGCACAAGCTGAGCGACCCGACCAACATGGCCGACCGCCTGTACCGCACGGCCGAACCGATGCTGCGGCGCGCATGCGACGGCCGGAAGTTCCGGCTGATCGGGATCGGCGCGGGCGACCTGACAGCCGGGGTGTTCGCCGACCCGCCCGACCTGCTGGACCCCGACCGCGGAAGGCGCAAGCAAGTGGAAAGCGCGATCGACGCGGTCCGCCAACGCCTGGGCGACCACGCCATCACCAAGGGGCGCGGCTTCAAGCCGGGCCGATAGCGAAACCATGGCCAGCTCGAGATGGGGGGCACCCCGGCGATGACCCGCACGTCCTGGAACGCCGAGGCCGACACGCCGTTCGCCGCGGTCCGCCGCTGCCCCCTGGCGCTGGTCTACGGCACGCTCAAGCCGGGCGAGCGCAACCACCGCCTGATCGCGGACGCGGCGCGCCACGGCCCGTGCGAGACCGCGCCCGGGTTCCGGCTGCTGCACGGCGATATCCCGGCGGTCGACCGCGGCGGCGACGCCCGGATCAAGGGCGAACTGGTCGCGGTCAGCGGCGAGCAACTGGCGCGGATGGACCAGCTGGAAGGCCACCCGGACTGGTACCGGCGGGAGGTCGTCAGCCTGGCCGACGGCCGCCAGGCGTGGATCTACCTGCACCCGATCCTGCCGGGCGTGCCGCGCTACCGGATTACCGACCGCGGCACCGCCTGCTGGACCGGCGGCCGGCGCGGCGCAAGCCGGCCGGCGCGCGGCCGCGTGTAGAGCGAGAGCGGGTCACGTGGGCCGCCCTGACGATCCACGGCACGCGTCCCCGGAAGCGGTGGACAGTCCTGTGGATGACCAGGTGCGACTCGCCAACAGCCGGAAAACCTGTTGGACTGCCTAGGAACTGGGCAGCCTACTCGCACGCCTCCGCCTGCAGCTCCGTCAGCTCGGAAAGCTCGGCGTCGACCACGAAGTCGCCGTAATCGATCTCGATCGAGCCGGCCACCCCGTTGGCGAACAGACGGGTCACCTGCTCGCTCTCCGGCGTGCTTTCTTCCTGACCGCTCGGAAAGTAGGCGAGTTGGACCCGCCAGGAGCGTTGATCGCGCACCAGCGGATGGTCGATCGGCAGCGCCGTGTTGGCCTCAAGTTCCTTGAGTATAATGGCGTTGACGCCGAACAGACCGTCGCCGTCCCCGGTGCCGTCGAACACGTAGCGCCAGAAGAAGGTCTCGCCGGCCTTCGCCCGCTCCAGGATCGCCTCGCTGTGCGCCTTCGGGAACATCGTGTCGGCCGGCAGGTCGACGGTGCGCGCCTCCGGCTGTTCCAGGGTCGCCGTGCCGCCTTCCCCCGGCGTGATGCGGGCGCTGCCGCGCCTGCGCTCCGGCTCCCCGCCGGCGGTCGCGCGGCGGGTGAAGAAGCGGAAACGCTTGCCATCGTCGCCTTCCCAGGCGCTGTACTGCCAGGCGGTCTGCTGGGTGCCGCGCGCGCCGAACGAGACACGCATCTCCGCCTTGTAATCGACCGACCAGCCATCGCACACGTCGCGCCAGGTGAACACGATGGTGCCCGAGATCGCGTTGACCGCCTGCGAGCTGCGCGCCTTCGCCAGGCTCAGCTCGTAGACGGCCTTGTGCGGCACCATCGCCTGCGCCCCCGGCACACCCGCGCCGACGGCGAGCGCGGCGGCCAGGGCGCCGGCGGTCCAGGCGCGAAGACGGCGGCGGAGCGGAAGGCTGGAAACGGTCGCGTGGTCGGTCATGACACCCGGATCTCTGTGAACGGTCGGCGCCTGCGATCGCCTGGCTTGACGGCCCTCGCCCGTGGCCGGGCCGGCGCGGCACCTGGGCCGGGCCCGGTTCGCGTCTTTCGCCACCCGGCCCACCGCAGCTAAGGTAGGCGGGACCCTAGCAGACCCGGGGGCCAAGCGACACGCCGCGCGGCCGATGCCGGTACCAGGCCGATTCGGCGCGCGGCCATGCGCCCGCCTCCGGGCAGCGTTGACAAAAGTGGAGCGACCGCCCGTGTCCGCCAAGCCGCGCATCTTCGTCACCCGCCGCGTGCCCGAGGCCGTCACCGACCGCCTGCAGCGCGACTACGACGCGACCGTCAACACCGCCGACAGCGCGCTCAGCGCCGACCAACTGGTCGCGCACGCCGACGGGATGGACGCGCTGATCGTGACCCCGCCGGACAAGATGGGCGCGGAGCTGATCCAGCGCCTGCCCGACAGCGTGCGCGCGATCGCCTGCTTTTCGGTCGGCACCAACCACGTCGACCTGGACGCGGCGAAGCAGCGCGGGATCGCGGTCACCAACACCCCGGGGGTTTTGACCGAGGCCACCGCCGAGATCGCGATGCTGCTGATCCTGGGCGCTTGCCGGCGCGCCTGGGAGGGCCAGAAGCTGCTGCGCCGGCGCGAATGGGACGGCTGGAAGCCGACCCAGCTGATCGGCCTGGAGCTGAGCGGACGGCGGCTGGCGATCTTCGGCATGGGCCGGATCGGCCAGGCCACGGCGGCGCGGGCGCGCGCCTTCGGCATGGAGATCCATTACCACAACCGCACGCGCCTGCCGGCCGACCAGGAACAGGGGGCGGTCTACCACGACACGCCCGACCAGCTGCTCGAGGTCGCCGACGTGCTGTCGCTGCACTGCCCGGCAACCCCGGAAACGCAGGGCTTCCTGAACGCCCAGCGGATCGAGACGCTGCCGGCGCCGAGCGTGGTCATCAACACCTCGCGCGGCGACGTGGTCGACGACGCGGCCCTGATCGACGCCCTCAAGCGCGCGCGGGTCGCCGCCGCCGGGCTGGACGTGTTCGCCGGCGAGCCGGACCTGCATCCGGGTTATTACGACCTGGACAACGCCTACCTGCTGCCGCACCTGGGATCGGCCACCGTGGAGACGCGCAACGCCATGGGCTTCAAGTGCCTGGACAACCTGGACGCCCTGTTCACCGGCCGCGAAGCGCCCGACCGGGTCGCCTGAGCCGCGAGGTCGGGCCCCGCTTTGTCGCAACGCGACGCCGGTGGGTTGCCTGCCATGGTCGGCAAGTCGTTTCCAGTTCCCGCGTCCGCCGCGGCAAGAATTGCCCAGGTATACCCCCTATTAACCCTTAATGCCGCTTTCTGGCCTGGCACGGCGTTTGCTTAACCAACCGGACGCGTGAGGCCGCCGGGGGTTGGGCCGGGGGCGAACCAAACGGGGTGAATCGGCTATGGCAGCGAACGACGCCGCGACTGCGACCGCGACGATCCATGCCTTTCGACAACTGAAGGACGAAGCACCGACTAGCCAATCGCAGCTCGGGGAAACGCTGGATCATCTGATGCGCCTGACCCGGCAGGCCGGCCTGCACGGACAGAGCGAATGGGAAACCGCCCTTGCCCGCCTGAGCGAAGCGGCCGAACACGTCGAGGCGACGCTGGCCGAGCACGCCGCCCGGCTGGATCATCTGGAGAGCCTGTCGGTCACCGACGAGCTGACCGGTCTGCACAACCGCCGGGGGTTCCGCCGCGAGCTGTCCAAGGCGCTGGCGCGCGCCGAGCGCGACGGCGAGACCGGCATCCTGATGCTGGTCGACCTGGACCACTTCAAGCGGATCAACGACACCTACGGCCACGGCGCGGGCGACGCCGTGCTGGCCGCTATCGGCGGGGTCCTCAACGGCGCGGTGCGGCAGAACGATGCCACCGGCCGGCTCGGCGGCGACGAGTTCGCCGTGCTGCTGTCGAACGCCGATCCCGTGGCGGTGCAGCCGCGCGTCCTACGCCTGCGCACCGCGCTCTCGCAGCTGGTGGTGCAGCATCAGAATTGCCGAATCCCGGTCCGCGCCACCCTGGGTCAGGCCCGCTACGAGCCCGGCAGCGAGGTCGAGGCGCTGCTGCGGACAGCCGACCTCGACCTCTACCGGCAAAAGACCGCCTGACCCCGCGCCCCGCCCTGATGCGCCGATACGAAGATGCGTCGCCCGATCTGCGCCCGCCCTTCGACTGCGGGCTTGAATTCGCGCGCCGGATGACGCATCTATGAAAGTGCCCGGTCGCACCGGGTGATGGTGCTGAACGCCTCACTAACTACTCGTACTGGACCCGGGGGCAGTACCCGGCGGCTCCACCAGACACGCCGGCGCCCGCCTCGGGCGGCGCCGGCCCCATGGGGCCGAAACAGGCTCGACAGGCGGGAAAAGGTCAGGTTTGTACCCGGCATGGTACCGCCGTCATCGGACCATCAGAGAGTTGCGAACGATAACGCTGCTCCGGAGATGGCCGCCGCTGCGTAAGCAGCGGAGGTGAACTCCACCTCTAATCCCAGCGGGTTTAGCATCCGCTGGTGGGGTTCCGGCGGGGCCCCTCGCAACAGAATGCCCCGCCACTTTCCCTGTTGCGACAGATGTGTACGAGTTGCCGCGCAAAGGTCCGCATCCGATCGCGGGCGTTAAGCGGTCGTTTCGGCGGGTCCCTCTCCCTTGAGGGGAGAGGACGTTGCGGGTGCAACTCCCCGGCCTACGGCGAGGAGTGCCACCCTCACCCGCCCACGCGCCAAGCGGCGCGCGGGCCCCGCCCTCTCCCCTCATGGGAGAGGGGATATCCCTACTCCATAACGCCCGTGGGCTGCTGCTGGGTGATGCAGTGCAGGCCGCCGCCGCCGTGGACCAGGTCGGTGGCGACCACCGGGACCGCCTCGCGCCTGGGGAAGGCCCTGGCGATCGTCTCCAGCGCCGCGTCGTCGCGGGCGTCCTCGAACTGCGGGACGATCACGCCGGCGTTGGTCAGGTAGAAATTCAGGTAGGACAGCGCGAGCCGCCCGCCCTGGTCGCCCTTGCGCGCCTTGGGCTGCTCGATCTCGATCACTTCCAGCTGCCGGCCCTTGGCGTCGCGCGCCTTTTTCAGTCGGTCGATGTTGTCCTGCAGGGCGGCGTAGTTGCTGTCGCGCGAATCCCGGGTCGAGAGCGCCAGCACCACCCCCGGGGCGACGAAACAGGCCAGATTGTCGACGTGGCCGCCGGTGTCGTCGTCGGTCAGCCCGTCGCCCAGCCAGATCACGTGTTCGCACCCCAGCATCGCGCACAACTCGCGTTCGGCGTCGGTGCGGCTGATGTCGGGGTTTCGCTCGGGGTCGAACACCACCGATTCGGTGGTCAGCAGCGTGCCGTCGCCGTCCGTGTGGATCGCCCCGCCTTCCAGCACCATGCGGGACTCGTAACGCTCGACATCCAGGTGCTCGCACAGCCGGCGGGCGAGTTCGGCGTCCTTGTCGTAGGGCGTGTAGCGCTCGCCCCAGCCGTTGAATACCCAGTCGACCCCGGCGATGTTGCCCGCGCCGTCGCTCAGGAAGGTCGGGCCGGCATCGCGCATCCAGGAATCGTCGTGCTCCATCGGCAGGCAGCCGACCCCGCTGCCGCAGTACAGCGAGACGTCGGCCACGCTCGACGGTTCGGCGATCACGGTGACCGGTTCGAACCGGGCGATCGCGCGGGCGACCGCGGCGTAACTCTCGCGGGCGCTCTCCATCCGCTTGCCCCAGAGCGATTCGCGCACCGGCCACGCCATCCAGGTGCGGGCGTGGGGCGCCCACTCGGGGGGCATCCGGAAGCCTTCCTCACGCGGGGTACGGGAAACCACCTCGTCCTCCGATCTGCCGGTCGGCCCGGCAGACTAGGGCAAGATGCTGAAAGGTGGAAACACCTTCCAGCTGAATCGTGCCCTCTCTTCGAAAGGTTAGAGCGAACTTCAGCCAGAAGGCCGATCCAGCCTTCACGCATTTCGCTCGAAGCCGGTTCGCCCGAGCGGTGCAATTGCGCCCGCGGCGCCCGGATCATCCGCCGGTGCCGGTCTTGCCCGGTTCCCCGGCCTTGCCGGCTTCGGGCGCTCCGCTGCCGCTGTTGCCGCCGCCCTGGCCTGCGCCCTCGGTCGGCTGGGCCTTCTTTTTCGGCAGACTGAGCTTCAGGTGCAGTTCCTTCAGCCGGTCTTCCGGGACGTCGGCCGGGGCGCCCATCATCAGGTCCTCGGCCCGCTGGGTCATCGGGAACGGGATGACCTCGCGGATGTTCGGCTCGTCGGCCAGCAGCATGATCATCCGGTCGATGCCGGGCGCGCAGCCGCCGTGCGGCGGCGCGCCGTACTTGAGCGCGTTGATCAGGCCGGAGAAGCGGTCGTCGACCTCCTGCTGGCTGTAGCCGACGATCCCGAAGGCCTTGTACATGACTTCCGGCAGGTGGTTACGGATCGCCCCGGAGGACAGCTCGACGCCGTTGCAGACGATGTCGTACTGCGAGGCCTTGATGGTCAGCGGGTCCTGGGTCTCCAGCGCCTCCATGCCGCCCTGGGGCATCGAGAAGGGGTTGTGCGAGAACGCGATCTCCCCGGTCTCCTCGTCGAACTCGTACATCGGGAAGTCGACGACCCAGCAGAAGCGGTAGCAGTCCGGCTCGATCAGCTCGAGGGCGTTGGCGACCTCGGTGCGCACCGTGCCGGCGAACGCCGCGGCCTCGCTCGCCTTGTCGCAGACGAAGAACACGCCGTCGCCGGCCTTGAGGCCGGCGGCCTGCTTGATCCGATCCAGGCGCTCGGTCTCCAGGTTCTTGGCGATCGGGCCCTTGGGCGTGCCATCGTCGGCGAAGATGATGTAGCCGAGCCCGGCCTTGCCCTGGCGCTGCGCCCAGGTGTTGAAGTTGTCGAAGAAGCTGCGCGCCCGGCCGCCGGCCCCCGGGGCCGGGACCGCGCGCACCACCGACCCCTTGTCGACCGCCTTGGCGAAGATGCCGAAGCCGGAGCCGCGGAACGCCTCGGTCACGTCGGCGAGCAGGATCGGATTGCGCAGGTCCGGCTTGTCGGAGCCGTAGGTCAGCATCGCCTCGTCGTACGGGATGCGCCGGAACGGCGGCTTGTCGACTGTCCGGCCGCCGCCGAACTGCTCGAACACGCCCGCCAGGACCGGCTCGATCGCGTCGAACACGTCGTCCTGGGTGACGAAGCTCATCTCGAAGTCGAGCTGATAGAACTCGCCCGGCGAACGGTCGGCGCGGCTCGCCTCGTCGCGGAAGCAGGGCGCGATCTGGAAGTACTTGTCGAAGCCCGCCACCATCAGCAGCTGCTTGAACATCTGCGGGGCCTGCGGCAGCGCGTAGAACTTCCCCGGGTGCAGCCGGCTGGGCACCAGGTAGTCGCGCGCGCCCTCGGGGCTGGAGGCGGTCAGGATCGGGGTCTGGAACTCCCGGAAGCCCTGCTCGACCATCTTCTCCCGGAGCGCGAAGATCACCTCCGAGCGCAGCTGGATGTTGCGGTGCATGCGCTCCCGGCGCAGGTCCAGATAGCGGTGGCGCAGGCGCACCTCCTCGCCGGCGTCCTCGTCGCTGTTGACCTGTAGGGGCACCTGCGCAGCCGCGGAAAGCACGTCGAACTGCTCGACCCGGACCTCGATCTCGCCGGTCGGCAGCTTGCTGTTGACCGTCTCCGGATCCCGGCGCACGCACTGGCCGGTCACGCAGACCACGCTCTCCACCCGAATCCGCTCGACCTCGCGGAAGATCGGGCTGGAGACGTCGATCACCGCCTGCGTCAGACCGTCGTCGTCGCGCAGGTCCAGGAACAGCAGCTGGCCGTGGTCGCGCTTGCGGTGGACCCAGCCCGACAGGCGGACCTGCGCGCCGACGTGATCTGCGCGCAACGCGCCGCAGGTGTGCGTGCGGTAGGGATGCATGACGTTCGCTCGTAATCTTCGGATGACCGGGGTGTCGCGCGCCTTGCGCTGGGCGCGAAAGCGCGGGCAAAAGACCGTGCACCCGCCCGCCTGTCAAGAGACCGCCGACGGCGGCTGGCCGGCGCGCTGGCGAACCGGCGCGAACCGCCCGCGCCGCGGCCATATCGGCGGTTTCCCAGTGCCGCGCACACGCGTATAGAAGAGGACGATGAGCCTGATCACCGACAGCCAGACCCTCGCCGACTTCTGCGCGCGCCTGCGTAGCGCTTCGTATATCACGGTCGACACCGAGTTCCTGCGCGACACCACCTACTGGCCCAAGCTGTGCCTGGTCCAGATCGGCGGGCCGCTGGCGGACGACGCCGCCGCGGCCGCCGGGGGCGACGACAACGTCGCCGCGATCGACGCGCTGGCCGACGGGCTGGACATGCAGCCGCTGTTCGACCTGCTGCGCGACCAGGGCGTGCTCAAGGTGTTCCATTCAGGCCGGCAGGACATGGAGATCTTCTACAACCTGATGGACGGCGACCTGCCGCGGCCGATCTTCGACACCCAGGTCGCGGCGATGGTCTGCGGCTTCGGCGAGCAGGTCGGCTACGACACGCTGGCGAAGAAGCTGGTCGGCGCCCAGATCGACAAGTCCTCGCGCTTCGCCGACTGGTCGAAGCGCCCGCTGACCGACAAGCAGCTGAACTACGCGCTGTCGGACGTCACCCATCTGCGCCAGATCTACGATGCGCTCCGGGCGCAGCTGGAGCGCACCGGCCGGGCCAGCTGGCTGGACGAGGAGATGGCGATCCTGACCGATCCGGCGACCTACCGCGCCGACCCGGAACTCGCCTGGCAGCGGCTCAAGACCCGCTCGAGCGACCGCAAGTACCTCGCCGTGCTGCGCGAGGTCGCGGCCTGGCGGGAGCGCGAGGCGCAGCGGCGCAACGTGCCGCGCAACCGGGTGATCCGCGACGAGCAGATCCAGGACATCGCCGCCCACGCCCCGCGCGACCAGGCCAGTCTCGCCCGCACGCGCGGCCTGGGCGCCGACTTCGCCCGCGGCCGGCTGGGCGAAGGCGTGCTGGGCGCGGTCGAGAGCGCGCTCGGCCAGCCCAAGGAAGCCTGGCCGCAGCCGCCCTACAAGCCCGACATCCCGCCCGGGCTGGGCCCGCTGATCGAACTGCTCAAGGTGCTCTTGAAGACCAAGTGCGAGGAGCACGGCGTCGCCCAGAAGCTGGTCGCGACCAGCCAGGACCTGGAACAGATCGCCGCCGCCGACGACGCCGACGTCGCCGCGCTGCGCGGCTGGCGCCGGGAAGTGTTCGGCGAAGACGCGCTGCGCCTGAAGCACGGCAAGCTCGCCCTGGCAGCCCAGGGCCGCGGGGTCAGGCTGATCGAGCTTTAGAGCCAGTTTCCGCCGACAGGTTGGTCCACCGTACGGCCGCTGCTGCCCGTGTGCAGCTGATGCCCGTGGCCGCGCAGTGTCGCTTAAGGCGTAACGCGCTTGCACGGGCGCGCCGGCGGCCCGCGGGTTGCTATCGTCGTTCCCGTAAGCTGGGTCGTGCGGTAACGCCCGCGTGGAGCGATCGTCTTGGACAGGCCGGTGTCGGGAAACCTGCGCGTGAGATGGAGGGTGGGGCGCCTGCGCGGCACCGCCGGCGCCGTCGTCTGCGCGCTCACGCTGCTTTCGCCGGCGGCCCTGGCGAATGGGTCGGCCGATTTGCTGCACGGCCCGCTTCCCCCGCACGTGCACCTGACCGGCGACGGCGAAGCGGACGCGCTGTACCGCGCGGCCTACCGGGCCGAACACGCGCGATCGCCGGGGCGCGACCCGGCTACGGCCGCGGCTCTATACTGCCGGGCGGCGGCGCGCGGGCATCCGGGCGCAGGCTACCGGCTCGGCTGGCTGTTCCTGCACGGCACCGGCGTGCCGGCGGACGACCGCCAGGCGGCGGCCTGGCTGGAACACGCCGCCGCTCACGGCTCCCGGGCGGCCGCCGGGCTGCGCAGCCTGATCCCCAGCGTTAGACCGGCCGCGCGGGCCGCCTGCCGGAGTTTGCCGAAGAGTTTGCCGGGGCGTTTGCCGGGCAGCGAGGCGCGTGTTGGCGCCGGCGTGTCCGTGCGCGCGCCGAGCGCGATCCGGGCGATCGTCGCCCCGCTCGCGGCGCGCCACGATCTCGATCCCAACCTGGTGTTGAGCGTGATCGCGGTGGAATCCGCGTTCGACGCCAACGCCGTCAGTCCGAAGAACGCGCAGGGCCTGATGCAACTGATCCCGGCGACGGCCGCGCGGTTCGGCGTGCGGGACCCGTTCGACGCCCGGCAGAACGTCGCCGGCGGCGTGCGCTACCTGGCCTGGCTGATCCGCCGGTTCGACGGCGAGCTCGACACGGCGCTCGCGGCCTACAACGCCGGCGAGGGCACGGTGGACCGCTACGGCGGCATCCCACCCTACCCGGAAACCCAGGCCTACGTGCGCAAGGTCCGCGATCTCTACGCCGGCCCGCCGGTGCGGTCGCACGCCGACGGCCGCGGCCGTCGGTAGGCCGCGCCCCGGCGCCACCGGCGCTACAGCACCGCCCGCAGGGACGCCTCGATCTCTCCGCCGCACCAGGTGTCGCCGAACGCGGCATCGCTGCGCCGGCGCAAGTCGGCCAGCTGCGGCTGCTGGCCGATCCGGTCCGACAGCCCCGCCACCGCCGGCGCCGTGCTGTCGAGCAGCGGTCTGAGCGCGGGCAGTTTCGCCGTCATCGTGCCCCACAGCACGTGGGCGGTCAGATCGGCGAGGCCCGGCTCTTCGGTGCCCAGCAGGGTGCCGTCCCGCGGGGTCAGGCCGGACCGGCGGCCGTGCGCCTCGAACACGGCCATCCAGCGCGTCAGCCGCGGCCGGTAGCTGTCCCAGGCCGCTTGGGTCCACACCTGCGCGCCGTGATAGCGCGTCATCTCGTAGAGCACGTCGCTCGCGTCCGCGACGACCTTGTGGGTCAGCGCCGCGCGCGCGAGGTCGCCCGGGATCAGCCCGTAGGTATCGCCGAGGTAGGCCAGGATCGCCGGCATCTGCGCCAGCGACACCTGGGCCGCGTGGTCGACCAGCACCGGCGGCCCGATGAAGGGGACCGGTTGATCAGCGGGCTCGGCCTCCATCAACTGGACGATCTCGTCGGGCTCCGCCTCGTCCCAGTCGGCTTCGACGTGGGCGAGCACGGCGCGCACGAACTGGCCGCGGAACGGTGCCGGCCAGTAGTAAAGTGTATAGTCGCGCATCGGCCGACCTCCCTGTCACGCGCCCACTATCCGGGACGCCCCGCCGGGCGCGCAACCGCGGAAGGCCGCCTGGGCCGCGACGCGGGCCGGCCGGGCGGGCCGGTTGCGCCCACCCGGCCGGTTTCCCTTCGGCTAGAGCAAAATCGATGACGGTCGAGTCGACATTGATCGTCAATTTTGCTCTATCTGCTGTAAGGCAGAGCAGGATTCAGCTGAAAGGTGGCCTCACCTTGCAGCATCTTGCTCTAGTTCTGCATCGCCTGCTGCAGCAGCTCCGGCGTCTCCAGCAGGATCAGTTCGTTATGGTCCTGCTGGCCGAGCTTCCGGCCCATCGACACGCCGTAGTTGTTGTCGTTGCCGACGATGATGTGCCGGTCGTCGACCATGTGGACGTCCTCGATGGTCACCAGCGGGAAGGTGAAGCCCTTACCCTGGCCGCCCAGGACCGCGTTGTCGTTCGGGTCCTTGATGTTCATCAGGTCGACGTAGCCGGTCTTCTTGACGAACCCGCCGTCCTTCACGCCGTCGAAGCTGATCGTGTAGACGCGCTTGAACTTCGCCGGTTTGTTGAAGCAGTTGGGCGTGGGCTCGCCCTCGCAGGCCTTGGCCGGCCGGCCTTCGCCCCAGTCGCGCTCGATCACCAGCGCGCTGTTATCGTCGATCATGTTGAAGTCGCCGATCGACAGACCGTTCTGAGCGAGCGGGTACTTGAAGCTTCGGCCGGTGAATTCACCCTCGGACACGTCGAACTCGACGATGCGGAGGAACTGACCACCCTGGGCGGCCTCGTAGCTGCCGTTGCGGTAGAGCGGCCCCTCGAACATCGGGTAGAGCATCTTGCCGTCCGGGCTGGCGGCCATGCCCTCCAAACCGCGGCTGCGGCGCACCGAGAAGTCGACGGAGCCGCCCGGTTCGGTCGGCAGCTTGAGCGCGAAATGGTCCGGCGAGCGCACGATCTCGCCGTCGACCTTTACCTGGTGGAACTCGGTGACCACGCCCTCGGGCGTCGTCGCGAACAGGTAGGGTCCGAACTCGTCGCCGAACCAGAAGCGGGTCTCGCCGTTCGCGTTCTCGACGATCTGGAAGCTTTCGGGATCGAAGTCGGAGCCGGTCAGGTAGCGGTTCTCGGTGTTCTCGTTGGTCAGCTGGAACGGCAGGACCTTGTTCGGATCCTTGAGATAGATCGTCTCCTCCAGCTCGACCTCGCCGCGCTCCCAGGCGGGATCGACCTTGTGCACCATCAGCATGGCGTCGGGCGAGTTCGCCTTGTTGCCGAAGCCGTTGTCGGCCATGACGTAATACCCGCCGTCGCCGGCCGGCTTGATGCCGGAGAAGCCCTGCACCGGCTGGCCCGCGTGCGGCCGGTCGGCGCCGGTCAGGCGCGGCGCGCCGTCGGCCGACATGAACGAGCTGGTCTCGATGGTCTCCAGCTGCTCGGTGCGCAGGTTGTTCGGCCCCGCGAACTTCGCCGAGATCGCCAGGGCGTCCGGCGCGTCGTCCGGGATCGGCACGAAGGTATCCGCCGCCAGGTAGGCATGCCCCGCCAGGGTCGCCTCGTGCGCCTCCTGCGCCGATGCGGGCGCGGCGGAGACTGCGCCCGCGGCCAAGATCATGGTCGCAACCATTGAAGTGCGCTTCATCCTATCGATCCCCTCGAAATTGATTTCATATCGCCGTCGTTCCCGAACGGCGCGAAACGGGGTAAACGCACGGCGATGAAACGCCGATTGCGGCGAGATGAAGATTCGTTTACTTAACCTTGATTAATTCCAAGTGCGCGAAATTTCCGGGCGCGCGACGTTTCCGGCGCGCCAAGGACGCTGGCGAACGCGCGCGGCACGGCGGACGCACGCACGACACGGCTGGCCGGTGAAACATGGTTCGGGACGATCCGGCTCAACCGCCCGAGGCATTCCCGGGCGCCGGCTGGGACGCAGGGGGCCGCGACCGATCCCCTAAAACACCTCGCCCCGCCGCGCCCCGACCGCCTTGACCAGCGCCTTGAGGCGCTTTTCCACCACCTCGCCGGGAGCGGCGCTGGTGTCGTCGGGCAGGCGGACGTTCAGGGTGTCGCCGGTCCATTCCAGACGGGCGTTGGTCAAAAGCCCGCGGGTGCCGGCGGAGACGGTGATACCCAGGCGCAAGGCGTTGCCGACGATCTCCGCCCGTTCGATCTGCCGGGTGTCCATCAGCTGGCGCGGGGTCTGGGCGGCGTCCTCGTGCGGCTTGCCGCCGTAGCGGACGAACGCGGTATAGGCGAGAAACGCCCGCTCGGCGTGGTTCAGCGCCAACAGCGGGAGGCGCAGGATGCGGTAGAGCGCCTGCACCGCGCGGTAGTCCGGATGTTCGCGCCAGGCGATGTCGGCCAGGTGCCCGGCCGCCTTGCGCAGGCGCCGCTCCTCGCGGGTCTCGTCCTGGAACAGCGGCTCGGTCCAGTCGAACATCTCCGCGCCCAGATCGCCGAACCGTCCTTCCGCCCGGGCCAGGTCGCTCGCCGCGGCGATCAGCGGGTCGCGCCGTTGCTGCTCCGGGCTCAGCTGATCGAACAGGTGCCCCTCGCGCAGGCCGAAAGCGGAGAAGGTGACCTGCTCGGGCCGCAGCCGGCGCAGCACCCGGCCCATCAGCAGCGCGGCGTAGGGCAGCGTCTCCAGCCGGCGTTTCGACACCCCGCGGATCCGCGCGAGCGAGCGCGGGCCCAGGCGCGAGACCACCCGCGCCATGTCCTGCGCGGTGCGCCGCTGCAGCGTGTAGCCGTGGATCACGTGCAGCGGGTATTGGGTCTGCTCCATGTGGATGCGCGCCAGCGCGCGCCACGCCCCGCCGACCGGGAAGAAGTCGGCGCCGCCGGCCTCGGCCAGCCACTCGACGGCATCCAGCTGCCGGTCGATCTCCGCCACCGCGGCATCGCGCGAGCCGCCGGACACCTCCGCCAGGCGCAGCGGTCCGAGCGGCAGACTAACGGCGTCGCCGAGCGCGCCGTGGTCGAGCCGGACCAGTTCCAGGCTGCCGCCGCCAAGGTCGCCCATCAGCCCGGTCGCCTCGGGCATCGAGGAAACCACGCCGAGCGCCGCCAGCCGGGCTTCCGACAGGCCCGACAGCACGGCCACCTTGCAGCCGGTGCGCCGCTCCACGTCGGCGACGAACTGCGGGCCGTTCGTCGCGTCGCGGGTGGCGGCGGTGGCGATCAGGTCGAGCCGGCCGACCTCCATCGCCCGCGCGATCCGGGCGAACCGGTCCAGGTTGGTCAGCGCCAGCTTGACCCCGTCGTCGTTCAGCCGGCCGGTCTCGTCCATGCCGCGGCCGAGCCCGCACAGCACGCGCTCGTTGAACACCGGGGTCGGCGCGCGGTCGAGCTTGTCGAACACGACCAGCCGGATCGAGTTGGAACCGACGTCGACCACGCCGACGCGCGCCTCGCCGAGGCCGGCGGGCACGGTGTCCGCGGCGGACAGGGATTGGGGGCTGGAAGCTGAAGGCGCCATGCGGATGTGGTACCGCCGGAACGCGCGCGGGGCGAGAGCTAGTTACGCCCCAGCTGCAGCCGCGGGGCCTTCTTGGCCTTGCGCAGCGCGCTGCCGCGCCCGGACAGGCTGGGGTTGGTCATGAAGTAGGTATGGGCGCTGAACGCATCCTCGTCGGTGGTGACGCGGCCCCAACTGCCATCCGGGTTCATCTCCCAGGACTGGGCGGCGTCCTTCAGGTTGGCGATCATGATCTGATCCAGGATCTGCTGGTGCACAGTCGCGTTCTCGATCGGTACCAGCGTCTCCACCCGGCGGTCCAGGTTGCGCGGCATCCAGTCGGCGGAGGAAATGTACACCTTGGCTTCCGGCGACGGTAGGCCGTAGCCCGCGCCGAAGCAGGCGATCCGGCTGTGCTCCAGGAACCGGCCGACGATCGACTTCACCTCGATGTTGTCGCTCATGCCGGGCACGCCCGGGCGCAGGCAGCAGATACCGCGGACCACCAGCTCGATCTCCACGCCCGCCTGGCTCGCCTCGTACAGCTTGTCGATGATGCCGATGTCGACCAGCGAGTTCATCTTGGCCCAGATCTGCCCCGGCCGGCCGGCCTGGACGTGCGCGATCTCGTTGTCGATCTCCTGGACCAGCTTCTCCCGCAGGTCGAGCGGCGCGACCGCGATCTTCTTCATCGGGGTCGGCTTGGCATAGCCGGTCATGTAGTTGAACAGCCGCGCGGCATCCAGGCACAGCGCCGGGTCGGTCGTGAAGAACGACAGGTCGGTATAGATCTTCGCCGTGATCGGGTGGTAGTTGCCGGTGCCGTAGTGGCAGTAGGAGCGCAGGCCCCAGCCCTCGCGCCGGACCACCAGCGACACCTTGGCGTGAGTCTTCAGCGAAATGAAGCCGTAGACGACCTGCACGCCCGCGCGCTCCAGGTTGCGCGCCCAGCGGATGTTGCGCTCCTCGTCGAACCGAGCCTTCAGCTCGACCAGCGCGGTCACCGACTTGCCGGCTTCCGCCGCCTCGATCAGCGCGGCGATGATCGGGCTGTCCTCGCTGGTCCGGTAAAGCGTCTGCTTGATCGCGACCACGGCGGGATCGTTCGCCGCCTGGTGCAGGAACTGCACCACCACGTCGAACGACTCGTAGGGATGGTGGACCACGATGTCCTTCTGCCGGATCGCGGCGAAGCAGTCGCCGCCGAAGTCGCGGATGCGTTCGGGGAAGCGCGGGTTGAACGGCTTGAACACCAGGTCCCGGCGGTCTTCCACGATCAGCTGCTTGACGTCCGGCAGGCCGATCAGGCCGTCCAGCTCGAACACGTCCTCCTGCAGCACGTTGAGTTCGCGCACGATGAAGCTGCGCAGGTCGTCGGGCATCTCGGCGTTGATCGACAGCCGGATCGCGGAGCCGCGGCGCCGGCGCTTGAGCGCGCTTTCGAACACGCGCACCAGGTCCTCGGCTTCCTCCTCGATCTCGATGTCGCTATCGCGCAGCACCCGGAAGTAGCCCATCGAGATCACTTCCAGGCCCGGGAACAGCTCGTCGAGGTAAAGCTCGATCGCCTGTTCGATGCGCAGGAACCGGATCTCCTGGCTGCCCTCCTCGACCGGAATCCGGATGAACCGCTCCAGCTGCGGGGGCATCATCATCAAGGCGTCGATGTTCTCGTCGTCCTCCTTCCGGCGCAGCTGCAGCACCATGGCGAAGCCGGCGTTGGGGACGAACGGAAACGGGTGCGCCGGGTCGACCGCGATCGGGGTCAGGACCGGGAAGATCTGCTCCTTGAAGTAGCGCTCCACCCAGCTGCTCTCGTCCGGGGTCAGCTCGCTGGAATCGACCACGCTGACATTGGCCTGACGCAGCAGCCGGCGCAGCTCGACCCAGCTGGCCTGCTGCCGGCGCACCAGATCGCCGGCGCGCTTGTTGATCGCCTGCAATTGCTGGGCGGGCGTCAGGCTGTCCGGGCTGGGCGTGGTCACGCCGGCGCGCACCTGACCCTTCAGGCCCGCCACGCGGACCATGTAGAACTCGTCCAGGTTGGAGGCCGAGATCGACAGGAAGCGCAGCCGCTCGAGCAGCGGATGATTCTGGTTGAACGCTTCCTCCAGGACGCGCTCGTTGAAGTCCAGCCAGGACAGCTCGCGGTTGATGTAGCGGCCTTCCGCGTCGGCCTCGCTCGCGGCCATGTCGACGCGCCCGTCGGTGGCGGCTTCCAGATGCAGGCGCGCTTCGTCGTCAAGCTGCGGGGCCGTGGGGTACTGGCTTTCGGTCAACGTCGCCTCTTACTGGTTCGCGATGTCAAGTCTTTCAAACTACGGCATTCGCTGGCCAACGCAAAATGAACCGCCGATGACAGCGCGGCGGACGCGGGCGCATGTCCGAGGCCCGGTGTCAGCGCGCCGGGAGTCAGGGCCCCGGGTGTCAGGGCGTCGGGCGCGGACCTATATCCGGTTTACACGGCGCGTGCCCGCCCTGCGTTGCCCCGAGCCGACGTCAGCCAACCTGTCCGCCACGGAGCCGGCGATGAAGACGCTCTATCTGCTGCGCCACGCCAAATCCAGCTGGGACGATCCCACGCTCGCCGACCACGACCGCCCGCTGGCGGCGCGCGGGCGCCAAGCGGCCCCGCGCATGGCGGTCTGGCTGCGCACCGAGGCCCGGCGCCCGGATCTGGTGATCTGCTCCAGCGCGGCGCGCGCCCACGAAACCTGGGACCTGGTCGCCCGGGAGCTGCAGCCGGCGCCCGAGGTCGACATCCGCCGCAGCGTCTACGACGCCGGCCCGGACCAGCTGATCGCGATCGCCCAGGGGGCGCCGGCGCGCGTCGACACCCTGATGCTGGTCGGCCACAACCCGGCGATGGAAGAGGCCGCGGCGCTGCTGGCCGGCGGCGGCGACACCAAGGCGCTGGCCACGATGCAGAGCAAGTACCCCACCGCCGCGGTGGCCGAGTTCACCTTCGAGCTCGATGCCTGGGAGTCGATCGGCCGCGACACCGGGTATCTGGCCCGGTTCGTCCGGCCGAAGGACTTGGCCGAGTAGCGCCGGCCGAGCAGTTGCGCCTGTCGCACCCCCTCTCCTCCACTGGGAGGAGAGAGCCGGGGAGAGGAGGTTGCCCACGGCATAGGCCCGCGGCGTCGACCCCCGTAGTCCCTCCTCCCGAGCCCCTCCTCCCAATGGAGGAGGGGGCTTGAAAAGGTCGGCCCTACCCCTTCTTCCAGAACGGCTTCTGCGCGGCGAAGTCGTCCCAGGTGGCGTGGAAGGCGGCGAGTTCGCGGTCCATCAGCGCCGCTTGCCAGCCGAGCACGATGCCGGTGGCGTTGGCGGCCAGCGCCTCGCCGCTGCCGCCGGCCTCCGGCGCGCGCTTGTTGCTCAGCCGCCGGTCCAGATCGTCCAGCAAGCGCTGGCCGGTGGCTGCGTCGTTGACCGCGCCCAAGCGGTCCTGGATCGCCTCCTGCCCCTTCAGGTAGCGCTTGGTCGCCTTCTTTGGGAACAGGCCGGCGAAGAACTCGCTGGCGTAGCGCAGCTTCTTGCACTGGATGCGCAAGCGGTGCAGTTCGCCCTCGCTCAGCGTGTCGTGGCGCTGTCCGAGCTTGGTCACCTTCTTGGCGCGCTTGGCGAGCGTGGCCCGGGCGAACGGCTCGACCGGCTGGTCGCCTTGATCGTCCTGCCCCGGCACGGAAGACGCGCGCCAGCCGCCCTCGGCGAGCCACAGCTCCAGACGCAGCAGCAGCTCGGCCGTGCGCGGGTCGGTCACGGCGGTGCGCGCCTGCTCGTAACCTTCGCGCTGCAGGCCGTGCGCCTCCGTCTCCAGCAGCTCCAGGCTGTCTTCCGAGGGCAGGCGGTTGCGCAGCGGCACCAGCGTCTCCGCCCGGAAAACGTCCCATTCGCGCGCCGGCCCCAGCTGCTGCTGCAGCCAGCGCAGCTCGGTGCGCAGGTAGCTGTACGGCTCCGCGGCGAACACGCTCTTGTAGACCGTGACCAGCGCGCGCAGGCGGCGCAGGCCGACGCGCATCTGGTGAACGCCCTCGGGATCGCGGCCGTCGAGCACGGCGGCCTCGTTCGCGCGCACCTGGTCGACGCAGCTGCGTGCCTGGCGGGTGAACGCTTCTGCCACCGTCTGGCCCGGCTCCAGCAGCGGCTTGGCCGCCTTGTAGGGCTTCGGCGGCTCGGCGGCGTAGAGCTGGTAGCCGCGCGCCGCCTTGCTGCGGCCCTCCAGCCGGAAGCCGACGTCGCGCGCCAGCATCAGCGCCAGCTCGTACAGACGCGACGGCCGCCCGGCCTTGAGCTCCAGCTCCGCCTCGCAGATCTGCTCCTGGTCGTCGGCGCCGCGGATATAGCCCTGGTCCAGCGCCAGTTCGACCGCGGTGTCCGCCATTTCCAGCGGCACCGTGCGGCGGTCGAAGGTGGTGGTGAACACCGGCTCCAGCTCGTCGGCGAGCGATTCCCGCCGGAACAGCGCCTGCAAATCGGCGTCGTCGATCCGTGCCAGGTCAGGTTCCGCCGTCTCCAGCTCGGCCTCGAACTCCTGAAGGTGCTGCAAGCCGTTGCCGTTGATCTGGCTGGGCGACGGGCCGTCGCCCGCCACCGCGGCGGCGGTGAACGCCAGCGGCGCCTTCAGCGTCTGGGTCAGGCGGTTGCCGTCGCGCCGCACCCTGAGCGCGATGCCGTAGCGGCGNCGTTGATCTGGCTGGGCGACGGGCCGTCGCCCGCCACCGCGGCGGCGGTGAACGCCAGCGGCGCCTTCAGCGTCTGGGTCAGGCGGTTGCCGTCGCGCCGCACCCTGAGCGCGATGCCGTAGCGTCGGAGGGTGAGCGAGGGGGTGTCGTAATAGGTCGCGTCCAGGCGCTTGGTGGTGCCGCTGCCGGCGGCGAGCGCCCGCACCATCGCGCTCGCCGGCAGACGCGCGAGATCGTGGGGGGCCAGGGCGAGCTTGAGCTCGACTTCCTCAGCCATCGCGATGGGCCGCCTTTCAAAGATTGCAAAACGATTACACTGCCCGGAAGATGTGGGGCGTTAACGACGCTGTCAATCGCGCCAAACCGCGGTGCGCGCGCCCGCACGTTCGCCCGGTGCGTGTGGGCCGCGTGGGAGGCCGCGGCCTTCTGCGCCTCGCCAGCCGCACCCCTTACAGCGTGCCCGGGTAGGCGCCGCCGTCGAGCAGGATGTTCTGCCCGGTCATGAAGCCGCTGCAGGCGGCGCAAAGGAAGGCGCAGGCGTCGCCGAACTCCCGGGGATCGCCAAACCGGCGCGCCGGGTTGCCCTGTTCGCGTTCGCGCCGGACCTCCTCGACCGGCTGGCCCTGCTTGTCCGCCGCCGCCTTCAGCGTGCCTTCCAGCCGGGCGGTCTCGAACGGGCCGGGCAGCAGGTTGTTGATGGTGACGTTGTGCTTGACCGTCTCGCGGGACAGCCCTGCGATAAAGCCGGTCAGACCTGCGCGTGCGCCGTTCGACAGGCCCAGGATCGGGATCGGCGCCTTCACCGCGCCGCTGGTGATGTTCACGATCCGCCCGAAGCCGCGCTCGATCATGCCGTCGACGGTGGCTTTGATCAGCTCGATCGGGCTGAGCATGTTGGCGTCCAGCGCGGCGATCCAGTCGTCGCGCGCCCAGTCGCGGAAGTCGCCCGGCGGCGGGCCGCCGGCGTTGGTCACCAGGATGTCCGGCTGCGGACAGGCGGCGAGCGCGGCGGCGCGCCCCTCGGCGGTGGTGACGTCGGCGGCGACCGGGGTGACGGTGCTGCCGGTCGCGGATGCGATCTCCTGCGCGGCCTTCTCGATGTCCGCTTTGGTGCGCGCCACGATCGTCACCGACACGCCTTCGCGCGCCAAGGCGTGCGCGCAGGCGTAGCCGAGCCCCCGGCTGGCCGCGCAGACCAGCGCCGTTTTACCCGCGATCCCCAGATCCATCGTCGCTCTCCCTTGGTGCCTTATCGTTATCGTCGTCCGTGTCACCGTCCGGGCCGGGCGCGTTCAGCACCTGGCGGGCCAGCGGCACGGTGATCTCCTTGCGCGCGGCGAGCGAGGCGGTGTCGAGCGCGTCGACGATCCGCTCGGCCTCGGCGAACGAGCGTTCCATGCGCAGCAGCAGGAAGCGCACCACCTCCGGCGCCACGCGCAACTGCCGGTCGACGAACAGCTTGATCAGCACCGCTTGAACCAACTGGTCGTCGGGCGCGCCCAGCTCGGCGCAGGTCGCCGCCTGCAGGCGGGAGCGCAGGTCGGGCAGTTGCAGCGCCCAGCGCGCAGGCGGGCTGCGGCCGGTCAGCAGCAGGTGCCCGCCGCGTTCGCGGACCACGTTGTAGAGGTGCAGCAGCCGCCGCTCCACGACCGCGCGGTCGTGCGCCTGCGCGATCACGCGGTCGGCGTCGTCCAGCAGCAGGTCGGTGCCCGGGCCCAGCAGATCCGGCGGATCGCTCGCCAGCAGGCGCGCGGCGTCGGCTTCCGCGGCGCCGCTGGTGTGGCGCCAGACCTGAGCCAGGTGGGTCTTGCCGCTGCCGGCCGGACCGTGCAGCACCAGCGCCGGTTGCGGCCAGCTGGGCCACAGGTCGATCCAGGCGACGGCGGTCTGGTTGGCGTCCGCGACCAGGAAGTCCTCGCGCCCCAGGGCCGGGCGGTGCGGCAGGTCGAGCGGCAGCTGGGCGGGCATGGTCACGGCGTATCCTTGGCCCCGGACTTGTCGGCCCGGGATTGGGCGCCCCCGGGCTTGGCGCCGCCGGGCTTGGCGCCCGCCGCCTCGGCGCGCAGGCGCGCGGCCGTGTCGGGGTCGCCCGGGTCGTCGCCGATGCCGAGCACGGTCGCCCGATAGCGGTTGACGAAGAAGCGCACCGCAACGCCGATCACCGCCGCCCCCGGCACCGCCAGCAGGACCCCGACGAAGCCCAGCAGCGCGCCGCCGGCGAGCAGCGCGAAGATGATCCAGACCGGGTGCAGGTTGACCCGGTCGCCGACCAGGATCGGCTGCAGGAAGTTACCCTCCAGGAACTGACCGGTGAAGAAGATCCCCGCCACCACGAGCACCATGATGTAGCCGTCGAACTGCAGCAGCGCCATGCCGACGCTGGCGATGAAGCCGAGCGTGGCGCCGACGAACGGCACGAATGACACCAGCCCGGCCATCAGCCCGATCACCAGCCCGAAGTCCAGCCCCGCGATCGTCAGCGCGCTCGCGTAGAAGGTGCCCAGGATCAGACACACCGTGCCGACACCGCGGACGAAGCCGGACAGCGTTTCGTCCACCTTCTGCACCTGCAGACGGATCACGTCGGCGTAGGCCGGCGGCAGCATGCTATCCGCCGCCTCGGTCAGCACGTCCCAGTCACGCAGCAGGTAGAACGCGACGATCGGGGTGATCAACAACAGCGACAGCACGTTGAACAGCGCGACCCCGCCGGACAGGACGTTGCGCACCAGCCCGGCCGCCCAGCCGGACAGCTTGCCCGGCAGGCCTTCGACGTAGCTGCGTACCCGCTCCAGCACCGCAGGGTCGACCTCGGTGCGCAGCGTTTCCGCCAAGGCGACCACCTGCTGGCGCAGCAGATCGATCCAGCCCGGCACCTGCCGGGCAAGGCTGGTCAACTCGCCCGCGATCATCGGCACCAGCACCGCGAACACCAGGGCCACCGCCAACAGGAAGCCGCCGGTGACGACCGAGGTCGCGAGCGTGCGCGACAGGCCGAGGCTCTCAAGCCGGTCGCACAGCGGGTCCAGGAAGTAGGCGACCGCCATGCCGATCAGGAACGGCGCCAGCACGCCGCTGAGCAGCCACAACGAAAACAGGATGACCGCCAGGCCGCTCAGCCAGTAGATCAGTTGACGCTGGGCACTCATCCGCGCGCGGCCCCTGAACCGGCTGCTGCTGGCGCGGCGCGGCAGACAGTCATTGCGCGGGAGACAGTCATTGCGCGGCCGGCTGCTCCGACGGGCCGTCGGCGGCCTGGGTGCCCTCGGTCGGCTGGGCACCCTCGGTCGGCTGGCTGGCGCCCTGCCCCGCGTGTGAGGCGGCGGCGCGCATCTCAGCCGCGCGCAGGATCCAGTCGTTCGGATCGTCCGCCTCGCCCATCCGGTCCGGCCCCAGGCTGCCGTCGCTGGTCAGATCGCCGACGCCGCGGGTCGCCGCACCGTTTGCCTCACCGCCGGCGTCGCCGTCGCCGCGGCGGGTGTCGACCTTGGTCGTACTGCCGTCCGGATTGGTGCGTTCCAGCACCAGGTCGTTCTGCTGCAGGGCGAGCGCCAGTTGCTGGCGCGCGCCGTAATAGGTCATCTTCAGCCGCGCCGCGGTGCGCGTCATCGCAGCCACCCGGAAGCTCTCGATCCGGGCGATGCCGTCCAGGCGCTCGCGCACCGTAACCCAGCGCTGCAGCCCGTCGATCGGCACCTCGACCTGAAGGCGGTTGCGCTGCTCGAAGTCCAGCAGGTTGGCGCGCTTCCAGGTCTCCTCGATGTCGCGGGCGACACTGTCGGCGGCACGCGCCAGCATCTCGGGCAGCGGCTCGTCGCGCTGCTGCTGGATGCTGTCGACCAGCGTGCGCGCCACCTCCGGCGTGCCGATGCGCGAGGTGATCACCTGCATGCTACCGGTGAACGCCTCGGGATCGCCGGCCAGACGGGCCTGCGTCACCAGCACGTCGGTCGCGCCGTAGCGCTGGGCGATCGCCTTCAGCGCGCCGCGGTCGCCGTCCAGCGCCTCCTGCGCACTGACCGCGCGGATATCGCCCAGATCGCCCAGCGGCACCGTCAGCGGCACCAATCCGGTTTGCTCGGCCCGGTTCGCCCAAGCCTCCCGCCAGGGGTTCGGGGTGTCCCAGAGGACCGCGTCCTCGCCCTCGCCCCAGACCGGCAGGACGACCACCGGCTTGCTGCGGGTTACCGCGAACGGGATGTCGTTCTCCTTCAGGAACTGCCGAATGCTCTCCGGGCGGAAGCGGAAGGTCACCTCCGCCAGGTACCGCACGTTGGAGGTCCGCTCGTTGAACACCTCGAAGTCGCGCAACAGGTTGGCGATCCGCTCGGCGCTCAGCTCCGGCACCTGGTTCAGTTCGGAGCGCAGGACCAGGCGTTCGACCATCCGATTGAACGCGCTCACGTGCGCCTGATCGAGGCCTTGCGCGCGCGCCGCCGTGGCGCTCTCCGCGGTGGCGTCCACCTTGACGTTCTCGACGGTGTACAGCGGTGCCTGCGCGGCCAGCGCGCCCGGTAAGACGAGCAGCGCGGCGACGAACGGCAGCAGGCGTTTGAAGGCTCCAACCAGCGGCATTGCAAAGCGTCCTGGAACAAGTATGGTCGCGCCGAGTCCGCCCGGCAGGCTTCGGCTCCGGCGCGCGCCGGGGCCGCGGTCAACGTCGGGCGACAGGGTCGCCGCTTTCGCGGTCCGGCTCAAGTCTGGCCCGAGCACGTTTGGCCCGAGCACGTTTGGCAAGTGACATACGACACGACCGGGGGGCAACGCCATAACCGGGTCTGACGACGATACCAACGCCGGCCCCGACGCCCGGGCGCGCACCTATAAGGACGCGGGCGTCGACATCGATGCCGGCAATACCCTGGTCGAGCGGATCAAGCCGCTCGCCAAGGCGACCGCGCGCCCGGGCGCGGCCGGCGGGCTGGGCGGCTTCGGCGCGCTGTTCGACCTCAAGGAAGCCGGCTTCACCGACCCCATCCTGGTCGCCGCGACCGACGGCGTGGGCACCAAGCTGAAGCTGGCGATCGATAGCGGCCGGCACGACACGGTCGGCATTGACCTGGTGGCGATGTGCGCCAACGACCTCGTCGTCCAGGGCGCGGAGCCGCTGTTGTTTCTGGACTATTACGCCACCGGCAAGCTGGACGTCGACGCCGCGCGCGACGTCGTGGCCGGGATCGCGGCGGGCTGTAAGCAGGCCGGCTGCGCGCTGGTCGGCGGCGAAACCGCGGAGATGCCCGGGCTGTACCAGGGCAGCGACTACGATCTGGCCGGCTTCTGCGTCGGCGCGGCGGAACGCGGGCAGATGCTCGACGGGTCGACCGTCGAACCCGGCGACGCCGTGCTCGGCCTGCCGTCCAGCGGGCTGCATTCCAACGGCTATTCGCTGGTCCGGCAGGTGACCGCCGACCTCGGTCTCGCGCTCGACGGCAGCAGCCCGTTCGACGACAGCGCCACCCTCGCCGACGCCTTGCTGACGCCGACCCGAATCTATGTCCCCGCATGCCTCGCGGCGGCGCGCGCCGGGCTGGTGCGTGCGCTCGCGCACATCACCGGCGGCGGGCTGCCGGAAAACCTGCCGCGGGTCTTGCCGGACGGTTTGGGCGCGCGCCTGGACGCGAACGCCTGGGAACTGCCGGGCGTGTTCCGCTGGCTCAGCCAAGCGGGCGGCGTGGCACCGGCCGAGCTGGCGCGCACCTTCAACTGCGGCATCGGCATGGCGGTCGTGGTGCCCCGCGACCGGGCAGAGGACGCGCTGGCCCACTTCCGCGAACAGGGCGAACAGGCGGTCCAAATCGGCGAGATCGTCACCCAGGACCCCCACACCCCCCGGATCGAGATCGCGAATCGGGAGACGGCATGGCAGGCGTAAGTTCTGGCAATAGCGGCCCGAAGGCCGGCGGGCGCGTCCGCATCGGCGTCCTGATCTCCGGGCGCGGCAGCAACCTGCAGGCCCTGATCGAAGCGGCGGCCCATCCGGACTACCCGGCGGAGATCGCGCTGGTGATCGCCAACGTGCCCGAGGCCGCCGGCCTGGAACGCGCGGAGGCGGCCGGCCTCCCGACCCAGGTGGTCGACCACCGGCTGTTCCCGAGCCGGGTCGGCTTCGAGGCGGCGCTGACCGATGCGCTTCACGCCGCCGACTGCGGGCTGGTCTGCCTCGCCGGGTTCATGCGCGTCCTCACCGCCGACTTCGTCGAGCGGTGGCGCGACCGTCTGATCAACATCCACCCGTCCCTGCTGCCCGCCTTCCCGGGGCTCAACACGCACGCGGAGGCACTCGCCGCCGGGGTCCGGATCACCGGCGCGACCGTCCATTTCGTGCGCGAGCAGGTCGACCAGGGCCCGATCATCGGCCAGGCCGCGGTACCGGTGCACGACGACGACGACGCCGAAACGCTGGGCGCACGGGTGCTGGCAGCCGAGCACAGGCTCTACCCGCACTGCGTCCGGCTGGCCGCCGACGGGCGGGCGACGATCAGCGGCAACCGGGTGCGCCTCCACGGCGCCGAGCCGCCGCGGGCCGCGCTATTGAACCCGCCGGTCGACGGGTAGCCGGTGGGCGTGCGGGCTTGCAGGCCTTCCGGCGGGCGGGTAAGACGGATGACGGAATGACGGCGAGTTCGCACAACAACGGGACGGCGAGACGGGCATGGCCATGGCCGGCAACGACGACAACAAGTTCGACATGGAAGGCCACAAGAAGACCTTCCGTGGCTTCACCCGGCTGCTCACCTGGTCCACCGCGGTGATCGCGGTGGTCCTGGCCCTGATGGCGCTGTTCCTGGTTTAGCGTGCACGCCGGTGGTGCCGCGCCCGCGGACGGGGTGAGCGTCGTGCGTCCTTCGACACCGCTGGCGACGCCAGCTTGTTCAGGATGAGGTCAAACTTTTCAATGTTTTAGACGTCATCCCGAGCAGAACGCCGCAGGCCTCCGTGTCGAAGGGTGTCCGACGGGCGCAGCGCAGGGCACAGCGCATTAAAAAGGGCGCGGAGACACCTCCCCGCGCCCTTTCTTATGCCTGAATATCAGGTTCTTAGAGCAAAATTCACGATGAAGGTCGACTGGACCTTCATCGATTTTGCTCTAGCCGACGATCTCGACGTCGGCGAAGAAGAACCTGATCTCGCCGGCGGCCGTCTCCGGGCTGTCGGAGCCGTGCACGGAGTTGGCCTCGATGTCGCGGGCGAAGTCGGCGCGGATGGTGCCCGGGGCGGCCTCCTCGGGGTTGGTCGCGCCCATCACCTCGCGGTTCTTGGCGATCGCGTTCTCGCCCTCCAGGACCTGCACCACGACCGGGCCGCTGGTCATGAAGTTGACCAGGTCGCTATAGAACTTGCGGTCCTTGTGGACGATGTAGAAGGCCTTCGCCTGCTCGTCGGTCAGCTTCAGGCGCTTCTGCGCGACGATGCGCAGGCCGGCATCCTCCAGGCGCTGGTTGATCTTGCCGGTGACGTTGCGCTCGGTGGCGTCCGGCTTGATGATCGACAGGGTCCGTTCCACGGCCATGGCGGTCTTTCGCTCCCTCGAATAAGTACGGTGTCGGCGTCTGGGCTACGGCGTGCCGCGCGCGCCCGGGGCGGCCGCGCGGTGCAATTCGGGCGGCCTTATAGACGTGCCGCCGCCGCTCGGCAACCGCGCAGCCCGGCGGGCCGGCGCGCGGGACGTGTCCGGCACCTTCCGCCGCCCGGCCGGTGCGTGCTAGAACCCGCGCGCCATGCTCAGCGTCCGCGATCTTTCCTACCGCATCGAAGGCCGTCCTCTGTTCGAGGGCGCCAACGTCACCGTCAACGGCGGCGAGAACGTCGGCCTGATCGGCCGTAACGGCAGCGGCAAGTCGACGCTGCTGAAACTGATCGCCGGCGAGCTGCAGCCGGACGGCGGCGCCGTCCAGGTCCCGACCAACAGCCAGATCGGCTATATCCGCCAGGAAGCCCCGGCCGGCGACAAAACGCTGCTGGAAACCGTGCTGGCCGCGGATACCGAGCGCGCGCGCCTGCTGGCCGAGGCGGAGACGGCGGAGGATCCCAACCGGATCGCCGAAGTGCACATGCGTCTGTCGGACATCGACGCCCACTCGGCCGAGGCGCGGGCCGCGCGCATCCTGTCCGGCCTGGGCTTCTCCGACGCCGCCCAGCAGCGCGCCTGCAAGGAGTTCTCCGGCGGCTGGCGGATGCGCGTCGCGCTCGCAGCGCTGCTGTTCTCCGAGCCCGACGTGCTGCTGCTGGACGAGCCGACCAACCACCTCGACCTCGAAGCCACGATGTGGCTGGAGGGCTACCTGCGCGACTGGTCGGGGACGATGCTGCTGGTCAGCCACGACCGCCGGCTGCTGAACAAGTGCGTCGACAAGATCGCGCATCTGCAGGCCGGCACGGTCACCACCTACCAGGGCGGCTACGACCGGTTCGAGGAGACCCGGCGCGAGCAGCTGCGCCGCCAGCAGCACATGCACGAGGAGCGCGAGAAGGAGCGCGCGCGCATCCAGCGCTTCGTCGACCGCTTCCGCGCCAAGGCGGGCCGGGCCAGCCAGGCGCAGTCGCGGATCAAGATGCTGGAGCGCATGCAGCCGATCGGCGAGGTGCAGGAGGACAAGGCGGTCCGGTTCGACTTCCCGCAGCCGGACGAGCTGCCGCCGCCGCTGATCGCGCTCGACCACGTCGACGTCGGCTACGATCCCAAGAACCCGGTCCTGAGCGCCCTCAACCAGCGGATCGACCAGGACGACCGGATCGCGCTGCTGGGCGCCAACGGCAACGGCAAGACCACCTTCGCCCGGCTGCTGGCCGGCCGGCTGCAGCCGCTCAAGGGCAAGATGACCACGCCCGGTAAGCTGCGGATCGGCTATTTCTCCCAGGACCAGGCGGACGAGCTGGACCTCGGGCACACGCCGGTGCAGCACATGGCGGAGGTCATGCCCAGCGCCAACAAGACCCAGGTGCGCGCGCACCTGGGCCGGTTCGGCTTCACCCAGGAGAAGGCGGACGTCGCCGTCGGCAACCTCTCCGGCGGGGAGAAGGCGCGCCTGCTGTTCGCGCTGATGACCCGGCACGCCCCGCACCTCCTGATCCTGGACGAGCCGACCAACCACCTGGACATCGAGGCGCGCCAGGCGCTGATCGAGGCGCTCAACGAATTCGCCGGCGCGGTCGTGCTGATCACCCACGACCCGCACCTGATCGAGCTGGTGGTCGACCGGCTGTGGATCGTCGCCGACGGCAAGGCGAAGCAGTTCGACGGCGACCTGGAGGCCTACCGCCAGCAGCTCTTGGAGCAGCGCCGGGCCGAGCGGGCCGCCGCCAAGCGCCAGCAGGATGCCGAGAAGGGCAAGGCCGATCCGGGCGCCGGCAAGCCGGCCAAGGACGACGGGCTGTCCAAGAAGGAACGGCGCAAGCAGGCGGCGGAAGCGCGCGAACAGACCAAACAACTGCGCAACGAGGCGAAGACGCTCGAGCGCGAGATCGAACGGCTGAACGAAAAGCAGCGCGAGATCGAGGCCAAGCTCGCCGACCCCAAGGTCTATAACGGCCCGACCGCGGACCTGCAGGAACTCCAGGTCGCCCACGGCAAGGTCAAGGACCAGCTCGCCCGGGCGGAGGACCGTTGGCTGGAACTGCAGGAGCAGCTGGAGGCGGCGAGTTAGGGCAAGATCGCGGAAGGTCTGCCCGCCCTCCGGGTAAACCTAGCCCTTGAACAAGCCAGGGCGCCGTTTGGCGTTCGGCGCGACCCCCGCGTACAGTTGGCAGGAC
>NZ_NRRL01000031.1 GCF_016583645.1 Rhodovibrio sodomensis | reverse complement strand
CCCGGCGGACCGACCACGGCCTGCCCGTGCACAGCTTCCAGAGCCTGCTCGACGACCTGGGCACGCTGTGCCTCAACACCGTCAGCATGCCCAGCAACCCGGCCTACAGCTTCGATCAGCCGACCCAGCCCACGCCGCTGCAGGCCAAGGCCTTCGACTTGCTCGGCGTCAGCCCATGATGTAGCCAGAGCGGACTCGCCCGTGGCGCCAATTCTTTGAGCATCATCAGGGAGTTACTGTTCTGGCCAAATACAAAGTTCAGCTTAAAACTCGATACCTCTTACCCAGTTCGGTTGCGCGATTCAAGCATGGCGGTCGCGCGTGTCGGCAGTGCGCCAGGGACACCGCTTAATCGCCCCGCCGTCGTGCCAGATCGGAAGACCGGGGGCAGGCAGGAAAGCCAATTCGCGCCCGGCGACCAGCGCTGGGAGTCAGCCCTTCGAAAACGCCCAGGGCAGGATGGTGTCGGCGACGGCGCGGGCTTCGGCGAGCACCGACTGGCGCGGGCGGTCGCGGGCGACCAAGCGGCCGCGGCCGAGCGTGAGCACGCGGACCAGCACGGTCGCCACGAGGAACAGCGGGAACAGGCCCAGCACCAGCAGGCGATACTCCGGGCTTTCCCGGGTGTGATGGCGCTCGGCTGAGGTGCCCGCGCGGTGGTCGCCGATCTCGGCCATCTCGGGTCTCCCAGGAGGTTAGGCGGCCTGGCGCTTGAGCGCGCCACGGGCCGCGTCGACGTGGGTGCCCTCGACCTGGGCGTGGCCCTGCTCGCGGGCGGCCCGTTCGGCCTGTTCGCGCAGGCGCTTGGCCGCGGAGATCTGAACCAGGAAGGGCTGCGTCTCGATGTAGTCGTCCAGCTTGGCCTGCGCGGCCGCCGCCCAGGGCAGGGTCTGCTCGGCCGCCTCGTCGGCCTGCGCCTTCGTCGGCGTGGCGCTGGCGTCATCCATGTCGGTGGACAGCGGCAGGATGTGGAACAGCGCGTCGAACAGCTGGTTGCAGAACTCCTGCACCACGTAGGTCGCCCCGGCGTAGCCCATGAACGGCGTGCCCGTGCTGCGCCGGACGATCGCGCCCGGGAACGAGGCCGGGACGTACATCGCCCGGCCGCCGATCTCGGCGTTGTACATCCGCTCGTTATAGGAGCCGAACAGCACCAGCGGGGTGTTCTCCTGCACGTCCCGGCGGATCGCCGCGTTGTCCGGCTTCTTGCCGCGCTTGCGCGCGTGATGGAAGGCGCAGGGCACGCCCATCTCGTCTTCCAGCAGCTTGCGCAGGCCGCGGGCGTAGGTCTCGTGCGCCACCACGCCGAAGCTCGAGGTGGCGAAGAAGTCCTGGGTGACCGAGCGCCACAGATCCCAGATCGGCTTCAGGGTGGTGTGCTTTTCCTGCTCGATGAACGGCTCCGGGTCGGCGCCGGTCAGCTCGCCCAGCTTGCGCAGGAACTTGGTGGTGGAGAACACGCCCATCGGCGCCATCAGGTACGGCCGGTCGAGCGCCTCGCACATCTTCCGGCCGAACTCCTGATACATGCAGATGTTCACGTCGGCGTTGTTCAGCCGCGGGATGTCCAGGACGTGGCTGCCGAGCGGGAACACCATGTTGATCTCGCAGCCGATGCCCTCGACCAGCCGCCGGATTTCCGCCAGATCGCTCGGCATGTTGAAGGTGCCGAAGATCGGCCCGATGATGTTCACCCGCGGCTTGTCCTGCCCCTCTCTCCGCTTGGGCTTGTCGGTCTTGCCCTTCTTGGGCCCGAACTCGGTCCACAGCCAGTTGATCGCCCGGTCGGCGGCCTGCCACTGGTCCTCGTCCATGGTCCGGCAGAGGAAGCGGCGGAGATTGCTCCCCTCCGGCGTGACGCCGCCGCCGATCATCTCGGCGATCGAGCCGGTCAGCACCACCGCCGGCAGGTCGTTGTCCTGGGTGGAGGAGGCGCGCTTCAGGTTCTCCTCCGTGCCCTTCATCGACAGCTCGTCCTCCGCCAGGCCGGTCACGGTGATCGGCAATTCGTGCGGCGGCAGGCCGTCGGTGTAGTGCAGCACCGAGGTGACGGGCAGGTTCTCGCAGCCGACCGGGCCGTCGATCACCACCCGCATGCCCTTGATCGCGGTGAAGGTGTAGATCGCGCCCCAGTAGCCGCCCGCGCGGTCGTGGTCGAAAACGAGCATGGCTTCAGGTCCCCACGCTGTCCGGAACGCCGGTATCGCGCTTCTCCGACTTGGCCTTGCGCATCTTGCGCTTGGCCGAGGGCACCTCGGTGAAGCCGTAGCCGGCGGTGTGTCCCTGGCCGACGCCCTCGAAGAAGTCGACCATCTGCTTGAAGCGGTCGTTGGCGGTGTGGGTCTTGACGATGTTCGCCATCGCGGAGACGCCGGCCGCGCCGAACAAGGGCCGGGCGGACACCATGTTGGTGAAGTAGATGCCGGGCCAACCGCGTTCCTTCGCCTTCTGCACCAGCGGCGTGGTGCCGATGGTGAGGTCCGGCTTGACGTCGTCCATCGCCGCCGCGTCCTGCTCCAGGGAGGCGCGGTACTGCACGTGGCAGCCCTTGCTCTCCAGCCATTCCAGGTCGGGCTTGGACCATTCGGTGCGCGGCACGGCCGTACCGACGTAGGGCACGTCCGCGCCGGACTCGATCAACAGGCGCGCGACCAGCAGTTCCGAGCCCTCGTAGCCGGAGACGATCATCCGCGCGTCGATCGGGTTCTCGTTCAGCGCCGCCTGGATCGATGCGGTGGCCTTCGCCTTTGCGTCGTCGATCTTGGCCCGCGCGATGCCGGCGGCGACGCCGACGCGCTCCAGCCAGTCGGCGGTGCCCTCGACACCGACCGGGCCGGAGCCGACGACCTCGCGTCCGGCGCGCTGGAACTGCTCGACCGAGCGGACGTAGAACGGGTGGGTGGCGGCGCAGACCCGGCTGTCGAGCGCGGCGTAGAGGTCGCGCCACTCGCGCGTCGGCACGTTCGGCGCGACCTTCATGCCCATCGGCTCCAGCATCTGCCGGACGCCCACGGGATCGGCCGGGAACATCTCGCCCAGCATGGTGACGGTGGGCCAGTCCTCGACCGCCTTGTCGGGCTTGGCGACCGGGCCGGCCTCGGCCTCCTCGCGGGCGTACTTCAGCATCGCGCCCGCCAGGATGTCCTTGGCCTCCGCGTGGGAGGGCACGCCGAAGCCCGGCACGTCGATGCCGATCACCCGGACGCCGTCGATTTCCCGCGGCAGGCGGTCGAGCGGAATGCCGGAGGCCGTGGGCACGCACAGGTTGATGATCACGACCGCGTCGTAGCGGTCGGGATCGGCCATCTTTTCGACCCCGTCCTTGATGTCCTGGTAGAGCTCGCCGGTGACCAGGGTCTCCGAGTTGAACGGCACGTAGCCGACCGTGCGCCGGGCACCGTAGAAGTGCGAGGTGAAGGTCAGGCCGTAGACGCAGCACGCCGACCCGGAGAGGATCGTCGCGGTCCGGCGCATCCTGAGGCCCACGCGCAGCGAGCCGAAGGCCGGGCACATCGACTGCGGCTGATCGTGCGGGCCGGTCGGGTAGTCCGCGTGCAGCTTCTGCAGAACCTCCGACTTGCCGGCCTTCTGCGCGGCGTCCATCAGGGTCTGCTTGCCGCCGTGGCAGCCGCCTTCCGCCTGCGCGGCGGCTTCCGCCGCCTCGGCGTCGATCGTGGGGGTGTCCTGGGCCTGGGCCGTCTGTTCGGTCTCGGCGTCGGCGGAATAGTCGGTCATCACGGGCCTCCGCTCTTGCGGGTTCGCGTCGCCTGCCTCAAGCGCGCTGTTGTCGTTGTTGGCGTGATGCGGGCTGTCGCGCGTGCCCTGCCTTTGTGTGCAGGATCTCCTTTATCCCCTCTCCTCCAGCGGGAGGAGAGGGCTCGGGAGAGGAGGTTTGCACGGTCAATGCCGGCGGCTCCCTCCTCCCCTTACCGCTCCTCCCACGTGGAGGAGGGGAAGCAGCTATGGCGCGCTCACGCTTCGTCGTACACGACCTCCAGCGATTCCTTTTCGGGCGGCTTGCCGCCGCACATGTCTTCCTGGGTCGCGGGCACCAGCTCGACGTCGCGGCCGACATCCTCGCCCTTGAACAGGTCGAGCAGGCCCTCGTGCTCGAGCGGCGCGGGCATCACCGGCGGCGCCTCGGCGGCCTTGACGCCCAGTTCCTCGAACAGCGGCGCCCACTGGCTGCCCGGATAGCCGATCATCTCGTAGTTCGCCGACTTGCGGCGGATGTCGTCATCGGCCGGAATCTTCGCCAGGGTCGGGATGCCGACCTGCTCGGCGAACTGCTCGGCCTCGCCGGTGCCGTCGTCCTTGTTCACGACCAGGCCGGCGACGCCGACGTTGCCGCCCATCCGGCGGAAGTAGTCGACGGCCGAGCAGACGTTATTGGCGACGTAGACGGACTGCAGGTCGTTGGCCGCGACCACGATCGTCTTCTGGCACATGTCGCGGGCGATCGGCAGACCGAACCCGCCGCACACCACGTCGCCCAGGAAGTCGAGCAGGACGTAGTCGAAGCCCCAGTCGTGGAAGCCCAGCTTCTCCAGCAGCTCGAAGCCATGGATGATGCCCCGGCCGCCGCAGCCGCGGCCGACCTCGGGGCCGCCCAACTCCATGGCGTAGACGCCGTCGCGCTTGAAGCAGACGTCCTCGATCCGGACTTCCTCGCCGGACGCCTTCTTCTTGCCCGAGGTATCGATGATGGTGGGCGTGCTGCGGCCGCCGAACAGCATCGAGGTGGTGTCGCTCTTCGGGTCGCAGCCGATCAGCAGGACCTTCTTGCCCTGCTGGGCCATCATGTAGGACAGGTTGGACAGCGTGAAACTCTTGCCGATCCCGCCCTTGCCGTAGATGGCGATGACCTGGGTTTCGTTTTCGCCCTCAGCTTCGCTCTGGCCGGTGTCGGCGGTCGCCGATTCCGTCATGGAGCCACCTCATCCTGCTTTGCTGCTGCGCTCGGCCGGCGACCGGCGGCTCCGGCCCGGCCGCCCCGGATGCGGGCGAGACCGCGGTGCGGCCGCCGGTCCCCGGGGGTGTCTTTGACCAACCGTGTGGGTCGGTTATTAAGTGTCAGGCTAACGCGACACTCACGCATGTCAATTTCAGACTACAAGCCCCGCAGGCCCGCGACAGCTTCGCCTGACACCCGCGCGGCGGCGCCAGCGACCCGCCCCAATGCGGTGCCCACAGCGTTATCGGTCGACCCGGGGCCTCAACCGTGGTTCGGTGTACGCACCGTTCATGCGCCCGTTGTCATTCGATCCGCCCGATGCCCGCCGCCTTGCAGCCCCGCCGCCTGCTCGCCCTGCTCAGCCGGCACGCCACGCGGGTGCTGTTCGCGGGCGTCTTTATCGGTCTGGCGCTGCCGCCGCTGGCCGCGGCGGCGCGGCCGTACCTGCTGGTCGGCGTGATCGTGCTGCTGACGGCGATGCTGCTGCGCGTCGACTGGGGCGCGATGGGCGCCTATCTGCGCCGGCCGGTGCTGGCGACCGCGCTGGTGGTCTGGCTGCTCGCCGGCGCGCCGGTGGTGATCTGGCTGACCCTGCTGCCGGTGGGCCTGCCGGAGTCTCTCGCCGTCTCGCTCGTGCTCATGGCCGCCGCGCCGCCGATCCTGAGCGCCTCGGCGATCGCCGTGCTGCTGGGCCTGGACGGGGCGCTGGCGATCGTCGGCGGGCTGATCGCGACGCTGTTGACACCGCTCACCGTTCCGCCGATGGCGCTCATGCTGCTCGGGCTCGACCTGGAGATCTCGGTGGGCGCGTTGATGGCCCGGCTGGCGGCAATCGTCGGCCCCGCGTTCCTCTTGTCGCTGGCGATCCGGAAGGGCGCGGGCCCGGCGCGCCTGGACCGCTACAAGCCCGAGATCGAAGGCTTCACCGTGCTGGTCATGCTGTACTTCGGCGTGGCGATCATGGACGGCGTCACCGCACGCCTGCTGGCCGAGCCGGCCATGGTCGCCGGTTGGACGCTCGCCGCCTTCGTTGCCAACCCGCTGCTGCAGCTGCTGGGCGGGCTGGCGTTCGCGTGGCTCGGCCGGCGCGGCGCGCTGACGGTCGGCCTGATGAGCGGCAACTGCAACATGGGCCTGCTGCTGGCCGCTCTGCCGCCCGGCACCGACTTCGACGTGCTGCTGTATTTCGCCGTGGCGCAGCTGCCGATCTTCATGCTGCCCGCGCTGATGCTGCCGATCTACCGGCGTTTGCTGGCCGCTCCGACGGTGGAGCGGGCGTAGCCGACAGCGCCGAACATCGGCGTTCCGCGGCGATCTTTGCAAATTTGCAACAGTGTGATTCCTAGGATGCGTCCAGGCCGCCGTGCACGCTTCTCAACAGTTGAGCCGTGTGCTATCCGAGCGACTTTGCAGGGCGATCTCGCGGGCTCCCGGCGATCCCGGATTCTCGGCCCGCGACCCGCCCGCGGCAGGGACTCAGGGGACGTGAAGGAAGTGTTCATGGCGAGGTGGTTCAGCGGTCTTCCCGGCCGGCAGATTGCGGGCGCGTGCGCCGTCGTCCTGCTGCTCGCGGGCTGTGCGGCGACCGGGGATGGCGCGCCCGGCCAAGGCGACGACAACCTGCTTGGCTACGAGGAGCCGAACGACCCGCTGGAGGTGCCGAACCGCTTCGTGTTCGCCATCAACGACGCGTTCGACACCTTGATCCTCAAGCCGGTCGCCGTGACCTACGATTTCTGGGTGCCGACCGGGGTCAAGAACTCTGTGCGCAACTTCGTGCGCAACCTGTCCAGCCCGGTGATCCTCGCCAACGACGTGTTCCAGGGCGAATGGGAGCGCGCCAACGACACCGCCGCGCGCTTCTTCGTCAACACGATCACCTCGCTCGGCTTCTTCGACATCGTCGACGAGCGCCATCCCTACCACGACGAGGACTTCGGTCAGACGCTGGCGGTTTATGGCGTCGACGACGGGTTCTATCTGGTGCTGCCGGTGTTCGGCCCGTCGAGCGCGCGCGATGCCGCCGGGCGCGGCGTGGACTGGCTGCTCGACCCGCTGACCTACGTCGAAGGCGCCCGGACGTTGTCGATCGCGGCCAGCGCCGCGGGTGGCGTCGACCGACGGGCCCGCAACCTGGAGCTGATCCGCGACATCAAGTCGGACTCGGTCGACTTCTATGCCCGGGCGCGCAGCCTGTACTATCAGCGCCGCGAGGCCGCGATCCAGAACACCGACGGGCCGCGGCGCGAGTAGCGCGGCTGCCGGTCCGCCAAGCGGCGACGCGCAAGCAACAGAAAACACGGATGCACCCGGCATGAGGCTGGAGACCACGGCTTGGACGCGGCGCTTGGCCGTCGCGGCGTTCTCGCTGCTGTTGGGGGTTGCCCCGGTCGGCCCCGGCGCCGCCGCGGCCGCCGAGGGCAGCCCGGACGGCGCGGCCGAGTTCATCGAATCGCTGGGCCAAGACGCGGTCGACGAGCTGAGCCGCGCGGACGTCCCCGAAGCAACCCGTCGTGAACAGTTCATGGACCTGCTGGAACGCGGTTTCGCGTTGGAGGCGATCAGCCGCTTCGTGCTCGCCCGCTACTGGCGGGTCGCAAGCGCGCAGCAGCGGGACCGGTTCCAGGACGTCTTCAAGCGCGTGCTGGCGCAGCGCTTCCTGCCGCTGTTCAAGGACTACGGGCAGGAGGACTTCAGGGTCACCGGCGCCCGCCCCGATCCGGCCCAGCCGAGCCTGTACGCCGTGCGCACCCTGGTCGCGCGGCCGGGCCAGACCGGCGGCGACGGCCCGAAGGTCGAAGTCATCTGGCGCGTCCGCCCGACGGACGGCGGCTACGAGATCGTCGACATCAAGGCCGAGGGCGTGTCGATGGCGATCACCCTGCGCAGCGAGTACAACTCTGCGATCCAGCGCGCCGGCGGCAACATCGGCAACCTGATCGCGATGCTGGAGGACAACCTCGCCCAGGGGGCCTACGCCCCCGACGGCAACGGCGACCTGTCGCCATCGGGCGACCGGTAGGGCGGCGGCCAGTTTTCCGAATCTCCCACCAAATTCATTCCCCTCCTCCACTGGGAGGAGGGGCTAGGGGAGGAGGTTGCCTCGGATATCGACGCCGCGAGCACCCTCCTCTCCCTAGCCCTCTCCTCCCAGTGGAGGAGAGGGGACTTTATTGGGCGCCGAGCGAGCACCCTACCCGTCAGCGCACCACGAACACCGAGCATTTGGCGTGGTGGACGATCTGGGACGCGTTCGACCCCAGGACGTAGTCCTTCAGTTCCGGGTGGTGCGAGTTCATCACGATCAAATCGCAGCCGAGCTGCTCGGCCTTCCGCCGGATCGTCTTGTGCACGCTGTCGCCGCGCTCGACCAGCGCCTCAACCTGCATGTCGCTGGGGCCGTGCTCCTTCAGAATCGCGTCCAGGCGGCGCTGTTCTTCCGCCGGCTCGGCCCGCCCGGCGTCCACCGGCTCGACGTCCGGGATCACGGTGACCACGCTCAGGCTGGCGCCGTGGTGGCGCGCCTCTTCCGCCGCCAGCGGCAGCGCCTTCTTGTAGGAAGATTCGTGCGTGGTATCGATCGGTACCAGGATCTTGTCGAACATCTCGCCTCCCGTGCGGTTGATCGCGCCGCCCAGGGGTATTCCAGCACGTCGGCGCCCGACATGAAAACACCGCCCGCGCCAGGCCGACGCGGGCGGTGCGATCCACACTTTCGTGGCGACGCGGACGGTACGCGGGCGTCCCGGCCGCTTCAGCGCTCCAGGCGCTTGTACTTGATCCGGTGCGGCTGCACCGCCTCCTCGCCGAGGCGCTTGATGCGGTCGTCCTCGTACTGCTGGAAGTTGCCCTCGAACCACTCGACGTGGCTGTTGCCCTCGAACGCCAGGATGTGGGTCGAGATCTTGTCCAGGAACCAGCGGTCGTGGCTGATCACCATGGCACAGCCCGGGAACTCCAAGAGCGCCTCCTCGAGCGAGCGCAGCGTCTCCACGTCGAGATCGTTGGTCGGCTCGTCGAGCAGCAGCAGGTTGCCGCCGTTCTTGACCATCTTGGCGAGGTGGACGCGGTTGCGCTCGCCGCCCGACAGCGTGCCGACCTCCTTCTGCTGGTCGCGGCCCTTGAAGTTGAACGCGCCGACCCAGGCGCGCGAGTTCACCTGCTTCTTGCCCAGATCGATGATCTCGTTGCCGTCGGAGATCTCCTCCCAGACGGTGCGCTTGGCGTTCAGGCTGTCGCGCGACTGGTCGACGTAGCCGAGCTGCACCGTGTCGCCGATCCGGATGCTGCCCTGGTCCGGCGCCTCCTGCCCGGTGATCATCCGGAACAGGGTGGTCTTGCCCGCGCCGTTCGGCCCGATGATGCCGACGATCGCGCCGGGCGGCATCTTGAACGACAGCTCGTCGATCAGGACAGTGTTGCCGTAGCCCTTGCGCACCCGATCGGCCTCGACCACGAGGTCGCCCAGGCGCGGCGGGGTCGGGAAGACGATCCGGCCGGACTCGGCCTGCTGCTTGGGCTGGTTCTGCTCCTGCAGCAGCTCCTCGTACTTCTGCACGCGCGCCTTGGCCTTGGACTGCCGCCCCTTGGGCGAGGATTTGGCCCACTCCAGCTCCTGCTTGAGGGCGCGCTGGCGGGCGCTCTCCTCCTTCTCCTCCTGCTGCAGGCGCTTCTGCTTCTGCTCCAGCCAGTTCGAGTAGTTGCCCTTGTGCGGGATCGCGTAGCCGCGGTCGAGCTCCAGGATCCAGCCCGCCACGTTGTCCAGGAAGTAGCGGTCGTGGGTGACGCAGACGACCGTGCCCGGATACTCCTCCAGATGGCGCTCCAGCCAGGCCACGCTCTCCGCGTCCAGGTGGTTGGTCGGCTCGTCCAGCAGCAGCAGGTCAGGCTTCTGCAGCAGCAGCCGGCACAGCGCCACGCGCCGGCGCTCGCCGCCCGACAGCCGGCTGACGTCGGCGTCGCCCGGCGGGCAGCGCAGGGCGTCCATGGCGATCTCGATCGTGCGGTCGAGGTCCCAGGCGTCCGCCGCGTCGATCTTCTCCTGCAGCTCCGCCTGCTCCTCGATCAGCTTGTTCATCTCGTCGGCATCGAGGTCCTCGGCGAAGCGTGCGGAGATCTGCTCGAACCGGTCGACCAGCTGATTGATCTCGCCCAGCCCCTGCATGACGTTGCCGGCGACGTCGGTGTTCGGGTCGAGTTGCGGCTCCTGCGGCAAGTAGCCGACCTTGACGCCGTCGGCGGCCCAGGCCTCGCCGTTGTACTCGGTGTCCAGGCCGGCCATGATCTTGAGCAGCGTCGACTTGCCCGCGCCGTTCAGGCCGAGCACGCCGATCTTGGCCCCGGGCAGGAACGACAGCCAGACGTCCTTCAGGACCTCCCGGCCGCCCGGCCAGGTCTTGGTCAGGCCCTTCATCACGTAGCTATACTGGTAGGCCATCGCTGCCGGTCCTTCCTCTCGATCGAGACTGCTGAAAAGTGCGCGGTTTGATAGCAAGCCGCAGGCGCAAACGCAAAGCCGGCGGCCTCCGTCGGGCCCGGTTTCGCGCAGGCGCCGACGGCATCCGCCAAGCGCGCGTACGAGCCGTCCGGCGCCGTCGCGGTGGACGGACATGGACCCGCCGCGCTGCCTGCGGTTATCGTGCGCGCAGGCCGCGACCCGCGCGCCGGACGCCGCGGTCCGCGCCGGCCTCGCGCCGGCCGGCTCCCGTGGGCGCCCGCGCGGCCCCCCGCGACCGCCGCGATCCATCGGCCGATCCCGCCTGGCCCGCGGCGCGGCTTCCGCGCGCCTGGAGCCAGCGCGCCGGATCGGCCCCCACGACGGAGGATTAGATGTCCAGCCCATCCGAGCTGCCGGCGGGCTCGCCGCTGGCCAACATCGGCGACCCGAAGCTGGTGCGCGACCAGGCCTACATCGCCGGCCAGTGGCAGAGCGGCGCCGACGGCCGGCGCATCGACGTCAGCAACCCCGCCGACGGCCAGGTGATCGGCCGCGTCGCCGCGCTGTCGGCGGCGGAAAGCCGCCAGGCGGTCGACGCCGCCGAGGCCGCGTTCGAGGACTGGTCCGGCCTGCTGCCGCAGGAGCGCTCGCGGCTGATGCGCCGCTGGTTCGACCTGATGACGGCGAACAAGGAAGAGCTGGCCCAGCTGATGATGCTGGAGCAGGGCAAGCCGATCTCCGAGGCCCGCGGCGAGATCGACTACGCCGCCTCGTTCATCGAGTACTACGCCGAGGAGGCGAAGCGCCCGAACAGCGAGAACGTCACCTCCCACCTGCCGGACGCGGAGATGGAGGTCTGGCGCGAGCCGATCGGCATCTGCGCCCTGATCACGCCGTGGAACTTCCCCGCCGCGATGCTGACCCGCAAGGCCGCGGCGGCGATGGCCGCCGGCTGCCCGGTGGTGGCGCACCCGTCGAAGGAGACGCCGTTCTCCGCGACCGCGCTCGCCGAACTGGCGGAGCGCGCCGGGATCCCGGCCGGCATCTTCAACGTCGTCACCGGCGAATCCCGCACCGTCGTCCCGCCCTGGACCGAGGATAACCGGGTGCGCGCGCTCTCGTTCACCGGCTCCACCGAGGTCGGCCGGCTGCTCTACGGCCAGTGCGCGCCGACGGTGAAGAAGCTGGTGATGGAACTGGGCGGCCACGCGCCGGTGCTGGTGTTCGCCGACGCCGAGCTGGACGAAGCGGTCGACGAATCGGTGAAGGCGAAGTTCGCGACCAGCGGCCAGGATTGCCTGGGCGCCAACCGGATCCTGGTGGAGCGGGCGATCTACGAGGAGTTCTGCCAGCAGTTCGCGCAGAAGACCGCCGAGCTCACGGTCGGCCCGGGGCCCGAGGACTGCGACATCGGCCCGCTGATGAACCAGGGCGCGTTCGACAAGCAGGTCGAGCACGTCGAGGACGCCAAGGCGCGCGGCGCTCGGGTGCTGTGCGGCGGCGGCCGGCACCCGGCGGGCGCGCTGTTCTTCCAGCCGACCGTGCTCGCCGACGTGCCCTCGGACGCCAAGATCTTCCAGGAGGAGACCTTCGGCCCGGTTGCCGCGATCGCGCCGTTCGACGACGAGAACGAGGCGATCCAGCGCGCCAACGCGACCGAGTACGGCCTGGTCGCCTACCTGCACACGATGAACCCGCGGCGGATCTACCGGGTCAGCCGGGCGCTGCAGTTCGGCATGGTCGCGGTCAACCGCACCAAGGTGACCGGCGCCCCGATCCCGTTCGGCGGCGTCAAGCAATCCGGCCTGGGCCGCGAGGGCGGCCGGCTCGGCATGGAGGAGTTCACGGAAGTGAAGTACGTCTGCCGCGACTGGATTTAAGCGGTCGCGGGTTCGCACGCCGCGTCGGCGGGTCCGCTCTCCTCCAAATGGGAGGAGAGGGACAGGGTGAGGAGGTTGCCCGCGGCACTGACGCTCGTGGTCCCACCTCCCCTAGCCTCTCCTCCACACCTGGAGGAGGGGGATTAGAGAGCCGGCGTCAGGTCTTCACCCGTCCGACGACACCGCCGGTCATGGCAGCCAGTTGGCGGGGGTTGAGCGGGAACACCACGTCGGGGGCGCCGGCAGCGGCCCAGATCTCGTCGAACTGCATCAGGTCTTGGTCGATCGCGGCGACGATCTCCGCGGTGTGGCCGACCGGGGCCACGCCGCCGATGGCGAAGCCGGTGGCCTGGCGAACGAAAGCCGCGTCCGCGCGCTCGGTCGCCTCGCCGATCAGCGACTCGACCCGCTCGGGGTCGACCGTATTGGCCCCGCTGGCGATCACCAGGACGGCCTTGCCGCTGTGCGATCCCTTGAACACCAGCGACTTGGCGATCTGGGCAACCGTGCAGCCGACCTGATCGGCCGCGCCCGCGCTGGTCTTGGCGCTGGCGTCGACGCGGCGCAGCTGGGCCGGCCAGCCGCCCGCGACCAGGGCGTCGTGCACGCGCTTGACGCTGCCCTTGAGTTTGGGCGCTTCCATCGCGGAACCGGGCGCCCTAGCCGGCCAGCTCGCGGCTGCGCCGGGCCGCCGCTTCGACCGTGCGGCCGATCAGCGGGCGCAGGCCGTCGGCCGCCATCAGAACGTTGAGCGCGGCCTCGGTCGTGCCGTTGGGCGAGGTGACGTTCCGGCGCAGCTGTTCCGCCGTCTCGTCCGACTGGCGGTACAGCTCGCCCGCCCCGGCAACCGTCTGGCCGGCGCACTTGCGCGCCAGCTGCTCCGGCAGGCCGTGCTCGATACCGGCCTGGGCCAGGCATTCGATCAGGTAGAAGACGTAGGCGGGCCCGCTGCCGGCGACCGCGGTGACCACGTCGATCTGGGATTCGTCGTCGACCCAGCCGGTCTCCCCGATGCCGCGCAGCAGGGCATCGCAGCTGTCTTTCTGCTCGGCCGTGACGTTGGCGTTGGCGCAGGCCACCGTCATGCCGCGCCCAACGGCCGAGGGCGTGTTCGGGATCGAGCGGACGACGGCGGCGCGTGCGCCCAGCACCTGCTCGAAAAAGCCGATCGTCTTGCCGGCCGCGATCGACAGGAAAACGGTGCCGGGCGCGGCGAAACGGGCATAGGGCGGCGCGACCTCGCCCATCACCTGCGGCTTGACCGCCAGGATCACGACTTCCGGGTCCAGGCCGTCCGGCAGCTCGTCCAGACCGGCGACGGCGTTGACGCCCCTGTCGGCGAGCGGACGGCGGTTGTCGGCGCTGGGATCGACGACGTGGATGCGCTCGGCCGCGGTGCCGCGGGCTAGCCAGCCCTGCACCATCGCCCCGCCCATCTTGCCGCCGCCGACCAGCAGCAGCGGCCGTTCGCTGGTCATGTCGCAGTGCCTCCCGGGTGTGGCGCGTTTTGTTTACAGCGGCACGGCGCGATCCCCTCTCCCTCGACGGGAGAGGGAGGGGCCCGCGCGGCGATAGCCGCATGGGAGGGTGAGGGTGAGACTCCACGCCGTGCGCTGCGGAGTCTCACCCTCACCCTGACCCTCTCCCGTCGAGGGAGAGGGGACCCGCCTAAGCGCCCGTTCACCGTAACGGAGAGCGGACCCGCCGTTGCATCCCCTCTCCCTTGAGGGGAGAGGCAGGGGCCCGCGACCCGAAGGGTCGTGGGAGGGTGAGGGTGGGACTCCTCGGATGTAGCCGAGGAGTCCCACCCTCACCCTGGTGCTCTCCCCTCAAGGGAGAGGGGACCCGCTGCGATGGCCTGCGAACCCGCGCGCCGCGCTATGCCTCGCCGACGGTTTCCATCAGGGCGGCGGCGAGCGCCTCGGAGGTGGGCTGGCCGCCCCAGACGACGAGCTGCAGGGCCGGGTAGAAACGCTCGCACTCGCCGACGGCCGTGTCCACCAGGTCTTCGAGCTGCTCGACGCTGGCCCCGGCGGTGCCGCGCAGCGGCACGGTATGGCGGAACAGGATCGAGCCGTCCTCGCTGACGAAGTCGAAGTGGCCCAGCCAGAGCGTCTCGTTGAACCGGGCGATCAGGTCGCGCGCCGCGCGGCGCTTGGCCTCGGGCACCCGGAAGTCGAAATGACAGGCGAACGACATCGCCCGCATGTCGGCGTGCCAAACGGTCCAGAGGTGATAGTCCACCCACTTGCCCTGGACCTGGATCGCCAGTTCCGCGTCGCTCGGGCGGTCGAACGCCCAGTCGTTGGCGGAGACCAGCTCCTCCAGCAGATCGATCGGGTTGCCGGGATCGGACTCGCTCAGCCGGTCGAGAGAGATCATGGCGTGGCGCGTGCTCCCACCAATGCAGCCGCCAAGGGATGGCCGGCGCGGCGAGTGCCAGATGTCGAGACCGCGACCTCGCCCGCCACCATATTTTGAGAGTGCCAGGATCAATTCACCCGCGCAACAATCGTGTGCGCTTGATCCTGTGGATAACGGGGGCGAGTCCACCTAGATGTTGCGGTCCGATGGCGGTTGGCGGGGGTATCTCATCCCCGTCTTCACCTCCGAATGATCCCCCTCCTCCAAGGTGGGAGGAGGGGCTAGGGGAGGAGGTTGCCTCAGTTGTCGAGGCCGCGCGCACCCTCCTCTCCCTAGCCCTCTCCTCCCATTGGAGGAGAGGGGATCAACTTGCTGTGGCAAGGCTAACCCGCGAAGCGTCCGCTCCTGGATATCGAGAGCGCCCACATGAAAAAGGGCCGCAGGGTCTCCCCCGCGGCCCCAGCTCTCAGCCGGTGGTAGCTCGTCTTAGAAGTCCATGCCGCCGGCGGCGTCGTAGTCCATGCCGCCGCCCTTGGACTGCTTCTCCGGCTTCTCGCTGATCATCGCCTCGGTGGTGATCAAGAGGCCGGCGACCGAGGCCGCGTCCTGGATCGCGCAGCGGGCGACCTTGGTGGGATCGATGATGCCGGCCTTCACCAGGTTGGTGTACTCGCCCTTATAGGCGTCGTAGCCCCAGTGCGGGTCGGTGCTCTCCATCAGCTTGCCCGCGACCACCGCGCCGTCGACGCCGGCGTTGGTGGCGATCTGGCGCAGCGGCGCCTGCAGGGCGCGGCGGACGATGTCGATGCCGGTCTGCTGGTCGGCGTTGGTGCCCTTCAGCTTGTCCAGGCCCTTGGAAGCCTGCAGCAGGGCGACGCCGCCGCCCGGGACGATGCCCTCCTCGACGGCCGCGCGGGTGGCGTGCATCGCGTCGTCGACGCGGTCCTTGCGCTCCTTGACCTCGATCTCGGTGGCGCCGCCGACCTTGATCACGGCGACACCGCCGGCGAGCTTGGCCAGGCGCTCCTGCAGCTTCTCACGGTCGTAGTCGCTCGTGGTGTCCTCGATCTGCTGCTTCAGCTGGGCGACGCGGCCCTCGATGTCCTTGGCCTTGCCGTTGCCGTCGACGATCGTGGTCTCGTCCTTGGTGATGGTCATGCGCTTGGCCTGACCCAGCATGTCGAGGGTGACGTTCTCCAGCTTGATGCCGAGATCCTCGGAGATCACCTGGCCGCCGGTCAGGACGGCCATGTCCTCCAGCATCGCCTTGCGGCGGTCGCCGAAGCCGGGCGCCTTGACGGCCGCCACCTTGAGGCCGCCGCGCAGCTTGTTGACCACCAGGGTGGCGAGCGCCTCGCCCTCGACGTCCTCGGCGATGATCGCCAGCGGCTTGTTCGACTGGACCACGCTCTCCAGCACCGGCAGCAGCGGCTGCAGGCTGTTCAGCTTCTTCTCGAACAGCAGGATGTACGGGCTGTCGAGCTCGCAGACCATCTTCTCGCTGTTGGTGACGAAGTAGGGGGAGAGGTAGCCGCGGTCGAACTGCATGCCCTCGACCACCTCGAGCTCGGTCTCCAGGCCCTTGGCCTCCTCGACCGTGATCACGCCCTCGTTGCCGACCTTGCTCATCGCGTCGGACAGCATCTTGCCGATCTCCAGGTCGCCGTTCGCGGAGATCGTGCCGATCTGGGTGATCTCCTCGGAGCCGGAGACCTTCTTGGACTGGCTGGCCAGGTTCTCGACCACCTGGGCCACCGCGAGGTCGATGCCGCGCTTCAGGTCCATCGGATTCATGCCGGCGGCCACGGCCTTGGCGCCCTCGCGAACCAGGGCCTGGGCCAGCACGGTCGCGGTGGTGGTGCCGTCGCCGGCCAGGTCGTTGGTCTTGGACGCGACCTCGCGGACCATCTGCGCGCCCATGTTCTCGAACTTATCCTTAAGCTCGATCTCCTTGGCGACGGTGACGCCGTCCTTGGTGGTGCGCGGGGAGCCGAACGACTTGTCGATCACGACGTTGCGACCCTTCGGGCCCAACGTCACCTTGACGGCGTTGGCGAGGATATCGACGCCGCGCAGCATGCGGTCGCGCGCGTCGGTACCGAATTTGACGTCTTTGGCAGCCATCTCTGTGTTTCCTACTTCCGGAAAAGGTATTGACGGTTTGTTCTCAGGTCTCTGAAGGCGGGGCAAGCGGCGCGTTACGCGGCCTTCTTGCCCTCCGCCTGACCCTCGAGGACGCCCATGATGTCGGACTCCTTCATGATCAGGACGTCTTCGCCGTCGACCGTGACCTCGGTGCCGGACCACTTGCCGAACAGCACGGTGTCGCCGACCTGAACGTCGAGCGGCTGCACGGTGCCCTGCTCGTCCTTCGCGCCGGGGCCGACGGCGAGTACTTCGCCCTGCATCGGCTTTTCCTTCGCGGTATCCGGAATGATGATTCCGCCGGTGGTCTTCTCATCCTGCTCGAGACGCTTGACCACAACGCGGTCGTGCAGTGGACGGAATTTCATCGTCTGGTGTCTCCCTACCAGTTCTTGCGCCCCTTCCCGGGCCGCGGCGTGCGCGGATACGGGCCGGTTGGATGAAGCGGGCGCGGTTGCTTGACGCCTGTCCCCTCGGTCGTCGGGCGAGCCCGTCGGCGGCCAGCGCCCACTGCCCGCCGGGTTGTTAGCACTCTCCCCCGAGGAGGGCTAGTCAAGTAAGGAGCCCGGCGGTGCAAGTCAAGTCGCTTGTGTGGAAGAAAGTGCTGTGGCACTTGGTGGCGCCAAGTCCGAGCATCCCAGCGGCTTGGCGGGGACTGGCAGCAGTCCACGCCGGTGGCTGCCAAACAGTTGGACAAAAACACTTTTTTCCTTGCCCGCCGCGCTGGATACGGCATCCTGAAGGGGTGCGGTCCCGCGTGCCGGCGGGCGGCCCGTAGCCTCAAGGTCCCTGGGCCGACCCGTCGCCCGCGCCGCCCGACCGCCCAACGGTCTTGGAGGTGCCCGATGGACCATCGTCTGGTCCCGCAGCTCGACGGCTACCGCCTGACGGTCGCCGAAATCTTCTACCGCCTACCCGACCACCCCAGCCTGCTGCAGACGTTCATCTGGCAGGACTACGATCTGGTCCCGAAATACCCGGTCCTGCACGGCTTCCTCGCCTTCTGGCGCGAAAACCTGGACGGCGAGCTGCACAGCGTGCGCGTCGCCAGCCGCGAGGTGATCACCCCGGACGAGATAAGCGTCGTGGACGCGCAGTACACGCTGCAGTAGGGGCTGGGCGCGGCAACGTCGCAGCCGCGTCACCGGGTCCGCGCTCGGGCGCGATCGCGCGGTTTGCCGCGACCCGGCTGAGCGCAACGCGGGACGGCCGAGGTTTGCGCTCAGCCAGTTCATCCGGGGGCGAGGTTCAGCTTCGCGGTGGTTCTTCCCGTCGCGGCTTCGCGCTAGAGCGAAATCGATGAAGGTCAAGTCGACCTTCATCGTGAATTTTGTTCTAGCTCCTTGAAGAGACAGCAAGATTCGGCTGAAAGGTGGCTTCGCCTTTCAGCATCTTGCTCTAGTTGACGAGGTCGCGCATCCCGTCGAAAAAGCCCGGACCCGATGCCGGCTCCTGGGGCTCCGATGCGGCCGGCGTATCGTCCGTCCCGTCGGCCGCGGCATCCCCGGAGTCAGCGCCGTTTCCAACTAGCTTCTCCATGAAGCCCGGCTCTTCATCCTCAGGGGTGTGTGCCCGTTCGCGTTGCCGGCATTGCAGGCGGATGTACTGGGTCGTCACATCGCTGAGACAGGCTTTGAGGATGCGTTCCGCCTCGACCGTGTCGCCGAGCGCGTGGGTGACGTCGTAGGCCACCGGATAGACCTGCGTGTCGCCGTACCGCAAGGCCAGCCGGTCGACCAGTTCCAGCGCCTTCTCGCGGTCGCCGGTGTGCGCGAAATACTCGGCTGTCGCGATCACAGGCGCCGGCCCAAGCCGCGATTGCGCCATGATCGCTTCGAGGTTCAGCCGGGCCCGGCGTTGGTCGCCCGTCTCCTTCCGGATCCGATGGAACACGAGCCGCGGCAGACCGGCCTCGCTGCCGGGTCCGGAAATCGCCTGCAGGGCGAGCGCCACGCTGTCTTTCATGGTCGGCGCCTGGCCTTCGCCGGATGCGCTGCTGGTCAGCGCGGCCTCGAACGTGCGCTCCGCCTCCCGCGCAAGCTCGACCCGCGCGCGAACCGCGGCGTAGTCGGTGTCGCCTTCCTTGACGCGTTTCAAACTGGCGACATTTCCGAGACCGGGCTCGGTCAACCCGTAGCGCTCCGCAACATAGGCCTTGAACGCCGCTTCGCGTTCCCGCGCGTCGTCGTAGGGATCGGCCCGCACCGCGTCCGTCACGCCGGCCAGCAGCTCACCGCCCAGCGAGACGCCAGCGCCCTTGAGCCGCGCGATCATCGGATCGTTCTCGCGCAGTGCCACCAGTTCGCCCGTCAGACGGGTCAGTTCCTTCAGGTGGCGGTCGACCTCTGCCGAGCGCTGCGCCTGAGCCTCGCCGAGCTTGCCGAAGACCGCGGCCGCGTTCAGCGGGTTGTAGCCGGCCTTGTGCATCATGTCGGCCGCCGCTTTGTCGGCGATCCGTTCCTGCCCGCGCGTCCAGGCCGGCCCGACGTTGTTCTCAAGCGCCAGCTGGAGGGCGTGCACGGCGATCGAGATCTGACGGCGCAAGGCCAGGATCTTCCTGGCCTCCTCGGGATCGCCTTCGACCACGGTCAGGGCCCGGATCCCGAGATCGCTTGCCGCTTGCCCGATCCGGAAAAGCTGCGTCGCGGTCTGGTCCTGTCCGCCCATGACCTCACCGCGCTCAAGATCCTGGCGCAGGACGTGGCTGAGTTCGTGCGCCACCACGAAGGCAACCTCCTCCTCGCTCGCCATCCCGTCCAGCGCCCCCGAACTGACCAGGATTTCGTTCGCCGGTGTGGTGACCGCCTGAAAGCTGGCCTGGGAGGTCACGAACACGCCCACCTCGCCGGTATAGTCAGCCGCGGTGACCGCACGCGCGACCCGGTTCAGGACCTCGCGCAGGTATCCGTCCATATCCGCGCTGCGCAGCAGCACGCTGTCACGTCCGACCATGCCGTAGAGACCGCGCGGCACGTCGTAAGTACCTGCGCGCACAACGTTGCCGGTCGTCTCAACGGGGCCGTTCGGATCGAACCGGGTCTCGACGAAGCCAATCTCCGGAGCCGCCGGGGCGCTGCCGCCGGACGCCGTCACGCACGCGGACAGGGCAGCGGCCGCCAGGAGGCCGGCAAGCCCCGCGCGCGCATTCCTTGACTGGATCACACCGTTACTCCTCGTGTCGTGGGGTCGGCCAAACACCGGCACAGGGGGCTCACTTGCAGGAACAGCTGCCGCCGTTGGGCATCACCACCCCGGCGAGCCCCCCCTGTTGGGATTGCTTGGCTGGAATGTCGGCGACCTCGTAGTCGCAGACGCAGGGACTGAGATCGGCGGCAAGCACGCACGCCTCTTCGCGGCCGGTGCCCGGCTTCAGTTTCAGGCAGACCAAGTCGTCGACGCTGCGCATCTTGACGACGGTGCCGCTTTGCCGCTCGGTCTGTTGGATATCCCGGACGCGGACCCGGTCCGCCGGTACGCGCCGCACCGGATCGAACGCGCGAAGCACGTCCTTTTCGAAGCTGTCGATCACGTGGTCGGCGTAGCGCTCCTGGGCGCGCACGGGGCCGGCGAAGCAGGCCGCGGTTACCAGAGCCAACAGAACGGCGGCGGCAAATCGGAGTGTCACGATCGTTCTCCATCAGGTTTCGGGGGCGGGAAGTGCGCGCAGCGGGATGCGAAGGGAGGCTGCGGCAAACGGCCGTCGTAGGCATGTCCGTCCAGGATGGCGGCGGCCGGATGCGACGGCGCCGGCCGGAAACGCGCGCGCGCGACGCGCCAGAACTGAACGCCGGTCCAGCCAAAGGCCCATAGGACGGCGAACAGGGCCGCGCAGGCGAGAACAGCGTTCGGCTCGGCGCACAGGCCAAGCCCGGCCCCAACCGCCGACGCGATCAGGAGCACGTCGCGCCCGCGCCGCCCGCGGCCGACCTGGAGCAGGAGCCGGTTGGCGCCGGCGAGAAACGCGCGACCGGTCATTTGACCGGCCAACAACAAGCGTTCCCGGTAGTATACGGCCAGCGTGGGCAGCATCGTCAGCCAGTCGGCGGCCGGCCACGGCGTAACGATCAGGCACAGCACGAGCAGCCCGAGCAGACACCCGACGATAAGGATTGGCTCCCACGCCGCGTCGCGCTTCGATGCCTCGGTCGACCCGTTTAGGACATACGTCGGCGAAAGCCACTCCCGCAGCATCAGGCCGCCGGCCCCCAACCCTGCCAATGCCAGCACTTGCAGCAAGTCGATCAGGCTCAACCCGGCGCCGATGATCGGGGGCGCGGGTGTCTTCCAGTCGTCCCCGAAGCGCAGCAGATTGTCGAACGCCATCGCGTGCTTGTAGACACCCGGTAGGGCCTCGTGCACCGGAGACAGCGTCTCGTCCCTGTAGACGTCGAAGTTCGTGCCGATGAACACCACGCGGCCGTCGATCAGCTCTCCCAAGTCGACCGGCCCGTCCGGATGCGTGCGCATCAGGTCGGTGACGCGAACCGGCCAGTGGTCGACGTCGACCACCATCGTGGGGGTGTAGAGGCAGTTCTGCCGCGCCGACCCCGGATCGCCGGCCCGGTCGACGCCGGCCCCGTCGGAAAGAGCGATGTCGACACTCCAGTGCGCCCGGGTAACAAGCTCTTTGAGCCGGGCGAACAAACCGTCGCCCTGCTCCAGGGCCGAGCGTGGGTAGGTGCAGGTCTGGGCGCGCGAGCGATAGCCTGGCCAGGCATTGCCGTCCGGCTTTACGAAGCTTTCGGTCTCCGCAGGAAGTAGACCCCAACGCAGGAACAATGGCCGCCGCCAGTCCCATGCATCCCCGTCACCCGTGACGGTATCGCTCGGGGCGGTGGATCGGCGCGCCTCGGCGTTCAGCGAACGGCACCCGGGAAAATCGGCCGACGAAAGGTGGCGACAGTAGGCCGCAAGCGCCGCCACGGCGGGCGTGGTCAAGTTTACGCCGTGCTGAGATCCGTCATCGCCGGTAACCTGCAGGTTGAAGGCCAACGGGACGACGCCCGGCTCCTGGGGATTGGTTACCGATTGGACCACGGCCGGCGTCGCGATGCCCCGCAGTCCGGGGATCAACAGCCGATCCCGCAAGGCCGCGTCGCTCAGGTTCCGGACCGCCGGCCCCTGCGACATCACGAAATCGCCCGGCGCCTCGGCTCTCATCAGCCGCCGGGCAATCGCCCCCGAAACCGCCGGGTTCGGCACCGCTTGGATCAAAGGGATTCTGGGATCCAGGCGGATATCGTCGCCGGTGCCATAGCGGCCATCGGGCCCGTCGACGTCGACCGGATAGGTCGGACCATCAACCGGCCGATAATGATATTTAAGGCACCAGAACGCGCTTTTCGGATGGCTCGCCGCGCGCACCGGGTCAAGGTCGCTCCGGTACTGGGGGTCGTGGCGGTCCATCAGGAGTTGCGACCGCAGCTTCGCCTTCGCGACGTTTCTGGCGGGATCCGGGTCGACAAACTGACAATTCGGAAGTCCGCTGCGCGCTTGCGGCCGATACGCCGCAGGAACCCGCGGGTCCGGCCGCTCGTGGGTGAACAGCACGTCGAACACCACCGCCGCCGGCCGGTGTTCCTCCGCCAACTGCTGCAATCTGTAGAGCCACTGCGTCGCGGCCAACGGCCAGGACAGATGGGCGTTTTCGAGGCTGCGGTCGGTGATCAGCAGGACGATCGCCGCGTCTTGGGCCGAGGCCGGCTCCCCGGCGTCGACCGGCTCCCGGGCCTCGGGCGCGGGCCGCCCTTCCAGGTCGTACCAAGGCGCCAGAACGGCGTTGATGCTCTGGCGGGATATGCGGTCGCTGGCGGACGACATGCCGTAGGGGTCGAACAGCTCAAGCCCGAGGACACTCACAACCGCCAGCGCGAGTACCAACAAAGGCCTGAAGTAGCGCTCGCGACGGCGCGCGAGTTTGGCCGACGGCGGCAGGCCTGCACGGCCACCGCTCGAAGGGGTCTGGGCGCTGCCCGTCTCGTCGCGTCGTTGAGTCACCGCACGCCCACCCAATTCGACCCGAGTTTGTGTCAAGGAGCATATACACAAGTTTCAGGCGTACCCGCCACCGAGACGTGCAGTCGGACCGGAAAAAACTCGTAAACGCACCTTGCGGCAGTTAACCGCGCCCCGGCAGCACCCGAACTTGGCAGCACGGAAATATACAACCGCGCAAACCAGCACCGCTACTGAAAGGCAGTTAAGCGGGCCCCGCAAAAATTAGGTTGTACCGATGGGACCTGTTCATTGCCCGCCAGTCCCCGCGCCCATCCGCCGCGCTTGGCCGGTCGGGCGGGCTGGCTTATATCGGCGGCCATGAGCACGCTGGCCGTTTCCTCCGACCGCACTGACCGCAGCACAGCCGCCCGCACCGGCGACCGCGCCGTCGGCGTCTGGCTGCTGTCGGTCGCCGGCATGATCTTCGCCATGGCGGTGATCGGGGCGATCACGCGCCTGACCGAATCCGGCCTGTCGATCATGGAATGGGCGCCGATCTCGGGCACCCTGCCGCCGCTGACCCAGGCCGAGTGGGAGCGGCTGTTCGCGCTCTACAAGACGATCCCCGAATACCAGCAGATCAACCGCGGCATGAGCCTGGCGGAGTTCAAGGAAATCTTCTGGTGGGAGTGGATCCACCGGCTGTGGGGGCGGCTGATCGGGGCGCTGTTCGCCGGCGGCTTCCTAATCCTGCTGCTGCGCGGCAAGATCCGCCGCGCGCTCACCCCGCACCTGATCGCGATGTTCGCGCTGGGCGGGCTTCAGGGCTTGGTCGGCTGGTACATGGTGGCGAGCGGGTTCGCCGAGCGGACCGACGTCAGCCAGTATCGCCTGGCCGCGCACCTGGGGCTCGCGCTGCTGATCTACGCCTACGTGCTGTGGGTGGCGTTCACGCTGCTCGCGCCCGCCCCGGCCGTGAGTTCCGGGGCGCGCGGCCTGCGCCTGGGCCTGCGGGCGTTCGCCGGGCTGCTCGCGGTCACCATCCTGGCGGGCGCGCTGGTCGCGGGGATCAATGCGGGGCTGACCTACAACACCTTCCCCAAGATGGCCGGACAGTGGGTGCCGAGCGGCTACTGGATCCGCGAGCCGACCTGGCTGAACCCGTTCGAGAACCCGGCGGCCGTGCAGTTCAATCACCGCGTCCTGGCGATCCTGACGGTGGTCGCCGCGCTCGGCCTATGGCTCTGGGCGCGCGCGCGCCCGCTGGCCTTGACCGCGCGCCGGGCGCTCGGCCTGCTGGCGCTGGCCGCGACGGCGCAACTGGGCCTGGGCATCTGGACGCTGCTGTGGGTCGTGCCGGTCTGGCTCGGCGCGGCGCACCAGGCCGGCGCGCTGACCCTGCTGGGGCTCACCGTCTGGGCGCTGACCCGCCTGAACCCGGCCGCCGAGACCCGCACACCCACACAGGGCTAATACCCATGGAAAGCCGACATCAGGTCCCGGTGACCGTGCTCACCGGCTTTCTCGGCAGCGGCAAGACCACCCTGCTCAACCACCTGCTGCACCGCCCCGAGATGGCGGAGACGGCGGTGATCGTGAACGAGTTCGGCGACGTCGGCCTGGACCATCAGCTGGTCGAGAGCGCGCGCGAGGACACCGTCCTGCTGAATTCCGGCTGCCTGTGCTGCACCGTGCGCGGCGACCTGGTGAAGACACTGCAGCAGCTCTCCACGCGCCGGATCCGCGGCGATGTGCCGGAGTTCAAGCGGCTGATCGTGGAGACCACCGGCCTGGCCGACCCGGCGCCGATTCTGCACACCCTGATGAACGACCAGATGGTCCAGCGCGATTACCGGCTGGACGGCGTGGTCGCCTGCGTCGATTCCGCGGCCGGCGCGGCGACGCTGGACAGTCAGCCGGAATCCGTAAAGCAGGCGGCGGTCGCCGACCGGCTGGTGCTGACCAAGACCGACTTGTCCGACCCCGACCAGCTGGCGGCGCTGGAGCGCCGGCTGGCGGCGCTGAACCCGGCCGCCCCCCGGATTCACGTCGCGCACGGCGAGGTCGCCCCGGACCGCCTGTTCGGCGCCGGGCTGTACGATCCCGAGACCAAGACGGCCGACGTCCGCCGCTGGCTGGCCGCGGAAGCCTACGCCCAGCGCGACCGTGATCACGACCATGGCCACGAGCACGGACACGAGCACGAATCCGGGCACGACCCGAATCGTCACGGCGACCGGATCCACGCCTTCACCCTGACCTGGGACGCGCCGGTCGACTGGGAGCGATTCGCCAACTGGGTGGAGATGCTGGTCACCACTTACGGCCAGCACCTGCTGCGGCTGAAAGGCCTGCTCAACGTCGAGGGCGAGGCGCGCCCGGTCGTGGTCCACGGCGTGCAGCACGTCTTTCACCCGCCAGCCGCCCTGCCCGCCTGGCCCGACGACGGCGACCGCCGGACCCAGCTGGTCTTCATCGTGCGCGACCTGGAACGTCAGGCGGTCGCGGATACCATGCGCGCGTTCCTTGCCGACACCTCGGCCGCGACGCGTTAGCGTAGAGCGGCATTGGACCGGGCCCGCTGGCGGACCGGGATCACCGGAACATTTGTGTTCTATTCTAACTTGCGCTAATGCGGTCGCATCCAGGGGCGCCCTGAGCACACCAGGCCAGGGCCGGTAAGGGCTGCACAGTGGGGGCTTTATGACGACAATCGGGGGTGGCGCGCGCGCAGCCATTGCAGCGGCGTGCCTTGCAGTCGGGCTGATCGCCGGCCCGGCCTATGCGCAGAACGACGGCGTCCGGGATCACCTTGACCTCAGCGTCGGTTACTTCGACGTGATCGACCACGACATGCAGGCCACGGAATTCGGCGCCCTCTACCGGCCGGGTGTCCGCTATTTCGAGATGGATGCCCGACCGGGCGACATCTGGCGCGGGATCGGTCCGCAGATCGGGGCCAGCATCAACACCGACGGCGGCGCTTTGGGACAGGTGGGCCTGTTCCTGGACATCCGGCCGGCCGACAATCTGGTGATCTGGCCCGGTGCCAGCCTCGCCGCCTGGGAAGAGCGCGACAGCCGGGATTTGGGCGGCACCTTCCAGTTCGCCAGCCAGCTTTACCTCGGCTACCGGCTGCCGTGGGAGGACCTGGTCGGGGTGTCGTTCCGGCACGTCTCCAATGCCGGCCTGCACGACAGCAACCCCGGCGCCGACACGCTGTTCCTCAGCTACACCGTCAGTTTCGCGCCGCTATTCGCCGACTGATCCGGCCGTCGGCCCCGCGCAAGCGCGGCGCCGGACGACACTACTTGGCCCCGGCCAGGTGCAGTTCGCGCGTCGCCGTCGAATCCGCCAGCAGCAGCTTCCAGTCGTCCGCGCTCAGGGCCGCCAAGCCGTCGCGGCGGGCGCGGGCGAACGCATCGGCCAGCGCGGGGCGGGGCGGCGCCGGCCGGTCGGCGTGCGGGATCAGCGCGACATGCACGGCGTTCAGCCACGGATCGGCGATCGCCTGGGCCAATGCCGGCCGGTCCATGCCGTCGGCCGTATCGACCAGTTCGCGGCAGCGCGCCAGCACCGCGGGCGCCGTCCCCTCCTCCGGGGTGGCGAACAGGCGCCGGGACTGCAGCCACGCCCCGGCATCCGCCTGGCCCAGCAGGTAGGACAGCGGCACCGCGACCAGCAGGCCCAGCACCACCGGCGACAGCCACCAGAACAGCGTCGGCGCGCCCACCGCCGTGCCGAGCGCGAGCGCCGCGCCCAGGCCCGTCTGCGCGCCGTGCGCGCGCCAGCACTCCGCCCACGACACCCGGTCGGCATCGCGCTGCTGGGCCGACCACTTGACCGCGCGCCCGGCCAGCACCTCGATCACGAAGCGCGCGTGCATCACCATCATCACCGACGCGGCCAGCGCCGACAGCAGGGTCTCCAGCCCAAGCCCGGCGACGAGCCGGCCGATGCCGGCATGGCTGCGCCGCAGCGTGGGGTCGAACGCGACCAGCAGCGCGCCCATCACCTTCGGGCCCAGCAACAGCACCGCGGCCAGGGCAAGCAGGCCGATCACCTGGGTCTCCTGCGCCACCGCCGCCAGCATGTCGACACCAAGCGGGCCGGCCGCCTGGGGCGTCGGCGCGCCTCCGTCGGCGATCGGATCCCAGACGTCGGCGCGGCCGGCCTGGACGATCGTCAGGCCGACGAAAACCGCCCACAGCGGGGCGGACACGAAGCTCATGATCCCGACCAGCAGGTTGACCCGGCTCATCCAGTGCAGCCGGCGGGCGAACAGCACGCGCAGATGCTGCATGTTGCCCTGGCACCAGCGCCGGTCGCGGCTGAGCGATTGGAGCAGGTTGGGCGGCGCTTCTTCGTAGCTGCCGGCCAGGTCCGGCGCGATCCTGACGGCCCAGCCGGCGCGCACCAGCAGCGCGGCCTCGACGAAGTCGTGGCTCAGGATCTCGCCGCCCAGCGGCGGCTTGCCGCTTAGCTTGGGCAGGCCGCAGCATTGGGCGAACGCGTCCACCCGGATGATCGCGTTGTGGCCCCAATAGGTGCTGCCGCGCCCGGACACCCAGCCCAGGCCGGCGACCACCAGCCGACCGACCAGCGAGGCGGAAAACTGCTGCAGCCTGGCGAACAGCGTGCGCCCGTTGACCGGCCGCGGCCAGCACTGCAGCAGCGCCGTGCCGGGATCGGCGTCCATCCGCCGGACCATCTCGACCAGGGTCCGGCCATCCATCACGCTGTCGGCGTCGAGCACGGCCATGTAATCGTAGTGTCCGCCCCAGCGCCGGCAGAACTCGGCGATGTTGCCGGGCTTGCGCCCGGCGTTGTCACGCCGGCGGCGGTAGTAGAACTTGCCGTCCGCGCCCAGGTGGCCGGTCACGCTGAGCCAGCAGCGCTCTTCCCAGACCCAGTGTTCCGGGTCGGTGGAATCACTCAGGACGTAGAAGTCGAACAGATGCAGCCCGCCGGCCTGGTGCACGCTTTCGTAGATCGCCTGCATGGCCGCGAACACGCGGTCCGCCGGTTCGTTGTAGACCGGCATCAGGATCGCGGCGCGCGCGCCGCCATCGGGCGCGGCCGGGATTCTTGCGGCGTCGGGTTCCGGGACGTGCTGAGCCGCCGTGCCGGTCAGGCGACGCTGGTTGAGCCACCAGATCGCGCCCGCGACGCAGAACCAGAAGGCGGATCCGATCCACAGGATCAGGATGGCATAGAGCGCGATCAGGGCGATCTCCACGGCGTCCAGCCCGCCCGCGTTCAGGCGGCCGACCAGGATCGTCGTACCCGCCGCCGAGGTCGCCAGGATCGCCAGCGCGATCGCGCCGCGCCCCAGCCGGGCCGCCAGGCCGGCCGACGCGGCGCTGGGCGTCGACGGCATGCCGGCCGGGACACCGGCCGGCGGTGTCGATGTCTGTGTCGTCATGTCGGGCCTCCAGCCTGCCCCGCAGCCGGTCGACGACGTCGCGATCGCCCGTCTTGTGACCGGCCGGGCGGCCGCGGACGCCGCGTGAAGCTGCCGCGATCCGCGACCTAGAGCTACATGCTTGAGGAGACGGCAAGATTCAGCTGAAAGGTGAGTCCACCTCTCAGCATCTTGCCCTAGCTGAGGTCCTGCTCGGGCATCTCCAGCGGCGCTTCCGGCGGCAGGAGCGGCGCCGGCCCACGGTCCGGTGCCCGGTTGGCGTTCGCCGCCCGCAGCCGGCCCAGCGGCCCGGACGGCCGGCCCAGCCGCGCGCCCGCCATCTGCTCCGGCGCGATCCGGCCGAGGGCCGCCGGCCGGTCGACCGGCGCCTTGCGCTGCATCATGGCGTGGACCTTGAGGCGCGCCCGGCGGTGGCTCGGCTCGCCAACGCCCAGCAGCTGCGCCAAATAGCGGTCGATCGTCCGCTCCACGCGCTCGGGGGCCAGTCGCTCGGGGGCCAGTCGCGCGGCCGCCGGGCTTTCGGGATCGCCGCGCATCTGCTTGAGCGCGTTCCGGCAGGTGCGGTGGAGCGCCCGTTGGGTCCAACGGTCCGCCGGGGCATAGCGCGCCACCCAGCGCCACAGGCGGCCGTCTTCAACCTCCACGGGACCGGCAGGATGCTTGGCTGCGGTCCCGGCGCCGGACCCGGGCGCGGTTTCGGCAAGGCGTTTGGCGATCGTCGGTTCCACAGACACGATGTCCTCGATCCCCTCTTATGTAACGGCACGCCCGCCGGCCGTCTTGCAGCGCTCCCGGTTGGAAGGCGCCGCAGCCCCATGTTCACGGCCGCGCTGGGCGGGTGCGTTTGACGACGCGCCTAAGGTGACGAACTGCCCGCGCGCTGTCTTGTGGCGAGTCCGTGTTATGCCCGCTGAAGCCCGGAAAACTGCCAATTTCCGCGCCGCACCATGACGCGCGCGGCGGGTCGCGCAGGGCCCGGTCGGGACCATCCCTGTCACAGCCGGCGGGGCCGCCGGGCGAACGCGCCCTATCCGATCGGTCAGGCCTATACCGACGGCTAGAGCAAGATGCTGCAAGGTGAAGCCACCTTTCAGCTGAATCTTGCTCTCTCTTCCAGCAGTTAGAGCAAAATTCACGATGAAGGTCGCATCGACCTTCATCGATTTTGCTCTACGCCGTTGATCCTCGCGCCAGCCGCCAGCGTAAGCGACGGATAACAACGAGATACAGAGAGGACGGCCGATGCCGACGCAAACCAGCTATCACCGCGCCCTGACGCACTTTGCCGCCAAGCTGCTGGTGCAGGCGGAAAGCCAGCCACAGCCGGTGCGCGATCATCTGCGCCTGGTCGCCGCCGAACTGCAGCGCGACGCGATCGCCGGGTAGCACACACTTCACCTGAAAGGGGAGCTACCTTTCAGCATCATACCCTCAGCGCTCGACCCAGCTTTCCGGCCGGCGCCGATATTCCCAGGTTGCCGGCCGGATGCTTACGTGAACGGGCAAACCCGCGATGGCGGGCGCCGCCGCGATCCTGGATCGACGGAATTGTCCGCGCTCACGCTGTCCGCCGCGTTCGCACCGATCAGGCCGTCCCGACACCGGCGTTGCATGGGACGCGGTCACCGGTCGGTCACCGCAGGTGCAGGCTGACCTCGACGTTGCCGCTGACCGCGTTCGAATAGGGGCAGATCGCGTGCGCGTCGGCCATCAGCTTGCAGGCAAGCTCCGGCTCCAGGCCCGGGTTGGTGACATGCAGGCTCACCGTCAGATGGAACCGCGTGTCGACGCGCCCGATACCGACCTCGGCGGACACCTCGGGGGTCTGCCAATCGACCCGCTGTTCGCGCGCGACCCGCTTCACGGCGTTGGCGAAACAGGCCGCATAGCCGGCGGCGAACAGCTGCTCCGGATTGGTCGCCTCGCCGCCCGGGCCGCCCAGCTCCTTCGGCATCGCGAGCTGGTAATCGATCAGCCCGTCGTCGCTGCGGACACGGCCGTTCCGCCCGCCGGTCGCGATCGCACGTGCGGTGTAGAGGCTCTCCATCGATGGCGTCCTTCCCCGAGGGTTTCCAGTCGCAGCCGAGACTAACGGCGCCGGGACGTCCGGCCAACCGCTGAACGCGCCGGGCCAGCCCGGACGCGCCGGTGTCCAGGGGACCGGGACGCGGGGTCGAACGCGGAAGGGTCCGGTCGACCTCAGTCAGGCGCGCCGGCCTGAAACTGGTCCAGGATGATCCGCTGCAGAACCGGATCGGGACCGATCGGGCCGGCGTACACGGTGGGCATCGGGCTGTCGGCAAGCAGCTCGGGCACATCCGCGCGCCCGTGGTCGCCGGCGTCGGTGAAGAAGCCCACGGCGATGCAGGCGGGCGCCCGCAGCCGCGCGAGCGCGTCGCCCACGCTCGGATCGTCATCCAGGTAGGCGGTGGCGACCTCGGCGAACGCGCCCGCCTCGGCCAGGCCGGCGACGTGCGCCTCCGCCGTCTGGGTGGAGGCGGCGTGCTTGCGGGTGCCGTGGCCGACCAGCAGCAGCGCGGTCTGCTCCGGCCGCCAGCCGGCGGCAACGCAGCGGGCCTGGGCGCTGTGCGCGATCAGGCCGCCCAGGTCCGGGTGGACCCCGACCGGCCGCGTGATCTCGACGTGCCGGCCGTTGGCATGCGCCGCCACGCGTTCACGCAGCCGGTCGAAGGTGTAGCCTTCCGCCATCATGAACGGCACCAGCCGCACCGACCCGCCGGACAGGCCGTCGAGCCAGCCTTCCAGCCGCGGCGCACCGTAGAGGGCGCAGACGCCGACCTCGCCCAGGTCGTGCCCGTGCCTCTGCGCGAGGTCGCGCGCATGATCCTGGACCGTCCCCGCCGCACCCCGCGTGCCGTGCGCGCACAGCGCGACCGCCGGGCCTTCGTCCTGGAAGCGCGCGCCCCATTTGCGCGCGGTTTTTGTCGAGACTCTGAAGGCCGTGGCCACGGCCTTCGGGGTCTCGCCGAACGCCAGAATGCGGCGCACAAGCAAGGCCCGACCGTGCGATGTCAGACGGGCATTCTCGTGGATGTCCATTCGGTCCCCCTGAGCGAGTTTGATGATCTGTCAATCACCAGTCTCCTCGGTCGGGACCGAGTGGACACCCTGTTGGAAGCTCACATCTAGGTGGCGAACCGGTCGGAAACGCTCTGGAACGCCAGCCGGAAGGTGTCGGTCACCTTTTCGATGGTGTCCTCGCGGTCGGCGTCGTCGACCTCGAACTCGGCCCACCATTCGCCGAAGGTCCGGTTGCTCTCGGTGACCGGCCACAGCTTCATCTGCGAGACGTAGTTCCGCACCGGCAGGTGCGCTTCCAGGATCTGGTAGCTGCACAGGTAGTCGCGGTCGGACAGCGCCAGCAGCTGCTCGCGCAGGTGGCCGCCGTGATGGTCCTTGAAGTTGCGGACGCAGCCGATCTGATCGGCCGGCTTGCCGTCCTCGATGTGGCTGGTGGCGAACAGCGGGTGGTAGTCCGGCAGGCCGTTGAAGTCGCGCAGGATCTGCCAGGTCTGATCGATCGGGCCTTCCAGCACGGCCGTCACGTACACGCGCGCCAGTTTCATCGGTATCCCTCCCCATACGGTCGGTGGTTCAGCGCTTGGCCTGGATCCGCTTGAAGCGCTGCGTCTGCTCGGTCAGCGCGCGCTCGGTCGGCAGCCGCTCCATGCTGGAGGCGCCGTAGAAGCCGTGACAGCCGGTCGTCCGCTCGAGGACGTAGGTGGCGTCCTCCGGCTGCGCGATCGGGCCGCCGTGGCACAGCACGATGACGTCCCCGCGGACCCGCCGCGCGGCCGCGCCCCAAGCGTCGATCCGGGCGACGCAGTCGTCCAGGCTGAGCGCGGTATCGGCGCCGATGCTGCCACCGGTGGTCAGGCTCAGGTGGCAGACGATGATGTCGGCGCCGGCCTTCGCCATCGCCTCCGCGTCGGCCTCGGAGAACACGTAGGGCGTGGTCAGCAGACCGAGCGCGTGCGCGCGCTGGATCATCTCGACCTCGCGGTCGTAGCCCAGACCGGTCTCCTCCAGGTTGGCGCGGAAGGTGCCGTCGATCAGCCCCACGGTCGGGAAGTTCTGCACCCCGGCGAAGCCCATCTGCTTGAGTTCGGCCAGGAACTGATCCATCAGCACGAACGGGTCGGTGCCGTTCACTCCGGCCAGGACGGGGGTGTGCTTGACCACCGGCAGCACCTCGCGGCCCATCTCGCGGACGATCTCGTTGGCGTTGCCGAAGGCGAGCATGCCGGCCAGCGAGCCGCGCCCGGCCATCCGGTAGCGCCCGGAGTTGTAGATCACGATGAGGTCGATGCCGCCGGCCTCCTCGCACTTCGCCGACAGGCCGGTGCCCGCGCCGCCGCCGACGATCGGCTCGCCACGCCGCACCATCTCCTGGAATTTGGTCAGCAGCGCGGTCCGATCGGTGTGCGTCATGTCCGAAGTCCTTTTTCTGGTTGTCTTACGGCTGTTGGCAGCCAGGGGTCAGCGCCGCTGCTGCGCGGTATCCGCGTCGTCGCCGCCGCGCCGGCCGAGCGCGCGGGCCAGCAGCACGCGAATTCTGGAATCCGTGGCGAACACGCCGTTCGGGCAGTAGATCACCACCGCCATGAAGAAGATTCCGATCACCGTCCAGTAATGGCTGCTATTGAACCACTGCTGCATCTGCGCGCTGACCACGCTGATCAGCACGGTGATGAAGATCCCGCCGAGCAGCCCGCCGACCAGGCTGGAGACGCCGCCGACCAGCGCGGCCAGCAACGGCAGCAGCGAGGCGGTCAGGCCGGCGACATCCGGGCTGACGACACCGTGGTAGTAGACGCCCAGGATCCCGGCCATCCCGGCCACCAGACCGGACAGGATCATCAGCAGCCAGCGGTGCAGCTGGACCCGGAAGCCGAGCGCGCGCATCCGTTCGGGACGGTCGCGGATGCCCTGGAGGCTGAGCCCGAACGGCGTCTGCAACAGCCAGCGCAACCCGACGTAGGCAAGCGCGGACACCGCCAGGGTCAAGAGGTAGAGCGGCACCGCGTCGCGCAGCGACAGGCCGAACAGCTCCGGCCGCGTGATCCCGGAAATGCCGTTGTAGCCGCCGGTCACCGACTGCCACTGCATCGCCACACCGAAGAACATCTGCAGCAGCGCCAGCGTCATGATCAAGAAGTAGATGCCGCTGGAGCGTACCGCGATCAGCCCGAACAGCGCCGCCAGCAGGCACGCGGCGAGCAGCCCCAGCGGGACCGTGGCGAGCGGCGGCAGGCCGTAGGTCTGCCCGCCGATCGCCACGACGTAGGCCGCGATGCCGTAGAACGCCATCTGCGCCAGCGAGACCATGCCGCTGAACCCGGCGAGCAGGCTGAAGCTCATCGCCACCAGGCCGGTGATCAGGCCGCTGGTCAGCAGCTGCACGTGGAAGGTCGAGCCGACCAGTGGATACAGCGCCGCCGGAACGAGCACCAGCAGGCCGAGCAGCAGGTCGCGCCGGACCCGGCGCGCCGAGATCGCCCGCAGCCGGCCGTGCAGGCTGTCCGTCGCGGCGGCGGCGTCGCCGGCGCGCTTGTCCGAGAAGGAGGGTGTCGTGGTCATCAGTGCCTCTAGTTGGCCCGGCCGAACAGGCCCTGGGTCCGGAAAGCCAGCACCAGGATCACCGTTCCGCTCAGCAGAAAGATCGCCAGCTCGCTGAAGTAGGCCCGGCCGAAACTGTCGATCAGGCCCACGATCAGCGCCCCGACGCTGGACCCCAGCAGGCTGCCCAGCCCGCCGATCACGACCACGAACAGCGCGACCGTCAGGATGTCGAAGTCGGTGCCGGGCTGGAAAGCGAGGTAGGTCCCGCCGATCGCGCCGCTGACCCCGGTCAGGGCGCCGCCCAGGATGAACACCGTCAGGAACAGCCGGTCGATGTTGATCCCGACCGCCGCGACCATCTCGCGGTTGTCGACCCCGGCGCGGATGATCCGACCGAGCTGCGAGCGGAACAGCAGCAGGTAAAGCCCGACCCCCGTGAGCACCGCGAATCCGATCACGAACAGCCGGTAACCGGGATACGGGATGCCGGCGATCCGCACCGGCTGGCTGATCGCGTCTGGCGCGTCCAGCGTCAGCGGCAGGCCGCCCCAGATCCAGAGGCATAAGTCGCCGATGGTGATCGCCAGGCCCAGGGTCAGCAGGGTCTGCGCCAGGTCGCCGTGGACGTTCCGGATCAGTCGCTGCAGCACGAGCGCCACCAGGCCGCCGGCGACCGCCGCCGCCAGCACGCCCAGAAGCCACCCGAAGCCGCCGCCGGCGGCCTGATGCAACGCCGGCACGCTCCGCGCCAGCAGCTGCGACACCGTGGTCGAGGCGGTGTAGCCGACGTACCCGCCCAGCAGGTAGATCGCGCCGTGGCTGAGGTTGAGCACGCGCATCAGCCCGAACACCAGCGTGAAGCCGCTGGCGATGACGAACAGCAGCGCCCCGTAGGTCAGGCCGTTCATCAGGGTGAGCACGAATTGGAAATAGCTTGGCATTCGCCTGTCCTCGCTGTCCGGCGCCGCCGGGCCCGACGGCCGGCGGCGCGCCGGATCATGCCTTCATGGTGACGCCGAGCAGATCGTGCTGCAGCTGGTCGTCGTCCTCCAGCTCCTTGGGCGCGACGCTGGCCTCGATCCGCCCCGAGGAGACGATCAACAGCTGGTCGGCGACCGCGGTCGCCATCCGCAGGTTCTGCTCGATCAGCAGGATCGCCATGCCAGAGTCCGCAAGCGCGCGCAGCTTGTCGATCAGCGGATCGACGATCACCGGCGCCAGGCCTTCGGAGGGCTCGTCCATGATCAGCAGCGACGGGTTGGTCAAAAGCGCCCGGCCGATCGCCAGCATCTGCTGCTCGCCGCCCGACAGGTGCCCGGCGGAGACGTTGTGGCGCTCGCGCAGCCGCGGGAACATGTCGTAGACGCCCTGCAGGGTCCAGCCGTCGCCGCCGCGGGCCTTGCGCCGCCCGGACAGCATCTGCAGGTGCTCGTGCACGCTCAGCGACGGGAAGATCTCGCGGCCCTGCGGCACGTAGCCGACGCCTTCCAGCGCCACCCGGTGGGGCGGCCGGTTGGTGATCGCCCTGCCGCCGACACTGACCGTGCCGCCGTTGACCGGGACCAGCCCCATGATCGCCCGGGCCAGCGTGGTCTTGCCCATGCCGTTGCGCCCGAGCAGGCCCAGCACGCCGCCGCGGTGGGTCAGGCTGATGCCCTGCAGCACGTGCGCCGAGCCGTAGTAGACGTGCAGGTCGTCGACCGCGAGCAGCTCCGCGCTCATGCCGACCCTCCCGCGCCGAGGTAGACCTCGCGCACCATCGGATCGTCGGCGATCTGGTCCGGCGTGCCCTCGGCGACCAGCGCGCCGTCGGACAGCACGACCACCCGTTCGGTGAGCGCCAGCGCCATGTCCATGTCGTGTTCGATCATCACCAGCGCACTGTCGCGCGACAGGCCCTTGAGCAGCTCGGTGAGCGTCGTGCGCTCGTCCGGCGACAAGCCGGCCGCCGGTTCGTCCAGCAGGATCAGCCGGGACTCCTGGCCCAGCGCCAGCCCGATCTCCAGCTGCCGGCGCTCGCCGTGAGAGAGCGCGTGGGCCGGGGTCATCAGGCGGTCCGCCAAGCCGACCCGGTCCGCCGTCCGCTCCACGACCCGCCAGCGCTGGCGCTGCGCCGTCAGGCCGTGGGTCACGGTGAGATGCCCGCGGCCGCCCGGTCCGAGGGCGCCGAGGAACAGGTTCTCGGCAACGCTCAACTGGTCGAACAGAGCCGACTTCTGGTAGGTCCGCCGCAGGCCGCGCCAGACCCGGGCTGCCACCGTGTGCCGGGTTACGTCCTCGCCGAACAATTCGATGCGTCCGGACGAGGGCGTGATGTCCCCGGCGATCACGTTGAACAGGGTCGTCTTGCCTGCGCCGTTGGGTCCGAGCAGGGCACAGCGCTCACCAGGCTCCAGCCGCAAGTCGACGTTGCTGACCGCCGTCACGCCGCCGAATTGCCTGGTGATCCCGTGCAGTTGAAGTGCAGCCGTCATCGAGAAACGCCTCGTTGTCGTCCCGTTCAAGCCGTGCCGCCAGGGCAAGACCGCGGAAGGTCTAAGCAACCTTCCGCGCTAATCTTGCCCTGGCTCTGGGGCGGGGGCTTAACCGGGGCAGCTCGGCGTGTCGCGGTCGTACGGCGGCGCGGCCTGGTACTCTTCCGGGTCGAAGGTCCAGAACTGGCTGACCCGCGAGTAGGTGCGGATCGGCACGTTGCGCCACTGGCCGTCCACCTTCTGCACGCGGTTCAGGTACACGTCCGGAACCACGTTGTGGTACTTGTCGAACGACACGAACGAGCCCGGCGCCTGGAAGCTGGTCTGCAGCAGTTCCTCACGGAACGCTTCCTGATCCTCGATCCGGCCTTCGATGTCCTGCAGCGCCAGGATCGCCCACTTCGCCGCGCGGTAGTAGTTCTCCACGAACAAGGACGGCGGACGGCCGCGCAGCTCCTGGAACTTGCGGTCGAGCTCCTTGAACGCTTCGTTCTCCAGCTGGCCGGACATGATCGAGCCGGAGACGACGCCCTCCATCAGCGGGCCGATCGAGGCCAGCTGGGTGCCGTCGACGGTCACGGTGCCGCCCAGGATGTCGATCTGATCGAGCAGGCCGAACTGGTCCATCTGCTTGATGAAGTTGACCGCGTCGGTGCCGCCCAGGGCGACGAACAGCGCGTCGATGTCCTGCGGGATCTGCGCCACGATCGAGCTGTAGTCGCTGGTCCCGATGGGCACCCAGAACTTCTCGGTGACGGTGCCGCCGAGCGCGCAGAAGGTCTTCATGAAGCCGCCCACCTGCGCGTACGGGAAGGCGTAATCCTCGGCCACGATGGCGACCTTGCGGTAGCCCTGCTGGTAGGCGTAGTTGCCGAGCGGGAAGGTCGGCTGCGCGCCGGTGTAGGACGTCCGGAACACGTTCGGCGCGATCCCGCGCATGGTGATGTCCTCGGCGGCCGACCCGGCGACGATGATGGTCGCGTTCGGGAACTCGTCGGCCCCGTTCTTGACCGCCAGACCGGCGGCGCCGGACAGCGGGCCGAGCACCAGCTGGGCGCCGTCGCGGTTGACCAGCGCGCGCGTCTTCTCGACGGCCGTGCTGGGGTTCATCGCGCTGTCCTCGACGAACAGCTCGACCGGCCGGCCGGCGATCTCGTTGTTGACCTCGTCGAACGCCATCCGGACGCCGTCGACGCCGTCCTGGCCCATCTGGGCGAACGCGCCGCTCAGGCTCGACATCACGCCGATCCGGATCGGCTCCTTGTCCTGCGCGGACGCCGGCGCACCGGCGAGCGCGAGCGCAGCACCGCACGCGATCGCGGCACCGCTCAATTTAGCGGGTAATTTCATGGACTTCGTCCTTCCTTAAACGCTTACCACCCGAGTCACGACGTGTCGCTCGTGGTTCTTGCGCGGCGCCGCTGCGTTGCCGCCCGGACACTCATCAGACCACTTGGATCGTTTCGCACATATCCGTATGCGCCCCGCCATGCCCGGCCCAGCCGTTCACAGCACGCCGCAGCCAGACGTGACGGAGGGGCCAACAGCCCGCGCCGCCCTGGCGCATCCGGAGCGGATTGGCGTAGTCTGCCCCGTTATCGGGGTGCCAACCTTTCCGATCGCCCCGTTCGCCACGCTACGATCGTTGATGACGTTACGCCCGGATCACCCGCCGCGCCATGGCCGCAAAACACGACGACCTGTCTGAAACCCACATCGTCGGCGACGACACGGTGCAGTGGATCGTGCGCGCCCAGGACTGCCCGACCCTGGCCAGCCGGCACATCTCCCACGTCGGCGTGGGCGACGCCGCGGTGCCGTACAAGATCGTCCGCCTGCACCTGAGCGGCGCCTACGTGCACGCCGGCCTGGGCGGCGAGGGGCAGATGCTGCTGGACGGCCGGTGGCGCACGATGCGCCCGGGCATGATGTCGTTCGCGCCGGCGCACGGGCTGCACGCCTTCCACGCCGTCCCGCACACCCGCTGGCAGTACTGCTGGCTGCGCTACATGCCGAGCGCGCCGCGTTCGGTCGTCGGCACGATGGCGCCGGTGATGGGGCACTACCGCGCGGAGCCGCTGCAGCACGCGGTGCTCGGGCTGTACCACGAGGTGTTCGAGGGCGACCGCGATCCCGGCAACTGCGCGCTCTGGGTCGACAGCATCGAGCGCTACGTCGCCCGGTTCGCCGATCCCTGGCGCAGCGACCCGCGGATCGTCGCCGTTCTGGAACAGGTCCGCGCCGATCTGGAGCGGCGCTGGACGGTCGAGGCGATGGCGGCGGTCGCCAACGTCAGCAGCGAGCATCTGCGCCGGATCTGCCAGCGCTCGTTCGGCCGCAGCCCGATGCAGCAGCTGACCCACCTGCGCATGCAGCACGCCGCGCACAAGCTGGCGACCACCCCGGTCAGCATCGAAGCGATCGCCCACAGCGTGGGCTACCAAAACCCGTTCGCCTTCTCGAAGACCTTCAAACGCATGACCGGCATCGCCCCCTCCGACTTCCGCCTGCAGTCCGAGGTCCGGCAGGTGGGCGCCGATCCGACGGCGGGTCCCAGGTAGGCGCCGGGAGTCGGCGGACACACCTGTCGGGTGTTTTCCAGGGCACAGCCGACCTGCCGGGCGGGGCCGGTGTCGGCCGATGCGCGCCACGGCCGCAAGCAACCTTGGTTCGTTACCTTTAAGTTCGTGCCTGATTGCGTCGTGGGCCGAAATTTTCGTCATATCTCATCAAAGAATCGTCACATTGACTGGGGTTGCGGCTATTGGTTCACCAACCACATTTACGTTTAAAAGCGGAAATATTATCAAGAAGGAGGGCGTTATGAACGTACAAGACACGCTAACCCGGTTGAAGCCCGTCGTCGCCGGCGCTATCGGCGGGATCGTCGTTGCGGCGATCGTCGCGTTCAGCTTGAACTGGGTCTACACCGCCGGCGCAATGGCCGAGAACGTGCATCAGGCCAAGGTCCAGACGCTCGCCCAGGTCTGCGAGGCGAATGCAGAGAAATTCTGGACCCAGACAAAGAACATGAAGATGGCGAAGCTTGAAGGCTGGGATAACGAAAATCGCAGCGAACTCGCGAAGCAGTTCACGCCTCAGCTGCCGAACGACGCCAGCTTTCACGAGGACGTCGTGGACGCATGCGACGATGCCCTGCAGCCGGCCTGATCCCGGCAGCCCCTGGGAGGTGGTTGGGACCGCCTCCCAGGGTATTGCGGGCATCCTCGATCGCGCATCATCCCCGCCCACGCATCATGGACGGATCGATCGCCCCCGCGCTCCCGGACGCCGACCCTGACCTGAGGGTCTGGTTGGTCAGCGGTATGTCGCGTGGGAGATCACCGCGTCGCTGGTCGGCACCGGTCAGAGTGGCGGCCGTCAGGTTCGAACCCGCTACAATCGCGCCGCCGAGATTTCGGCTTCGGGCATCGGAATTCCCGCGACATCGCAATCCTGGCCCCGCCCGTTGATGCTCAGCTGTCCGGCAGCGTTCGCGTTAAAGCCAGGCGCAACCGACGCCAAGCCAAGGGCGGCTGCGATGGTCAAAGCGCGGTTGCCAGCGGACGTGTCGAATGCGCGAAGGAGCTTGCGCACGGTGCTGTCCCGGCAAGATCGGTGTCACAGCGCGCAGGTTCGGGTACGCTGCCCGGTCGGCGCCCCTGATGAAGGTACACTCTCAGCCTTCAGCCGCGCGCCTAGAGCAAGATTCAGCTGAAAGGTGGCTTCACCTTTCAGCATCTTGCTCTAGCCAGCCCAAAGGCTGCTGGCCAAGCATTCGCGCTGGAATGCGGTAACCGGACTTGGCGGCACAAAACGCGGTAGCGGGGCTATCACGCCCCGCCACCAGCCAATAAGACGTTCTTGACGACGGCGACGATCGCGAGAAGCGGGACCGCAGCAAAAAGCAGCGCCAACGGCCATTCGACCCGCCGATTAAAAATACGCCGGGGATTATGATCCTCATCCGTCAAGCTTATCCGTTTCATGGCTTCAACATCCTCCTTCGATGAGCGCAACAAATGGCCCTTGCCTTTGGGCCTTCGGCTAATTCACTTGACCACCTCTTATGGCTAACTGATGTCATCAACCTTTTCTCCCTCTTAAAGGCGGCAATCTTGCAGATTTTGTGGAGATGCCCGGCGCATCAGATAGACGTGTTCGAAGCCCCCAAGCGGCGGTGCCGCCCGGGTTGCAACCCGGTGACCGATTTAAATTAGTGCCACGAAGAACGGACGGCCCGACGGCCCATGGGTTCAGCGGACGGCCGCGATAGGGCTCATGCTGTCAAATTTCTTCCAAATAATTTCCTATATATCGCCGTCTATTTAACCTCGACTAACCGGCAACGGCTATGTAGGACTAGCATAAGTTTAACAATAAAGGATCGGTTCGCCATGCAGCAACGACTGCACCAAGATCGAATTTGCAACGTGGTCGTCGTCACGAGTGTTTTGGGCGGAGGCGTCGCGGGTCTTCTGATCGCGAATGCGCTGTGGCCGACCCCCGAGGAATTTCGACAGCACGGCTGGGAACCGGGCCTGATCATGCTGATCTGCATGTTCTCCATCGGCGGCCTGATGGCGGCAGTGGCGCGCTGGCGCGGACAAATCGATTAGGCCCGCCCGGCTGATCGCTCTCTACAGATAGCGTGAGACCTTGGGTCTTCGCGAAACCAGGCGCGCAGTCCGGCGCTCTCTTCGAAGCGTTGGCGCGGAGGGTCGGCCAGCAAGCTGAGTCGGCGTTCCGGCAAGTCGCGCGCGCCGCACACTACCCATCAAAGGTTGTCAGAATGAGCCAAATCGTGTCGTACAGCCTGCCCATCATATTCATCCTCACTGGGCTCCAGAGCCTCCTTTACCCGGACAAACCCTTGTGGTTGCTGCTGGCGTTCGTTCTCGCTTCGCCTATCTTGATTGCCTGGATCGCATACGAAACACGCAGTTAAGCCAGGCCCTGCCTGTCCCCCTCCGTTAAGGGTGGATGTCTCACGTCTCGACATAGCTCTGGCAAGAACAGGGACACTACTGGCGCGACCCCCTCGGGTGACGCCGTGCCCACGCGGTTGTCCGGACCGATCAGCCGCGCCCGGGTCGTCCTTGCCGCGTGGGTTTGCGTCCATCTGGGCCACACGCCCAGGACCATCTCCGCGCTGCCACCGCTTGCGCCGGGCTGCAAACGGCCTCACTCTAACCCGGGTTTGCAACGCTGGCATCAGATCGGCGCGCACCGCCTGGGGAGGACAACGGCATGCCGACAGCCTTCGTGGTCGGGACCCTGGATACCAAGGGCCCGGAACTGCGCTATCTGCGCGACCGGATCGAGGCGGCCGGCGTCGGGACGACGCTGGTCGATCTGGGCACGGCCGACCCGGCGGCGGACGCCGACATCGGCGCGCGCGAGGTCGCCGGCCACCATCCGGACGGCGCCGAGGCGGTGCTCGGTCTGACCGACCGCGGGCAGGCGATCGCCGCGATGAGCGTGGCGTTCGAGCGCTTCGTGCGCGCCCGCGACGACATCGCCGGGATGATCAGCGCCGGCGGCTCCGGCGGGACGGCGCTGGTGGCGCCGGCGATGCGCGCGCTGCCGATCGGGGTGCCCAAGCTGCTGGTGTCCACGGTCGCCTCCGGCAACGTCGCGCCCTATGTCGGGCCCAGCGACATCGCGATGATGTACTCGGTCACCGACGTGCAGGGCCTGAACCGGATCTCCCGGGTCGTGCTGGCGAACGCCGCGCACGCGCTGGCCGGGATGCTGGCGAACAGCCTGCCGGCCGCCGCCGACAGCAAGCCGGCGGTCGGCATCACCATGTTCGGCGTCACCACCGCGTGCGTGCAGCAGGTCACCGACGAGCTGGGCGACGCCTACGACTGCCTGGTGTTCCATGCCACCGGCACGGGCGGCCAATCGATGGAGAAGCTGGTCGAATCCGGGCTGGTCCCCTACGTCATCGACCTCACCACGACGGAAGTCTGCGACCTGTTGATGGGCGGGGTGTTCCCCGCCGGCGACGACCGGCTGGGCGCGATCGCGCGCACCGGCGTGCCCTACGTCGGCTCCTGCGGCGCGCTCGACATGGTCAACTTCGGCGCCAAGGAGACCGTTCCGGAGCGCTACAAGGACCGCAACCTCTACGTCCACAACCCGCAGATCACGCTGATGCGGACGACGCCGGAGGAGAACCGGCGGATGGGCGAGTGGATCGGCCACAAGCTGAACGCGTGCGACGGGCCGGTGCGCTTCCTGCTGCCGGAAGGCGGCGTCTCGGCGATCGATGCGCCGGGCCAGCCGTTCCACGACCCGGAGGCCGACGCCGAACTGTTCGCCGCGCTCGAGGCGACGGTGCAGCAGACCGACCGCCGCCGCCTGATCCGCCTGCCGCACAACGTCAACGACCCCGCGTTCGCCGAGGCGCTGGTGAAGACGTTCCACGAGGTTACCCGGACCTGAGCGCGCCCGGCGACTCATGCCCACTTCGGGCCGGCCCCGAGCCGCCCCGACGCCCGACGAGGAGGACGCCGCCATGCCCAGCGTATTCACGAGCTCGGTGATCCCGGCCGACGCGGACCGCGTCTGGGCGGCGATCCGGGATTTCAACGCCCTGCCCGACTGGCACCCGGGAATCGCCGAAAGCCGGATCGAGGACGGCCTGCCGGGCGACGCGGTCGGCTGCGTGCGCAACTTCACGCTGACCGACGGCGGCCAGCTGCGCGAGCAGCTGCTGGGCCTGGACGACCGGGCCCGGCGCTGTGTCTACGGCATCCTGGAATCGCCGATGCCGCTGTGGAACTACGTCGCGGTGCTGCGGCTGCTGCCGATCACCGACGGCGCGCGCTGCTACGCCGAGTGGACGGCCGAGTTCGAGTGCGCGCCCGATGACGCGGCAAACCTCGTGGAGACGGTCGGCAACGGCGTCTTCCAGGGCGGCTTCGACGCGCTCAAGGATCGGTTCGGCGGGTAAGTGGACACGCGCCCCTCGCCCCTCGACCGAAGCCCGGCCGGCGGTTTTCCGAGCCTGCTTATTGCAACTGCACCTCGTTTGCATTATCCGGGGCGCTCAGACGCGCCGCGAAACCGGGCGCCCGGCTGAGCCCGGGCCTAACCCGTATCGGCGCGCACGACACCGCCGCCAGGGGACGCCCGGATATGAACAAGCTTGCTGTCGCCGGCCTGGCCCTCGCGGGCCTCGCCCTCGCCGGTGCCGCGCGCGCCCAGGACGATGGGATCCGGGTCGAATTGAACAAACTGGAGCCGGTCGGCGCGGCGTGCCGGGCCTACCTCGTGTTCGAGAACCGCACCGGGACGGCGTTCGACCCGTTCAAGCTCGACCCCGTGATGTTCGACACCGACGGTGTGATCGCCAAGCGCGTCGCGGTGGCGGCGGGCCCGCTGCCGGCCGGCAAGACCAGCGTCAAGCTGTTCGACATCGACGGCGTTAGCTGCGGCGGCATTCGCCGCGTCCTGCTGAACAGCGTGATGGCGTGCGACACCGGCGGCGACAGCCAGCCGGACTGCACCGCCATGACCGCGCCGTCGTCCCGCACCGAGGCGACCTTCATCAAATAACCGCAGTTCATTGCCGGCGCTCGCCCGCCCGGCTGAGCTCTGAACGTCCCCGCCGCGCCTTGCGGCGCGCGACCGCGCGGCGACCGGCGCGGCCGCGCTTGTTGCAATTGCACTGCATTCTCATTATATTCCGGCCGCGGCGCGCGTTCGAGAGAAACCGGAGGGAAGGGACCGGCCGTGATTCCGGACAAGCTCATCGACGGCGGTGCCGGCGCGCTGCAGGGCGCGATCGACACCCTGCGCCTGGGCGGGCCCGTGGTCGCGATCCTGCTGCTGCTCTCGGTCGTCGCCCTCGCGGTCGTGATCGCCAAGCTGGTGCAGTTCCGCGTGCTTCGGCTCGCCGACATGGCGCCGGTCGAGCGCGCGCTGAGCGCCTACCGACGGGGCGACCGCTTGCAGGCATTGTCCGTGCTGGACCGGCGGCGCAACCCGGTCGCGCAGACGGTCGCCGAAGCGATCCGGGCGGAACGGCAAACGACCGCCGACCGCAGCCTGCTGCGCGAAGAGACGGCCCGGCGGGCGGCCGCGCAGATCGAGAACCTGCGCTCGCACCTTCGGATCCTGGAGGTGATCGCGACCCTGAGCCCGCTGCTCGGCCTGTTCGGCACCGTGCTCGGCATGATCGACGCGTTCCAGGCGATGGAGGCCGCCGGCAGCCAGGTCGATCCAGCCGTCCTGTCCGGCGGGATCTGGGCGGCCCTGATGACCACGGCCGTCGGCCTCGCCGTTGCGATTCCCGCGACCGCCACGGCGAACTGGCTCGACCGCCGGATCGAGCGGGTCACCCATGCGATGGAGGACGCGGTGACCCGGGTCTACACCGCCGACGCGGCGATCACATGGGATACCGACGATGAGCGCGCCCAGGTCTTCCACGCTCAAGCTGCGCAGTAACGCCACGCGCCGCCCCTACATCAGCCTGACCCCGCTGATCGACGTCGTGTTCATCCTGCTGGTGTTCTTCATGCTGGCCTCCAGCTTCCTGGACTGGCGCGCGATCGAGCTGCGGGCCCCGGCGACCGCCGGCACCTCCGGCGGCGAAACCGGCGCCCTGCTGCTGCGGATCGGCGGTGACGGGTCGCTCGACCTCAACGGCCGCCCGGTGGCGCGTTCGGGCCTGCAAGCGCGCCTGCGCGACGCGGTGCGCGCGCGGCCGGAGGCGCGCCTGCTGATCCAGCCCGCGGCCGGTGTCGCGATGCAGGACGCGATCGACCTGCTGGACGCGGCGCGCAACGCCGGCCTGGATCGGGTCCAGCTGCTGCGCGGCGCGGGCGGCCAGCGATGAAGCTGCGGCGTCCGCCCAGGCGCAGCGCGCCGGAGAACACGATCCCGCTGATCAACGTCGTGTTCCTGCTGCTGATCTTCTTCATGCTGGCCGGCAAGCTGGGCCAGCAGGACCCGTTCGACCTGACCCCGCCAAGTTCCGAGAGCGCGCGCGCCCCGACCGGGCGGCCGGTCACGGTGTACGTCGGCCCGGACGGCAAGACCGCGCTCGGCAACCAGGTGATGGCGCTGGATGCGCTGGAGACCGCGGTGCGGGCGGGTCTTGGCGAGGGCGAGACGGTGGTGCGGCTGAAGAGCGACAAGGCGGCCGAGGCGAACCGCGTGATCGCGGTGATGGACGCCCTGCGCCGGGCGGGCGTGGCGCGGGTCACGCTGCTCACCACCGTGCCCGACGGTCGATGAGATCATGCAGCTGCGCGGACGCCATCTGATCGCCGCGGCAGGCGCCGCCGCGCTGGTCCACCTCGCCGGCGTGGCGGTGTTCTGGCAGGCCCCGTCCTCGGGCGCGCAAGGCGCCGGACGCGGCGGCCTCAAGGTCGACCTCGGCCCGGCCGGCGGGGCGCCGGGCACCGCCGCCCGCGCGGTCGACGCGCCCGACGCAACCGCCAAGCCCGCCGCACCACCGGAAACAAGCGATCCGGTCGCGCCGACGCCGACCGCCGCGCACACCGCCCCACTCCAGGCCGCCCCGGAGACACCCCCCGAGGCGGCCAGCGCGCCGGCCCCGGAGCCGGCCCAGCCGACGCTACCGCCCGCCGCCGACGTCGCGGAGATCGCACCCGATACGGCCGCGCCGGCCAGCCCGCACGTCGCCGCGCGCGACCTATCGAACCCGGAGATCGCCGGCGCCGAGCAACCCGCAGCGGCGCCCGAGGCGCCCGAGGCGCCCGCGCCGGCCGCGGCCGAAGAGGTGACGCCGGCGCGCGCGCAGCCGGTCGCCCCGAAGACGGCGGAGGCGGCGGAGCCAATCACCCAGACGACAGCCGAGACCGCCCGGCAAGCGACCGAGCCGGCGCCGCCGCCCGCCAAGCCGGCGCCGTCCGACCCCACCG
>NZ_NRRL01000030.1 GCF_016583645.1 Rhodovibrio sodomensis | reverse complement strand
GCGGGTTCCCTCCCCTTCGAGCGAAGGGGAGGGAACCCGCCGATACGTCCGCCAATCTAACGACAAGCTAACGCGCGGCGCGGCAGCTTGACAGGGGCGCGCTCCCCGGGCTTTGGTCCGCGCCACCCGACCCGCCAAGTCACCGTGCCCTGCCAGCCGACGGAGCCGTTCGCCGATGATCCCGCGCTATTCCCGCCCGGAGATGACCCGCATCTGGGAGCCCGAGAACCGCTTCCGGATCTGGTTCGAGATCGAGGCGCACGCCTGCGACGCGCAGGCCGAGTTGGGCGTGGTTCCGCATTCCGCCGCCAAGGCGGTCTGGGAGAAGGGCAACTTCGAGGTGCAGCGGATCGACGAGATCGAGCGCGAGACCCGGCACGACGTGATCGCGTTCCTGACCAACCTGGCGGAATACGTCGGGCCGGAAGCGCGCTTCGTGCACCAGGGCATGACCTCGTCCGACGTGCTCGACACCTGCCTCGCCGTGCAGCTGACCCAGGCGGGCGACCTGCTGTTGCAGGGCCTGGACCGCCTCTTGGCCGCGCTGGAGAAGCGGGCGAAGGAGCACAAGGACACCGTCTGCATCGGCCGCAGCCACGGCATTCACGCCGAGCCGACCACCTTCGGCCTCAAGCTCGCCAGCCACTACGCCGCCTTCGACCGGGCGCGCCAGCGCCTGGCGAACGCGCGCGCGGAGGTCGCGACCTGCGCGATTTCGGGCGCGGTCGGCACCTATGCGGCGATCGACCCGTACGTCGAGGAGTACGTCGCGCGCGAGATGGGCCTGCAGCGCGAGCCGATCTCCACCCAGATCATTCCGCGCGACCGCCACGCCATGTTCTTCGCCGTCCTGGGTGTGGTCGCGAGCTCGATCGAGAACCTGGCGACCGAGATCCGCCATCTGCAGCGCACCGAGGTGCGCGAGGCCGAGGAGTTCTTCCACGAGGGCCAGAAGGGCTCCTCGGCGATGCCGCACAAGCGCAACCCTGTGCTCTCCGAGAACCTGACGGGCTTGGCGCGCACCATTCGCGCGGCCGTCAACCCGGCGCTGGAGAACGTCACCCTGTGGCACGAGCGCGACATCTCGCACTCCAGCGTGGAGCGCGTGTTCGGCCCCGACGCGACGATCGCGCTCGACTTCGCCCTACACCGGATGGCGGGGGTGATCGAGAACCTGCTGGTCTATCCCGAGCACATGCAGGCCAACCTCGACCGGCTGGGCGGGCTGGTCTACTCGCAGCGCGTGCTGCTCGCCCTGACCCAGGCCGGGATCAGCCGGGAAGACGCCTACCGCCTGGTGCAGCAGAACGCCATGCAGGTCTGGCAGCAGGGCGGCGACTTCCTGTCGCTGCTGAAGGCCGACCCGGAAGTCAGCGGCAAGGTCGACGCCGAAACCCTGGACGACTGCTTCGACCCCGGCCACCACACCAAGCACGTCGGGAACATCTTCGCGCGGGTGTTCCCGGATTGAGGGGGTAACGCCGCTCGCCGGGTCTCACGGGCGCAGCGGCGCGTTCCCTCCCCTTCGCTCGAAGGGGAGGGCCAGGGTGGGGTAGGTCTGCACGCTGTCGCAGTTGCGATGCCGCGGCTACCACCTCACCCTAGCCCTCTCCTCCCAGTGGATGAGAGGGAACCCGCCGCGCCACCCTGCCTCGCTTAGCAAGCGGCCGCCGGGACACGAAAAAGCCCCGCCGACTTTGGGATCGACGGGGCCTCAACACGCGCGCGCGCAGCCGCGCCGACCGCCTACTCGTCCATCACCTGCTGCTTGGCGTCCTCGAAGCATTCGCCCAGGCGCTTGTGCAGCCGGTGCTCCGACAGCTCCGACAGGCCCGCCTCGTCGACGTCCTTCTTGACCTTGTCGATCACGTCCTGGTCGCCCGGCATCTGCATGTCCGCCTTGACGACCGAGCGCGCGTACTGCTGCGCCTCCTCGCCCGTCAGGCCGAGCTGCTCGGCGACCCACAGGCCGAACAGCTTGTTGCGCCGGGCAATCGTCTTAAAGCGCAGGTCTTCGTCGTGCTTGTACTTGTTCTCGAAGGCCTCTTCGCGGTCCTTGAAGCTGGTCATGCTGGCGCGGTCTCCAGGCGTTGGATTGCCCCGTGCGGCGGGGCGGTGATACGTCCCATCCAATCTTATAACGGCTCGCCGGTCCAAGGTGAACCGCCGAAGCAGACGGACCGGCTGAAGCTCACGCGAAACCGAACGGGAGTATGGATATGTGCACCGCCGTGGTGCTGCGCCGGCCGGGCCACGACTGGCCGCTGGTCGTGGCGACCAACCGGGACGAGATGCAGGCACGGCCCTGGCAGGCGCCGGCGCGCCACTGGCCGGAGCGCCCTGAAGTCGTGGCCGGCCTGGACGCGCTGTCGGGCGGCAGCTGGGCCGGGCTGAACGACTGGGGCGTGGTCGCGGTGGTGCTGAATCGCTACGGCTCGCTCGGCGCGGACGCCGACAAGCGCAGCCGCGGCGAGCTGGTGCTGGAAGCCCTCGACCACGCCGAGGCGCGCGAAGCCGCGAAGGCCCTGCGCGACCTCGAGCCCGGCGCCTACCGGTCGTTCAACCTGATCGTGGCGGACGCGCGCGAGGCGTACTGGCTGCGCAACCTGGGCGACGGCGAAACCGCCCACGGCGGGCCCGCCGACACCGTCGAGGTGCAGGCCCTGCCGGAGGGGCTGTCGATGATCGCGGCGGGCGACCTGAACGATCCCGGGGACACCCGGGTGCGGCGCTATCTCGACGCCTTCCGGCAGGCGCCCGCGCCCGACCCCGGCAGCGGCGACTGGTCGTCCTGGACCCGGTTGCTCGCCGACCGCACGCAAGACCCCGAGCGGGGCCCGGCCTCCGCGGCCTGCTTCATGCAGGACAGCGGCTTCGGCACCCTGTCCTCCAGCCTGATCGCCCTGCCCGCGCCGCCGCAGACCCTGGACCAAGAGCCGCGCCCGGCGGAATACCTGTTCGCCCCCGGCCCGCCCAGCGACACCCCGCACCGCCCGGTGGACGCGGTCGGCCGCACCGGAGGGTAGTGGGACTGTCGGTCGAGCCGCACACCCCTCTCCTTTGAGGGGAGAGGGCGGGGCCCGCGACCCGAAGGGCCGTGGGAGGGTGCGGGTGGGACTCCTCGCCGTGCGCCGGGGAATCCCACCCGCACCTGTTCTCTCCGCTCGAGGGAGAGCGACCCGCCGAGGCGACGTTGCGATCCCGCGCGCTGCCCCCGGCCCCGCATCCCCAGCGCGTTTGTATCCTGGGGGTGGAGTTGGTATAGACCGCCGGTCCGTGCACGCCCGGAGCCGTGGGCTGGACGGCGCACCCCCGCGCGAAGGCGAGCAACACACCCATGCGACGCAGACGGATTTACGAAGGCAAGGGCAAGGTCCTGTTCGAGGGTCCCGAGCCCGGCACCCTGGTGCAGTACTTCAAGGACGACGCGACCGCCTTCAACAACAAGAAGACGGGCACGATCACCGGCAAGGGCGTGCTGAACAACCGGATCAGCGAGTTCATCATGAGCCGGTTGAACGACATCGGCGTGCCCACCCACTTCATGCGCCGGCTGAACATGCGCGAACAGCTGGTCCGGGAGGTCGAGATCCTGCCGATCGAGGTGGTGGTGCGCAACGTCGCCGCCGGCTCGTTCGCCAAGCGCTTCGGCCTGGACGAGGGCGGCCGGCTGCCCCGCTCGATCATCGAGTATTACTACAAGTCCGACGCGCTGGACGATCCGCTGGTCACCGAAGAGCACATCACCGCGATGGGCTGGGCGGCGACCCAGGACCTGGACGAGATCATGCAGATGGCGCTTCGGGTGAACGACTTCCTGCAGGGCCTGTTCGTCGGCTGCGGGTTGAGCCTGGTCGACTTCAAGCTGGAATTCGGCCGGCTGTGGGAGGACGAGGAGATGCGCCTGGTGCTGGCCGACGAGATCAGCCCGGATTCCTGCCGCCTGTGGGACGTCGAAAGCGGCGAGCGGATGGACAAGGACCGCTTCCGGCGCGACCTGGGCGGGGTCGAGGAGGCCTACCAGGAGGTCGCGCGGCGCCTGGGCGTGCTGCCCGAGGCCGGCCCCCTGGACCTCAAGGGGCCAAAGACCGTTCAATAGCGACAGGTTCGTCTGCCCATCTCCCTTGGGGACCATGTCCGACGCCCCGTCGCTGCCGCCCTGTCCGCCGCTCGACGCAACCGACGCCTGGCGCGTGCTGGCGAGCACGCTGGCTCACGCCCCCGGCTATTTCACCGGCGGCGCGCCGCCGCTGCACGCGCTGAACCGGGCGCGGCGGCTCGACGAGGCCGACCTGGGCGCGGACTCGCTGTCGCGCCTGCAGCTGGCCGAACGGGTCGCCGACCTGTTCGAGCTGCGCCGGCTCGGCCGCGAGGACCTGCTGCTCGCCCGGCGCGAGCTCGGCAGCTGGCTCGACCTCGCGGCGGAAAGTTGGGCGCTGGGTCCGGAGCGTTTCGTCTTCTACTCCTCCGGCAGCCAGGGCGAGCCCAAGCGCGTGGTCCACGCGGCCGCGCACCTCTGGGCGGAGGCTCGGGTGCTGGCCGGCCATCTCCCCGGGCGCCGGCGGATCATTTCCCTGGTGCCGGCCCATCACATCTACGGCTTCATCTTCACGGTGCTGCTGCCGCGCGCGCTGACGGTGCCGGTGCTCGATCTGAGCGCGGAGGGCGCCGACGGCCTCGCCCGGCACCTCGCGCCGCGCGACCTAGTGGTCGCGGTGCCGGAGGTCTGGCGCTATCTGTCCCGGGCGCTCGCCGACGTGCCCAAGGGCGTGGCCGGCACCTCCTCCGCCGCCCCGCTGGACGCCGGGACCGCCCGCGCGCTGGTGGCGGAGACCGGGTTCGCGCGGATCGTCGAGATCTACGGCTCCAGCGAGACCGCCGGGATCGGCCTGCGCGACGAGCCGGACAAGCCGTTCCAGCTGCTCGATACCTGGAACCCGGGCGACGCGGTGGCGGACGACACCCACACGCTGGTCCGCGCGGCCGACGGCGCGCACATCGACGCGCCCGATCACCTGCGCTGGGAAGGGCCGCGGCATCTGATACCCACGGGCCGGGTGGACGACGCGGTGATGATCGCCGGCGTCACGGTCCACCCCGACGCGGTCGCCCGCAAGCTGGCGAGCCGGCCGGGCGTGCGCGAGGCCCGCGTGCGCCCCAGCGGCCGCCGACTGAAGGCGCTGTTGGTACCGGAAACCGACACGGACTGGGCGGCCGTCAAGCAGGATGTGCGCGCCTGGGCCGAGACCGCGCTGGCGCCGGCCGAGCGGCCGACCACCTATACCCTGGCCGCCTCGGTGCCGCGCGACGCGCTGGGCAAGGAAACCGACTGGCTGCCCGGGACCGATTGACGCAGCGTCACGGACCCCGGGCTCGATTTTTCGGTGCGCCCGGGTTTTGCGCACCCTCTCACCCCGCCGCCATCGTATGGTAGTTTTGGATCGGAAGCTTATTGGACTTCGAACGTCCACTGCCGCGCGGCAGCCGTGCTCAGCAACGACAGAGCCCCTCCTTGGACCAAGCCGCCGTCGATAAGACCTTCGGGAAACTGCGGGCCGACGCCCTGCGGGAGCTGGCCGACTATTGGCTGGCCCGGCGCGGCGACGCGGCGATGCCGCGGCGCGCCGATATCGATCCGATGGCGCTGGGCAGCCATCATCTGCCGCGGCTGATCCTGGCGGACGTGCTGCGCGAACCGCTGCGTTTTCATTTCCAGCTGGTCGGCGAGCAGCTGGAACACCAATTGGGCGGACGCTTTACGGGCAAGACGATCGACATCAGCGCCGGCGCATTCTTTAAACCGTACCAGGCGGTCGCCACGCAGACCCGTCCGATCCGGGAATTCATCCGGTACGACTTCAACGACGGCGATCCGGCCGGCGCGTTCGAACGCCTGCTTCTGCCGTTGTCCGAGGACGGCGAAATGGTGACCATGGTGTTCGGGGAAGCCATCTACACGCGGCTGATCACCCGGGAAGGCCTGTAACCTGGTTTATTGCCGCGGCGCCGCCGGACCGCTACAGCGCGGGAGCCGCCGGCGGGGGACCGGCGCAGTTTACTTTGATTGGCTGAAAGACAGGGCACCCGACATGACCGAAATCGACTTCGGCGACCCCAACCTCGCAAGCCGGCTGGACGCGATGAGCCAGGCGGAGCTGGATGCGCTGCCGTTCGGCGTCCTCAAGTTGGACGGCGACGGCCGTATCGTCGGCTACAACCGGATCGAAGGGGAGATTGCAGAAGTCGACTTCGCCCAACAGATCAATCACAACTTCTTCACCGAAATCGCGCCCTGCATGGACAACCCCTTCTTCCGCGGCCGGTTCGAGGAGGGGATCAAGGCCGGCGGCCTCGCGCTCGACTTCGAGTTCGAGACCGACATGGACCCGCGGGCCGAACACATCCGGGTGCGCATGCTGACCTCCAACACGCCGGGCGAATACTGGGTGGCGATCAAACGGCTGTAGCGCCGCGACCGCCCGTCTCCCGCCCAGCCCGCCGCGCGCCCAGCCCATCTCGCGTCGGACGTGGGCGACGCCCCGTGGCGAATCGCCGCGTCGCCAGGCCGCTTTGCCTGATATATTCGTTCGTGCGAATGTTAGGGCAGCGAATCTCGCCCCATGCACACCCCTTGGGAGGGTTCTATGACGACGCGTCTTTTGCGCACGACGACGGCGGCCCTGGCGATCGCGGCCGGCCTGGGGCTGGCGACCGGTCCCGGCGACGCCCGGGCGGACCCGGCGCAGGCCGCAACCGGCCAAGTGCCGGAGGCTGCGATTCAGGAAGCCCGCGGCCTGGTGAGGTCGTTCTCCGCCAACCTGAAAGGCGAACTGCAGGCAGCGATCCGGGAAGGCGGCCCGGCGCACGCGATCGGCGTCTGCCGCGAGGCCGCGCCGTCGATCGCCGGCAACTTATCGGAAACGCGCGGCTGGGCGGTCGGCCGGACCGCGCTTCGGGTCCGCAACCCGCGCAACAGCCCGAGCGTGCGCGAACGCGCGGTGCTGATGGACTTCAAGCAGCGCCATGCCGCGGGCGAAAGCCTCGAGACGATGGAAAGCGCCGCGGTGATCCAGCACGGCGGCCGGCGCTACCTGCACTACATGAAGGCGATTCCGACCCAGCAGGTCTGTCTCGCCTGTCACGGCAGCGCGGTGAAGGAGAACGTCAGGCAGGCGATCGACGCGCAATACCCCGCCGACGCCGCCACCGGCTTCGAGCCGGGCGACTTGCGCGGCGCCTTCACGTTCGTCAAGCCGCTGCCGGGCAAGTAGCGGATCCCGACGGAGACGACCGCCCCGCCGATATGGGGCAACGCTGGGTCCGCGCCCATTTGGATAGATTTCTTTGGATTGAGCAGTGCCGGCGCCGCGGCGCGCGTCGGCACCCCGGCCCGCGGCCGCTCCCTTGCGTGGCCAGCGGTTCAAACACGTTGAACCAGGCTTTTTTGCGGCGTCGGACACCGAAGGTGTCCACGTCGACCGATCCCGCGCGGGCGGCCGGCAAGCTGTGCAAAACGCTGCTTTCGAAGGAAAACCGACCCCGTCCCGACGCCCGTTCTACCCCAGCCACGCCGATCCCGGGCGCGGGCGCCGCCACGCCGGTGCGGTTGACCCGGCGGCGCCGGCCCGGCAACCGTTCGCGGCACCGTTCACCGTGTCGAAGGGAAGCCGCGGCCCCCATGAGCAAGCATATCCACGTCGTTGGCCTGGACGCGTTCAACGGCACCAAGCTGCAGCGGATCGACGTACCGGAAGGGCTGCAGGTGCACGCCTTGATGGCCTACGACGAGGTCAAGGGCCAGGACACGATCGACTTCGACGCCCTGCTGCAGACCGCGAGCCAGCGGCTGCGCGGCAGTAACCAGCCGGTCGACGGCGTGATCGGCTGGTGGGACTTCCCCACCACCTCCCTGGTGCCGCAGATCTGCCAGCGCTTCGAGTTGCACGGCGCGAGCCTGGAAAGCGTGCTGAAGTGCGAGCACAAGTACTGGTCGCGCCTGGTCCAGCGCGAGGCGATCCCGGACTACATCCCGCAATTCTGCGCGGTCGACCCGTTCCACGAAGATCCCAAAAGCCAGCTGACCCTGGACTACCCGTTCTGGATCAAGCCGGTGAAGGGCTTCGCCAGCCAGCTCGGCTTCCGGATCGGCTCGGACGCCGACTTCGACAACGCGATCCAGATCATCCGGCGCGAGATCGGCCGGCTGGGCGATCCGTTCGACGCCCTGCTCAGGAAGGTCGACCTGCCCGACGCGGTCGCGGCCGTGGGCGGGCACTTCTGCATCGCCGAGGAGATCATCGGCGGCCGGCAGTGCACGCTCGAGGGCTACGTCCACGACGGCGACGTTCAGATCTACGGCACGGTGGATTCGATCCGCTTGCCCAACCGCTCGTCGTTCCAGCGCTACCAGTACCCCTCCCGCCTGCCCCGTCGGGTGCAGCGCTGGATGGAGGCCGTGGCCAAGCGGATCATGATCCACATCGGCTACGACAACGCGACCTTCAACATGGAGTTCTTCTGGGATCCCAAGCGCAAGAAGCTCTCCATGCTTGAGATCAACCCGCGGCTGTCGCAGTCGCACGCCGACCTGTTCGAAAAGGTCCACGGCGTGCCGCACTTCCAGATCATGACCGACCTGGCGCTCGGCCGGGCGCCGCACTGGACCGGGCGCGAGGGCGACGCCAACTGCGCCGCCAAGTTCTTCATCCGCCGCTTCTCCGACGCCCGCGTCACACAGGTCCCGGACGCCGAGACGATCCGGCAGATCGAGGCCGACTTCCCCGGCTGCCAGATCGACGTGCGGGTCAAGCCGGGCACGGTGCTGTCCGACCTCAAGGACCAGGACGCCTACTCCTACGAACTGGCCGACGTGTTCATGGGCGCGGCCAACCAGCAGGAGCTGCTGCGCAACTTTTCGGCCGTGCGCAAACGCCTCAAGTTCCGCTTCGCCAAACCCACCAAACAACGCCGCCACCCGGATCCGGAGGAGGCGGGCAGCATAACCTGAAGCAACGCCGCCACCCCAGGCACGGTTGACAGGTGAACACAGCGTGCGCTCGGCTAGGGCGCCGATCCCGGTTCATCGGCGAGAGGATCCGCCATGCCGTTCGACTTCCTGCCCGGCTGGGCCGGCCTGGTGCCGTTCCTGCTGGCCACCCTGGCGCTCAACCTGACGCCGGGGGCGGACATGACCTACACGATCGCCCGCGCCGGCGCGCAAGGGCGCTGGGCCGGCTACGCCAGCGCGCTCGGCATCGGCATGGGATGTTTCGTCCACACGGCGGCCGCCGCGGCTGGGCTGGCGGCGCTCCTGCGGGCGCACCCGGCCGCCTTCGTCGCGATCAAATGGCTGGGCGCGGTCTACCTGCTCTACCTCGCCGTCAAGCTGCTGCTGGCGAAACCCGCGGCCGGCGACGGCGCCCTGCCCGCGCGCGGCCACGTCCGGGTGTTCTGGGAAGCCACGCTGGTCAACGTCCTGAACCCCAAGGTCACGATCTTCATGCTGGCCTTCCTGCCGCAGTTCGTCGATCCCGCGCGCGGGCCGGTCTGGGCGCAGATGCTGGTGCTGGGCAGCCTGCTCAACCTCGGCGGGATCGCGATCAACGGCACGGTCGCCAGCCTGGTCGGCCTGGGCGCCCGGCGGATCCAGCGCTCCACCCGCCTGCAGCGCGCGATGAACCTGGTCAGCGGCACCCTTCTGGGCGGGCTGGCGGTCCGGCTGGCGCTCACGGAGCGGTAGGGCCGCTAGCCGCCGAGCAGCACCGCGTGCATCAGCCGGCCGGGCCAGAGGGTAAAGGCGCCCGCGCCCCCCAGGGCCAGGGCGATCAAGCTGGCGACGATCCATGCGTGCGTCCGGACCTTGCCGGCCCGCGCGGTCAGGATCGCGCGCGGTACGCTGACCAGCACCACGAGCGACAGCAGATGGATCGGGCTGAACGGCCCGACCAGGCGGATTGTGTGGATGAACAGACCACTCACCGCCACGGCGAGCATCGCAGCCGCCCAGGCGTAGCCGCAGCGACGGTGTGCGCGGCCGCCTTTGCGCCCCACCAGTTGCACCCCGGTCAGGAGCAGTGCCGCGGTGGCAGCGGCGACGTGGAACTGAATCACCGGCGGAGCAGCGATCAGCGGTGTCAGGGTCATCGTATGGGGTCCTCGCGCTGCGCCCGGTTCCGGCGCGCTTGCCCGGCGTGCCCGGCGAATTGCCGGCCGCGCCGTTGGGCGATACCGTCTGCCTGGATACCGGATCGGGCGAAAGCCCGCCTGCGCCGGCGTCAGCTGCGATTGCGCAAGAGGCTTTCCGAATGACGTTCGCGGTTCGTGAACGACTTGCAGCCGCCGGGGCCGCGCCCGTGGGGCGGTCGATAGCAGCCGCTCTGGCGACTGCGGTCGTCCTGGCGCTGACCGGGCCGTTCGGCACCTATGCTGCGCTCGCCCTGCCGGCACGTTTGGTCTATTGGCTGGGTGTCATCGGGGCGATCTGGGCCCTGATGCACCTGCTCCTGGGCGCGCTCGCCCAGCGGGTCGCCGACCGGCTGCCGGCCCCGCGCGCATCCCTGGCGCTTGCCGGCGCCGCGCTGGCGCTGGTCCCCGCAACCGCGATCGTCGCGCTTGCCAACCGGCTGGCGCTACCGGACGGCGGTAGCTCCTTTGGATCGCTGCTGTGGAAGGTAGGACTACTGCTCGCGGTTGTCGCGCTGCTGTTCGGCCCGCGGCGCGGCGCCACGCCGCCTGCCGGCGTGGCGCCTCATCAAGGCCCGCCACGACACCCGGCCGCGGCACCGGACCCCACGGGCCGCTTCCAGGAACGCCTCCCGTGGGAGAGCCGCGGCCGACTCCTCCGGCTGGAACAGGAGGATCACTACCTGCGCGTTCACACCGACCGCGGGCAGCCGCTGATACACTGCCGGATGAGCGATGCCGCGCGCGAGCTGGCCGACGCCGACGGTCTGCGCGTGCATCGCTCGCACTGGGTCGCCCGGATGGCCGTTGCCGAGGTCTTGCGCCGCAACCACCGGCTTGCCCTCCGCCTGGAAGACGGCAGCGAAGTGCCGGTTGGGAAGACCTACCGAGGGGCCCTCAAGACGTCTGGCTGGCTCTGAGGGCCGGCCGCTACCGCTCGCGCTTCCAGGTGGTGCCTTCGGGGCCGTCCTCCAGGACGATGCCGCGGGCCTTGAGGTCGTCGCGGATCTTGTCGGCGGTGGCGAAGTCCTTGTTCCGGCGGGCCTGCGTGCGTTCGGCGATCAGGCGCTCGATCTCGGCCGCCTCGGCGTCGTCGCCGGCGCCCTTGAACCAGGCTTCCGGGTCCTGTTCCAGCAGGCCGAGCAGCCGGCCGCCGGCCTGCAATTCGGCCTTGGCGCGCGCCTTCGCGTCCGCGCCGGTCGCCTTGTTGAGGGCGTGGCCCGCCTCGTACAGCTGGGCGAGCGCTTCCGGCGTGTTCAGGTCGTCGGCGAGCGCGTCGGTTAGCGCCGGCGGCGGGCCGCCGTCGGCCGTCTCGACGTCGGCTGTGTTGCGCAGGGCCGTATAGAGCCGGTCCAGGTTGGCGGTCGCGTCCGCCAGCTTGTCGCGGTTGAAGTCGAGCGGCTGGCGGTACTGCGCGGAGAGCAGCACCAGGCGGATCGCCTCGCCGGCCCAGCCCGCGTCCAGCAGCTCCTTGACGGTGAAGAAGTTGCCCAGGGACTTGGACATCTTCTCGCCGTGGACGACCAGATAGCCGTTGTGCATCCAGTAGCGCGCGAACTGGCCGTCGGTGCCGCAGTGCGACTGCGCGATCTCGTTCTCGTGGTGCGGGAAGATCAGGTCCTGCCCGCCGCCGTGGATGTCGAACGTCTCGCCCAGGTGCTTCGCACTCATCGCGGAGCACTCGATGTGCCAGCCGGGCCGACCCCGGCCCCACGGGCTGTCCCAGCCGGGCTCGCCGTCCGCCGCCGGCTTCCACAGCACGAAGTCGGCCGGGTCCTGCTTGTAGGGGGCGACCTCGACCCGGGCGCCCGCGATCATCTCCTCCCGGTCGCGCCGGGACAGCTGGCCGTAGGCCGGGTCGCTCGGCACCGAGAACAGCACGTGCCCTTCGGCCGCGTAGGCGTGACCGGTCGCGACCAGCCGCTGGATCAGCGCGATCATGTCGTCGATGTGCTGGGTCGCGCACGGCTCGACGCTCGGCTTGAGCGCGTTGAGCGCGCCCATGTCGGCGTGGAACGCCTCGGTCGTGCGGCGGGTCAGGTCGTCGATCGGCTCGCCGTTCTCCCGCGCCGCGGTGATGATCTTGTCGTCGACGTCGGTGATGTTGCGCGCGTAGGTCACTTGGCCGGCGCCGTAGACGTGGCGCAGCAGCCGGAACAGCGTGTCGAACACCACCACCGGCCGGGCGTTGCCGATGTGCGCGCGGTCGTAGACCGTCGGCCCGCAGACGTAGAGCCGGACGTTCGCGGGATCGATCGGCTCGAAGACCTGCTTCTCGCGGGCCAGGGTGTTGGTGATCCGGATCGTGCTCACGGGTCGCTCGCGGGCTCGCTCGGCTTGAAGACGGTCGATGTTGGACGGCTGGACGTCGTGCGGCTGGCGATGTAGCAGCTTCCGGCCGCCCGTCCAATGGGCGCGCCGCCGCCAAGACAGGAGGGAGCCCGCCCGTGCCCGACCGACCGAGCGCCGCCCAACCGACCGTCCGCCCCGCCACGCCCGAGGATGCGGGCCCGCTCGCCGATCTCCTCGCCGGCCTGATGGCGGAGGAAGGCAAGACCAACGCGCCGCCCGCGCCGGACCAGCTCGCCGCGTGGCTCGCCGGCGACGCCCCGATGGTCGAGGTCCTGCTGGCCGAGGCCGACGGCCGCAGCCTCGGCTACCTCGCCTTCTACCGCGCCTTCTCGCTGTTCCGTCCCGGCCCGGTGATGCTGGTGGAGAACGTCTACGTCGTGCCGGCGGCCCGCGGCACCGGGATCGGCAGGCGCCTGCTGGCGACGGCCGCGCGCATCGCCTTGGACCGTGGCTGGGGCCGGCTGGAACTCAACGTCGCCAAAGATAACGCGAGCGCGGCAGCCGCCTACGCCGCGCTCGGCTTCACCGCCCCGGGCGAAAGCGTGCGCCGGGTGGAGGATGACCGCCTGCAGGCGCTGGCGGACCGGGCGTAGCGTTGGGTCCCGGTATCGCGGCACGCAACGTCATCCCCCTGCTCCACTAGAGCAAAATCGATCAAGGTCGAGGCGACCTTCATCATGAATTTTGCTCTAACTGCTTGAAGAGAGAGCAAGGTTCAGCTGAAAGGTGGCTTCACCTTTCAGCATCTTGCTCTAGGAGGAACGTTTGCATGCCGCTTTGGAGAGCCGTCATGCGTCCTTCCACACGGCCGCTACGCGGCCTGCTCAGGATGCCGTCAAAGTCTTTAAAGTGACAGCAATATCAACAGTTTAAAAATATCGACGTCATCCTGAGCAGCCGATCCTGAGCTTCTCGAAGGGTCGGCGTGTCGAAGGACGCCTGACGGGTATAGCCACCATTATGCAACAGTCTCCACTGGCAGGAGGGGCTCGGGGAGGAGGTTTCCGCCGCCTCTGAATGCCGCGGGCACCCTCCTCTCCCTATCCCTCTCCTCCCATTGGAGGAGAGGGGACCCGCCGCGGCACCGCCCACGCGCGCGAGCGCCGGCAGGCCTCATCCATACGTCCGCTGGCTTTCCGGGATCTCCGTCAGGCGGCGGCGCAGGGCGGCGAGGACGGTGTGTTCGGCGCGGTTGAACGGGGTCGCCGGGTTGGCGATCAGGTAGATGTCGATCGCCGGCGGCGCCTCGTAGGGCGGCAGGCGCCAGAGCAGGCCGTCGCGCACGTCGCGCTCGACCGCGTGGATCGGCAGCACCCCGATGCCGATGCCGGCGACGATCATCCGCCGCACCTCCTCCAGATGGCTGGAGGTGGCGATGATCCGGTCGGCGAGGTTCTCCTGCGCGCGCAGCAGCGCGACTGGCCGCAGCGCGTCCGACAGCTGGTCGGTCTTGAACGACACGAAGCTCTCCTGCCGGAGATCGGCGAGGCTCAGCCCGCGCCGGCGGAACAGCCGGTGGCGCGGGCCGCAGAAGAAGCCGAAATGCTCCCGGAACATATGGTCGTAGCTGAGCTGCGGATGGCGTTCGTGCACCAGCCCGAGCCCGAAGCTGGCGGTCTTCTGCAGGACCGCGCGCTGCACCTCGGCACTGGTATCGACCTCGATCTGATAGCTGATGCCGGGATGCCGGGCGTGCACGTCGGCCAGCGTCTCGTCGTAGAACGGGCAGACGACGTGGCTCGCGCTCGCGATCGTGACGTGGCCGGTGATGTCTTCCTGCACGTCGCGCAGCAGCACCGACAGGCGGGAGATGTTGCCGTAGATGTCGACGCATTCGCGGTACAACAGCTCGCCCGCTTCGGTCACCCGGAAGACGCCGCCGCCGCGTTCGATCAATTGGCGGTCGAGCTGCATCTCCAGGCGCTTGAGCGCGCTCGACACCGTGGGCTGCTTGAGCAGCAGCCGGTTGGCGGCACGCGTGATGCTGCCTTCCTGCACGATCACCATGAAGGTCCGCAGCAGGTTCCAGTCCAGCTGACGGGGAATACGCTCCAGACTGGCGTCGTCCATCGCCTGCTCCCGCCGCCGGCGTCGCGGCGACATTATCGATATCTATGTAAACCATTCACCTTATCTATTTGCGTTATAGCCGCCAAGCGAGGCCCAATCCACCCGACAGGCGGGCGAAGGGTGAGAATGCCCAAAGACCGGTCGCGCAGGGACGGCCCGGACCACGGGTCGCAGATCGGAAAAACAACCGGGAGACGGGCATGGCGGTGAGCGACGCGCACACGCGCGACATGCGCCCCTGGGCGCTGCTGTCGCCGGCGTTGACGGCGATCACGCTGCTGCTCGCTATCCCGACCTGTTTCGTGATCGTCTACTCGTTCTGGCTGCGCACCGCGGCCGGGGACGAGCAGGTCGGCTTCTACCTCGACAACTGGATCGAGGTGCTGAGCGACCCGTTCTACCGCGACATCCTGCTGTACACCCTCAAGATCGGGCTGATTACCACGGTCTGCTGCGCCCTGATGGGCTACCCGGCGGCCTACTTCATCGCGTTCTCGAAGATGCGCAACAAGGCGTTCCTGCTGCTGCTGCTGATGCTGCCGTTCTGGATCAGCTACATCATTCGCACGATGTCGTGGATCAACATCCTGGGGGTCTCGGGCGCGGTGAACTACGTGCTGCAGTCGCTCGGCATCGTCGCCGAACCGATACAGATGCTCTACAACGAGGCCACGGTGATCCTGGGCCTGATCCACTTCCTGCTGCCGTTCATGGTGCTCAACATCTACGTCAGCCTGGAAGGGATCGACCCGAACCTGAACGCCGCCGCGCGCTCGCTGGGCTCGACGCCGTTCCAGGCGTTCCGGGAGGTCACGCTGCCGCTGTCGCTGCCCGGGCTGGCGGCGGGCAGTCTGCTGTGCTTCGTGCTGGGATCGGGCACCTACATCACCCCGATCGTGCTCGGCGGCCCCGGCGACGGGATGTTCGCCAACCTGATCTACGACGCGATCATCACCCAGCTGAACTGGCCGCTCGGCTCGGCGCTCTCGATCGTGCTGCTGATCGTCCTGGGCTCGGTCGTGCTGCTCTACAACCGCTATCTGAGCCTGGGCCAGATCTCCAAGGGGTTCGGATGATGGCAAGGTTGGGACGATGACCGTGCGCGGACCGACCGGCTGGACGTTCATCAAGATCGCGACGGTGCTGACCTACGTCTTCATGTTCGCGCCGGTCGCGGTGGTCATGCTGCTGGCGTTCAACGCCAGCCAGTTCGGCTCCTTTCCGATGACCGGACTGAGCGTGCGCTGGTTCGTCGAACTGGCGCAGAACGACGCGATCATCCGGGCGTTCCAGACCTCGATGATCCTGGGCGCGCTGACGGCGGTGATCTCGACCAGCATCGGGGTGTGCGCGTCGCTGGCGATGGTGCGCTACGACTTCCCGGGCAAGAACCTGCTGAACACCGCCCTGATCGCGCCGATCCTGGTGCCGGAGGTGGTGCTCGCGGTCTCGCTGCTGTTGTTCCTGCAGTTCCTGTCGATGCCCAAGAACTTCGTCCTGCTGCTGCTGGGCCACGTGATCTTCACCCTGCCGTTCGTCGTGCTGGTGGTGCAGGCGCGGCTGGTCGGCATCCGCAAGGAGTACGAGGAGGCCGCGCTGTCGCTGGGCGCGAACCCGTTCCAGACCTTTTTTCAGGTCACCCTGCCGCTGCTGATGCCGGCGGTCGCGGCGGGCATGCTGTTCGCCTTCACGATCTCGTTCGACGACATCACCGGCACGCTGTTCTGGAAGCCGCCGGGGGTGGAGACGGTGCCGACCCAGATCTTCGCCATGCTGCGCAACTCGATCAGCCCGGAGATCAACGCGCTCGGCACGGTCATGATCATCCTCACCGTGGCCCTGCCGCTGACCGGGGCCGGACTGGCCCGATGGCTGGCCAGCCGGCGCGGCGGCTAGGGCAAGAAGAGCGGGGCAACCGCCGAACAAGGGGCCGCGACCGTCGGCCGGATGCCAACGTCAAACACAGGGAGGCCTTGAGAAGACATGGACGATCAAAAACGCTACCAACGCCTGCTGGAGCGCTACCAGAACGGCGATCTCGACCGCCGCACCTTTCTTAGCCTGCTGGGGGCGGCCACCGTCACCGCGGGCGTCGTCGGCGCCCCGGTCGCCGGGCTGCGCCGACAGGCGCTGGCCGCCAAGCCGGACAGCGTGCGCTTCGACGGCTGGGGCGGCGTGGTCTCGGAAGCCTTCCGGGAGTACGCCTTCGAACCCTACGAGAAAGAGACCGGGATCGAGGTGGTCGACGGCACCTTCGGCGGCGCCGACGAGTACCTGGCCCGGGTGCGCTCGGCCCAGCCGGGCGAGTTCAACGTCGCCCACCTGTCGGGCGTGTTCGACTACGTCCGCTACCACAACCTGGGCTTCTCCACGAAGCTGGACGAAAGCAACATTCCCAACCTCGATCTTACCATCAAGGCCCTGCAGGAGCCGTTCCGCGAGGTCTCGGACGGCCGTCTGTCGGCCGCGCCGTACGACTACGGCACCACCGGCCTTGCCTATAACCGGGACGTGATCTCCGACGACGAGATCCGGGAGAAGGGCCCGAACATCCTGATCGACGCGGCCTACAAAGGTAAAATCGGCGGCTGGGGCGAATGGAAGACCCGGATCTGGTACGGCGCGCTGCAGACCGGGCAGGACCCCAACGGCATCGCGGATATGGACGCGGTCTGGGAAGCCTTGCGCACCCACCGCGACCTCGCGCTGAAGTACTGGCAGTCCGGCGCCGAGCTGATGAGCCTGCTGGCCAACGGCGAGATCCACGTCACCGAGGGGTGGTCGGGCCGGATCGCGGCGCTGCAGGAGCAGGGCCACAACATCGGCTACTACGACCCGCCGGGGGGCCTGGGCTGGCAGGAGTGCCTGTTCGTGCTCAAGGGCTCGCCGATGGAGGCCTGCGAACAGCTGCTCAACTTCATGCTGGAGCCTGAGGTCGCGATCGCGGTCGCCGAGGGGCAGAACTATCCCCCGGCACTCGACCCGAACAAGGTCGAGCTGACCGAGAAGATCAAGAACCTGCCGGCCTACGACCCGACCGGCAAGCTGGACGGCCTGAACTTCTTCAAGCCGGCCTACTGGAACAGTCACGAAGGCGACTGGTCGAAGAAGTTCGGCCGGATCCAGCGCGGCTATTAGGCGGCGGCTCTATTGACGCCCGCCTAATACGGGCGCGGGCGGCGGCGGTTAACGATAACAACACTTGGGCGCCCGCCGCTGCCCGCGCCGCTTTTCCAGCCCGACGGACGCGATGCCGTCCGATGGCCCGACCCCGATGGGAGCACGCCGGTGGCCGACCCCCAACACGACCCGCAGCACGCGGTCGAACTGCGCAACGTGGTCAAGCGCTTCGGCGCGTTCACGGCCGTCCACGCGATGGACCTGAACGTCGAGCGCGGCTCGTTCGTCACCTTCGTCGGCCCGTCCGGCTGCGGCAAGACGACCACGCTGCGGATGATCGCGGGGCTGGAGGATGCGACCGACGGCGACATCCGGATCAAGGGCCAGCGGGTCAACGACGTGCCGATCCACAAGCGCAACCTGGGCATCGTGTTCCAGAACTACGCGCTGTTCCCGCACAAGACGATCTATGAAAACGTCGCGTTCGGCCTGAAGTACCGCGCCGTCGACCGGGAAACCGCGCGCAAGAAGGTGCGCGAGGCCCTGCAGCTGGTCCAACTGCCGCACCTCGAGGAGCGCGTGCCCAAGCAGCTCTCCGGCGGTCAGCAGCAGCGCATCGCGCTCGCCCGGGCGATCGTGATCGAACCCGACGTGCTGCTGCTGGACGAGCCGCTGTCCGCGCTCGACGCCAACCTGCGCGAGGAGATGCGCGTCGAACTCAAGCGCATCCAGCGCGAGCTCGGCATCTCCACCATCTTCGTCACCCACGACCAGTCGGAAGCGCTGGCGATGTCCGACAAGGTCGTGGTGATGAGCGAGGGCTGGATCGAGCAGGAAGGCACGCCGGAGCAGGTCTATAACCAGCCCGCCAGCGAGTTCGTCGCCAACTTCCTGGGCATCTCCAACATCTTCTCCGGCCAGGTCCAGGCGGTCTCCGGCGGGATCGCGCGGCTCGGGCTCGACGACGGTCCCGAGCTGCTGGGTCACCCGCGCGACGGCCGGGCCGCCCGGCAGGGCGAGCGGGTGCGCCTCGCCGTGCGCGCGGAGAAGGTGTTCCTGTCCGAAAGCGCGCCCTCGGACGATCCGGCGGCGGTCGTGCTGGACGGCAAGGTCACGGCGGTCGATTACCAGGGTCAGGCCGCGCGCTACTTCGTCGAGGCCGGGCCGTTGACCCTGCAGGCGATCAACCCGATCGACCGCCGCCCGTTCCACGAGGGCCAGCCGGTCAAATTGCGCATCCGCGCCCAGGACGTGGTGCTGCTCGACGCCGACGCGCACCAGAGCGCGGCGGCCAAGGCGGCCGCGGAGTAGCCCGGCGATGGCGCAGGCCCAAAAGCACCCGGGTGGCGCGGACCGGCCGCCCTCCCACTTGTTCTACCAGGGCCGGCAGCGCCGGCCGCTGATCGACCGGGCGGAGGGGCTGTACATCTGGGACGTCCACGGCCGCTGCTACCTGGACGGCTCGTCCGGCGCGATGGTCTCCAACATCGGTCACGCCAACCCGCGCGTGCTGGCGGCGATGCAGGCCCAGATGGCGCGCGCGACCTTCGCCTACCGGCTGCACTTCGAGAACGCGCCGGCGGAAGAGCTGGCCGCGACCGTGGCCCACCGCCTGCCCGGCGACCTGGACCGGGTGTTCTTCGTCTCCGGCGGATCGGAGGCGGTCGAATCCGCGCTCAAGCTGGCCCGGCAGTGGGCGCTCGCCACCGATCGCGGCCACCGCTGGAAAGTGATCGCCCGGCGGCCGTCGTACCACGGCTCCACGCTGGGCGCGCTCGCGGTGACCGGCTACGAGCCGCTGAACGCGCCGTTCCGGCCAATGATGCGCGAAATGCCGACGATCCCGGCACCGACCGCCTATCTGGACCGCGACGCACTGTCGATGGAAGAACGCGGGCGGCGCTACGCGGACCTGCTGGCCGACGAGATCGAACGTCAGGGCCCGGACAGCGTGCTCGCCTTCATCATGGAGCCGGTCGGCGGCGCCTCGACCGGCGCGCTGGTCGCCCCGGACAGCTACTACGCCCGCGTCGCCGAGATCTGCCGGCACTACGGCGTGCTGCTGATCTACGACGAGGTGATGAGCGGTGCCGGGCGCACCGGTGCGTTCGTCGCCGCCGAGCACTGGCAGGTCACGCCCGACATCATGGTGCTGTCCAAGGGCTTCGCCGCCGGCTACGCGCCGTTGGGCGCGATGGCCGCGCCCGGCCGGCTGGTCGAGCCGGTGCTGGACGCGGGCGGCTTCCTGCACGGCTACACCTACGCCGGCAACCCGCTCGCCTGCGCGGCCGGGCTGGCGGTGCTGGAGGAGATCGACCGGCAGGACCTGATCGCCAACGCCGACGCGCGCGGGGCCAGCCTGATGCAGCGTCTGCACGGGCTCAAGGACCGGTTTCCGTTCGTCGGCGACGTGCGCGGCAAGGGCCTCCTGACCGCGATCGAGCTGATCGCCGACCGGGCGACCATGGAGGTCCTGCCGCCCGCGCTGAACGCGCACGCCCGGGTGGTCGAACTCGCCTTCGAGCGCGGGCTGATCGTCTACTCGCGCCGGACCCGCGGCGGGCTGGAGGGCGACCACATCATGGTCTGCCCGCCGATGATCGTGACCGAGGAGCAGCTGGACGAGCTGGTCGGCATGCTCGCCGCCGCGCTCGCCGCGTTCGCCCTGGAGGCGGGCCTGCCGGGCGGGTAGCGGCGCGCGCCGGAGCGGAGAACGGCCGCGCCGGCGGGTCCCCTCCCCCCAGCGCGGGAGAGGGACAGGGCGAGGGGGACTCCTCGGCGCGCAGCGGGGACTCTCACCCTCACCCTCCCACGCCGCCAAGGCGGCGCGGGCCCCTCCCTCTCCCCTCAAGGGAGAGGGGATTTCGGGGGCGTGCCGGAAGACCAAGAACACCGGGAGGAGAGCGGGCGTGCCGAGCGACAAAATCATCATCACCTGCGCGGTCACGGGCTCGATCCACACGCCGACGATGAGCGCGGCGCTGCCGGTCAGCCCGGATCAGATCGCCGACCAGGCGATCGGCGCGGCGGAAGCGGGGGCGGCGATCCTGCACCTGCACGCCCGCGACCCCGCCGATGGACGGCCCACCCCGGACCCCGAGGTCTTCCGGCAGTTCCTGCCCCGGATCAAGGCCGCCACCGACGCCGTGGTGAACGTCACCACCGGCGGCGGGCACAACATGTCCGTGGCCGAGCGCACCGCCGCCGGGCGGCAGCTGGCGCCGGAAATGTGCTCGCTCAACATGGGCTCGATGAACTTCGGCCTGTTCCCGGCCGCCGACCGGTTCGCGGAGTGGAAGCACGGCTGGGAGCCGGATTACCTGGCCGGCACCCGCGACTTCATCTTCAAGAACACCTTCGCCGACATCGAGACGATCCTGGCCGACCTGGGCGAGGCCAACGGCACCCGCTTCGAGTTCGAGTGCTACGACGTCGGCCACATCCACACCCTGGGTCACTTCCTGGAGCGCGGCCTGGTCGTGCCGCCGCTGTTCGTGCAGTTCGTCCTGGGCGTGCTGGGCGGCATCGGGGCCAGCGCGGAGAACCTGCTGCACATGAAGCGCACCGCCGACGCCGTGCTGGGCGACGCCTACCGGTTTTCCGTCCTCGCCGCCGGGCGGCACCAAATCCGCCTGGTCACCCTGGGCGCGGTGCTGGGCGGCCACGTCCGCGTCGGGCTGGAGGACAGCCTCTACATCGCCAAGGGCGAGCTGGCGCAGTCGAACGCCCAGCAGGTCGCCAAGATCCGCCGGATCCTGGAGGAGCTGTCGCTCGAACCCGCCACCCCCGACGAGGCCCGGGAGATGCTGCAGCTGAAGGGCGCCGACCGGGTCGCCTTCTGATCTCGGACCACGCCTGAACGAAGGAGCGATTGGGCCATGCGGGTCGTACAGTCCGACGCCCACGAACGCCATCATCCCAAGCACTTCCTGGTGAACGGCGCGGTCCAGGACAGCCCGGAGGTGCCGGAGCGCGCGCGCCGCCTGGCCCAGGCCGCGCGCGCGGCCGGGCACGAGCTGGTGGCGCCGCGCGCGATCGGCCGCGGCCCGGCCGCCGCCGTGCACTCGCCCGAGTATCTGCAATTCCTGGAGCACATCGTGCCCCGCTGGCGCCGGATCGCGGGGGCGAGCGACGAGGTCATCCCGAACGTCCACCCGCAGGGCCGCTGGCCCGCCAGCTACCCCGCGAGCGCGGTCGGCCAGGCCGGCTTCCACCAGGCCGACACCGCCTGCCCGATTTCCGAGGGGACCTGGGAAGCCGCCGTGGCGAGCGCGGAGATCGCGGTCACCGCCGCCCAGCTGGTCGCCGAGGGCGCGCCGCATGCCTACGCGCTCTGCCGGCCGCCCGGCCACCATGCCTATACCGACATGGCGGGCGGCTTCTGCTTCCTGAACAACTGCGCCATCGCCGCGCAGTGGCTGCGCGATCACGGCCACGCGCGGGTCGCCATCCTCGACATCGACGTCCACCACGGCAACGGCACGCAGGGCATCTTCTGGGCCCGCGGCGACGTGCTGACCGTCTCCGTCCACGCCGACCCGGTGCGCTTCTACCCGTTCTTCTGGGGGCACGCGCACGAACGCGGCGAAGCGGACGGCCTGGGCTGCAACCTGAACCTGCCGCTCGCCCGCGGCACCGACACGCGCGGCCTGCTCGAAGCGCTCGACGCCGGCGTCAAGCGCATCCGCGCCTTCCAGCCGGACGCGCTGGTGCTCGCACTCGGCCTGGACGCGCACGAGGGCGACCCGCTCAAGGGCCTGGCTGTGACCACCGACGGCTTCGCCGAGATCGCAAGCGCGATCGCGCGTCTCGACCTGCCGACCGTGCTGATCCAGGAAGGCGGCTACCTGCAGGACGCCCTGGGCGCGAACCTGGCGAGCTTTTTGGCAGGGTTTGAAAGCGGGCGGGGGTAAGCGCCGCCGCCCAACTGATCCCCTCGCCTCCACTGGGAGGAGAGGGCGAGGGAGAGGAGGTTGCCTGCAGCATCGACGCTCTCGCGGCGGCGCTTGGCGGCATCCCCAGTCGCCCGGCCGTGCAAGCCACCTCTCCCTGTCCCTCTCCCCCCAGTGGCGGAGAGGGGACCCGCTGCCGCGCTCTGCAAACCGGCTGGGCAGCCGGGAGACTGGACAACCAGGAAACTGGGCAGCCGGAAGAAGCGACGGGCGGCGAACCCCCTAAGCCGTCTCCCCGTTCAGCCGCCTGAGCGCCTTCTCGCGGCCGATCAGGGGCAGGAAATGGGCGAGTTCGGGGCCCTTCTCCATGCCGGTGAGCGCCAGGCGCAAGGGGCGGAACAGCGCCTTGCCCTTGCGCCCGGTGCGCTGCTTCAGGGCCGCGGTCCACTGCTGCCAGGTGGTCTCGCCCCAGGGCTCCGGCGGCAGCAGTTCGGCGGCGGTGGCGAGGTAGTCCGGCTCCTCCGCCACCGGCTGCACCGTGCCGCGGCAGACCTGATACCACTGCCGGGCGTCCGACAGGCGGGTCAGGTTCGGGCGCACGGTCTCCCAGAAGTCGCGGTCGGCGTCGTCGAGGCCGAGGGCTTCCAGGCGGGAGCGCACGGTGGCGTAGTCGGTCGCGTGTAACAGCCGGGCGTTCAGCCGCATCAGCTCGTCGCCGTCGTACTTGGGCGCGCCGCGGCCCATGCGCGCCAGGTCGAACTCGTCGATCAGGGCGTTCAGGCTCTGACGCTCCTCGATCGCATCGGGCGTGCCCAGCTTGGCGAGGTAGCTGTTGAGCGCCATCGCCTCGACCTCGTCCGCGCGCAGGTCGCGCAGCGACAGGCCCTGGGTGCGCTTGGACAGCTTCTCGCCGCTGGCGTCGAGCAGCAGCGGCAGGTGCGCGAACCCGGGCGCGATCCCGCCCAGCGCCTGGAACAGCTGGATCTGGGCAGCGGTATTGGTGACGTGATCCTCGCCCCGGATCACGTGGGTGACCCCGGAGTCCAGGTCGTCGACCACGCTGGTCAGGGTATAGAGCGGCCGGCCGTCGGCGCGGATCAGCACGGGGTCGGAGACCGAGCCCGCCTGGACGCTCTGCCGGCCACGCACTTGGTCGTCCCAGGCGACCTGCCCGCCTTCCAGCTTGAAGCGCCAGTGCGGCGTGCGCCCCTCGGCCTCGTATGCCTGCCGGTCCGCGGCCGTCAGGCCGAGCGCGGCGCGGTCGTAGACCGGGGCCTGCCGCCGCGCCGCCTGCGCCTTGCGCTTGGCTTCCAGCTCCTCCTCGGTTTCGTAGCAGGGGTAGATATACCCGGCCGCCTCCAGCTGGCGCAGCGCCTCCTGGTAGCGCGCGATGCGGCCGCTCTGCCGGAACTCCTGGTCCCAGTTCAGCCCCAGCCAGGTCAGGTCCTCCCGGATCGCCGCCACGTAGGTCTCGTCGCCGCGGGCGTGGTCGGTATCGTCCAGCCGCAGCAGGAACGTGCCGCCGTGCTGGCGCGCGAACAGCCAGTTGACCAGGGCGGTGCGGGCGTTGCCGAGCTGCAGGTAGCCGGTCGGGCTGGGCGCGAAGCGGACGGTGATCTGGGTGGCCAAGGCCGAATGGGCTCCGGGGTCGGGATGGGGCGGGCGCGGGCGCCGGTGTCAGACGAAATCCAGCATGACGCCGTTGGCCTCGCTCGCCGGGACGTGCAGCGGGCCGTCGCGGTCGCGCTCGAAGGCGACGCCGCCCGCCTGCAGCACGCTCGCGGTCGCGGCTTTATCCGCGACCTCGACCTGCATCGCGACCGGGCCCGGCCGCGGCGGCGAGGTGAACGCGCGCGCCTGGGGATGCAGGGCGAGCAGGCCGTCGGCATCGGTGAACCGCAGCCGGCAGCCGCCGCAGTCGACGCTGACCAGGTTGTCGGTATTGGTGACCGACCGGAAGCCGAAGATGTCGGCGTAGGGCACCGCGACCGCGCCGGGGTCGTCGACCACCACGGTCAGGCCCGCGATCCGCCGGGCGCCGTTCGGCTGGTCGATCCAGCTGCGCTGCCAGACCAGGTCCGGGGTCAGGTGCTTGCAGATGAAGGCGGGCAGGCCCGGGGTCGCCTCGCGCGGCAGGTGCAGCAGCTGGAAGCGCGGCAGCAGCTCGCCGCCGGACGCCTCGATCGTGCGCTTCAGGTCCTGCGGCGCGCCCACGTCGACGTTGGAGTCGCGCAGCAGCCGGGCGGAGCGCTCCAGGTCCGCGCCGGTGAAGGCGGCGGCGGACAGCCCCTCCCCGCGGGTCGCCAGCGTCCCGTCCAGACCGTTCAGGAACTGGCTGTCGTCGACGATGCCGAGCAGCTCCAGGTAGCCTTGCTCCAGCATCAGGCAGTAGTTCGCCGTGCCCCAGCCGATGTGCCGGCCGCGCGGCGCGGGCCGAAAGCCGAGCCGCTGGTAGGTCTTGCGCGCCGCTTCCAGATCGTGCGTCACGATCAGCAGATGGTCCAGCCCCTGCACCGGGCGCTCGCGCGGCGGCGGGCCGTTCGGGCTGGCCGGGCTCACGGCCGGGCTCCGGCCGCGCGCGGCGCCGCGTCGGAATGCGCCTCGTCGGGATGCGCGTCGTTGCCGTGCCCCGGATCGGCGGTGCTGCCGTAATGCTGCATCTTGGCGTGCACCTCGGCCATGTCGGCGTCGCTCAGGTGCACCGGTTCGCCCAGCTGGCGGGCGCGCCAATACTGCGCGGCCAGCGTCTCGACCTCGACCGCCATGGCAAGCGCCTTATCCAGGTTGGGCCCCAGGGCGAGCAGCCCGTGGTTGGCGAGCAGACAAGCCTTGCGGTCGGCGAGTGCGTCCAGCGCGGCTTCCGACAGCGCCTGCGTGCCGAAGGTGGCATAGCGGGCGCAGCGGATGTCGTTGCCGCCGGCGAGCGCGATCATGTAATGGAACGGCGGAATGCCGATGCGATGGCAGGACAGCGCGGCGGCGCACGGCGAATGCACGTGCACGACCGCGCCGACCTCGGGCCGGGCGTGCAGGATGTCGCGGTGGAAGCGCCACTCGGTGGTCGGCCGCCGGCCCGCGGCCGGGCACGACCAGCTGGCGTCCATCTCCATCCGCACGACGTCGGCCGGCCCCATCGTCTCGTAGGCCGTGGCCGACGGGGTCAGCAGCAGCGCCCCGTCCGGCGTGCGCGCGCACAGGTTGCCGCTGACACCCTGGTTCAGCCCCGCCGCGTTCATCCGCCGGGCGGTGTCGCAGATCGCCTGTCTGAGGTCGGGATTGTCCATCACATCGCAAACGCGTCTATTCCGCCGCCGGGCGCGCGCGGTCGGGGTAGAGACCGAGCAGCCCGTCACGGCTGGCGTCGGCCACGCCGCGTTCGGTGATCAGGCCGGTGACCAGGCGCGCGGGCGTGACGTCGAAGCCGTAGTTGGCGGCCTCGGAGTCCGGCGGGGTGACGCGCACCGTCTCGATCCGGCCCCGGTCGGTCATGCCGGTCAGATGCGTGACCTCGCGCCCGTCGCGCTGCTCGATCGGGATCTGGCCGCCGTCGTCCAGGCTCCAGTCGATCGTCGGGCCCGGCAGGGCGACGTAGAACGGCACGCCGTTGTCCCGGGCGGCGAGCGCCTTCAGGTAGGTGCCGATCTTGTTGCAGACGTCGCCGCTGGCGGTCGTCCGATCGGTCCCGGTGATGCACAGATCGACCTGGCCGCGCTGCATCAACAGACCGCCGGTATTGTCGACGACCACCTTGTGCGGCACGCCGTGGCGACCGAGTTCCCAGCTGGTCAGCGCCGCGCCCTGGTTGCGCGGGCGCGTCTCGTCGACCCAGACGTGCACCGGGATGCCGGCGTCGTGCGCCATGTAGATCGGGGCGAGCGCGGTGCCCCAGTCGACCGTCGCCAGCCAGCCGGCGTTGCAGTGGGTGAGCACGTTGAGCGGCCCGTCGCCGGTCTTCGCGGCATAGGCGCGCCTGAACACGTGCAGTCCGTGGTCCCCGATCGCACGGTTGATCGCCACGTCCTCGTCGCAGATCGCGCCCGCCTTGGCGAACGCGGCCTCGGCGCGTTCGCTCCGCGGGCGCGGGCGCACGTCCTGCACCACGGCGTCGACCGCCCAGCGCAGGTTGATCGCGGTCGGCCGGGTGGCGACGAGCGTCTCCGCCGCGGCGTCCAGGCCGGCGTCAGAAGGATCGGCGCGCAGCGCCAGCCACAGGCCGTAGGCGGCCGTGGCGCCGATCAGCGGGGCACCGCGCACCCGCATCGCGCGGATCGCGTGCGCCGCGTCGTCGACCGTCTCCAGCCGGGCCGTCTCGAAGCTGTGCGGCAGCCGGGTCTGGTCGATGATCTCCACGGCCCGCCCGTCCCGGGCCGGCCAAATCGTGCGGTAGGCTACGCCGTCGACCTGCATCGGTCGTCACTCCCCCGGACGTAATTGTCCGGACCTTGCCCCGTCTCGAACCCTCGCGCGCGCCGCCGACCGGATGTCCGTCAGCCGGCCAGCACCCGCCCGGCGACCGTGTCCAGCTTGCGGACAAGCTCCGGGTCGCGGGCGTGCGCCTGGGTGATGATGGCATTGTCGAGCGCCCGCTGACACCCCCGCGGACACGCCTGGCCGCGCCCGGCCAGCGCCGGCACGGCGCGGCGGACCAGTCCACGCGCCTTGTCGGCGTTCGCCATCAGCACCTCGATCACCGCCTCCACCGACACGTTGTCGTGGTCGTCGTGCCAGCAGTCGTAGTCGGTCACCATCGCGATGGTGGTGTAGCAGAGCTCGGCCTCCCGCGCGAGCCTGGCTTCCGGCATGTTGGTCATGCCGATCACGTCGCAGCCCCACTGGCGATAGAGCTCGCTCTCCGCCCGGGTGGAGAACTGCGGGCCCTCGATGCACAGGTAGGTGCCGCCGCGATGGACTGGAATGCCCTCGGTCTCGGCGCCCTGCTGCAGCACGTCCATCAGCCGCGTGCAGGTCGGCTCGGCGAGCGAGACGTGCGCGGTCAGGCCGGCGTCGAAGAAGGAGCGCGCACGCTCGGTCGTGCGGTCGATGAACTGGTCGCATAGCACGAAGGTCCCGGGCGTCAGTTCCTCCTTCAGCGAGCCGACGGCGGAGACCGACAGGATCTCGGTGACGCCCGCGCGCTTCAGCGCGTCGATGTTGGCGCGGAAGTTGAGCCGGCTGGGCGGCAGCGGGTGGCCGCGGCCGTGGCGCGGCAGGAACACCACCTTCTGTCCGTCCAACTCCCCGGTCAGCAACTGGTCGGAGGGCGGACCGAACGGGCTGTCGACCGTGATCCACTCGGGATTCGCCAGCCCCTCGATATCGTAGACGCCGCTGCCGCCGATCACGCCGATCACGGGCGGGGTGCCGGGCTCTGTCATGAGACGGTGTTTCCGGTGTCGTTGCCCCTGGACTTTCAGTCGTCACCTAACCGCTCGCACAACGCGGACGCAAGCCCGGCCCGTGCCATCGACTGGGACCCATGAAAAAGGGCCACACCCGGTGTCCGGATGCGGCCCTTTTGCGTTTCGGCCTTAAAAGCGGCGCATCAAGCTACTTCTTCACGTCCGACCAGACCTTGCGCTGGACGGCGTAGAGCAGGCCGGTCAGGACGATCAGGAACAGGATTACCTTGATGCCCATGCGCTTGCGTTCCTCCATGTGCGGGTTGGAGGCCCAGTGGAGGAAGGTGGTCACGTCGTGGGCCATCTGCGAGGCGGTCGCCTGAGTGCCGTCCTGGTAGTCGACCGCGCCGTCGACCAGCATCTGGGGCATGGCGATCTTGTGGCCCGGGAAGTACTTGTTCCAGTACTGCCCCGGCGACATGTTGGCGTCCGCTGGCGGCTCCTTGTAGCCGATCAGCAGCGCCCGGATGTACTCCGCCCCGCCGGGCCGGGCGTTGGTGATCACCGACAGGTCCGGCGGATAAACCCCGTTGTTGGCGTTCATCGCCACCTGCCTGTTGGCGTAGGGCGACGGAAAGGTGTCGGTCGGCTCGGCCGGCCGCTGGTACATCTCGCCCTGGTCGTTCGGGCCGGCGGTGACGGTGTACTGCGCGGCGATCGCCTCCACCTGGTCCTCGCTGTACCCCAGGTCTTTCAGCGTGCGGAAGGCGACGTACTTCATCCCGTGGCAGCTGGAGCAGACCTGATTGTAAACCTGCAGCCCCCGCTGCGCGGAGGCGCGGTTGAAGGTGCCGAAGATGCCCTCGAACTGCCAGGTGTGCTCGGGGATCGGCGTGGCCTCGGCCGCGTGGGCCGGCCCGGAGGCCAGGCCCATGGTCGCGGCCATCGCCAGTGCGGCAAACAGCTTCTTCATGGCGGTTACGCTTTCTCCATCGGCTTCGCGGCTGCGCCAGCAGGCTGTCCGCCACCCTTGATGACGGGGTCGGAGATGCTGTTGGGCAGCGGCTTGGGCCGCTCGAACACGCCCAGCAGCGGCAGGATGACCAGGAAGTAGGCGAAGTAGTACGCCGTCGCCACCCGGCCGATCGGGATCCAGATGCCCTCCGCCGGCATCGCGCCGACGTAGCCGAGCACCAGGACGTCCAGCACCAGCAGCCAGTAGAACTGCTTGAAGATCGGCCGGTACTTGCCCGAGCGGACCCGGCTGCGGTCGAGCCACGGCAGGACGAACAGCACCAGGACCGAGGCGAACATCGCGATCACGCCGCCCAGCTTGTCCGGAATCGCGCGCAGGATCGCGTAGAACGGCAGGAAGTACCATTCCGGCACGATGTGCGCCGGCGTCACCAGCGGGTCGGCCGGGATGTAGTTGTCGGCGTGGCCGAGGTAGTTCGGCGCGTAGAACACGAACAGCGAGAGCGCGATCAGGAACACGCCCAGGCCGAACAGGTCCTTCACCGTGTAATACGGGTGGAACGGCACCTGGTCCTGCTTGCCCTTCGGCTCGATACCGGTCGGGTTGTTGGAGCCGTAGCGGTGCAGCGCCACCAGGTGGAGCATGACCGCGCCGACGATCAGGAACGGCAGCAGGTAGTGCAGCGAGAAGAAGCGCTGCAGCGTCGGGTTGCCGACGGCGAAGCCGCCCCACAGCCAGCGCGTGATCTCGTCGCCGAACACCGGCACCGCGGAGAACAGGTTGGTGATCACCGTGGCGCCCCAGAAGCTCATCTGACCCCAGGGCAGGGTGTAGCCCATGAACGCGGTCGCCATCATCAACAGCAGGATGATCACGCCCAGGCCCCACAGCACCTCGCGCGGCTGCTTGTAGGAGCCGTAGTACAGGCCGCGGAAGATGTGGATGTAGACCACGATGAAGAAGAACGAGGCCCCGTTCATGTGGATATAGCGCAGCAGCCAACCGTAGTTGACGTCGCGCATGATCTTTTGGATCGAGGCGAACGCGTACTCGGTGTGCGGCGTATAGTGCATCGCCAGGACGATGCCCGTGACGATCATGATCACCAGGGCGATGCCGGCGAGCGAGCCGAAGTTCCAGGCGTAGGTCAGGTTCTTCGGCGTGGGATAAAAGCGCAGATGCTGGTCGGCGAAGTTGATGACCGGCAGCCGGTCGTCGAGCCAACCCAGCACGCCCTTGTATGGCGTCTGGTAGTCGCTTGCCATGTGGCCGTTCCCCTACCCGAGTTTGACCGTCGTGTCGTTGACGAACTCGTAAGTCGGCACCTCCAGATTGGTCGGCGCCGGGCCCTTACGGATCCGCCCGGAAGTGTCGTAGTGCGAGCCGTGGCACGGGCAGAACCAGCCGCCGTAGTCGCCGCGCGGCTCGCTCGGCTTGTTGCCCAGAGGAATGCAGCCGAGGTGGGTGCAAATACCGATCACGACCAGCCATTGCGGCTGCTTGACGCGCGCCTTGTCGGGCTGCGGATCCGGCAGCGCGCTCAGGTCGACCGAGCGCGCCTGCTCGATCTCGGCCTGGGTGCGCTTGCGCAGGAACACGGGCTTGCTCCGCCACATGGCGGTGATGCCCATGCCCGCGGAGATCGGGCTCAGGTCGACCTCGGTCGTGGACAGCGCCAGTACGGCCGCGCTGGGGTTCATCTGGTCGATGAACGGCCAAGCCGCGGCGCCGACGCCCACGGCGCCGACGGCGCCGGTGGCGAGGTACAGAAAGTCGCGGCGCGAGGAACCGCCGCCCTTCTGCCCGGTATTCGCCGTGTTCGCCATTGTGACTCACATTCCCTTGCTGGCTTCCTAAGGGTGCCCTTGGCCCGCACAAGGCGCACCGAGATATTGGCAGTCAAAATCCATCCGGCCAAACTACTCGGCGCGCAAGGCCGAAAGCTAGGGCTATGCCAAGGCGCGTGGATGCGACATGCTAGCGCAGCCCACACCCCGAGCAGGCAAAGTCGCGCCCTCGTATAGAGGAATTGCCCGGCAAACGCAAAGCCCCGAACGCCCCCTGCGACCTCGATTCCCGGCCATGCGACTGGCGCTCTACCAACCCGATATCCCGCAGAACACCGGCACGCTGCTGCGGCTCGCGGCGTGCCTCCAGCTGGGCGTCGATCTGATCGAGCCGCTGGGCTTCCAGCTCGACGACAAGCGCTTGAAGCGCGCCGGCATGGATTATGTGCACGACATGGACCTCCGCCGGCACCGGTCGTTCGACCGCTTCCTGGCAGCGCGGCCCGGGCGGCTCGTGCTGCTGACCACCCACGCCGAGACGTCCTACGTCGATTTCGCGTTTCGGCCGGAGGATGTGCTGCTGCTGGGCCGGGAAAGCGCGGGCGCGCCGCCGGAGGTGCACGCGCGCGCGCAGGCGCGGATCGGGATTCCGCTGGCGGCCGGCATGCGCAGCTTGAACGTCGCGCTCGCCGCGGCGATGGTGGCCGGGGAGGCGCTGCGCCAGACCGGCGGCTTCCCGGTCGCGGCCGGCGCACCCGCGGACCCGGCGCGGCCGACCGAGAGCGATCCGACCCAGAACGAAGAAGGCCAGAGCCCGTGAGCGACGCCGACACCAGCCAGGATAGCCCGGCCAGCCAAGTCAGCCCGCAGGGCGTGGGCGCGATCTCCGAACGCCAGCACCGGGCCACCGAATGGTTCGCCGAGCTGCGCGACCGGATCTGCGCGGAATTCGAGCGGCTGGAGGACGAACTGTCCGGCGAGACGGCCGCGCGGATGGGCGAGCTCGAACCAGGCCGCTTCCAGCGCACCTCCTGGAGCCGGTCGGACACCAGCGTCGACGACCCCGGCGGGGGTACCATGGCGGTGATGCACGGCCGGGTGTTCGAGAAGGTCGGGGTCAACATCTCGATCGTCTCCGGCAACTTCTCCCCGGAGTTCGCCGCGCAGATTCCGGGCGCGGAGGAGGTGCCGCGCTTCTGGGCCGCGGGCATCTCGCTGGTCGCGCACATGTGGAACCCGCACGCGCCCGCGGTGCACATGAACACCCGCCACATCGTCACCACCCGCAGCTGGTTCGGCGGCGGCGCCGACCTGAACCCGGCCCTGGTCAAGGACGACGACACCCTGGACTTCCACCAGGCCCTGGCGGACTGCTGCCACCGGCACGAGGTCGCCGACCACGAGCGCTACAAGGCCTGGGCCGACGACTACTTCTTCAACAAGCATCGCGGCGAGGCGCGCGGGGTCGGCGGGATCTTCTACGACTACCTGAATTCCGGCGACTGGGAGGCGGACTTCGCGTTCACCCAGGACGTCGGCACCACCTTCCTGGAGATCTTCCCGCAGCTGGTCCGGCGGCGCATGCACCAGCCCTGGACCGACGCGGACCGCCGCCAACAGCTGATCCACCGCGGCCGCTACGCCGAGTTCAACCTGGTCTACGACCGCGGCACCCAGTTCGGCCTCAAGACCGGCGGCAATCCGGAAGCGATCCTGATGTCCCTGCCCCCGATGGCCGCCTGGCCATAGGCAACAGGCGGCCCGGCGGGCCCGCCGCCGCTACGTCGAAAGCTGAATGACGTAGGAGACGGCGAGCAAACCATAGCCGCCGCGCAGGGCAAGGCTGTCCAGACGCGACCAGGACGGCGGCGGGCGGCCGGCGCGCTTGTTCAGCATCTCTTTGATGAAGTCATCGGTCTTGCTGTGCAGAACGGCCTCGGCCAATTCGCTTTCGCGCTTGGCGAACGCGTCGGCCTTCAGAGCCGGGCGCATCAAGCCGATCATGCCCAGAAGACCGCACACCAGCGCGATCTCTTGAAACGGCATCCGGTCAGTCCCGCTTGGCGTGTCGCATCTTGCCGGACTTCGCGGCTTGCGGGCCTGCCGCCGCCGCGGCTTTCGCGACCGGCTCCGCCAGCCGCGCGTTGGTCAACGTCTCCAGGCTCCGGTCGATCGCCTGGTTACCGAAGGCGACGGCCGCGTCGATCTGGACGAACTCGCCTTCCGCATGGGCGATCACCAGGCCCACGGTCGCCGAGGGGTCACAGGCCCGGATGTAGCTGTTGAGGCTGCCCCGCGTCGGCCATGGACCGGTCGCGGATTCCATCCGTGCGACGTGCGTCTGGTTCCAGTCCGCGCTACGGGCGACATCGAGTTGGCTCAGACCGGCGCGTTTGCGGGCAGCCAGCAGGGCGTCGGCCAGCCGCCGGCGCGGTTCGCTTCTGTCCCAATCTTCCCGCGCCTTCGGGTCGCGGGCGAAAATCTCGGCCCGCAACGCGTCCGCGGACGCCCCGGCGCCGACCCGGCGATCCTGGCGACCCTGGCGGTCGGTCGGGGTTTCGATTCCGCTGTCGTGCGCGTCCTCGGCATCGTCGATCATCTGGTTCACCTGTCTACCGCTTAGGTTCGTTCGCCTGGTCAACTGGGCCGCGCCGGCCGGGCGCGGGCGCGCAGCCTGGCCTCCGGCGCGTCGGCGCCGCGTGCTCAACGCCGCCGGTCGCCGTGACGCTCGCGCGCCGGCGCGGTCAGTCCGTGGGCGGTACAGCACGCGTCGTACAGGCGCACCGGCACGTCAGCCGGGGCAACCTCCGGGATTGCAAGGCTCCGGCCCTGCTTCAACGTGACGTTATCCGGCGTTCCGACCATCACAATGTCCAGCAACGTCCAGCCCCCATTCGCGCTGTTCAGATCGGCGAGCAGCACCAGCCCGCCATCGCCCAGATTGATCGGATAGGTCTCGTAGCGGGCGTTCAGCACCTCGGCGCAGTCGGCAGCCGGGATCCGGTTGTCGTTCATCCGCTGCAGCGTGTGCAGGAACTGCGTGCGTCGCTCGCCGCGCAAGCCGACGAGCTGTCTCTCGAGCCGGTCCCCGTGAGGCTGGTCGCTGCGCACGTTGATCGGCATCGGCCGGTCAGCCATGAGCCGCAGCGACCCCAATAATGTCGCCGGATATGACAAAGATGTCAAGAACCAAAGGTCGTGTTCCCCCGCTGACTACGACCGACACACGTATCTCAGGCATTAACCTTAAATTGCAGAACCGGTCAAGCCATGCCCGTTATCAGACGGGGACCTGCGTGCGGCGGCGCCGCCCATCCCCACCCAGACCGCGACTTTGACGTCCCAAAGCTCCCCACGCGAACCCATGCGGGCCGGGCCCACACATTGCCGCGTTGACGTGACGCGCTTGAACCCCGCCCGCACCTGACATATTCAAAACCGTGAAAGCGCACCTGCCGCCGGCGTCACCGCCGACCTACCACCACACTTCCGAACCGAACGGAGACAGACAGCCATGGCCAACGACTACCCGACGACCGCGCAGGAAGTCAGCGAGAACGCGCAGCTGCTGCGCCAGGCCGCGCCCGAGCTGATGAAGGGGTTCGCCCAGATGGGCAGGGCGACCTACACGGACGGCGCGCTGAGCGCCAAGATGAAGGAGCTGATCGCGCTTGCGATCGGGGTATCGCTGCGTTGCGACGGCTGCATCGCCGCGCACACCAAGTCGGCGATCAAGCACGGCGCCAGCCGCGAGGAGATCGCCGAGGCGGTGGCGACCGCGATCCACATGGGCGGCGGGCCGTCGATGGTCTACGGCGGCGAGGCGCTGCGCGCCTACGACCAGTTCGCCGCCAACGGGTAGCCGCTACCCGCCGGGGTGTTCGGCGGCCACGCGGCGGCGCAGCTCCGCCAGGCAGGCCGCGCGCCCGGGCTGAAAGTCCCGGTCGACCCACCAGGCGTCGAGCGCGTCGAGCAACTGCTTGATCCGCGGACCGGGCGGCACGCCCAGCGCCTTCACGTCGCCGCCGTCGACCGGCAGGCGCTTGGGCTGCCACGCCTCGATCTCCCGCAGCCCGGCCGCCAGGGCCGCCGCGTCCAGTCGCTCGCCCGCCGCCGACCGCTCGGCGGCGGCCAGCAGGTAAAGGTCGCGCACCAGATCCCGGCCCAGCCGGTGCAGCGGCCGGCGCAGGTCCCGGGGCGCCATGTCGGCGCGCACCGTCTCCGCCGGCGCGGCCAGCTGGCGCAGGTGCCGGTCCTGCTTGTTCGACAGCCGAAGCCGCGCGCCCAGCCGGTGCGCTTCCCGCAGGTCGAGCCAAGCCGCCATCCGGCGCAGCGGATCGATGATCACGCCCAGTTCGCGCTCGACCGCCGCCAGCGCGCGCAGCCGCTCGGCGTGGCGCGCCTCCGGCAGGACCGGCTGCAGGATGCCGTGGTCGTGGATGACCCGGGCGGCGGGCCCGGGGTTCGCGGCTTCCAGGAACTTCAGCAGTTCGTGATGGATCCGCTCGGCCGCGAGCGTGGTCAACTGGCTGGCGTGCCGCTCGGCCGCGCGGAGCGCGTCGGCGTCCGGTGCGCCGCGCCCGTAGCGGGCGTAGAAGCGGAAGAACCGCAGCAGGCGCAGATAGTCTTCCTGCACCCGGTCCTCGGCCTTGCCGACGAAGCGCACCCGCCCCGCCACAAGGTCGTCCCAGCCGCCGAACGGGTCGTAGACGGTGCCGTCGGGCGCGCAGAACATCGCGTTCATGGTGAAGTCGCGCCGGGCGGCATCGGCGGTCCAGTCGTCGGTAAAGGCGACGCGGGCGTGCCGGCCGTAGGTCTCGACGTCTTCGCGCAAGGTGGTGATCTCGAACGGCCGGTGGCCGCTGACGGCCGTCACCGTGCCGTGCTCGATCCCGGTCGGCACCGCCTTCAGGCCGGCGCGCTGCAACAGGGCGGTGACCGTCTCCGGCGGGTCCGGGGTGGCGATGTCGATGTCGCCCACCGGCCGGCCGATCAGCGCGTCGCGCACGCAGCCGCCGACGAACATCACGGTCTGCCCGTCCGCGGTCAGCGCGTCGAGCACCGCGCGCGTCGCCGGCGCGGTCATCCAGTCCTGCGGGGGAATTGTACCGGCGGGCTGCATGGGGCTGGTTGTAAGCGCGCCAGGGCGCCCGTGACAAAGTCCGTGTGGGCTCGGTCCCAAATTATCCCCTCCCACTGGAAGAAGGGGATCAGATTGGCGGAGGAAGGGCATGCGAGAGCCGACTCTGGCGCCTACTCCCCCGCCGGCGTGCCGCCGCGCGAGCTGCCCTGGTCGTCGACGACCTCGCTGTCCCGCACCTCACCGTCGATGTAGCGCTCCGGAATGATCTGCTGGTCCGGGTTCGCCTGTTCGCCCAGGATGCGGTAGCCGACCAGGATGGAGACCATCAGCACCACGCCGACCAGCGTCAGGACCGCCCAGGGCCAGGGGATGTCGCGCTCCGCCCCGCCGGTCCTGCGCGCCCGCCAGCGCGCGACCAGCACGTAGCCCCAATAGACCAGGAACGGCAGCGCGATCGGCAGGACGATCGTAAGGAACTTCTTGAGCATCGGCGGTGCGTCTCGCCCTCGGTTTCGCGGCCTCGGTCTTGCACGAGGGCTTTGACCAGTGGTGCGGCGGGGCCAGTGGTACGGGGGCCAGTGGTGCCGCGGCTCACCCGCCGATATAGCTGCGCACGCGCGGCGCGCCAGTCCGCCCGGTCAGGCTTCCCGACCGAGCACCTCGACCAGGTTGACCAGCATGCCGGCGGTCGCGCCCCAGATGTCGTAGTCGCCGTAGTCGAACACGTAGAAGAAGCGTTCCCGGCCGCGGTCGGTCCGGCTGTCCAGCCGGCGCGCGTCCGGGCGCATCAGGAAGGCCAGCGGCACCTCGAACACCGCGTCGACCTCGTAGCCGTCGGCCCTGAGCGCTTGCGGGCGCTCGATCAGGGCGACGATCGGCGTCACGCGGTAGCCGGTGCGCACGAGGTAGGTATCGAGCTGGCCCAGGATCTCCACGCCATCCGGGTCCAGGCCGACCTCCTCCTGCGCCTCGCGCAGGGCGGCGGATTCCGGGCTGGCGTCCCACGCCTCGATCCGGCCGCCGGGGAAGGCGCACTGCCCGGCGTGCGCATTCAGGTGCGCGGTCCGCCGGGTCAGCAGCACGTGCGGCCCGTCGCGCCGCGCGACCAGCGCGACCAGCACGGCGGCGTCGGTGAACGCGGCCGCGGGATCGATCATCCCGGGGTTCAGATCGTCGTCGCCGCGCCGCTGCGGCCCGCGCCGCACCGGATGCGCGCCGCCCAGCGGGCTGTGCGCACGGATCCGCGCGCGCAGACGGGCAAGGTCGGGCGGCTCGGCGCTCACGCCGCCCTGGTTGTGTCCAGCGGAAAGAACGTGCCGCGGCTCCATACGCCCAGGACCTCCTGTCCCTGTTGGTTCGGGGCGGTTTCGGCGCCCGAACGCCCGTCGGCGGGGCCAAACTCCGCCAATTCGGCCAGCTGGTAGAACACCGAGCGCACGAGTCGCGCGTCCAGCCCGTCGGAAACCCGAATATACGGTGCCGGCTCGTCGCTGTCAGGCGCTTGTTCGACCCAGATCGGACGGTCGGGTCCGGCCGCGACCCAGCGGTCGACGTTGGTGCGCAAGCTCAGGACCTGCCGCCCGCCCTCGATGGTGACCTCCAGCTCCTCGGCCAGGAACGGGACGTCCTCGACGTGCACCCGGGCGCGCTCGGCCGGGGTGACCAGGGCGAAGCCGCCGTCGGCCTCGCGCCGGAGCACGGTGGCAAACAGCTTGACCAGCTCGCGCCGGGGGATCGGCTTGCCGTCGTGCCACCAGGTCCCGTCGCGGGTGATCGCGAATTCGCCGGGCTGAATCCCAGATAGAGTGCCGATTTGCGTGCCGTCGGCGGCGGCGCCGTGCGCGTGCGCGCCGCCGCCCCCCTCGTCAGGCACGGCGCTTGGCACTATTCTCGTAAAGTAAGCGTTCATCGGCGGCATGCCTCGCGTGCTTCCGGCGATCCGTCTTTCCGGTTCATGGCGATGGAGGACGTCGTCTTGTCGGCCAACACGACCACCACCGATCCGTCCGCTTCGCAGGCCGAAGCGCAGTCCGACCATCGCCTTGCTCAGGAGATTGAACAGCTGGGCGGCCGTCTCAAGGCCGCACGGCAGTCGGTCGGACAGGTGATCTTCGGCCAGCAGGAGGTCGTCGATCAAACGCTGATCACGCTTTTATGCGGCGGTCACGCGCTCCTGATCGGCGTGCCCGGGCTGGCCAAGACCCGGCTCGTGGAGAGCCTGGGCACCGTGTTCGGCCTGGAAGAGCGGCGGGTCCAGTGCACGCCCGACCTGATGCCGAGCGATATTCTGGGCTCCGAGGTGCTGGAGGAGACCGAGGAGGGCAAACGTGCCTTCCGGTTCATTCCCGGGCCGATCTTCTCGCAGCTGCTGATGGCCGACGAGATCAACCGCGCCAGCCCGCGCACCCAGTCCGCCCTGTTGCAGGCGATGCAGGAGCGCAAGGTGACCGTCGCCGGCCACGGCCACAGCCTGCCGGAGCCGTTCCACGTGCTGGCGACCCAGAACCCGCTGGAGCAGGAGGGGACCTACCCCCTGCCGGAAGCGCAGCTCGACCGCTTCCTGCTGCAGATCGACGTCGGCTATCCCGACATCGACGCCGAACGGCAAATGCTGGTCGCCACCACCGGTGCGCAGGATAGCAAGGCGGAGAACGTGCTGACCACGCAACAGTTGATGGAGGCGCAGCAGCTGGTGCGCCGCGTGCCGGTGGGCGAAAGCGTGGTCGAGGCGATCCTGCAGCTGGTCCGCCAGGGACGGCCGGAAACCAGTTCGATCCCGGAAGTACCGGAGCAGGTCGCCTGGGGCCCCGGCCCGCGCGCCAGCCAGGCGCTGATGCTGGCGGTGCGCGCCCGGGCGCTGATGGAGGGGCGGTTCGCGCCGTCGGTCGACGACGTCCTGGAACTCGCGCATCCGATCCTGCGCCACCGCATGGCGCTGACCTTCGCCGCGCGGGCGGAAGGCCAGTTGCTCGACGCCCTGATCGACCGCCTGTGCCAGCCGCTGCAGTGATGGCAGCCCCGGTTTGCATCGCCCAGGCGGGCGTCCGCCCGCCGCCGCGACGGCCGCTGTCGCACCCCCGGCTGGAGGGCGCGGCATGAGCCCGACCACGCTGTCGCCGCGCCAGCGCGCCGAGCAGCTGTCCGCGGCGCTGCCGCCATTGCTGCTGCACGCCGAGCGGGTCGCCGCCAGCGTGGCGCAGGGCGTGCACGGCCGCCGGCGGGTCGGTCAGGGCGAGGCGTTCTGGCAGTTCCGCGACTACCAGCCGGGCGACTCGCCGCAGTCGATCGACTGGCGCCAGACCGCCAAGGCCGACCGCGTGTTCGTCCGCCAGATGGAGTGGGAGGCCGCGCAGTCGGTCTGGTGCTGGCGCGACGGCTCGGCGTCGATGGACTGGCGCTCTTCGACCAAGCTGCCGACCAAGCGCGCGCGTGCCGAGCTTCTGATGCTGGCGCTGATGACCCTGATGATCCGGGCGGGCGAGCACGTCAGCCTGCTCGGTACCGGGCTGCCGCCGGCGGCGAACCGCGGCACGCTGGTGCGGCTGAGCGAGATCCTGCGCCGCGAGCAGCCGGACGCGGCGCGCGACCTGCCGGCGACGCAACCGCTGCCGCGCTACGGCCAGGTGCTGCTGCTGGGCGACTTCCTGGCCGATCCGGCGGACATCGAGCGCAGCCTGCGCGGCTTCGCCGAACGCGGGGTGAAGGGGCATCTGGTCCAGGTGCTCGACCCCGCGGAGGAGACGCTGCCGTATTCCGGGCGCGTGCGCTTCGAGGGCCTGCAGGGGGAGCGCCCATGGCTGCTGTCGCGCGCGGAGGGGGTGCGCGCGCAGTACCGCGATCAGCTGGCCGCCCAGACCGACGCGATCCGCGAGATCGCCCGGCGGACCGGCTGGCGTTGCACCTGGCATCGCACCGACCGCTCGCCGCAAACCGCGCTGCTGGCGGTCTACAGCGCGCTGGCCCAGCACGTTTAGCGGCCGGCCCCGCGCGTTTCGACGCGATCGCCGCACCAACGGAGGTTGATTAGGCCCGCATGGCAGCTCTAGGCTCCCTCGCCTTCGCTCAGCCATGGCTGTTGCTGGCGCTTCTGGCGCTGCCGGCCCTGTGGTTCCTGTTGCGCGTCACCCCGCCGGCGCCGAAGACGCAGCGGTTCCCCGCGATCCGCCTGCTGCTCGGCCTGGCGCCGACGGAGGAGACCCCGGCGCGCACGCCCTGGTGGCTACTGCTGCTGCGCCTGCTCGCGGCAGCGCTGGTGATCGTCGGTCTGGCCGGCCCGGTGATGCACCCCGCCACCCAGCTGTCGGGCAGCGGGCCGCTGGTGCTGGTGATCGACAACGGCTGGGCGTCGGCCAAGACCTGGTCGGAGCGCATGCAGGTCGCCGAGGCCCAGCTCGACCGCGCCGCGCGCGAACAGCGCCGGGTGCGCCTGCTGACGACGGCGCCGGCCCGTCCCGACGCGCCGCTCGCGGCCAGCGACCTGCTGCGCCCGGAACGCGCCCGCGAACGCATCCGCGCGCTGCAGCCCCATCCCTGGCCCAGCGACTACGCGGCCGCGCGGAGCGTGGTCGAGGACCTGCAAATCGACGGCAGCGCCCACGTCGTCTGGCTCAACGACGGGCTGCAGACGCCGGAGACCGAAGCGCTGGCCAGCCGCCTGCAGCGCCTGGGCCGGCTCGAGCTGATGCGCCCGGAGCCGGCCGACCTCCCGGTCAGCGTGCTGCCGCCCTCGCGCAGCGGCACCGACCTCAAGGTGCAGGTGCGCCGCGCGGCCGCGCGCGGTCAGACCGCGCGCACCGTGATCGCCAGCGACGAACGCGGCCGCTTGGTCGCCACCGCCGAGGCCAGCTTCGACGACGGCAGTCGAGTTGCCACCGCCACCTTCGAGCTGCCGCTGGAACTGCGTAACCGGATCACCCGGGTCGGCGTGCAGGGCGAAAACACCGCCGCCAGCGTCGCGCTCTTGGACTCGCGCTGGCAGCGCCGTCCGGTCGGCCTGGTGACCGAAAGCGCCCAGGCGGACGCCCAGCCGCTGCTGTCCGAGGTCTACTATCTGGAACGCGCCCTCGCCCCCTACGCCGAGGTGACGCGCGGCAACCTGAGCGAGCTGCTGGCCCAGGACCGCGCGATGATCGTGCTGTCCGACCGCGGCGCGCTGCGCGCGGACCTGCGCAACCAGGCGCGTGCCTGGGTCGAGCGCGGCGGCGTGCTGCTGCGCTTCGCCGGGCCGAAGCTGGCACGCGAGCTGACCGGACCGGAAGCGCGCGCGGGCGAGGGCACGCCGCTGCTGCCGGTGCGCCTGCGCCGCGGCGGGCGCGCGCTGTCCGGCACGATGAGCTGGGGCAGCCCGCCCAAGCTCGCCGATTTTCCCGCCGACAGCCCGTTCGCCGGCCTTTCGGTGCCGGACGAGCTGACCATCGAGCGGCAGGTGCTGGCACAGCCGTCGCTGGAGCTGGGGGAGAAGACCTGGGCCCGGCTGGCCGACGGCACGCCGCTGGTCACCGCCGACCAGCGCGGCGATGGCTGGGTGGTGCTGGTGCACACCACCGCCAACGCGCAGTGGTCGAACCTGCCGCTGTCGGGCCTGTTCGTGCAGATGCTCCGGCGGATCGTCTCGGTCGGCGAAGGCGTGGCGGAAACGGCGGATACCGGCCCGCTGCCGCCGTCCAGCGTCCTCGACGGGTTCGGCCAGCTCGGCCCCGCGCCGGCCAGCGTGCAGGCGCTGTCGACGCAGGCGCTGGAGACCAACGCCATCAGCGCCGCGCATCCGCCCGGCCTGTACGGGCTGGAGGGCCAGCGCCGGGCGCACAACCTGGGCCCGGCCGTGGGCGACGCGCGCCCGCTGACCGCCCTGCCGGCCGGGGTCGAGGTGAGCGGTTTCCAGGCGGAGCCGGAGCAGCGCTTCGGCCCCTGGCTGCTGGTGGCAGCCCTGGTTCTGCTGCTGATCGACCTCGGGATCGCGCTGCTGCTGCGCGGCCTGTTCGGCCCCGCCGGCGGCGACGGTATGGGCCGGCGGGCCGCGCGCGCGGCAGGTGGCGGCGCCGCGGCGATCCTGCTCGCGGTGGCGCTCGCGCCGGCGCCAGCCCTGGCACAATCCGGCGGCGGCGACGCTCCGGAGAGCTACGCCCTGAAGGCGACGCTGGACACCCGCCTCGCCTACGTCGTGACCGGGGTCGACCGGGTCGACCGGATCTCCGAACAGGGCCTGCGCGGGCTGTCGCGTACCCTGACCGCGCGCACCTCGATCGAGCCGGCGGCCCCGCTGCCGGTGCGCCTGGACGAGCATCCGCTGGCGTTCTTCCCACTGCTGTACTGGCCGGTCACCGACCAGCAGGCGCCGCTCAGCACCCGGGTCGAGCGCAAGGTCAACGACTATCTCGCCAACGGCGGCACCATCCTGTTCGACCTGCGCGATCCGACGCCGGGGGTCAACCTGGGCGGCGGCCTGTCCGGCGCCGGGCAGGCGCTGCGCGCGCTGACCCGCAACCTGGACATCCCGCCGCTCAAGCCGGTGCCGCCGGAGCACGTGCTGACCAAGGCGTTCTACCTGCTGAACGACTTCCCGGGCCGGTACGACGGCGGGCAGCTCTGGGTCGAGGACACCAGCGCCGGCGGCGGCGACGGCGATAACGTGGCGAGCGTGCTGGTCGGCTACAACGACTACGCCGGCGCCTGGGCGATCGACCAGGCCGGCCGGGCGCGCTTCGCCGTCACGCCGGGCGGCGAACGCCAGCGCGAAATGGCTTTCCGGGTCGGCGTGAACCTGGTGATGTACGCCATGACCGGGAACTACAAGGCCGACCAGGTGCACATCCCCGCGATCCTGGAGCGGCTGGGCCAATGACGGCACGAAACCGGGAGCTACGGCGATGCTGAACGCCACCACCCTCGCCTTCGCGCCGCTGGTGCCCTGGCCGGTGGTGATCGCGCTCGCGGTGCTGAGCGCGCTGGCGATCGCGGTCGCCGGCTGGCGGCGGGCCCGCGGGGCAATCTGGCGCGCGCTGGCGCTGGCCGCGATCCTGGCGGTACTCGCCAACCCCTCGCTGATCCGCGAGCAGCGGGAGGTGTTGCCCGACATCGCGCTGGTCGCGGTCGACGACAGCGCCAGCAACCGCCTCGAGGACCGCCAGGCTCAGGTCGACCGGGCGATCGACGCGCTCGACGGCGAACTGGCGGACTTGGAGAACACGCAGGTGCGGGTGATCCGCGCCGGCCGCGCCGACGGGCCGAGCCAGGAGGGCGGCACCCGGCTGTTCGACGACGTCGCCCGCGCGCTGGCGGAAATCCCGCGCGAGCGCCTGGCCGGGCTGGTGGTGGTGTCCGACGGGCAGATTCACGACGTGCCCGAAAGCCTGAAGGCGCTGGAGATCGACGCGCCGGTGCACCACCTGATGACCGGACGCGAGGACGAGGGCGACCGGCGGCTGACGGTGGATGAGGTGCCGGGCTACGGCATCGTCGGCCGGGAGATCAGCTTCACCGTCAAGGTCGAGGACCTGTCCGCGCCGGAGGGCGGCCCGTCGACGGCGGAACTGCGCCTAACCCGCGGCGGCGAAGAAACGCGCACCCGCACCGTTCCGGTCGGTCAGGAGACCGAGATCACGGTCGAACTGACCCACCGCGGGCAGAACGTGCTGGAGCTGGAGGTCGCGGAAGGCCCGCGCGAACTGACCCTGACCAACAACCGGGCGGCGATCGTGATCAACGGGGTGCGCGACCGGCTGCGCGTGCTCTTGGTCTCCGGCCAGCCGCACGCCGGCGAACGGGCCTGGCGCTCGCTGCTCAAGTCCGACCCGTCGGTCGACCTGGTCCACTTCACCATTCTGCGCCCGCCGGAGAAGCAGGACGGCACGCCGATCCGGGAACTCTCGCTGATCGCGTTCCCGACGCGCGAATTGTTCCAGGTCAAGATCGATGAGTTCGACCTGATTGTGTTCGACCGCTATCAGCGCCGGGGCGTGCTGCCGGCGCTCTACCTCGACAACGTCGCAGAGTACGTCCGCAACGGGGGCGCGCTTCTGGAGGCGGCCGGCCCCAGCTTCGCCAGCCGGATGTCGCTCTACCGCACGCCGCTGGGCCGGGTGCTGCCGGGCGGACCGACCGGCGAGATCTACGAGCAGGGATTCAAGCCGCAGGTGACCGAACTCGGCACCCGCCATCCGGTGACCCGCGGCCTGACCGGCTCCCGGGGGCCCAACGCGGAGGCCGACTGGGGCCGTTGGTTCCGGCATCTGAACGTCAACGTGCAGTCCGGCGACGTCGTCATGGAGGGCGTGCGCGACCGGCCGCTCCTGATCCTCGACCGGGTCGGCGAGGGCCGCGTGGCGCAACTGATGAGCGATCACGCCTGGTTGTGGGCGCGCGGCTACCAGGGCGGCGGCCCGCAGGCCGAACTGATGCGCCGGGTGGCGCACTGGCTGATGAAGGAGCCGGAGCTGGAGGAGGAGGCGCTGCGCGCCCGGGTCGAGGGCGACCGCATGATCGTCGAGCGCCGCTCGCTGGAGACCGAGCTGCCGCCGGTCGAGGTCACGCTGCCCGACGGCAGTACCAAGACGCTGCAGCTCGACCCCGGCCAGGACGGCCGCGCCACCGCGACCCTGCCGGTCGACCAGCTGGGCACCTACGAACTCACCGACGGCACGCGCACCGCCGTCGCCGCCGCCGGCCCGCCGAACCCGCTGGAGTACCGCGACGTGCGCTCCACCCGCGCGCGGCTGAACCCGCTGGTGGAGGCGAGCGGCGGCAGCCATGTCCGGATCGCGGACGGCACGCCGCGGGTGCGCAAGGTCGATCCCGACCGCGACAGCGCCGGGCCCGGCTGGATCGGCTTGGACGCCAACCGCGACTACCGGGTGGCCGGCGTGATGGAGGTGCCCTTGCTGCCGGCCGTGCTCGCGCTCATGCTCGTGCTCGGCACCCTGGTCGCCGCCTGGTTCCGGGAGGGCAAGTAACCGTCATGACCGCCGAGACAGCCGCCAATACCATGCAGGCCGCCACCCCCGCGCGGCGCTCCCGCGGCCGGCAGGCGCTGATCCTGGCCGCCTTCCTGGCGTTGGTGTTCGCGGTCTACGGCGCCAGCGTCTCGGTCACCCAGCCCGCGATCGAGGGCTGGTACGCCGATCTCGCCAAGCCGGGCTTCACGCCGCCCAACGTCGCCTTCCCGATCGCCTGGACGGCGATCTTCCTGTTGATGGCGCTGGCCGGCTGGCAGGCCTGGCGGCGCAGCGTTCCGGGCACGTTCGGCTGGCCGCTCGCCTGCTTCCTGACCCAGCTCGCGCTCAACTTCGCCTGGTCGGCGCTGTTCTTCGGGGAGGGCGAAATCTTGCTGGCGCTGATCGACGTGATCGCGCTGATCCTGGCGCTGCTGGCAACCACGGTCGCGTTCTGGCAGATCAGCCGGCCGGCCGGCGTGATGCTGCTGCCCTACCTCGCCTGGCTCTGCTTCGCGACGGTGCTGAACGCGGAAATCCTGCGGCTTAATCCGTAGCCGCGTGTTGTCACGGGGCACCGGCGGGTCCCCTCCGGTTGATCGGACGGGGCGATCCGTTCAGTTCGTCGGGCGCTCGTATGAGGTCCTTCGACACGCACGCCTGCGGCGTCCTACTCAGGATGAAGCTGTAGGTTTTTCAAAGACTTAAATGCAATTCATGCTGAGTAGCCAGCCGTAGGCTGGCGTGTCGAAGCACGCCACACGGGAGCTCAGGCCCGTGCCAAAGAGCCCTTCGTGGGGTGGCTTCGCGCGAGCCAGCCGCCTTTGCCGCCGCCGGGGACCGGCACGGTGGGGTGCGGGCGCGGCGAGCCCACCCGATGGACTCGTTCGCTCAGGACTCATCGTCGCGCGGATCCTGAGGCGCGTACGGATCACGCCCGGCGAAGGGGCCTCCCGGCCGTTGCGGCCTGTTTGGCGTAGCGGCGGTCGGCGCGGATCCGGCCGCGCACGCCTTCGAGCGCGCCGGGCTTGAGCTCCAGCACCTGGAAGCGCCGCGGCTCGACCGGGCCGGGCAGGATCAGGCCCTGCGGCGTGGCCGGCACGAAGCCATAGGGCTGGTAGTACTCCGGCTCGCCGACCACGACGCACAGATCGACCGCCATCCGCCGCGCGGTGTCCAGGCCTTGGCGCACCAGCGCCCGGCCGACGCCGCGGCCCTGCTGCTTCGGCGCGACCGCCAGCGGGCCCAGCAGGATCGCCTGCGGCCCGTCAGCGGGCGGTTCGCCCTGCCCGTCCACGCGGATCGGCCAGAACCGCAGGCTCGCCAGCAGCTCGCCGGCGTCGTCGGTGGCTACGAAGCACAGCTCCGGCACCGGCCGCACCCCCGCGCGCAGGCGGTAGACGGTCTTCTGACGTCGCGCTTCGCCGAACGTCCGGTCGAGCAGCGGCTCGATCGCCTCGGCATCGCCCGGCCGCTCGGGGGTGATGTGAAAGCGCAACATGCCGTCGGTCATTTCAGCCGTCCTCGTGTCGCCCGCGCGGTGGGTCGTAAGGCGCCATTCCGCTTACCACAGCCCCGTAAAGCCGCCAAGCGGTGGGCCGGTCCCGAAAGACCGACGGCTACCATCCCCTCTCCCTTGAGGGGAGAGGGAGGGGCCCGCGCCCGCTAGGGCGTGGGCCCCTCCCTCT
>NZ_NRRL01000029.1 GCF_016583645.1 Rhodovibrio sodomensis | reverse complement strand
TCGCCCACAACCTTTTCCGCAACGCTCCTGGCACAAAGTCTATTCGCCTGCGACGCAAATGTGCCGCCTGGGACGACGACTTCCTGGCCAGCCTCGTGACCGCATAACCGTTCACCCGATTCCCCTGGGCCCATGCGAACCGGCGGGCGGGGCGCGGCGCGGCTATTCGGCCGGGTCGGCGGCGGCGTAGCCGAAGAAGTCGCGGCCCAACGCCTGACTGACCTTGATCAGCTCGCCCTGCAACCCGTCCAGATATTCGTGCAGCCCGGTTTTAAGGACTTCCCGGATTTGGGCGTTGCGCATCTCGCTGCGCAGTTCGTCCAGACGCTCCATGGCGTCGGCGCCGCCAGTGAGCGCGTACTGGCCGCGCAGGGCGTGCAGGGTCTCGTCGACCGTCTCGACACAGCACACGACCGAGCGCGGGAACGACTGGTGGAACAGCAGGAAGCCGGCGACGTCGGCCGGGGTCATGCCGGACGGGTGGACCCGTCGAAAGGCGTGGTAGCCGGACACTGAGCGCAGCAGCGCGTTCCACTGCGACACGTCGAGCGGCGAGCCGACGTCCTGCACGCTCGGCAGCAGCAGATGGTACTTGGTGTCGAGCGCGCGGGTGGTCTGGTCGGCGCGTTCCAGGTTGCGGCCCAGCTGGTAGAAGTACCAGCCCTCGTCGCGGTAGAAGGTCCCCTCGGTGATCCCATAGTGGGTGTGGCAGCCTTCCTTCACGAACGCGCAAAAGCGCGGCAGCCGCGGCTTCTGCACTTCGTCAGCCGACATCGCACGCAGCCGGTTATGGAACATGTTCATCTGCGTCCACATCTCGGTCGAGATCAGGGGACGCAGGGTGCGCGCGTTCTCCCGCGCGATCTTCAGCGCGGAGACGATCGACGAGGGATTGCTGGCGTCCAGCGTGTAGAAGTGGATCACCCCCTCGGCGGTCGGCGCGCCGTAGATCTCCCGGTAGCGCGTGTCGTCGGCGTACAGCTGCAGCACGGACGACCAGTTCTGGCCGCCCCGGCTATCGCGCGAGAAGGTCTCGTTGACGTCGATGATCCGGGCGATGTTCTCCGCCCGCTCGATGTAGCGGGCCAGCCAGAAGATCGCCTCCACGTAGCGTGCCAGCAGGTTACTCAAGGACCCAGGTATCCTTCGATCCGCCGCCTTGGCTGGAGTTGACGATGATCGAGCCGCGCCGCAGCGCCACCCGGCTGAGGCCGCCTGGCAACACCCAGGTGTCCTTGCCGGTGACGGCGAACGGCCGCAGGTCGACGCGGCGGGGTTCGATCCCCTCGTCGACCAGGGTGGGTGAGACCGACAAGTCGATCATCGGCTGCGAGATGTAGTTCGCCGGGTCGGCCAGCAGCTTTTCCCGGCAGTGATCGAGCTCTTCGCGGCTGGCGTGCGGACCCACGGTGATGCCGTAGCCGCCGGCCTCGCCGACCGGCTTGACCACCAGCTTGTCCAGGTTGTCGAGGGTGTACTGCAGGCCCTCCTTTTCCCGGCAGATGTGCGTCTCGACGTTCTGGATCGCCGGATCCTCGCCCAGGTAGTACTGGATGATCCGCGGCATGTAGGCGTAGACCGCCTTGTCGTCGGCGATCCCGGTGCCGACCGCGTTGGCGAGCCCGACATTGCCCTTCCAGTAGGCGCGCATCAGCCCGGGCACGCCCAGCATGCTGTTCGGGTTGAACACCTCCGGGTCCAGGAAGTCGTCGTTGATCCGCCGGTAGATCATGTCGACCCGCTGGGGGCCGCGAATCGTCTTCATGTAGACGCGGTCGTCCTCGACCACGAGGTCGCGGCCCTCGACCAGGGGCACGCCCATCTCGCGGGCCAGGAAGATGTGCTCGAAATAGGCGCTGTTGTAGGTCCCCGGCGACAGCAGCACGACCACCGGATCGTCGGCGCCATCGGGCGCGGTCTCGCCCAGCGCCTCGCGCAGCTTCTGCCCGTAGTCGGACACCGGGCGCACCGGCACGCTCTCCATCAGGTCCGGGAAGGTGCGCAGCATCAGGTGCCGGTTCTCGACCACGTAGGACACGCCGGACGGCGTGCGCGCGTTGTCCTCCAGAACGTAGAACGCGCCGTCGTGACCGCGGATCAGGTCGGTGCCGTTGATCTGGACGTAGGTCCCCTGCGGAACGTCCATCCCCTCCATCTCGGGGCGGTAGTTGGCGTTGCCGACCACCAGGCCGCGCGGCACCACGCCGTCCTTCAGGATCTTGCCGTCGTGGTAGACGTCCCACAGGAACGCGTTGATCGCCGTCACCCGCTGGCGCACTCCGTAATCCAGGGTGCGCCAGTCAGGCGGCGCGATCACCCGGGGAATGACGTCGAATGGGAGGATGCGGTCGATCGAGTCCTTCTCGGTATAGACCGTGAACGTGATGCCGTAGTTGTAGAGCTCCAGCTCGGCGTCCCGGGCGCGGGCGCGCAGGCTGGCCTCGTCCATCTGGTTGATCCGCTCCAGGATCGTCTGGGTCGCCTCGGTGACCTCGCCGCTCAGGCCCAGCAGCTCGCAGTAAGACCCCCCTGGATCGTAGCTCGACAACAGCCCGGGCCGGCTGATCGGGGCGGCCGCCGGCGTTTCGGGCGGGGCCTTGCTCGCCCGGACGGCGCTTTGCGACTGCTGCTGTTTGCCGGCGGTCATGGGGAAGATTCCTCCAGGCGCGGATCATAACGCGGGAAGCCGCGGCGCGGCCGGGCGTGCGGCCGGTACAACGGGCAAAGTCAGGGCAGTATGACAGCAGGCGCGTCCGGTTGACCAGCTAACGCCGGCCGGCTGGCCCGCACGCGGCACGCCGACGCCGCAGACGCGCGGGGCGCTCACCCCCGGTGCCCGGTCGCGGGCGCGTGGGCGGCGCGGACCACCACGGTCGCCGCCAGCATGTCGTGGGCCGTGCGCCGCCGGTCCGAGAACAGCGGCACCAGCATGATCAGGCCCGATGTCAATCCGAAGCTGGCGTAGAACACCACCGCCATCAGGAACCCCTGGGCCAGGCCGCACGGCCGCCCGCGCCAGTCGCGCACCGTAAGGCCGAGGGCGCGCATGCCGGGCGTCCCGCCGAACCAGTGGATCGTCATCGCGGCGTAGATCGAGGGCAGCAGCGCCATCACCGCGGCCTGCACCGGCGCCAGCGCCCCGAAGGTGAGCGCGGTCGCCAGCGTCGCCAGGAAACCGATCGCGAGATAGACGAAGCCGAGGACGAACAGGTCGACGAAGAACGCGAGCGTCCGCCGCCACAGCACGCCGTCGTAAAGTTCCGGCGCGCCCAGCGGATCGGGCGCGTCGCCGTCCCACGCGCGGACGGCCGGCACGGGATTGGGACGGGCGGGCAGGGTGGTGCGGCGGGCCATTGCACCGCAGCATGGCGGCGCATGGCCCGCGGTGCAATGCCGCTTTATCGGGCGCTTTGAACGGCGTCGGGCAGCTGCAACGGCGCCGCCGGTCGAGGTGGCCTGGCGACCGCTCGCAAGGCCGCCGTGTGGCGGGCTTCGACACCTTGGCGTGGCCGCCAGCACCTCAGCATCAAGTTAGGGGACGTGCCAGATACACAAATACCTGAATCCTGCCTAGGGATGGGCGCAGGCGTCGGTGTCGAAGGACCTCAAACGTCTCCACGCAACAGTACGGGGCGGCAGTACGGGGCGGCAATGCTGGGGCAGAGAGGGGCGGCCGCAGGTGATCTTCGTGCAGCGCCGACCCGTCGCGGACCATGGCCGTCTACCCCGCGTCCGGCGTGTCGCGGACGATCGAGGGGCCGGTCTGCAAGCCGTCGCTGCCGGACCTGGCGGCTTCCGCGGCGCGTTCCCGCGCTTCAGCCGCGTGGTCCTGGTTCAACAGCACGATCGAGATCCGCCGGTTGCGGGCGTTTTCGGGTTCCTCGGGCATCAGCGGGTCCTGCGCGGCGCGGCCAACCACCCGGCCGATCCGGTCGGGCTTGAGGCCGGCGCGCAGCAGCACCCGGCGGCTGGCGTTCGCGCGGTCGGCCGACAGTTCCCAGTTGGAGTAGTCGCCGCCGCCAGCGAACGGGGTCGCGTCGGTGTGGCCCTTCACGGCGACCTGATTGGGCAGGTCCTGGATCGCCTGGGCGACCAGCGCCAGCAAGTCGCGGGTATGTTGCTTGGGCTCGGCGCTGCCGAGTTTGAACATCGCGTTCTCGCGCGCGTCGACCAGCTGGATGCGCATTCCTTCCGGCGTGTAGTCGACCAGCACCTGGTCGGCCAGGTCCGACAGCTCCGGGATCGCCGCGACGGCCTGTTTCAGCTTCTCCTCGGCATCCTCGAAGTTCCGCCGTTCGCGTTCCGCGAGCTGCTTGGCGAGGTCCTGGACTTCGCGGTCGTTGTCGGGGCCGGACGGCGACGGCAGGCTCATATTGACGCCCACCGGCGCGCGGTCGCTGATCAGTGCGCCCTCGTCGCTCATCGTCCGCCCGCTGAGGATCATGCCGGCGCCGGAATCGCTCTGGGTCACGGTCGACGGCGTGAAGTAATCGGCGATGCCTTCCTTCTGCTCCTCGGTGGTCGCGCTGATCAGCCAGAGCAGCAGGAAGAACGCCATCATGGCGGTGACGAAGTCGGCGTAGGCGACCTTCCAGGCGCCGCCATGGTGGCCGCCGTGCCCGCCCTTCTTCTTCTTTTTGACAATGATCTGCGGGCGGTTGGAATCCTCGGCCATGAAAGCGCCGGTCCTGTCCGGTTGGGGGAGAAGCGGTTAGAGATTCGCGGGGTGGCGGTCAGGCGACCGGCGGCAGCGCGCCGACGGCGTCCTCGACCTCGTAGAAGCTCGGCCGCTGGTCGCGGTAGAGAACCTTGCGGGCGAACTCGACCGAGACGGTCGGGGCGGCGCCGTTCATGTGCGCCAGCAGCGCCGACTTGATGCAGTGCAGGAACTTGTCCTCGTCCTCGTACATCTGCTTGGCCTTGCTCGCGATCGGGCCGACGAAGCCGTAGGACAGCCAGACGCCTAGGAAGGTGCCGACCAGCGCGCCGCCGATCAGCTTGCCCAGCACCTCCGGCGGCTCGGAGATCGCGCCCATCGTCTTGATCACGCCCAGCACGGCGGCGACGATGCCCAGCGCCGGCAGGCCGTCGGCCACCGTCTGCAGGGCGCCCGCGACCTTCTGGTTCTCGTGGCTGACGGTTTCGATCTCCTCGTCCATCAGCGCTTCCATCTCGTGCGGATCCTCCGAGCCCATGGTGATCAGCCGGAGGTGATCGCACAGGAAAGTCATCATCACTGCGTTCTTGGCGATCGTGGGGAACTGCTGGAACAGTTGGCTGTCTACGGGCGCCTCGATGTGCGTCTCGAGCGCCAGGTTGCCCTTCTGCTTGGCGAGCTTGAGCAGCTGATAAAGCAGGCTCAGCAGGTCGAGGTAGGTCTGCTTGCGCGCGCTCGACCCGCGCATCGCCATGCGCACCGCGCCCAGCGTCCGGCGCAGCACGTTGGTCGGGTTGGCGATGATGTAGCCGCCCAGCGCCGCGCCGCAGATGATCACCACCTCGAACGGCTGCCACAGCACGGCGACCTTGCCGCCCAGGGCGGCATACCCGCCGAGCGTGCAGACGATCACGATGATCGCGCCGATGATCAGAGGCATGTGACGCCGGCTTTCCTGCTCAGGCCCCGGAATTCGGGTCGGCAGTCTGCCGGCGGGTACGTTAAAATGCGGTTTATCGGCGGACTTGTGCCGGGTTTACAGCTGGCTCGGCCCGTCGGCGGACAGGGTCGACAGGGTGCGGGCGTGGAAGCCGCCGGATTGCAGCGCCTCGACGATCTCCCGCACGTGCTCGCTGTTGCGGGTCTCGACCACGCAGTCGATCTCCGCCCGGCGGACCGGCACGTCGTGGAACAGCCGCTGGTGGTAGACCTCGACGATGTTCGCACCGGTCTGCCCGATCAGACCGGACACCTTGGCGAGTATGCCGGGGGCGTCGTTGATGTCGACGCGCAGGCGGACCAGCCGGCCGTCGCGCACCAGCCCGCGCATCAACACGGAGGCGAGCACGCGCGCATCGATGTTGCCGCCGCAGATCACCAAGCCGACCTTGCGCCCGGCCAACTGCGCGCGCAAGCGGCTGGCGGCCGCGAACGGCGTCGCGCCGGCGCCCTCGGCGACCACCTTCTGGTATTCCGACAGCACGGCGACCGCGGTCTCGATCTCATCCTCGGTCAGCAGCACGTGCTCGCTGACGTAGCGTTCGATCACCGGGCGGGTCAGCTTGCCCGGGCTCTTGACCGCGATCCCGTCGGCCAGCGACGAGCCGCCGGACGACGGCTGCTGCCCTCGGATCGCCTGGTACATCGATGGGAACAGGTCGCTCTCGCAGCCGATCATCTGGATATCGGGCTTGAGCGCCTTGGCCGCGATCGCGGTGCCGGCCATCACGCCGCCGCCGCCGATCGGAACGACGATCGTGTCGAGGTCCGGCTGGTCAGCCAGCATCTCCAGCCCGATCGTGCCCTGGCCCGCGATCGTCGAGGGATCGTCGTACGGGTGGACGAAGGTCAGACCCTCCTTGTCCATCAGGTCGCGGGCGACCTGGAAGGACTCGTCGATCGTCTCGCCCGACTGCACGACCCGCGCGCCGAACGAGCGCGTCCGCTCGACCTTGGAGAAGGGCGCATTCTCGGGCATCACGATGGTCGCCGGGATGCCCAGGCGCTGGGCGTGGTAAGCGATGCCCTGGGCATGGTTGCCGGCCGACATCGCGATCACGCCGGTCGCCTTCACGCTCTCCGGCAGGCTGAGCAGCTTGACGTAGCTGCCGCGGTCCTTGAACGAGCCGGTGAACTGCTGGTTTTCCAGCTTCAGATGGATCTCGCAGCCCAGCATGTCGGACAGGCGGGGGGCGTAGATCAGCGGGGTGCGGACGACGTGGCCCTGCAGCTGATCCGCGGCGGTGCGGATATCGGCCAGTGTGACGGGGTCGGGGGCGCGGTCGTCATGGCCGTCGGTGTCGGTCGCCGCGGCGGGGTGGGCGAGGGCGGTCATGGCGGTCGGCCTCCCGGGGACAGGCGTTTCGGGCGGACCGCGCGGTCGCGACCCCGCCCCTAGTTCACCTCAGGTACTAACCGAAGAGTATGCGCGTCTTCTTGTCCGCTGCCGACCAGTTTTAGGAATTCGCCGTCGCGCCAGGCTTGCGCCAGCCCGCCGAAGTGCGGCGACAGCGGGTTGCCGGATTGCCCGTCCGAGAGCATGAACACCGAGCTTTCGGGCGGCTTGGACAGGTCGTGCACCATCCGCAGTGTCGGCCCGTGGACGTGGCTGTAGCGCTGCTCCACCGGGGCGTCGTAGTCGGCGCCGCCGCGGTTGACCGTCTCGTCGCCGCCGGAGGTGCCGACCTGCGGGGTGAACAGGCCGTTCAGGACCGGGATCCGGGAGAACATCGGATGCGGGAAGCGCGCGACGTGCGCGTCGCCCCATCGCCAGCTCTCGGCATCCCCGAAGCGGGCGTTCAACTGGTCGATCGCGCGGTCGAGCGCGCGCGTCACCTGCCCGGTGCAGGTCTCGGTCCGCTCGGTGGTGCCGGTGTCGTCGCACCATGCCGTGCGATCGTTCAGCGCGCGCAGGATCATCCGCGGGTCGGGCTGGGAGAAGCGGCTGTACTGGCCGGCCAGCTCGTCCTGGAACAGCGCCCGGTTCAAGTTGTCGATCCAGGCGGTGAACACCAGCGGCGCCGCCTCGTCACGGTTCATGTGCCGGTCCCAGCGGCGCAGCAGCTGGTGCGCGGCCCCCTGCCGGGTATTGGTGGGGGCATGCGACAGCAGTTCGTCCAGCAGCATCTCCGCCTTGGGCGAGCGGGTGTCGAGCAGGATCCGCTCCATCGCCGCGATGTCGGCGGAGCCCTCGGCTTGGTCGAGCAGCCGGTCGATCCGCGCCGCCCGCCACGGCGGCGGCCAGTGGGCCGCGAGCAGGTAGGGGTAGTCGTCGCCGACCAGCCGGTTGTTGGCGTTGACCAACCGCCCGCTCGCCGGGTTCCGGACCCGCGGCAGCACGTCGTAGGGGATCGTGCCGGTCCAGTCGTACTCGCCGGTCCAGCCCGGGCGCGGCAGGGTGCCGTCGCCCGCCTTGCGGATCGGCACCCGGGCGGCGGCGATCAGGCCGACGTCGCCGGCGCTGTCGGCCAGGAACAGGTTCTGCTGCGGCGCGTTGGCGTTGCGCATCGCCCGCAGCGCGTCCGCCACGCTGCGCGCGGCGTTCACCTGGTAGATCGCGTCCGGCGTGGTGTCGTCGGCGCGCAGCGCCGGCCAGGCGAGCGCCACCACCTGGTTCTCGCCCGCCAGTGTCCGCGCCGCCTCGACGCTGTCGGAGATCACCGGGCCGTGGCGGGTGCGCCGGACCGTCAGCTCGACCGGCTCGCCCTCGGCGACCTGGATGGTCTCGGTCGTGGTTTCGAACGTGTCCCAGCCGTCGGGTGTGCGGTAGCGGCTGGGATTCTCGGGATCGACCCGCTCGATGAACAGGTCCTGGGTGTCGCTGTGCGTCGTGGTCAGCCCCCAGGCGAGGTCGCGGTTGCGGCCCAGGATGTGGAACGGCACCCCGGGCGCGGTGGCGCCCACCAGCGTGCGCTCCGGCGTCTCGATCCGGGCAAGGTACCAATGCCCGGGCGCGCGCAGGCCCAGGTGCGGGTCGTTCGCCAGCAGCGCGCCCCCGCCGCCCGGGCGCTGCAGCGCCCAGGCGTTGGAGGCGTCGCGCGGCTCCAGGCGCGCCGGCAGCAGGTCGGCCAACTGCCGCGCCATCTGCCCCAGCGCGGCGCCGGTGGCGGCGTCCGCCAGCGTGGTCGCCTGGTCCGCGCCGCTGTCGGGGTACAGGAACTGTATCTGCGCATCGTCCAGGCGCTGGCGCAGCCCGGCGCGGGTCAATTCCTCCCGGTAATTGCCGGACAACTGCATCGCCATCAGCCGAAGCCAGGTCAGGCTGTCCTGCGGTGTCCAGGCCTCCGGCGCGTAGTCCAGGATGTGGAACTCCAGCGGCAGCACCGGATCGGTCTTCAGGAACGCGTTGACCCCGGCCGAGTAGGCCTCGAGGGCCGCCACCGTGCGGTCGTTCAGGTGCTGCAACTGCGCCTCGGCCAGATCGCCCAGGTCGAGGATGCGCATGAAGCGGTCGAGGCCGACCGTGCCCTGGCCGGCGACCTCGGACAGCCGCCCCTCGGCGGTGCGGCGCATGAAGTCCATCTGCCACAGCCGGTCCTGGGCGTGCAGGTAGCCGAGCGCGGTATAGGCGTCCGCCATGCTCTGCGCGCGGATGGTCGGGATGCCGCGTTCGCCCCGGCTGACCTCGACCTCCGCCGAGAGCGCGGGCAGCTCGGCGGTGCCCTGGGTTTGCGGCAGCGACTGGCGCAGGTAGAAGTAGCCGGCGACGGCGACGATCGCGGCACCGCCGAGGATCACGGGGAGGGCGAGCAGCGCCCATTTCACGAAGCGGTTCATGGCCCGGAGGATCGCACGCCGGCACGATTCGGCAAGACGGCGGTGTGGGTGGGCGTGCGGTACCCGTCAGACGTCCTTCGACACGCGCGCCGGACGGCGCGCTGCTCAGGATGAAGTCGGAATTGTTTCAGGAGCTTATAATGATTTCTTCATGCTGAGCAGGCGCCGAAGGCGCCGTGTCGAAGCACGCCTGACGGGTACTTGCGCCCCGCTACGCCGCGCCCTGGAACGTATCCTCGTAGTCCGTCCGCAGCTGGGCCTTCTGCACCTTGCCCATCGTATTCCGCGGCAGGGCGTCGGCGAAAAAGACGCGCTTGGGGGTCTTGTAGCCGGCGAGCTGGGTGCGGCAGGCGTCGATCAGGCCTTTTTCGGTGAGCGCGTTCTCCTTGCCCGCCTCGGCCACGACCATGGCGGTGACCGCCTCGCCGAAGTCCTTGTGCGGGACACCGAACACGGCCGATTCCTTGACCCCGTCGATCGCGTCCAGGGTCAGCTCGACCTCCTTCGGGTAGACGTTGTAGCCGCCGGAGATGATCAGGTCCTTCGCCCGGCCGACGATGTGGACGTAGCCGCGCGCGTCGATCTTGGCGTTGTCGCCGGTGATGAAGAAGCCGTCGGGGCGGAACTCCTCGGCGGTCTTCTCCGGCTTGTTCCAGTAGCCCTGGAACAGGTTCGGCCCCTTGATCTCCAGGATGCCGATCTCGTCCCGGTCCAGCACGGTGCCGTCCTGCTTGGCGACGCGCACCTGCACGTCGGGCAGGGGAAAGCCGACGGTGCCCGGCCGGCGCTCGGCGTCCAGCGGGTTGGAGGTGATCATGCCGGCTTCGGTCATGCCGTAGCGCTCCAGGATCTCGAAGCCGGTGCGCTCTTTGAACTGCCGCCAGGTCTCCGGCTGCAGCGGGGCGGAGCCGGAGACGAACAGGCGCATGTTGGCGACCAGCTCGTGCGTGAAGTCGTCGCGTTCGAGGAGCCGGACGTAGAAGGTCGGCACGCCCATCATCACGCGCGCCCTGGGCAGCAGGCGGATCACCTGGTCGGCGTCGAACTTGGGCAGGAACAGCATCTTCGAGCCGTTCAGCAGCGCCGTGTTGGACGCGACGAACAGCCCGTGGACGTGGAACAGCGGCAGCGCGTGCAGCAGCACGTCGCCGTCCTGGAAGCCCCAGGTGCCGTGCAGCGTCCGCGCGTTGGATTCCAGGTTGCGATGGCTCAGCATCGCGCCCTTGGAACGGCCGGTGGTGCCGGAGGTGTAGCAGATCGCCGCCAGGTCGTCGGGATCTCGCTCGACCACCTCGGTCATCGGCGCCAGCGCCTCCAGCCCGTCGGTCAGGGTGCCGAAACCGGTCGGGTCCAGGTTCAGGATCGACGTCACCCCGGCTTCGCCCGCGATGGTCGCCAGCTCCTCGGCGCGCCGGGGATCGCAGACGAAGCAGCGCGGCCTGGCGTCGGACAGGAAGTACGCCACTTCCGGGCCGGTATAGGCGGTGTTGAGCGGCAGATAGACCGCCCCGGCCTGGAAGCACGCCAGGTAGGTGAACAGCGCCTGCGGCGACTTTTCGACCTGCACGGCGACCCGGTCGCCCGGTTCGACGCCGACCTCGACCAGCCGACGGGCGAGCCGGCCGACCTGATCGGTCAGCTCGCCGTAGGTCCAGGTGGTGCCGTCGGCGAGCTCGATCGCGGGGGCGCCGCTGTTGGCGCTGAAGACGTCGAGGAAGCTTTCGTAGAGGTTGCCGCTCATCGTCGCTTGAGAACTCCCCAGGGTTTTTCATCCGGCGCCTATGGCTGGCACCTTGATCGGTCGAACGGGTTTCCCGTGCAGGCCGCCCGTTATCGGGTCGGAGGCAGCCGCCCGGTTCAGGCTCGGTTCGGGCCCGCTTCAGGCGTTGTCGACAGCCGCCGGGCTTTCCGGCAGGCGGGCGGCCAGCTCGGCAAAGGTGTCCGCCTGGATGGTGACGTGCCGGCGCATCGCCCCTTCCGCGCTGATCGCGTCGGCCTGGCGGATCGCCTCGACGATCTCAGCGTGCTCCCGGCACGAGGTTTCGATCCGCCCCGGGCCGGTCAGCTGGGTCCGCCGATAGGGCTGCAGCCGGTTGCGCAACTGGCGCGTCTGCTCGGCGAGATAGGGGTTGTGGCTGCCGGCGTAGATCGCCTCGTGGAACGCCAGGTTGGCCTCGTAGTAGTCGTTCGGGCGGCCCGGATCGGCGGCCTCGAAACAGGCGTGCAACGTCTGTTCCAGGCGCTGGCGCTCGGCCTCGGTCATCCGGCGTGCGGCAAGCCTGGTGCACAGCGCTTCCAGTTCGGCCATCACCTCGAACATCTGGATCAAGTCGCCCAGCGACAGGCCGGCGACGATCGCGCCCTGGCGCGGCCGTGTCTCGACCAAGCCGGCGGAAGCCAGGCTGCTGAGCGCCTCGCGCACCGGCGTGCGGGAGACGCCGAAGCGCCGCGCCAGGCCGGTTTCGTCGAGCCGCGTGCCGCCCGGCAATTTGCCGGTCGCGATCTCCTCCTCGAGTTGACACCGTAGCCGGTCGGCCAGCCGCGGCTTGCGCCCGGCGCCGCCAGCCGTGTTCGCCTCCGACGCGGAACCTCCGGTGGAGGCCGCGTTCCAATCCATGCCGTTCACCGCCATGCCGATCGCCCGTGTCGCCCGCTGTCGGAGAGACTTTATGCAACTACACCCGACTTGTATACAAAGACCGCTTGTCCGCCGGCGCCGATTGCGCTTTCCTAGCACGGCCGGGCGGCGCAGGCTGCCTGTCCGGTACTGCGCCGTCTCGCCACCTTGATGTCCCCACCCGGCATTCGGGGTCGCCGATCGGCGGCGCGCCACGCATCGGCCGACAAGAGCCGTTCCAACCGCGCCCGGCGTATACGGCCGATTCAACAGGCCGCCGAGCGCCTCATCAAAATGCCTTCGGGAGGTATCCGACATGACCAACTTCAAACGCCCGAGCTTGGGTCGGGCCCTGTGCGCCGGCGTGGCGCTGGTGGCCGTGGCCGCGCTCGGCGCCCCGGCGTCGGCCGAGCGGCTGCGCGCCTCGCACCAGTGGCCGCAGGACGACGTCCGCGGTGAGATGGTCGAGATCATCAAGGACGAGGTCGAGGCCGCCGGCGTCGACCTGCAGGTCCGCATCTACCCCAGCGCCTCGCTGTTCAAGCCGAAGCAGCAGTGGGATGCGATGACCACGGGTCAGCTCGACATCTCGGCCTTCCCGCTGGACTACGCCTCGGGCCGCCATCCGCAGTTCTCCGCCACGCTGATGCCCGGCCTGGTGAAGAACCACGATCACGCCCGGCGGCTGAACGACTCCAAGTTCATGGACCGGATCAAGAAGATCATTAACGACGCCGGCGTGGTCGTGCTGTCCGACGCGTGGCTGGCCGGCGGCTTCGTCGGCAAGGACTTCTGCGTCACCACGCCGGAGAGCGTGGAGGGCAAGGTGATGCGCGCGGCCGGCCCGCTGTTCGAGCAGATGCTGGCCGCCGCCGGTGCATCGATCAACTCGATGCCGAGCTCGGAGATCTACTCCGCGATGAGCACCGGCGTGCTGGACGGTGCCAACACGTCCTCCGGGTCGCTGGTCAGCTACCGCATCTATGAGCAGTCCAGCTGCCTGACGCCTCCGGGCGACTACGCGCTCTGGTTCATGTACGAGCCGATCCTGATGTCGAAGCGCTCGTTCGACCAGCTGAACGAAGCGCAGCAGGAGGCGCTCATGGCCGCGGGGAAGAAGGCCGAGGAGTTCTTCTTCGAGAAGGCCAAAGGGCTCGATCAGACACTGGTCGAGACCTACAAGAAGGCCGGCGTGAAGGTCACGAAGATGACCAAGGCGCAGTACGACGCCTGGATCGACGTGGCGCAGGAGAGCTCCTACAAGAATTTCGCCGAGGAAGTCGAGAACGGCGCTAAGCTGATCGAGATGGCGCGCTCCGTCGACTGATCCGACGGCGCTTCGACGGTGTGGCGGCCGCCCGGGCCCGAGGGGTCCAGGCGGCCGCGACGCGTGCGCCGGTGACGATCGATGGCTTCGCCAAAACCCGTCGTTTTGTTAGAGATATCGCTCAAAGCGTGGATTTAGCGGGGGGTCACCGGTGGTTGGGGCCGAGGGCGCCCGGTACGGGTGCGCTTTCGGGCCGGGCCGCTTACCATGTCCTTCCGCGCCAGCCCTCGGGGCCGACATCATGGATCTATTCGTGGTTTTGATCTGGCGGCTGTCGCGCGCCTGCGGCGTGATCGCCGCCGTGCTGCTGGCGGCGGCCGTCGGGGCCGTCTGCCACCTCGTCTTCGTGCGCTACGTCCTCAACGATAGCGCGATCTGGCAGCACGAGTTCGTCACCTTTTCGGTGATCGGGGCGACCCTGCTGGGCAGCCCTTACGTGCTTTTGAAGCGCGGTCACGTGAACGTCGACCTGCTGCCGATCTACCTTGGCCATCGCGGCAAGATGGGCCTGGCGCTGATCGCTTCGACGCTGTCGTTCGGCTTTTGCGCGGTGCTGACCTATTACGGCTGGAGCTTCTGGTACGAGTCCTGGGCCAACAACTGGCGCGCCGAAACGGTTTGGGCGCCGCCGCTGTGGATCCCGTATGCGGCGATCCCGCTCGGCTTCGGGCTGACCGCGCTGCAGTACCTGGCCGACATTATGGCCCTGCTGACCGGGCGCGACCTGCCGTTCGCGAGTTCGCATCTGGAGGCCGACGACGCGCTGCAAGAGACCGAAGCGGCGCCGGCGCCGGGCGGGCCCGCCGCGCAGCCGCCGACCGGCGGGCAGCGGCCCTACAGATCGACGGCGACCGACGGGACCGGCGCTGAAACCACGCTTTCCGGGGGACGCGATCGATGAGCGAGCTTGAACTCGGCCTGCTGATCGGGGCCGTCACGATCTTCCTGCTGCTGCTGGGCATTCCGGTCGCGTTCGCGCTCGGCATCGTCTCGCTGGTGTTCCTGGTCTACTACGACGGCTTGTTCGCGCTGGAGTTCGTGCCCGACATTTTCTACGGCGGGCTGGACAGCTTCGCGCTGCTGTCGATCCCGATGTTCATCCTGATGGGCGGGGCGATCGCCTCCTCGCGCGCCGGGGCGGACCTGTACGAGGCGATCGACCGCTGGCTGTACGGCGTGCCGGGCGGGCTGATGGCCTCCAACATCGGGGCGTGCGGGATCTTCGCCGCGCTGTCCGGCTCGTCGCCCGCGACCTGCGCGGCGATCGGCAAGATGGGCATCCCGGAGATGCGCCAGCGCGGCTATCCCGCGAGCGTGGCGACCGGGTCGATCGCCGCGGGCGGCACGCTCGGCATTCTGATTCCGCCGTCGATCACCATGATCGTCTACGGCATCGCGACCGAGACCTCGATCGGCCGGCTGTTCCTGGCGGGCCTGATGCCGGGGCTCATGCTGATGGCGCTGTTCATCGCCTGGGGCCTGATTGACGCCCGGCGCAAGGGCTACCGTTTCACCACCCCGGGCGTGAGCTACACGCTGCGCGACAAGCTGGCGATGCTGCCCAAGGTCGGGCCGTTCCTGCTGATCATCGTGGGCATCCTGTACGTGCTCTACGGCGGCGTCGCGACACCCTCGGAAGCGGCCGGTGTGGGGGCGATGCTGTGCCTGCTTCTGGTGATGGTGATCTACGGCATCACCAAGGGCCGTCAGCTCTGGACGATCTTCCGGGATTCCATGAAGGAATCCGTGATGATCCTGATGATCATCGCGGCGGCCGAGCTGTTCAGCTACATGATGTCGTCGCTGTTCATTACCCAGTCGCTGGCGCAATACATCGCGACCTTGGACATCAATGCCTACCTGCTGCTGCTGTGCGTCAACCTGTTCCTGCTGGTGGCCGGCTTCTTCCTGCCGCCGGTGGCGGTGATCCTGATGAGCGCGCCGACGCTGCTGCCGATCATCACCAATCTCGGGTTCGATCCGGTGTGGTTCGCGGTGATGATGACGATCAACCTGGAGATCGGGCTGATTACCCCGCCGGTGGGCCTGAACCTCTACGTGATCAATGGGATTGCCCCGGATGTGAGCCTGCCGACGATCTTGTGGGGCGCGTTACCGTATATGCTGTGCATGGTGGTTGGTATCATTCTGCTGTGCATCTTTCCGGAGATCGCGCTGTGGCTGCCGGAAACGCTGATGGGCCCGTCGATCCAGTAGGACCGACGCCGGCACCCGCAGGCGTCCACCGGCAAGCCCGCGCCCCACGCCAAGAGGACCGCGGCGATGAGCGAACAGGACACGGTCAGGCCGACCAGAAGCGGCAACGGGGCGGCCGAGGACACCGACGAGCGGGGATCGGGCCTGGTCGAGCGGACGCTCGCCAACCTGTCGGTCGCCTGGCGTGACGTCGCGGTCGGCGCGGCGCGCACGGTCGGGCTGTCGGTGCCGGAGGCCGCGCCCGACGACAGCCGCGCGCTGTACCGGCTCATGAAGGAGTGCCTGGAGGCGCGCGGCGGCGAGGTGTCGGCGCGCGGCCGGGCCGCCGAGTTGGGCCGGCGCTATCTGGAGCTGGACACCGACGGCCGGCGGCGCTTCCTGGAAATCCTGGCGCGCGAGTTCGCCTGCGATCCCGACCGGGTGCAGCAGGCGATCGGGCAGGTGCAGGCCGCGGTCGACGACGACCGGCGGCTCGCCGCCGAGGCGGGCCTGCGCCGCGCCCTGGTGCCGCCTCGGGTGAAAATCCTGACCCAGTTCAACGCCCTGCCGGACGGCGTTAAGTTCCTGGTCGATCTGCGCGCGGAGGTGCTGCAGGCCCGCGGCGACGATCCGTACATGCGCCAGCTGGAAGGTGATCTGCGCGAGCTGCTGACCTCCTGGTTCGACGTCGGCTTCCTCGACCTGCAGCAGATCACCTGGCACTCGCCGGCGGCACTGCTGGAAAAGCTGATCGCCTACGAGGCGGTGCACGAGATCCGCGACTGGAACGACCTGCGCAACCGGCTGGACAGCGACCGGCGCTGCTTTGCCCTGTTCCACCCGCGCATGCCGGACGAGCCGCTGGCGTTCGTCGAGGTCGCGCTGACCGGCGAGATGGCCGCCAGCGTGCAGCGCCTGCTGGACGAAACCGCGCCGGAGGACGACCCGAAGGACGCCAAGGCGGCGATCTTCTACTCGATCACCAACACCCAGCGCGGGCTGCAGGGCATCTCGTTCGGCGAGTACCTGATCAAGCAGGTCGTCAACCACCTGTCGCACGAGCTGCCGCAGATCGAGACGTTCGCCACCCTGTCGCCCCTGCCGGGCTTCCGGACGTGGCTGGACACCGCACCCGAGGAGACGATCGACGCGCTGGTCGAGGACGCCGAGCGCAAGGCGCTGGCGCGCCTGAGCGGTCAGGACAACACGCGTGCGGCGTTCCAGGTCCTGCTCGCCCGCGCGAACTGGCCGGACGACCCGGCCGTGGCCGGCGCGCTGCAGGGGCCGCTGCGGCGGCTGGCGGCGCGCTATCTGCTGGCCCGGCGGGACAACGGCGCGCCGCTGGATCCGGTCGCCCGCTTCCACCTCAAGAACGGCGCCCGGCTGGAGCGGATCAACTGGCTGGGCGACATCTCGGCCAAGGGGCTGCGCCAGGCCGCCGGGATCATGGTGAACTACCGCTACGACCTGGACGACATCGAGGCCAACCACGAGGCCTACATGCAGGAAAGCCGGATCGTCCTGGGCAACGACGCGCATCGCCTGATCAAGGGCTGGAAGGACGCCGACGGCAAGCAGCTTCGCCGGATGGCGTGAGCCGGTAAGGCCGGCCGGTCAGGCGCCGGCCCGCTCAGGAGCCGCCTCGGGCGGGCGCGTCGTTCAGCGACCAGTCGTAGCGGCTGTCGGCGATCCGCGATATGCCGTCGAGCTGCGCTTCCAATTCGGCGTCGGCGTACTGCCGCAGATGGCGGATCACGCCGGCGTCGCTGCCGCCGAAGTCTTCCTGATACCAGATGTAGATCTTGGAGACGGTGAGCGCGCCGTCCGCGACCTCCGCCCCGCGCGGGTCGTTGACGTAGGCCCGGGCCGCCGCGTCCAGCTGGCGGTCCAACCGGTCGGCCGTGTACGGCTCCGCCCGCAGATCGGGACAGCCGATCGAGGCGCAGTTGACCGCGTAGTGGATGCGCGGGTCCTGCCAGATCGGGCGCAGGATGCGGTGTTCGATGTCGTTCAGGGTCAGCGCGGCGCCCTCGACGGTGATCACCTCGGCGCCCCATGGGCCGTTCGCGAACCAGCCGGGCGAGATGTCGATGTCGCGGATGCTTTCGACCGGGTAATGCGCCAGCACGACGTCCACGGTGAGCGCGTTGTACAGGTTGACCCAGTAGGCGAACTGCACCGGGCGGCTGTACCGCGAGATCTCGACGCCGGCCAGCCGGTCCAGGTAGGCGTCCAGCTTGCGCCGGCCGTCCGCGCCCACCTCGCCGTAGCGCATCAGGTTGGCGCCGTCCGGCCGGACCACCAGATACGCGTCCAGGAACGCGGCCCAGGCGGTGTGATCGATCGTGGCGGTGGACGCCGCGTCGTGCGCCTGCCAGCGCGGCCACAGGTCGGCCGCCGGCGCGGCCTGGACGGGCAGGGCAGTGCCGCCGGCCAGCAGGGTGGCAAGGGCGAGGCGTTTGATCGTCTGCAACATCGCGCGGCCTAACTTGTCCGTTGGGACGGCGATCGGTCGTTCCCGGACCCCAACATGGCCGGGCAGGCCGTCCGGGTCGACGCACGCGCGATCAAAACGCCGCGAGGCGGGTCCCACGTGTTATCCTGGCCGACGTTAGGAGTCGCCATTGACCCAGTTCAATCCGAGCCAGGCGGTCACCGCCGCGGTGCCCGATCCCCGGCGCCGGGCGCGCAGCTACCCGGACGCCGGCGAGGTCGCCCGCCTGCTGCAGCCGAGCTATCCGGTCTATTGCCTGCGTCCGCACGTGTTCGAGCGCGCGGCGCGCGGCTTCGTGGCCGGGTTTCCGGGCACCACGCTTTATGCGGTCAAGTGCAATCCGCATCCGGCCGTCCTGCGCGCGCTCCACGCCGGCGGCGTGCACGCCTTCGACACCGCGTCGCTCAGCGAGATCGCGCGGGTGGCGGAGACGTTCGACGCGGCGGAGTGCTTCTTCATGCACCCGGTCAAGCCGCGCCCGGCGATCGCCAGCGCGCACCGCGTCTACGGCGTCCAGCACTACGTCGTCGACCACATGGCGGAACTGCATAAGCTGGCCCAGCAGCTGCGCGACGATCCGCAAGTGACCGTGATGGTCCGCCTCAAGACGGCCGAATCCGCGGGCGCGTTCTACCACCTGTCCGCCAAGTTCGGCGCGGACGCGGAGGAGGCCGCGCCGATCCTGGCGGAGGTTGCCCGGCTCGGCATGAAGCCGGGGCTGGCCTTCCACGTCGGCAGTCAGTGTCTGGAGCCCGCGGCCTTCACCCAGGCGATCGCGCAGGCGGGCCAGGTCGCGGCCCAGGCGGGCGTCGAGCTGGCGGCGCTCGACGTCGGCGGCGGCTTTCCGGCGATCTACCTGGGCACGCAGGCGCCCGACCTGAACGCCTACATGACCGCGATCCGCGACGCGATCGCCCGGCTCAGCCTGCCGGCGGGCTGCCGTGTGCTGTGCGAGCCGGGGCGCGCGCTGGTCGCCGACGGCCAGTCGCTGCTGGTCCAGGTGCAGTTGCGTAAAGGCAATCAGCTCTACATCAACGACGGCGTCTACGGCTCGCTGTCGGAGATGACCGCGGCCGACGTGCGCTATCCCGCGCGGCTGATCCGTCTGGAGGGCGGCCGGATCGCGACCCCGACCGCGCCCGAGGAGACGTTCGACGCGCACGGGCCGACCTGCGACAGCCTGGACATGATCCCCAAGGCGTTCCGCCTGCCGGGCGACGTGCGGGAAGGCGACTGGATCGAGATCGACCGCGTCGGCGCCTACTCGAACGCGCTGGGGACCGACTTCAACGGCTTCCGCCCGGACACCTTCGTCGAAGTCCGCAACGAGCCGCCGGGCGGGCTTTAGGGCCGGTCGAGCCAGTCGCCGAGCTCCCGGGCCAGCAGGCCCGGGGTGTCCAGCATCGCCAGATGCCCGGCGTCCGGCAACAGAGTAAAACCCGCCCCAGGGATCAACTCGGCCAGCCGCCGGCCGACCGCCGGGTCGACCCACTGGTCGCGTTCGCCCCAGAACACCTGCGTCGGCACCGCGAGCGTCGGGTACAGCGTCTCCAGCCGGTCGGTGTAGGCGGTGTCGAACTGCTGGATCTGCCGATGGTAGGCCGCCTGGCCGTCGGCGCCGGTCCACGGCGCGATCAACTCGCGCTGCCACCCGGCGGAAAGCGGACGGTCGGCGGCGGTCTCGATGTGGGCCGCCAGGATCGCTTCGTGGATATAGCTGGGCAGGGCGTTGAAGGTCTGCGGAGCGCTGTGCACCAACCGGGCGTAGTCCGTGCCCCAGGGGCTGAGCACCACGCCGTCGACGACCGCGAGCGCGCGTACCGGCACGCCCTCCACCAAATGCGCGCCCAGCACGCTTGCCGCGCCGAAGTCGTGGCCGACCAGGACCGGATCGCTGAGACGGCGTGCGGCCAGAAACTCCGCCAAAACCCGGGCGAAGCTGCGCAGCCGCACCTCCTGGCCGTCGTACTTGTCCGACGCGCCGTAGCCGGGTAGGTCGATCACATGGCAACGGAAGCGGGCGTGCAGGCGGGCGACCAGGTCGCGCCAGATCAGGCCGCGGAACGGCGTGCCGTGGACGAACACCAGGTTCGGCCCGCGCCCGAAACTGTCGTGGGCGATCTGCCCCTGGGAGGAGCTAAACCGTTGGGCGAGGTCGAAGTCCGGCATCGGCGTGGCTCCCGCATGCATCGCTGTTGAGACCGCGATTAGGCGCGCGACGACGGGCTTTCGGCAAACGAGCTTTCGTAAGCCGGGTATGAGGTCCGCTTAACCGGGTGCCCGCGCGATACACGCCCCTTGGAAGCGTCCCGCCGGCGGGGCAGGGTTGGGGGCGTTCGCTCACGACGACATCCACGGGGACGCGACGATGATTACCCAGACCCGGCCACGCCTGGACCGGATGCTCGGCCTGTCGCAGCACGGGTTTCACACCCTGGCGCTCGCCGAATGGGGCACGGCGGACAAGCACGACGTGGCGATCTGCGTCCACGGCCTGACCCGCAACGGGCGGGACTTCGACGCCCTGGGGGAGGCGATGAGCCAGACCCACCGGGTGCTGTGCCCGGACGTCGTCGGGCGCGGCGGCAGCGACTGGCTGGCGAGCGAGGACGCCTACGGTTACCCGCAGTACATGGCCGACATGGCCGCGGTGATCGCGCGCGGCCACGCCGCCGCGGTCGACTGGGTCGGCACCTCGATGGGCGGGCTGATCGGGATGATGCTGGCGGCCCAGCCGCGCACCCCGATCCGCCGGCTGGTGATCAACGACGTCGGGCCGTTCGTGCCCAAGGCGGCGCTGCAGCGGCTGGCCGACTACGTCGGCGCGGATCCGCATTTCGCCGATTTCGACGGGGGCCTCGCCTACATCAAGCGGATCCACGCGCCGTTCGGCAACCTGAGCGCGGCGCAGTGGCACCATCTGGCCAGCCACTCCCTGCGGCCGGACGACCGCGAGGGCGGCTACCGGCTGGCCTACGATCCCAAGATCGGCGCGGCCTTCCGCGAGCCGGGCCGGATCGAGGACGTCGACCTGTGGAAGCTGTGGGACACGATCCAGTGCCCGGTGCTGGTGCTCCGCGGGGCGGACAGCGACCTGCTATTGCCGGAGACGGCGGAGCAGATGACCAAGCGCGGCCCCGGTGCGGAACTGGTCGAGATCCCGGACTGCGGCCATGCGCCGGCGCTGCTCGACCCCGAGCAGGTCGCAGTGGTGACCGACTGGCTCGCCCGCACGGCCGACCAGCGGCTGTAGCGCAGCTGGGGCCTGTCGGACGAAAAACGCCGCCCGGAGCGCGACCCCCGGGCGGCGTCGATCGGCGTTTGCCGTCAAGCCGGACGCCAGCGGGTTACTGCTTCGCCTTCATTTTCACGTAGGACCCGGGCGCGTCCTCGATCGGGGTCAGCACGCCGCCGCCCGGTTCGCGCGCGGCGACCTTCTCCTTGCCGCCCTTCTGCTCCATCCACTTGTGCCACTCCGGCCACCAGGAGCCGTCCACCTTCTTGGCGTTCTGGAACCAGGCGTCCGGGTCCTTCGGGTTTCTGGAGTTGAGCCAGTAGTTATACTTGTTGGCCGCCGGCGGGTTGACCACGCCGGCGATGTGGCCGCTTGCCGCCAGGGTGAACTTGACCGGCCCGCTGATCGCGCGGGTCAGCGCATAGCCCGACTTCCAGGGCGCGATATGGTCCTCCTTGGTCGCCAGCGCGAAGGCCGGGTGATCGATCTTGCTGAGGTCGATTGGCACGCCCTTCAGCTTGATCCCGCCGGGCTCCAGCAGCTTGTTCTCCTGGTACATCTTGCGCAGGTAGAAGCTGTGCATCGCCGCCGGCATGCGGGTGGAGTCGCTGTTCCAGTACAGCAGGTCGAACGGGAACGGCTCCTTGCCGAGCAGATAGTTGTTGATCACGAACGACCAGATCAGGTCGTTGGCGCGCAGCATGTTGAAGGTCTGGTTCATCGAGTTGCCCTCGAGGTAGCCCTTCGAGGCCATCTTCTCCTCGAGCGAGGACAGCTGCTCCTCGTCGATGAACACCTCGAGCTCGCCCGCCTCGGAGAAGTCGACCATGGTGGTGAAGAAGGTCGCCGACTTCACCCGGTCCTTCTGCTTGGTCTGCGCGAGGTAGGACAGCGTGCAGGTCAGCAGCGTGCCGCCCAGGCAATAGCCGATCGCGTTGACCTGCTTCTCGCCGGTGACCTGCTCGATCACGTCCAGGGCGGTCAGGGGCCCCTCGCCCATGTAGTCCTCGAACGACTTCTGCGCGAGCTTCTCGTCCGGGTTGACCCAGGAGATCATGAACACCGTGAATCCCTGGTCGACCGCCCACTTCACGAACGAGTTCTTCTCCCGCATGTCCAGGATATAGAACTTGTTGATCCAGGGCGGGATAATCATCAGCGGGGTCTTGTAGACCTGCTCGGTCGACGGGCTGTACTGGATCAGCTGCATCAGGTCGTTCTGATAGATCACCTTGCCCGGCGTGACCGCCAGGTTGCGGCCGACCTCGAAGGCGTCGTGGTCGGTCTGGCTGATCTTGCCCCGCTCCATGTCCTCGAGCAGGTTCTCCAACCCCTTCAGCAAGTTTTCGCCGCCGGTCTCCAGCGTCGTGCGCAGCACCTGCGGGTTGGTCATGACGAAGTTGCTGGGCGCCAGCGCGTCGACGAACTGCCGAGTGTAGAAGTCGACCTTCTTGGCGGTGTGCTCGTCCACGCCCTCGACGTCGTTGACGGTCGACTGCATCCAGCGCGCGGTCAGCAGGTAGGACTGCTTGATGAAGTCGAACACCTGGTTGTCTTCCCAGGCCGGGTCCTTGAACCGGCGGTCGCCCTTGTCGGGCTGGGCCACCGGCTCGGACTCCTGGCCGCCCAGCATCCGGCTGGTGGTGGTCTGCCAAAGCCGCATGTAGTCCTGCCAGAGGGTCATCTGCGCCTGCACCAGCTTCGCCGGGTCGGTCATCATCCGGGTGGTGACTTCGTAGAAGGCACTCGCGATATGGACCGGATCGAACGCGGCGTTCGGGTGCGCAAGCTCCTGGCGCTCCATGAAGTCGCCGACCAGTTTCTGGCTCTGCTCGGCGATCCGCTGCATGGTCTGCGACAGCTCGACCGGGTCGGGGAGCTTCACGTCCTCACCCTCGCCCTGGCCCTGTTGCTCTGCCATATTGCCTTCCCTATGATCCTGCCGGTTGCTTGACTTTGCGGGCGTCGCAATTGCGGCGAACGACGCAACTCCGCGAAAATGTCCGGGCGGCTCGCGCGACGAACCGGGCGAGCGCTTGCAGGGCTCACCATAAGCATCAGGGGCGGTGTTGCAACCGCACCACCCGACAGACCGGCGGGATCGGATGGCACGGACCGGCGCGGTGCGCCTGCACCGCGCAGGGTTTCGGGTGCCGCGGCGGCCGGGATCGCGCGGGGGCGATTTAACCTTAAGGAAAGGTGATGTCGGATAAGGCCTATGCCACGAACCGCCGGCCGACTGACCGTCGGATGCTTGCCCGCCGGGCGCTTGACCGCCGGGCGAGCGATCCGGCCCGCGGCGGGCCCGGCGGCCCGTCCATGTCCGGCCAGGGGGCACCCGCCATGAACGACACGCGCACGCCCCGCCGCACGCCCGCCCGGGAACCGGGCTGGCTGCTGCGGATCGCCGGCGTGCTGCTGGCCGGCGGCCTGCTGGCGGGCTGCAGCGACGCGTGGACCACCTTCTCCCGGCCGCTCGATCCGCTGCCCCCGGCGGATCCGCAGGACATCCAAGCGCCGCAGCAAGGCGCCGGCGAATACCCCAGCCTGTCCAGTGTGCCCGACGCCCCGCCGCGCCGCCCCAGCGGCCGGGAAGAGCGTCAGGCGATCCGCGAGAGCCTGTCCGCGGACCGGGCGAACGCGCGCTACAGCGACCAGCGGCAGACCGGCGAGGGGATCGAGGCGCGCCAGGGCCGCCAGGGCGGCGGCGGACAGGCCGCGAGCGCGCCGGCCGGCGGCGAACAGACCGCGACGGTCAGCCCCGACATACCCGACCGGCCCGAGGTTGCCGAGCGAATGCCGGCCGACGACGCCGGCACGTCCACGCAGGCGCGCCGATCGCAGCCAAGCGGCGGGTCGGGCGCGCAGGCGTCTGGATCGGACACGCCGGCTCGCGCGCAGCAGAGCGGTAACACCGGTCAGATGGACGGCGGCTCGGAGACCAGCGGGACCGACGCGGCGGACGTGCCGCAGCTGGAACAGAGCCAGCAGGGCGAGCCGATCGACATTCCCGCACAGCCCAGTTTCGGCGGCAACGGCCGCTCCGGCGCCCCCGATACCGGGCAGAGCAGTCGGGCGCAGCAGCAGAGCGCCAGCCGCGAGAGCGACGGGGCGATCGCCGCGCCGGGGCCCTCGGTCGGCCAGTCGCGTACCCTGTCCCGCCAGGACGCCGGCGGCCAGCCGACGGCCGGCGGCAGTCGGCGGGTGGCGGTGATCTACTTCGGGCACGGCTCGGCCAAGCTGCAGGACCGCGACCGGCAGGTGCTGCGCAAGGTGGCCCGGATTCACGAGCGCCAGGGCCGCGATTTGCGCGTGGTCGGTCACGCCAGCAAGCGCACCGCCGCGATGGACCCGGTCGATCACCGGATGGCGAACTTCAACGCGTCGCTGTCCCGCGCGCAGGCGGTCGTCGATGCGCTGGTATCGATGGGCGTGCCGCGCGAGGCGATCCAGCTGGAGGCGCGCGGCGACAACGACCCGGTCTACCACGAGTTCATGCCGACCGGAGAGGCAGGCAACCGCCGGGCGGAGATCTTCCTGCAGGGCTGACGCGCCGCCACCCGGCGCGAGGCCGACCGGCGGGCGAACGCACGTTGGCGCCACGCCTGCGGCCACTTCGACAAGGCCGGGCTCGATGGGCGCCCGCGTCACCCGTCTCCTTCAAGCCGGCGAGCCGCGACAGGAAGCCATGGACGAATTCCACAAGATCAAGCGCCTGCCGCCCTACGTCTTTTCCGAGGTCAACCAGCTGAAGGCCGCCGCCCGCCAGCGCGGCGAGGACGTGGTCGACTTCGGCATGGGCAACCCGGACCAGCCGCCGCCCCAGCACGTCGTCGACAAGCTGACCGAGGCGGTGCAGAAGCCGGGTGTCCACCGCTACTCGAACTCCCGCGGCATTCCCGGGCTGCGCCGGGCGCTTGCCGGCTATTACCAGCGGCGCTTCAACGTCGAGCTCGATCCGGAGCGCGAGGCGATCGTCACGCTCGGCTCCAAGGAGGGGCTGGCCAACCTCGCCCAGGCGATCACCAGCCCCGGCGACGTCCTGCTGGTGCCCAACCCCAGCTACCCGATCCACGCGTTCGGCTTCATCATCGCCGGCGCCGCCCTGCGCCATCTGCCGATGGCCGGGTTCGACGACAACGAGGCCGACTTCCGCCGGGAGTTCCTGCGCCAGCTGGAACGCGGCGTGCGCCACTCCGTGCCCAAGCCGCTGGCGGTCGTGGTCAACTTCCCGGCCAACCCGACGACGCGCACCGTCGATCTCGACTTCTACGCCGAACTGGTCGCGTTCTGCCGCCACCATGGCATCTACGCGATCTCCGACGTCGCCTATTCCGAGGTCTACTTCGACACCCCGCCGCCGCCCTCGATCCTGCAGGTGCCGGGCGCCAAGGACGTCGCGGTCGAGTTCTCCTCGCTGTCCAAGACCTATTCCATGCCGGGCTGGCGGATCGGCTTCTGCGCCGGCAATCCCAAGCTGATCGCGGCGCTCGCCCGGGTGAAGAGTTACGTCGACTACGGCGCGTTCACGCCGATCCAGGTCGCCGCGACGGCCGCGCTGAACGGCCCGCAGGACTGCGTGGGGGAGATGCGCGCGCGCTACCGCGGCCGGCGCGACGTACTGATCCGCGGGCTGAGCCAAGCCGGCTGGGAAGTTCCGAGCCCGGAAGCCAGCATGTTTGCCTGGGCGCCGATCCCCGGGCCGTTCCGCCACCTCGGCTCGCTTGACTTCGCCAAGCTGCTGCTTGAGAAGGCGCAGGTCGCGGTCAGCCCCGGGGTCGGGTTCGGCGAGTACGGCGAGGGTTACGTCCGCCTCGGCCTGGTCGAGAACGAGCACCGCACCCGGCAGGCCGTGCGCAACATCAAGGCCTTCCTGAAGAAGGCCGATCCCGAGGAACTCCCCAGCGAACGACGCGAGGTGGCGCTGTGAGCGAAACGCTGCGCATCGGCATCGCCGGCCTGGGTACGGTCGGCGCCGGCACGCTGCATCTGTTGAACACGCACTACGAGCTGATCGCGCAGCGGTGCGGCCGGCCGGTGCTGGTCACGGCGGTGTCCGCGCGCGACCGGCGCAAGGACCGCGGCCTCAACCTCGAAGCCGTGCGCTGGTTCGACGATCCGGTCGCGCTCGCCGGCGACCCGGAAATCGACGTGGTGATCGAGCTGATCGGCGGCGCCGACGGGGTGGCCAAGGAGGTCGCGGAGACCGCGCTGACCGGCGGCAAGCACGTGATCACGGCGAACAAGGCGATGATCGCCCACCACGGCACCGACCTCGCGCGCCGGGCCGAGGAGAGCGGGGCCGTGCTGTCCTACGAGGCGGCGGTGTGCGGCGGCATCCCGGTGATCAAGTCGCTGCGCGAAGGCCTGGCCGCCAACGCGATCTCCGCCGTCTACGGCATCATGAACGGCACCTCGAACTTCATCCTGAGCCAGATGCGCGACACCGGCCGGGAGTTCTCGGAGGTGCTGCAGGAGGCGCAGAAGCTGGGCTACGCCGAGGCCGATCCGAGCTTCGACGTCGACGGCTACGACGCCGCGCACAAGCTGGCGATCCTGGCCGCGCTCGCGTTCAACGCCGAGGTCGACTACGACAGCCTGCACGTCGAGGGCATTCGCGAGGTCACCTCGGTCGACATCGCGTTCGCCGAGGAATTGGGCTACCGGATCAAGCTGCTCGGGATCGCCAAGCGGGTCGACGGCAAGATCTCGCAGCGCGTCCATCCGGTGATGGTCAAGCGTAACGTCCCGATCGCCAACGTCGAGGGCGTCAACAACGCCGTCGTGGCGGAGGGCGACTTCGTCGGCTCGATCCTGAGCGAGGGCGCCGGGGCTGGCGCCGGGCCGACCGCCTCCGCCGTGGTCGCCGACCTGATCGACATCGCGCGGGGTATCCGCCTGCCCACCTTCGCCGTCCCGGCGAGCGCGCTGGAGGCCGCGCGGACCGCGCCGATGGCCGAGCACGAGGGCGGTTATTATCTGCGCCTTATGTGCCTCGACCGGCCGGGCGTGATCGCCGGCGTGGCGGCGGCCCTGCGCGACCACGACATTTCGGTCGAGACGCTGGTGCAGCGCGGCCGCGGGCCGGGCGGCGAGGCGGTCCCGGTGGTGATCACCACGCATGAGACGCTGGAGTCCAACATGCGCGGGGCGCTCGCCCAGATCGAGGCGCTGGAAGCCGTGCTGGAGCCGCCGCGGGTGATCCGGATCGAGACGTTTTAGCCGGCTTGCCGGATATGGAATAATCCGGCACCAAGGACCGCGGCGACGGAACGTACGCCAAATCATAACGCTGCGGAGTCAGGCCCGGAGTTTCCGGGGCGCACCGCCGGTCCCGTCGGGGCCGGCCGGCGTGCCGCCGGGAACACCGGTTCGGGCCGATCCCGGCGACCAAGGGAGCACGACCTCATGGCGAAGGCCATCCTCGACCGGAACCTGGCGCTGGAAGCCGTTCGGGTCACCGAACTGACCGCGCTGGCCGCCTCGCGGCTGATGGGCCGCGGCGACGAGAAGGCGGCCGACCAGGCCGCCGTCAACGCGATGCGCGAGGCCCTGAACAGCCTGGCGATCGATGGCCGGGTGGTGATCGGCGAGGGCGAGCGCGACAAGGCGCCGATGCTCTACATCGGCGAGGAGGTCGGCTCCGGCGGCCCGAACATCGACATCGCGTTGGATCCGCTGGAGGGCACGACGATCACCGCCAAGGGCGGCGCCAACGCGCTCGCCGTGATCGCGATGGCCGAGCACGGCGGCTTCCTGAACGCGCCCGACGTCTACATGAACAAGATCGCGGTTGGCGGGGACTACCCCGAGGGCACGGTCGACCTGGACGCCGAACCGAAGGACAACCTGCAGTCGCTCGCCAAGGCCAAGGGAGTCGAGGTCGAGGATCTGGTCGTCTGCATCCTCGATCGCCCGCGCCACCAGGAGATCATCTCCCAGGTGCGCGAGGCCGGGGCGCGGATCATGCTGATCAACGACGGCGACGTCTCCGGCGTGATCGCGACCACCGGCTACAACGCCGGGGTCGACATGTACATGGGCACTGGCGGCGCGCCGGAGGGCGTGCTGGCCGCCGCGGCGCTGCGCTGCATCGGCGGCCAGATGCAGGGCCGGCTGGTGTTCCGCAACGACGACGAGCGCGGCCGGGCGGAGCGCTGGGGCATCACCGATTTCGACCGCAAGTACGACCTGCACGATCTGGCGTCGGGCGACGTCATGTTCGCCGCGACCGGCGTCACCGACGGCACCATGCTGCAGGGCGTGCGCCGCCGGTTTAAGGGCGCGGAGACCCACTCCATGGTGATGCGCTCGTCCACCGGCACGGTCCGCTTCATCACCGCCGACCACAATTTCCAGCGCAAGACCTGGGTCGGCGATACGAACTAGGGCAAGATACCGAAAGGTGGAACCGCCTTTTCGGCTAGAGCAAACTCGATGAAGGTCGAGTCGACCTTCAGCGTGAATTTCGCTCTAACTTCTTGAAGAGAGAGCAAGATTCAGCTGAAAGGTGGCTTCACCTTTCAGCATTTCGCTCTAGCCCGGGCACCGGGCACGCCACGACCAAGGGCAGGGGGAACACGGGAATGGCGCCAAGCTCGTCCGCGGCCGTGCAGGCCGAGGCGGCCCGACCCGGCTTCCTCGGCGTCGAGCGCTCGCTGTCCGGCAAGCGCTGGGAAGCGCGTCTGAGCGAGGACCGGCTGGCGCGGATGCTGGCCCAGCGCCTCAACCTGCCCGAGGTGGTCGGCCGGGTGATGGCCGGCCGGGGCGTGGGTTTGGACGGCGCGCAGGCCTACCTCAACCCCTCGCTCAAGACCGATCTGCCCAACCCCGACAGATTCCAGGACATGAGCCGGGCGGCGGAGCGGATCGCCGACGCGGTCCAGGACGGTGAGCCGATCGCCGTTCTCGCCGACTACGACGTCGACGGCGCGACCTCGGCCGCCCTGCTGCGGCGGTTCCTGCGCGCGCTCGGCGCCGACTGCCGGATCTACATCCCCGACCGGATCGAGGAGGGCTACGGCCCCAACCCGGGCGCGTTCGACACCCTTGCAGCGGAGGGCTATCCGTTCGTCGTGACGCTGGACTGCGGCACCACCGCCTACGCCGCCCTGGAGCACGCGGCGGCGGACGGGCAGGAGGTCGTGGTGATCGACCACCACACCGCCGAGCCGCAGCTGCCGCCCTGCCACGCGCTGGTCAATCCCAACCGGCTGGACGACGACAGCGGCTGCGGTCAGCTGGCCGCGGTGGGCGTGACCTTCCTGCTCGCGGTCGCGGTCAACCGGACCTTGCGCGCCCGCGGCTATTACACCGACGCGGTTCGCGAGCCGGACCTGCGCCGCTGGCTCGATTTGGTAGCGCTCGGCACGGTCTGCGACGTCGTTCCGCTGACCGGGGTCAACCGGGCGCTGGTGGCGAGCGGACTCAAGGTGCTGCAGCAGCGCCGCAACGTCGGGCTTTCGGCCCTGGCCGACGCCGCCCGGCTGGAGGAGGCGCCGGGGCCGTTCCACCTTGGCTTCGTGCTGGGCCCGCGGGTCAATGCCGGCGGCCGGATCGGCCGGGCGGACCTGGGAGCCGAGCTGTTGTCCACCGACATGCCCGGCCGGGCGAAGCAACTGGCCGAGCAGTTGGAACAGCTGAACCGCGACCGGCGCGAACTGGAACAGCAGGTGCTGGACGAGGCGCGCCAGCAGGTCGCGGCGGCGCCGCCCGCCGACGGCCTGGTGTTCGCCGCCGGTCACGGCTGGCACCCGGGCGTCATCGGGATCGTCGCGAGCCGCCTGATGGAGGCCTACGACCGCCCATCCCTGGTGATCGCGCTGGACGACCACGGGCAGGGCAAGGGCTCCGGCCGCTCGGTGCGCGGCGTCGATCTGGGCGGGGCGGTGATCGCGGCCCGGCAGGCCGGCCACCTGTCGGCCGGCGGCGGGCACCCGATGGCCGCGGGTCTGAGCGTCGACGCCGCCAAGCTGGCGGACGCGCGCGCCTTCCTGGAGGCGCGGCTGGGCCGCGCGCTCGCCGCATCCGGCTACGTCCCGTCGCTCGGCTTCGACGGCGCGGTCAATCCGGGCGGCGCGACGCTCGACCTGCTGCGCCAGCTGGACAAGCTGGGTCCCTACGGCACCGGCAACGCGGAGCCGCGCTTCGCCGTGCCCAACGCGCGCATCCACGGGGCGCAGGTGGTGGGCGAGGACCACGTGCGCTGCCACCTGGAAGGCGCCGACGGCCACCGCCTCAAGGCGATCGCCTTCCGCGCCCGCGACACCGACCTCGGCAAGGCGCTGCTGGACGATCGCGGCGTGCGCCTGCACGTCGCCGGCAAGCTCCGGCTCGACCAGTGGGGCGAGCGCGAACGCGTCCAGCTGATCATCGACGACGCCGCCCATGCCGGTGGCGGGTAAGTCTCTGTTCTCCAAACATAATAATCCCCCTCCTCCACATGGGAGGAGGGGTTAGGGGAGGAGGTTCGCACGTCATCGCCGTTGGAACGCTTACCGGATTTGCGTGGCGTGCCGCGAGGAGATGCCGCGGGCACCCTCCTCTCCCTAGCCCTCGCCTCCCAGGTGGAGGAGAGGGGACTGAGTGGTGGGAGGAGAGGGGCGGCGCCAGTTTAGCTGTGCGCGGCCTTCAGGGCCTGATCCAGGTCGGCCAGGATGTCGTCGATGTGCTCCAGGCCGATCGACAGGCGGACGTAGCCGGGCGAAACGCCTGAGGCGCGCTGCTCGTCCTCGGTCAGCTGGCTGTGCGTCGTGGTCGCCGGATGGATCGCGAGCGAGCGGGCGTCGCCGATGTTGGCGACGTGGTAGAGCAGCTGCAGGCTGTCGATGAACTTGCGGCCGGCATCCTCGCCGCCGTTGAGCTCGAAGCCGCACAGCGCGCCGAAGCCGCCGTTCAGGTGCTTTTCCGCCCGGCCGTAGTAGGTCGCGTCCTGCTTGGTCGGGTAGATCACCCGCTCGACCTGCGGGTGCTTCTCCAGGAAGTCGGCGACCGCCTCGCCGTTGCGGCAGTGCTCGCGCATCCGCAGCGGCAGCGTCTCCATGCCCTGCAGGAACAGGAAGGCGTTGAACGGGCTCATCGCGCAGCCGAGGTCGCGCAGCAGCGTCACCCGCGCCTTCAGCGCGTAGGCGATCGGGCCGAGCGGCTTGGCGGCCTCGGTCCAGACCGCGCCGTGGTAGCTCGAGTCCGGCTGGTTCAGCAGGGGGAAGCGCTCGGGGTGCTTGTCCCAGGGGAAGTTGCCGCCGTCGACGATCACCCCGCCGACCGAGGTGCCGTGGCCGCCCAGGTACTTGGTCGCCGAGTAGACGACGAGCGCCGCCCCGTGCTTGAGCGGCTGGCAGATCACCGGCGCGGCCGTGTTGTCGACGATCAGCGGGATGCCTTCCTCGCGCCCGATCTTGGCGACCTCCTCGATCGGGAACACCTGCAGGCGCGGGTTGGGCAGCGTCTCGGCGTACCAGGCGCGCGTGCGCGCGTCGGACCGGCGCCGGAACTCCTCCGGATCGGCCGGGTCCACGAAGCGCACCTCGATGCCCATCTGCCGCAGGGTGTTGTTGAACAGCACGTAGGTGCCGCCGTAGAGGTCGGTGGAGGAAACGATGTTGTCGCCCGCCTGGGCGATGTTCTGCACCGCCATCGCCGACGCCGCCTGGCCGCTGGACACCGCGAGCGCGGCCGCACCGCCCTCGAGCGCGGCGACCCGCTGCTCCAGGATGTCCAGGGTCGGGTTCATGATCCGGGTGTAGATGTTGCCGAGCTGCTCCAGCGCGAACAGCGAGCGGGCGTGTTCGGTGTTCTCGAACTGGTAGCTCGTGGTCTGGTAGATCGGCGGCGCCACCGATCCCGTCGCCGGATCGGCGCGGTAGCCGGCATGCAGACAGATCGTCTCCGGATGCTTGCTGGACTCGGTCATGAGTGTCTGGAACCTCCCGAATGTGGTGTTTTCCCTGCCGTGACAGTCCGGCCTGGCTCAGGATGCGTCATGTGTTAGGCAAAATAAGGTCCATCGCCGGGAAACGCATCAGTTTCACACCCGCCAGCCCGATTTTGTGCCTGATAAGCGATATTCCGTGCGTTGAGGACGTGCGAAGCCTAGTCGAACATATCCCACATGACCTATCGCGAGTTCATCAAGATCCTCGAAGCCCACGGTTTCGCGTTCGACCGCCAACGCGGCAGCCACCGTGTTTACAAGGGCGTGGTCGATGGGCGGACGCGGGTGGTCACCGTTGCGGGACATAAGGACAAGGAGGAACCAAAGCGCAATACTTTGAGGTCCATGATCCGACAGTCCGGGTTGCCGAAGCGGGTTTTCCGTTAGGCCGCCGCCGCAAGAGTAAAGTCGGCGTATTGCGGATCGCTGTCACGGCCGAACAAGATTGTCCGAACCGCCCGGAGCAGAAACGACAATCGTACGTATATCGGCGCTTTTCGGCGTAGCAGGTGGCGTTGCTCGCTTTCCGGTAGGTCGTGGACCGTTTCCAGATAGGCAGCGATCGCTTCGTCCAGGGCCCGGTACACCTCGGCAAACGAATCGCCCTGCACGGCGATGTCGAGGTCGAGGCAGATCGCCTCCCACCCGCCGTCGCGGCCTTCGGCGTAGCAGTGCAGGGTTCGAGACACGTACGTTCGCTCCACTGCGGGTTCAGTATTCCTGAATAGATATGACACTCCGAAGGAATTTCGGCAATCCGCCGGTCCGGTTGGCCACGGAGCCGCAGGCAGCCTATTATTCCGGCGTGGACCCAGTCCGAACCCTGATCGGAGCCTGCTTCTGATGGACTTCGCGCTCACCGAGGATCAGCGGGCGTTTCGGGACGCCGCGGCGCAGTTCGCGCGCGAGCGGATGGCGCCCTTCGCGGCCGGCTGGGACGCGCGGCATGTCTTCCCGGAGGAGACGCTGCGCGAGGCGGCCGGTCTCGGCTTCGCGGCGCTTTACGTGCGCGCGGATGTCGGCGGCTCGGCGCTGTCGCGGCTGGACGCGGCGATCGTGTTCGAGGAGCTGTCGGCGTCCTGTCCGTCGACGGCGGCCTACGTCTCGATCCACAACATGGTCGCCTGGATGATCGACGTCTTCGGCGGCGAGGACCAGCGCCGGCGCTTCCTGCCCGATCTGGCAGCGATGACCGCATTCGCATCGTACTGCCTGACCGAGCCGGGCGCGGGGTCCGACGCCGCGTCGCTGATGACCAAGGCGCGCGCGGTCGACGGCGGCTATCGCCTGTCCGGCGCCAAGGCGTTCATTTCCGGCGGCGGGCGCAGCGACCTGTATCTCGTGATGGCGCGCACCGGCGGCGGCCACCCTGGCGGCGAGGGCGCGGACGGGATCAGCGCGTTCCTGGTGCCGTCCGACACGCCCGGCCTGTCGTTCGGCGCGCAGGAACGCAAGCTGGGCTGGCACAGTCAGCCGACCGCGCAGGTGATGCTGGACGACGCGTTCGTGCCGGCGGCGAACCGGCTGGGCGCGGAGGGGCAGGGCTTCCGCATGGCGATGGCTGGCTTGGACGGCGGCCGGGTCAACATCGCGGCCTGCTCGCTTGGGCCCGCACGCGCGTGCCTGGAGGCGGCACTCTCGCACCTGCGCGAACGCAAGCAGTTCGGCCGCCCGCTGGCGGACTTCCAGGCGCTGCAGTTCAAGCTGGCGGACATGCAAACCGAGCTCGAGGCCGCCCGGCTGATGGTGCACAAGGCGGCCTGGTTGCTCGACCAATGCGATCCCACGGCGACCCGGCAGTGTGCGATGGCCAAGCGCTACGCCACCGACGCCGGCTTCGAGGTGTGCAACCAGGCGCTGCAGCTGTTCGGGGGCTACGGCTACCTGATGGACTACCCGATCGAGCGCTACCTGCGCGACGTGCGCGTTCACCAGATCCTCGAGGGCACCAACGAGATCATGCGCCTGATCATCGCCCGCAAGCTGCTGGCGGAGGCGTGAGGGAGCGGCCGGCCGGCGGCGTGCGCCCGTCGGGCGTCCTTCGACACGGCTTGGCACGCGAGCCTGCTCAGGATGAAGAATATCAGTTTAGCAACTACTTATAACGATAACTTCATGCTGAGCAGACGTCCGCAGGCGCCGTGTCGAAGCATGCCCGACGGTTGCCCGGGCCTCTTCACGCGCTGCGCTTTTGCTCCGGCACGGTTTCCGGCAGTTCGACGTTGACCTCCAGCGTGGCGACGTCGCCCTGGCGGTCCAGCTGGACCTGAACCTTGTCGTCGTCGATCTGGACGTACTTCTTGACCACCTGGAGCAGCTCGCGCTGCAGTTGCGGCAGGAAGTCCGCGCCGCCTTCGCGGCCCGCGCGTTCGTGCGCCAGCAGGATCTGCAGCCGCTCGCGCGCCGCCGGCGCGGAGGCGGGTTGTTTCCGGAACAGGTCCAGGAGCTTCATGCCGACCTCCGGAACATCCGGCCGAACAGGCCCTTCTTCTCGCGCTTGATGAAGCGGTGCGGGATATCCTCGCCGAGGAACCGGCCCACCGCGTCGCCGTAGGCCTGGCCGGGCTGGCTCTCGTTGTCCATCACCACCGGCTGGCCCAGGTTGGAGGCGCGCAGCACCGCCTGATCCTCCGGGATCACGCCGAGCAGCGGGATCGACAGGATCTCCAGCACGTCGTCGATCGCCAGCATCTCGCCGCGCTCGACCCGGTCCAGGTCGTAGCGGGTCAGCAGCAGATGCTCCTTGACCGGATCGGCGCCTTCCTCCGCGCGCTTCGACTTCGACTGCAGAACACCCAGGATCCGGTCGCTGTCGCGCACGCTGGAGACTTCGGGGTTGGTCACCACGATCGCCTCGTCGGCGTAGTACAGCGCCATCACCGCGCCGTGCTCGATGCCGGCGGGACTGTCGCAGACGATGTAGTCGAACTGCTCGCGCAGCCGCTCCAGCGCCTCGCCGATCCCCTTCGTGTTCAGCGCATCCTTGTCGCGGGTTTGCGAGGTCGGGAGGATGAACAGATTGTCGATCCGCTTGTCCTTCACCAGCGCCTGGCTCAGCTTCGCCTCGCCGTGAATGACGTTGATGAAGTCGAACACCACCCGGCGTTCGCACCCCATCACGAGGTCGAGGTTGCGCAGGCCGACGTCGAAGTCGACGACGACCGTCTTGTGGCCGCGTTGCGCCAGGCCCGCGGCGAAGGCGGCGGCGGAAGTAGTCTTGCCGACGCCGCCCTTCCCGGAGGTCATGACGATGATCTTGCTCAAGGGACTGCCCCTCCTGCTTGGTGCCGTACGCTGCGTCAGGTCAGCGTCGGCGTGTCGATGCCGTCGGATCGCGTAGCGGGTCGATGATCAGGTCCTCGCCCTGAAGGTAGATCTGCACCGGCTGGCCGATCAGCGATTCGTCGATGTCCTCGCGCACCCGGTAGGCACCGGCGATCGACACCAGTTCCGCGTCCAGCTTCTGGCAGAAGATGCGCGCGCTCTCGTCGCCGCCGACCCCGGCCAGCGCCCGCCCGCGCAGCGCGCCGTAGACGTGGATGTGCCCGTCGGCGATCAGCTCCGCGCCGGCACTGATCGGCGCCACCGCGACCAGGTCGCCGCCGCGCGCATAGACGCGCTTGCCCGAGCGCACCGGCTGGCTCAGCAGCTTCGCCGGCTGGGCGGGCGGTGGCGGCGGGTTCTCCCGTTCCGGGCGCTTGGGCTCGGTCTCGGTCTTCGGGCCGGGGTCGCGGCTTGGCCGCTGCCGGCCGGACCGCCAGGCGGGGAAGGGGCACAGACCGAGGTTGAGCGCGGTCGCGGCGTGCCCGTCGCCGGCGTTCTGCACGCCCACCGGCACGAACCCCAGGGTGCGCAGCCGTTCCACCGTCTCCGACAGGTCGAACCGATCAGTATCCGGGACCGCCTGCAGGTCGAGCACCAGCGGCGCGTCCTCGAAAAAGCTTGGAGCCTGACGCAGCTTGGCCTCGACGCCCGACAGCGGATCGGCGCGCCTGGGGTCGGGCACGTCCAGCACCATCAGCGTGAACGTCCCGCCGCGGAGCTTGGCCGGTGCCGACCCGCCGGCGGCGGCTCGGGTCTCGGTATTCTGCAAGGGTTCGCCGCTCCAGCGGGCTCGCGCATGATACAAGGTTAACGCGCACGCTAGAGGGCGGCGCGCGATTCGGTGAAGTGACTTTTTCGGGGCCGACCTTGACGCCGGCGAGCCGAGGCCGGGGCGGCGGTCGGGCAGCGTTCCGGCGCATTCAAAGGCGTGGGCCGGCGTCCACCGCTGGACCGCTGGCACAGCCCTGCTAGATAGGGGCGGTAGAGGCAAGACTTCATCCGCGCGGCTCGCCGATCGACCGGCCCGCGCGCATTCCAGGGGAGAGACCGGCCATGGCGACCGCGACCTTCGCCGCCGGCTGCTTCTGGCAGCCGGAAGTGATCTTCCGCAACACCGACGGCGTCACCGACACCCGCGTCGGCTACATCGGCGGGCAGACCGAGACCCCGTCCTACGAGCAGGTGTGCACCGGGCGGACCGGCCACGCCGAGGCGGTCGAGGTCACCTTCGACCCGGACAAGGTCAGCTACGACCAGCTGCTGGAAATCTTCTGGGAGTGCCACGACCCGACCCAGAAGAACCGCCAGGGTCCGGATGTGGGCACGCAGTACCGCTCCGCCATCTTCGTCCATGACGAAGCCCAGCGCGAGGCCGCCGAGCGGTCCCGCGACGACCGGCAGCGCCGGCTGCGCGCCACGATCCAGACCGAGATCCAGCCCGCGGCGACCTTTTGGCCCGCCGAGCAGTACCATCAGCAGTACCTGCAGAAGCGCGGGCTCGCGACCTGCAAGATCTAGCAAGTCCGCACCCCTTGCCAGCTGCGGCGCCGGCGGGCATCCCTGACGTCGGACATCAGCTGTGTTGACACGGGCAGGGGAGAGCCAGGGGTGAGCGAGCAGACGAAGGGCGCCGTCCCGGAGCCGATCGGCGGCACGGATGAGATCGCGTTTGTCCGCCGCGGCGGGCTGGGCGAAATCGAACTGACCCGGCCGAAAGCGCTGAACGCGCTGACGATTTCGATGATCGAGGCCGCCGACCCGCAGCTGCGCGCCTGGCAGGACGACGACGGCGTGCGGGCCGTGCTGATCCGCGGGCAGGGCGAAAAGGCGTTCTGCGCCGGCGGTGACGTCCGCGCGGTCTGGGACGACGGCAAGGCGCTCCAGCGCGGCGAGGGCGACGGCGCGCTGACCCGGCGCTTCTTCTGGGAAGAATACAGCCTCAACCGTCTGATCCATCAGTATTCCAAGCCCTACGTCGCGTGGATCGACGGGATCACGATGGGCGGTGGCCTGGGCCTGTCGATGCACGGCAGCCACCGGGTGGCCGGCGACCGGACCGTGGCCGCGATGCCGGAAACCGCGATCGGCTTTTTTCCCGACGTGGGCGCGACCTGGGTGCTGCCGCGCCTGCCGGGCGCGATCGGCGCGTACCTGGCGCTGACCGGCGCCCGGCTGAAGGCGGCCGACGCCGTCTATAGCGGTCTCGCGACCCACTATGTGCCGAGCGACGCGGACGCCGACCTCGCGCAGGCGATCGCCGACGCCGATCTGTCGGGCGACGCCCACGCGGCGATCGACGACGTTCTGGCCGCGTTCGCGCAGGATCCGGGCGCCGCACCGCTTCAGGACGTTCGCCCGGCGATCGACCGCTGTTTCGGCCAGCCGAGCCTGGACCTGGTGTTGCGCGCCCTGGAGGCGGAGGGCACCGCCTGGGCGGCGGAGACGCTAGAGACGCTGTCCAAACGCTCGCCCACCTCGATGAAGCTGGCGTTCGCCGCGATCCAGCGCGGCCGGCACCTGGACTTCGATTCCTGCATGACCATGGAATACCGGCTGAGCCAGGCGTGCATGGCCGGCCATGACTTCTACGAGGGCATCCGGGCGGTGCTGGTCGACAAGGATCAGGCGCCGGCGTGGAACCCGGCCAAGATCGAGCAGGTCGACGACGAGACCATCGAACGCGCGTTCCACTCGCTGAGCGAACACGACCTCGTCTTCGAGCCGTGAGCGCGGACGAACCGGCGCGGTAGCGCGAACAAGGCGATAGACACCGTAAAGGTCACCAGGGACCCCAAAGAGTCTTCAAAAACAGACCTCTGTGAGCATTGGTTCTGGTAGTGTTCTTGGTGGTCAGCAACTGAACCGGGGAGGGGCGCCATGGCGGAGATTGGGTTTATCGGGCTGGGCAACATGGGTGGGCCGATGGCGGCCAACCTGGTCGGGGCCGGCCATCGGGTCACCGGCTTCGACCCCAGCGACACCGCGCAGGCTCGGGCGCGCGACCACGGGATCGCCGTGGCGCAGAGAATCGCGGAGGCGGTGCGGGGCGTGCAGACGGTGGTCACAATGCTGCCGGCCGGTCCGCAGGTGCGCGAGGTCTATACCGGTTCCGGCGGGGTACTGGACACCGCGCCCGCGCAGTGCCTGCTGGTCGACTGCTCGACGATCGACGTCGACAGTGCGCGGGCGGTGCACGCGGCCGCGCAGGATCGCGGCTACGCGTTGCTCGACGCGCCGGTGTCGGGCGGCGTCGCGGGCGCCGAGGCCGGCCAGCTGACCTTCATGGTCGGCGGCGATCCGGACGCCTTCGACTGCGCCAAGGCGCTGTTCGACATCATGGGCAAGGCGGCGGTGCACGCCGGTCCGGCCGGCAACGGGCAGGTCGCCAAGGCCTGCAACAACATGATCCTGGGCATTTCCATGCTGGCGATCTCGGAAGCGTTCACGCTCGCCGAGCGGCAGGGCCTGGAACCTGAGAAGCTGTTCGAGATCTCCAGCCAGGCGTCGGGATCTTGCTGGGCGATGCTGAACCACAACCCGGTCCCGGGCGTGGTCGAGACCGCGGCGGCGAACCGGAATTACGAACCCGGCTTCTCCGCCGACATGATGTGGAAGGACCTGAAGCTGGCGCAGGACGCCGCGATGCGCGCCGGCGTGTCGACCCCGATGGGAGCCAATGCCCAGGCGCTCTACGCCGCCCTGGTCAACGCCGGCTGGGGCGGCAAGGACTATTCGGCGATCTACCGCCTGCTGCGCGGGGAGACGCCGGAGAGCTAGCCGCCGAAGCCCTATGCGTCAGCGGGGCACGGACAGTCTCTGCCGAGGGGTCTGCGTGGATACGTTTTCCGGGTAACCGACCGTTAACGCCGTTCGGCTAGAAAAGCATACGGCCGTGTGCCTGGCGGGTACGCGTTCACGCGCCGCGTCAACAGACCCCGCAGGAGAGAGGGACAGTCCGGTGAAGGCTTCGTACCTGGAGACCATAGCGCTGATCGAGCGTCTGCACCGTCAGTGCATGGATGTCGTGAAGAACGAACTGGACCGTCAGGGCGTGCGCGACCTGAACGCGGTGCAGGCGATGATCCTGTTCAACCTCGGCGAGGCCGAACTGACGGTGGGCGAACTCACCCAGCGCGGCTACTATCTCGGGTCCAACGTATCCTACAACGTCAAGAAGATGGTCGAGCACGGCTATCTGAAGCAGGAGCGCTCGCCGCACGACAAGCGCGCCACGCACCTGCGCTGCTCGGACAAGGGCCTGGAGGTCTGCCGCCAGCTGGACGCGCTGTTCGAGGCGCACGCCGGCGATCTCGGCAGCAATGGCCTGGACGACAAGAATATCTCGGCGGCGAACGACGCCCTGCACCGGCTGGAAGGCTTCTGGGCCGCCGCCCGCCTCAGTGTGCGCCCGAGTTACACCTCCGCTGCCTAGAAGATAAGCCGGATGAGCAGGGGCAGCAGGATCGCGGTGGCGAGACCGTTGAGCCCCATCGCCAGGCTCGAAAACGCCCCCGCCGCGTCATTCAGCTGCAGTGCGCGGGCGGTGCCGATGCCGTGGGCGGCCAGGCCGGTGGCGAAGCCCCGCGCGCGCCAGTCGCGGATCCGCAGCGCATCCAGCGTATAGGTCGTCACCACCGCGCCGATGATCCCGGTCAGGATCACCAGCACCGCCGTCAGCGACGGCAGGCCGCCGATCTGCTCCGCGATGCCCATCGCGATCGGCGTGGTGACCGACTTCGGCGCCAGCGAGGCCAGCGTGTCCCGGGTCGCGCCCAGCACCCAGGCGGTGCCGACGGCGCTCGCCGAGGCGGTCAGGGAGCCGACCACCAACGCCACGCCCATCGGCAAGGCGGCCCGGCGCATCTCCTTCAGATTGTTGTACAGCGGGACCGCCAGCGCGACTGTCGCCGGGCCCAGCAGGAAGTGCACGAACTTCGCCCCCTCGAAGTACTGCGCGTAGCTGCAGCCGGTCAGCTTCAACAGACCGACCAGCATGATCACGGCCCACAGGACAGGGTTCGCCAGCGGGTGCAGGTTGGTGCGCCGATAGACCCACTGGCCGGCCTGATAGGCAAGCAGTGTGACCGTCAGCGCCAGCAACGGCTGTTGCGCCAGATAGACCCAGATCCGATAGAGTTCGGTATCGACCGCCGTATCCATCGGCCTAGTCCTCCTTGCGGGCTTCCGGGCCCGGCGCGTTGCCGGTCAGGCGCGACAGCCAGACCATCACCAGCGCGGTGACGGCGATCGTGACCACGGCCGACACGACAAGGGCGGAGGTGATCGCCAGCCACTCGTCGGCGACCAGCGACAGGTGGGTGACCACGCCCACGCCCGCGGGCACGAACAACAGCGACAGGTTGTTGAGGAAGCCGTTCGCCGTCGCGCGCAGGCCTTCCGGGACGTGACCGCGGATCAGCAGGCCGGTGAACAGGACCAGCATCCCGATCACCGGACCGGGCAGCCCGAGGTTCAGCAACCGGGCGAGCGTCTCGCCGATCAGCTGGCAAACCAGGAGCAGGGTGACGAAGCCGAGAGTCATGGCGGACGACCTTGCGTGCGGTGTCGGATCGCATGGGGCGCGCTTGGCTGCGCGCATTCGGGCGCGAGCATGTCGGATCGCATGGGGCGCGCTTGGCTGCGCGCATTCGGGCGCGAGCATGACCGTCCAGGCTGGCGCCGTCACCCGCGTCCGTGCGATAGCGGGAGCGCGCTTGGGCAGCCTGCCAGGGACCGCCCGTCGGGAGCGCCTGCCAGGACCGTAGGGGATCGGATGAGCGAGGGCGTGGAGGTCAGCCGGTGCCGGGACCGGATGGAGGCGCGCAGCCAGGCGCTGGTACTGGTCGCCGTGGGCATCCCGTGCCAGCTTCACGAGGACTTTGAAGGCGTTAGCCTGCTGGTCCACGAGGACGACGTGTTGCGCGCCCGCTTCGAGCTCGACAGCTACCGGGAGGAAAACAGGCGCGCGCCGCTGGTCAGCACGGCTCAGCGCCTGGGCCTGCTGACCCAGCCGACCGCCGAGGATGCGGCGTCCGGCGAGCGGGTGCTGCCGAGCCCGCCGCTCATGGGCGTGATCGGCTACGCGCTGGTGCTGCTGGCGGGCTTCGGCGCGCAGAACCGCCGGCCGCTGGGGCTGGACTGGACGCAGCTGGGGGCAGTCGACGCCGGGCAGATCCTGGACGGCGCCGTCTGGCGCGCGGCCACCGGCCTGACGCTGCATGCCGATCTGGGGCACCTGCTGGGCAACCTCGTGTTCGGGGCGGTGTGCGGCATGCTGGTCGGCCGGCAGTTCGGTACCGGCTTGGGGTGGCTTGCGCTGGTGCTCGCCGGGACCCTGGGCAACCTGTTGAACGTGCTATTCCAGGACGCCAGCCACGTCGCTGTCGGCGCCTCGACGGCGGTGTTCGGCGGGCTCGGCTTCCTCGCCGGGGCGGCGCAGACCGCCCGCGAGTTGCGCTGGCGCCAGGGCCTGCGCCGCTGGTCGCCGGTCGCGGCCGGGATCATGCTGGTCGCCTTCCTCGGCGTCGGCGGGGAGCGCACCGACGTCGGCGGCCACGTCGCCGGCTTCGTCGCCGGCGTCGGCCTGGGCCTCGCGGCGGCCTACCTGCCGGAACGGCTGCGTACCAGCCGGCGGGGGCAGCTCGCGTGCGCGCTGGGCGCAGTCGGCATCCCGGCCGCCGCCTGGCTGGCCGCGCTGGCGTGACCCGTTGGGATTTCCTTAACCCGATGTCGCCTACAACACCCGTCGGTTGGGCCGACATCAACGGGTGACAGGCGCATGCGCGAGATCATTTTCGAGTTCACGCCGCACGGGCGATACGTTCGGGTTACGGCGATGGACCCGGCAACCCTGACCGAGGTGACGGTCGTGGGCGATGCCGCGCGCGGCGACGACAGCCTGCGCGAGACCGCGGCCCGCAAGCTCGACTACGTACTCGCCAAGGCGAACAAACCCGGCCGTGCGGCGTTTGGTGTTGTGTAGGCGCTAGGGCGCGGACGCCGGACCGTCTCCCCGCTAGGCTGTCAGAGCGTTTGCCCGCGCCTGCTGAAGCACCCGCGCGGGGTCCCTGGGGCCGCGGTCCGGGCCGGCTGGAACATATGCGCGGGCGTTCATGCCCTTGCCCCGGCAGATTTGCTCGTCTATACCGCGCGCCGTCCATGGGTGCGGGGGGTGCCGGGACAGCCGTGTCCTCAGCCGTCCGCCGCGGCCAACCGGCCGGGGCCAGTCGACCCCCGCGTAGCCCGGGCGCCCGGCGCGCCGCCGACCCACCTTAGCGATCCGGCGATCGACGACCATCGAGAGGGGCCGATGATCGAAGTCCGCAACATCACGAAGACGTTCGGCGGGCTGGTCGCCGTCGACAACTGCTCGCTCGACGTCGGCGCCGGGACGATCACCGGCATGATCGGCCCGAACGGCGCGGGCAAGTCGACGCTGTTCAACATCATCGCGGGCTTCCTGCCGCCGAGCTCCGGTCAGATCCTGCTGGACGGCAAGGACGTCACCAATCTGCCGCCGCACAAACGCTTCGAGCTGGGCATGGTGCGCACCTTCCAGGTGCCGAGCGAACTGGCGCGGATGACCGCGCTGGAGAACCTGATGCTGGTGCCGGGCCAGCAGTCGGGCGAAAGCCTGATCAACGCCTGGTTCCGTCCGGGACGCGTCCGGGCGGACGAGGCGCGCACGCGCCAGCGCGCCGAGGAGGTGCTGCAGACCCTGGAGATGACGCATGTGCGCAACGAACTGGCCGGCAACCTGTCCGGCGGCCAGAAGAAGCTGCTGGAGATCGGCCGGACGATGATGACGCCGGCCAAGGTGGTGCTGCTGGACGAGCCCGGGGCGGGCGTGAACCGGACGCTGATGGGCAAGATCACCGAGGTGATCCGCCGCCTCAACCGCGAGCACGGCTACACCTTCTGCATCATCGAGCACGACATGGACCTGATCGCCGAACTCTGCGATCCGGTGATCGTGATGACCCAGGGATCGGTGCTGACCCAGGGCACGATGGACGAGATCCGTAGGAACGAAGACGTGCTCGAGGCGTACTTCGGCGGCGGCGCGGCGGCCGCCGCGGACGCGGACGCGTGACGCACGGGCACATCCCAGGGGGGAGACGAGCGGCCATGAGCCTGCTTCAGGTCGATCAGATCCGCGGCGGCTACGGCGACGTCGACATTCTCAACGGCGTCGACATACGCGTCGAGCCGGGCGAGATCGTCGCCATCATCGGCCCGAACGGCGCCGGCAAGTCGACCGTGATGAAGGCGGTGTTCGGGTTGGTGAAGGTCCGCGAGGGCAGCATTACCTACCGCGACAAGGAGATCGCGAACCTGCGCCCGGATCAGATCGTCCGCCAGGGCCTGTGCTACGTGCCGCAGGAAAAGAACGTCTTTCCGACCCTGACGGTCGAGGAAAACCTGGAGATGGGCGCGTTCATCCGCAACGACGACTTCTCCCAGGACCTGGAAAAGGTCTACGAGCTGTTCCCCGCGCTGTACGAGAAGCGCCGGCAGCCGGCCGGCGCGCTGTCCGGCGGGCAGCGCCAGATGGTCGCCATGGGCCGGGCGCTGATGCTCAATCCCGGGCTCATCCTGCTCGACGAGCCGACCGCCGGCCTGGCCCCGGCGATCGTCGATCTGATCTTCCAGAATATCAATAAAGTCAACGGCTTGGGCGTCAGCATTATGATGGTGGAACAGAACGCCAAGCAGGCGTTGCGGATGTGCCACCGCGGCTATGTGCTGACCACCGGCCGCAACCGCCACCACGACACCGGCGAGAACCTCCTGAACAATCGTGAGGTCGCCGAGATGTTCCTGGGCGGATAAGGGGGCGCGAGACACCCAGATGGCCGAGTTTCTGCAGCTCACGATCTACGGCATCGTCGCCGGCAGCATCTTCTCGCTGGGCGCGATCGGGTTGTCGCTGGTCTACGGGATCCTGCGCTTCCCGCACTTCGCCCACGGCGATCTGATCACGCTGGGCGCCTATTTCACCCTGCTTCCGGTCTCGATCCTGGGCGCGCCGCCGGAGCTGTCTTTCTTCTTCGGCGTCGCCGCGACCATGGTGGTCGCGGTCGCGGTCGACCAGATCCTGTATCGGCGGCTGCGCAAGGTGGCCCCGGTGATCCTGCTGATCGCCTCGGTCGGCGTGGCGCTGATTCTGCGCTCGCTGGTGCAGCTGTTCTGGGGCGCCGGCAACCAGTACTACAGTCAGGGGATCGACATGCCCTGGCGCCTGTCCGGGGTGAACGTCAAGCCGGACCATCTGTTGATCGTCGCCGGCGCGGTGATCCTGGTCGTGCTGCTGCACCTGTTCCTGCAGAAGACCAAGACCGGCAAGGCGATGCGCGCGATGTCCGACAACGCGGACCTGGCGCAGGTGACCGGCATCGAGGTCAACAAGGTGATTATCTGGACCTGGGTGATCGGCGGCGGCATGGCCGCGGCGGCCGGCATCTTCCTGGGCCTCGACACCCGCCTGCACCCGGTGATGGGCTGGCGCATCCTGCTGCCGGTGTTCGCCGCGGCGATCCTGGGCGGTATCGGCAGGCCCTATGGCGCGATCGTGGGCGGCCTGATCATCGGCCTGGCGCAGGAATACTCCACGGTGATCCTGTCGCCGCCGTACAAGCCGGCGGTGGCGTTCGCCCTGATGGTGATCATGCTGATCTTCAAGCCGACCGGCCTGTTCGCCGGCAGGAAGGCGTAAAACCATGGCGGGCATCATCGAATACGCGATGTTCACCCTCTGCCTGATCGGGATCTACGGCATCCTGGCCTTAGGGCTGAACATCCAGTGGGGCCTGACCGGCCTGTTCAATATCGGTGTGGCCGCGTTCTTCGCGGTCGGCGCCTATACCAGCGGCATCCTGACCGGGCCGCCGTCGGAGGCGCATCTGGGCGGCTTCGCGATGCCGCTATTGGTCGGCATGCTGGGCGCGATCGTCACCAGCGGCATCCTGGCCCTGCTCGTCGGCCTGATCACCCTCAACCTGCGCGCCGACTATCTGGCGATCGCCTCGATCGGTATCGCCGAGATCGTGCGTTTGTTCCTCAAGACCGAAGGCTGGCTGACCGGCGGCGTGCGCGGCATGGAGATCGGCCGGCCGTTCGAGGACTGGCTCGGCGGCAACTTCACGCTCAACTTCCTGATCTTCACGATCATCGTGGTCGCGATCGTCTACGTCCTGCTGGAAATCGCCCGGCGCGCCCCCTGGGGCCGCGTGCTGCGCTCGATCCGGGAGAACGAGGACGCCACCATGGCCGCCGGCAAGAGCGTGCTGGCGTTCCGGCTCCAGGCGTTCGTGCTCGGCTCCTGCGTGATGGGGCTGGCCGGGGCGATGTACGCCCACTTCTTCGGCTTCCTGAGCCCCGAGGCGTTCCGGCCGATGCTGGCGACCTTCCTGGTCTGGGTGATGCTGATCGCGGGCGGCAGCGGCAACAACAAGGGCGCACTGATCGGCGCCCTGGTGATCTGGCTGATCTGGTCGGGCACCGAGTTCGCGACCGGCCTGCTGCCGGCCGACCTGTCGACCCGCGCGGGCTCGCTGCGGATCCTGCTGATCGGCATCCTCTTGGAGATCATCCTGGTCACCCGGCCGGAAGGCCTGCTGTCCGAAGCTGGCGAACGCAAGCGCCAGATCGCCCGCGAAAAACGCCGGGCCGGCGAGGAAACGTAGGCGCTGCTGGCGCTGGAAAGCCGGAGCCCAAGGTACCAAGCCCAGCGGCGTCTATCCGCGCGCGGAGAGGGCCGCAACCGTGGAGCGGACGGGTCGGGCCGATGTCCGGCCGACCGTCCGGCTCCCGTATGCGCTGGACTGCCTGACCGTCGCCGACTGGCGACACGACTGAAGCCCGCGGCCCGCTGTATCGATCGTTTTCGGACGCTCCCAATTCATCCGCTGCCATTCCCGAGCCTGCTGGCGAGCTGGCCGCAGGGGCGCGGGTTGCTGGACCGCCTGATCGCCCGGGTCGCCGCTTGATCGCCGATCGGCTGGAGTAGGCGATCGCATTAAGCGGTACGCGTTTAACCCGGGATTCACTATACCCCTAACCTTCCAAAACCCGAAAATCTTGGTGGGTTATAATGCGGAAGTTGTCGGACACCTGTTCGCGGAATGCTTTCCATTCTCTTGGAATAGTCTCTCGGAAGAACGCCAGGATGGCGTCGGCGAATTGTTTCCGGGTGGGGTAATGACGGTTGTGCGTCACGCGCTGATGCATGACCGCCCATAATCGCTCGATCGGGTTCAAGTGCGGGCAATAGGGCGGGAGCTGGATCAGGTGAACGCGACACTCGGGGCGCGCCAGGAATTCCCTGACGTCCGGCCCTTTGTGGTAAGCCGCGTTGTCCCAGATGACGTGGATCACACGTTTGTCGGGATTGCGCGCCTCGATCTTGGCGAGAAGCTGGG
>NZ_NRRL01000028.1 GCF_016583645.1 Rhodovibrio sodomensis | reverse complement strand
AACGGTCATCGAGACGGGGTCGGGAAAACCAGCACGAAGGCGCTGCACGCTACAGTGCGAGTAAGCGTATTGGACCCGGTCCGCGTATCTCCATACAGGCCCGCGGCGTGTAACGGCCGCATCGAGAGGCCGAAGACACGACTGCACCTGACCGCATGCCTACACCGGACCCGAGGAAAAAGGGCTTGCATCTGTGGGGGCGTCCAGACACGTCTTGGTTTTGAGCGCCCCGCGGCCCGTGAGTCGTGACATGCCGGGCAAAACAGCCGCATTTACCTTGTGATAACCGCGTGCGCGCTACCTATGTTCAGCTTCGAAAGAGGCGGCAAGGACGTGCAAGTTCAAGTGGTTAGCCACAACTCAAAGGTGTCGACCGCGGCCTTCCGACGCCTGCTTCCGGGCCTTGGGGTGCTGCGACCCGCCCGAGACCGCCGCCTGGCGCTGCCCCGCCGGCGTGTGCCGGCCACCATAAGGAATTGGTCACATGACCACCCTGGATAGCATTCGCGCCACCGCCGAGACCGCGCTGGTCGCCTTCATCGCCGCCAACGTGCCGATCGTCGCCGCGGTCGCGTTCGCCGTCGGCAACGGCGTGCTCGCGCCCAGTCTGATGGCCCTGGTGCTCACCGCGGCGGCGTTCGCCAGCTGGCGGCTCGCGCCCGGCACCGGCGGCAACCGCGCGACCTTGGCGGTGGCGATGATGGGGATGCCGGCCCTGGTGGTGTTCGCGCTGAACGGCCATGCCTGGCAGATCGACGGGCACATGTACTTCTTCGCCGCGCTCGCCATCGTCACCACCCTTTGCGACTGGCGTGCGATCCTGTTCGGCGCGGCGGCCGTGGCGCTGCATCACCTGTCGCTGAACTTCCTGATGCCGCTGGCGATCTTCCCGGACGGCACGAGCCTGCTGCGGGTGCTGCTGCACGCGGTGATCGTGGTGGTCGAGGCGGGCGCGCTGGTGTGGCTGGCGGACCGGCTGGTGCGGGCGTTCGACGGCGCGCAGCAGGCGGTCGCGGAGGCCGAGCAGGCGCGCGCCCAGGCCGAATCGGCGAACGCCGAGCGGGAGACCGCCGAGCGCGCCGCGCAACAGGAGAAGCAGCGCGCGCTGAACGAGCTGGCGGACAGCTTCGAAAGCCAGGTCGGCGAGGTGATCGCCGCGGTCGGCCAGCAGACCGGCGATCTGGACCAGGCGGTGCAGCAGATGCGCCGGATCGCCGAGGACGGCCGCGGCCGGGCGGAGGAGGTCAGCCAGTCCGCCCAGCAGGCCTCCGGCGCGGTGCAGACGGTCGCCTCCGCCTCCGAGGAGCTGCGCGCGTCGATCGACGAGATCAGCGGCCAGACCGGCGGCGCCTCCGACGCCTCCCGCACCGCCGTCGAGGTTGCCCGCACCGCCGACGGCCAGGTCCGCGGCCTGGCCGAGGCGGCCGACAAGATCGGCGACATCGTGACCCTGATCCAGGATATCGCCGAGCAGACCAACCTGCTGGCGCTCAACGCCACGATCGAGGCCGCCCGCGCCGGCGAGGCCGGCAAGGGCTTCGCCGTGGTGGCCCAGGAGGTCAAGCAGCTGGCGACCCAGACCGGCAAGGCGACCGAGGAGATCGGCCAGCAGATCGCCCGGATCCAGAGCGAGACCAAGCAGGCCGTCGACGGCATCGGCCAGGTGGTCGAGCGGATCGGCAGCCTGGACGAGATCGCCGGGTCGATCTCCGCGGCCGTCGAGGAGCAGGGCGCCTCGACCGGCGAGATCGCCCGCAGCGCCCAGGACGCGGCGCGCGCGACCGAGACGGTGACCGGCCGGATCGCCCAGGTGGAAAGCGCGGCCGGCGAGACCGACGCGCTCAGCCAGGAGGTCGCCGGCGCGGTCAGCGAACTCGGCACCCAGCAGAAACGCCTGCGCAGCAACCTGGACCAACTGCTCAGCTCGATCCGCGCGGCGTAGTAGCGTGGTCGGCACGCTGCCTCGGCGGGTGCCTTCTCCTCCCACTAGACGAGAGGCGGTAGCCTGCTCGCGAGGCGCCGCACCCGCCGTCCACGCTTGTACCGCGCGCCCTGACGCGCTACCTCGGGGAGCGTCATGACCGCGTCCCAGGACCATACCGCCGCGCCCGCGCGCCAGCCGCTCGACCGGCGGCTGTCGGTGGCGCCGATGATGGACTGCACCGACCGGCACTACCGCTATCTGGCCCGCCAGATCAGCCGGCACACGCTGCTCTACACCGAGATGGTGACCACCGGCGCGGTGCTGCACGGCCCGCGGCCGCGCCTGCTCGGCTTCGACCCGATGGAGCACCCGCTCGCCCTGCAGTTGGGCGGCAGCGATCCGGCGGAGCTGGCGCGCGCGGCGGAGATCGCGCAGGTCTGGGGCTACGACGAGGTCAACCTGAACGTCGGCTGCCCGTCCGACCGGGTGCGGACCGGGCGGTTCGGCGCTTGCCTGCTGAAGGAGCCTGAGACGGTCGCGGCGGCGTGCGCGGCGATGCGCCGGGCCTGCGACCTGCCGGTCACGGTCAAGACCCGGATCGGGGTCGACGACGTGGACAGCTACGACCATCTGCTGGCGTTCGTCGACCGGGTCGCCGCGGCCGGGGTGAGTTCGTTCGCCCTGCACGCCCGCAAGGCCTGGCTGCAGGGCCTGAGCCCGAAGGAAAATCGCGAGGTGCCGCCGCTCGACTACGCCCGGGTGCGCCGGCTCAAGGCCGACCGGCCGCAGCTCGAGATCCTGCTCAACGGCGGTTTGCAGACGCTTCACGATGCGCGCGCGGAGATCGCCGCCGGGGTCGACGGCGCGATGATCGGCCGGGCGGCCTACGCCGATCCGTGGATGCTCGCCGACGCCGACCCCTGGCTCGCCGGCAGGCCGGCACCGTGCGCCGAGCGGCGCCAGGTGGTCGACGCCATGGTCGCCTACGCCCGGCGCATGCAGGCCTGCGACGTGCCGGTGAAGCGGGTCGCCCAGCACATGCTGGGGCTCGCCAGCGGCCTGCCGGGCGCGCGCCACTTCCGCCGCCACCTGAGCGAACACACCCGCGCCGACGACGCCGCGCCCGAGCGCATCGCCGAGGCCTGGGACCTGGTCGAAGCCGCTGTCACCCGCGCCGAGGCCAAGCGCGCCGCGGCTTAAAGCGCGCGTTGGCAGGTCGTTCTCCTCTGCTCGAAGGAGAGGTGACTCTGCGCCGCCGCTCTCCTTCAACCTGCGCCGTTGATCCGGATCCACCGCATGTCCCAACCCGACGATTCCAGCTACCACAATCCCCGGCTGCTGCACCTCGCGGGGTTCCTGATCTTCCTGGGCGCGGCGGCGGTCGTGCTGGGCGGGCTGGCGGCGGCGCTGTCGGGACTGGGCAGCCGGTGGGACTGGTGGCGTTTCCAGACCGGCTTCGGCATCCTTGAGTGGGCGGTGATCGCCTGCGCCGGCGGGGCGGTGGCGAGCCTGATCGGCCTGTTGAGCGCGGTGCTTCAGCGCCAGGGCGCGCTCGCGCTGCGCGCGGTGCCGGGGATCGTGATCGGGCTGGCCGTGCTGGCCTATCCGCTGTCGCTCCTGGATCAGGCGTCGAGCGTGCCCGCGATCCACGACATCACCACCGACACCGACGACCCGCCGCGGTTCCGCGCGGTCGCCGGCGCGCGCCGCGCGGCGATGAACGCGGTCGCCTATCCGGGCGGCGACACCGCCGCCAAGCAGCGCCAGGCCTACCCCTGGATCGAGCCGCTGCTGCTCGACCGGCCGGTGCATACCGTGTTCCAGGCCGCGCGCCGACAGGTCGCGGCCGAGGGCTGGGAAGTCCACTTCGCCGAACGTTGGTCCGAGCGCGGACCCGAACGCACCGGCAGCGGCGCAGCCGCGCGCATCGAGGCGACCGCGACCAGTTTCTGGTACGGCTTCAAGGACGATGTCGTGGTCCGTATCGCGCAAGCGCCGGACGGGCGCACGCGGGTCGACGTCCGCTCCGCCAGCCGGGTCGGGATCTCCGATCTGGGCGTCAACGCCGACCGGGTACACGCCTTTCTGAATGCCCTGGCCGAGCGCCTGGAGAGTTGAGAGGCGGACACGGGCACGGCGGGCCGGAAGCGGCCGCGGGCCCTGAAACGGTCCGCCCTACTGCGGGATCGCGCCGTGGTAGAAGTAGACGCCCAGACCGCTGGTGAAGATCAGCTGCCCGGCGAAGGTGTGCAGCAGGAACACCAGCGGGAACGAGCGGGTGCGCCGGTAGGCTTCCGCGAACACCAGCCCGCCCAGGAAGGTCAGCGTGAGCGCCACCCAGTTCTGGTAGAACGCGTGGGTCAGGGAGAACGCGCCCGCGTTGGCGATCACCAGCGTCACCGGACCGGTGAACAGGTCGCCGTAGCGCCGGAAGAACAGCGGCCGGAACAGCAGTTCCTGCCCGAGCACGCTGACCAGCGGGTAGAACACCATCACCAGCGCCCAGGTCTGCGGCATGTAGCGCGGCAGGCCGAGCACCCGCTGCGGGATCAGCGCGAACACCAGCGCGAAGATCACCGCCGCCGCCAGCGCCGTGAAGCCGAGGATCAGCCGCCCGTGGCCGCGCAGGCTGGCGAGGTCGATCAGCTCGCGCCAGCGCCAGCCGGGCGTGATCGCGAGCAACAGCACACCCACCGTGGTGACGGCGGCGAGCGGCGCGAACACGCCCAGGACGTCGAACAGGGTGACATGGACGAGCGGTGCTGCGACGAACAGCAGCAGCGCCTCCACGCTGCGGCGGCCGCGGCCGGGCAGGCGGCCGCTGTCGGGGGGCAGGGCGGTCTCGCTCACGGTCATGACGGGCGGTCCGATGGCTTGGTGGTGTCGATCGTGCGCTGGGATGTACGGGCACAGCCAAAACTTGGTTCACACCCGAGGGTGTGTCATGGGCCATGCCGGGTTAGCATGAGAAGAGAGGTGCGGTGCCCGGCTTACCGGCCCGGAGGCCGCCGAACGACGTGCGAAGGAGACAGCCCAGCCGATGCGTGCATCCGCCATCACCGTCGAGGTCGCCGCCGGCGAGCTTCTGGACAAGATCACCATCCTGGAGATCAAGGAAGCCAAGTTCACCGACCCGGGCAAGCTTGCCAACGTCCGGGCCGAGTTGGAGACGCTGCGCGCGGCGCGCGACGCGAACCTGCCGGCGACGGCCGAGGTCGAGCGGGCGGTCGACGGCCTGCGCGCGGTCAACCGGCAGCTCTGGGACATCGAGGACGAGATCCGCGAGCACGAGCGCACCCGCGATTTCGGCGAACGGTTCGTCGAGCTTGCCCGCGCGGTCTACAAGACCAACGACCGCCGGGCCGAGCTGAAACGCGAGATCAACGAGGCGACTGGCTCGCGCCTGAAGGAAGAGAAGTCCTACACGGCGTATTGATCCGGGACTGCCGACGAGCGGCGTGCTGACTGGGGTCCGCGGCCATCGGGCCGGTGCCACGCAGAGGCCGCAGGGGCGCCGCGGCTAACACCTTTGGTCGATACACGGCTGCCAAACCGCACGCTTAAATTGTCCCTACGCCGCGGGTGGGGGCAGGCAACGGGCAGTCGTCAGCGTCCCCAGCAGCGTCAACCTTTCCGATCGGGGACCACGATGCGTCTCACTCGCGGATCGGCGGCGGCATCGGCGGCACCAGCCAGGGCGCGAGCTATACCGGGGAGGCCGTCCAGGCGGACGGAACGCCGCGAGGTGGGCAAGGCCGGCCGTCGACCGGGACCGGGCCGATGGGCCTGGATGCGGGCGCGGTCCCGGTCTCCTGTGGGGCCTTAAAAGCCGACCCGGCGGGCCTGGGCGTGCAGGACATCGGACAGGGTGATCCGCCGGAGCGCGGTCATCAGGCCCTGGCGCGCGCGGCCGGCGGGGTCGGCCCGGGCCGGCGGGTACGGCGTCGGCCGGCGCGCCGGGCTTGGGGCGTCGCGGGTCGCCGCCCGGTTCGGTGTTGGCCCGCCGGGAGCCGCGTCGTGCGGCCGGGACGACCCGCTGTGCGGCGGGTGCGCGGCCTCGATGATCTCGGCGATGGTGACGGCGGACGGCGGACGGGTGGGGGCGTAGCCGATCCGGGCCGGCTCCAGTTCGACCGTCAGCAGCCGGGCGGCGGTCAGGTCGCGCAGGGCGCGGTTGATGCGCGCGGCCGGCAGCTCGAGTTCCGCGGCGATTTCCGGCGCGGTGCGCGGTCCGCGCGGCCCGGCCAGCGCGATCAACGTCATCACCGACAGGGCGCAGTGGGCCGGTTCGTCGAGCACCATGGCGCCGTTCCCTCGCTCGCAGGGCAGATGATTTTAGGCTGAAACTATCCCGGCGGGTATCGGCGTTGTCAACATGGATCGCCGGGCGTAGGGTTTCGCGTATGGCGAGCCGGGAACCCCGGAGTCCGCGGGCGTTGGCCGCGGCGTTGCAGCATCTGGCCCGGCTGAGCGAGCCGGAGGCCGGCGGCGCCGGCTTGACCGCCAACCAGTGGACCGCGCTTCGGTATTTCGCCGAGGCGAACCGGTTTTCCCGCACCGTTTCCGGCTTCGCGGCCTATAACGCGACCACGCGCGGGACCGCGTCGCAGACGGTCAAGGCGCTGGTGGCCCAGGGCTATGTCAGCCGCACGCGTCTGGACCGCGACGCCCGGAGCGCCCGGATCGACGTGACCGACGCCGGCCGGCGCCAGCTGGCGGCGGACCCGGCGCAGGCCCTGACCAAGGCCCTGGCGCGGCTGCCGGCGAGCTTGCGCGGGCAGCTGGACCGGGCGGTCGAGCGGCTGACCGGCTGGGTCGCGGCCGCGCGCGGACAGAACGCCTTCGGGACCTGCGATGCCTGCCGCTACCTGCAGGGCGGCGCCAACGCGACCGCGCGCGCCGGCGGCGCCTACTGCCGGATGGTGGCGGCCTATCTCGACGGGCACGACATGCGGGGCTTGTGCGCCCTCTACGTACCGGCGGGCGCGCGCTAGGGGGATCATCCTGGCAGGTTGGATCATCTCCCCGCCCCCGTTGAATTTCGCCCGCTCTCTCAGAAGTTAGAGCGCCATGCTCGAAGGTTGGTCGGGCCTTCGAGCATGGCGCCACAGACCGGTCTACGTCCAACGAACGAGACGCGAATTCGATCGATTACCCCGCCCGAGAGCCCGGCGGCTCACGCTGGAGCGTTCGGGATAAGCCCCCCGCGCCGTCGACAGTCGGCGAGGTCCTACCGCAATGATAGGGCCACAGGGGCCAATGCGGCCCGATCTGCGCGTTGTTGCCGCGCCCGCCGCAGCGGTCCGGCGGCCGGGTCTGCTGCACCGGTCCACGGCGCTTCGCGCCGGCCGGCGGGTGCGCGATCAACGTGCACGGGCAGCGCGCAGCGGGATCTGGCAACGGGGCGCCGCTCTATCGAGGACGATAACGATGCAAACGACTGGCAGTCGCGAACTGCGGATTCTGCTTCTGGAGCCGAACCGGCTCTGGCGAGAGGGGCTGAGCCGCGTTCTGGAGGATGCGGGATACCGTGTGGTCGCGGTCGCGGGGTCGCTCTCCGACGGGCTGGCCGAGATGGCACGCTACGGCGACGCGCCGGACGTCGTCGTCCTGGACGCGAGTGCGATCGCCGAGGATCCGGCGGGCGGGTTCGACGCCGCCCGGACGCGCTTCCCCGATACGCGGATCGTCGTGTTCACCGATCCGGACGCACCGGGCGACGCGCTGTCCTGCTTCCTGGCCGGCGCCGACGGTTGCCTGATGAAGAACATCTCCGGCAAGGCGGTGGCCGGGTGCCTGGATCTCGTCGCCCTCGGCGAGCGGGTGTTCCCGGCGAGCCTGATCGGGGCGCTTCTCAAGGATCCGGGGATGGGCGGCAGCCCGTCGGCCATCCCGGAAGTCTACCAGAACCTGGCCGATCCGGCGACGGCACAGCTGTCCAAGCGCGAACGCCAGATCCTGGCCTCGCTCGCGGTCGGCCGGTCGAACAAGGAGATCGCCGAGGAGAACAACCTCACCGAGGCGACCATCAAGGTCCACCTGCGCAACATCCTGCGCAAGATCCACGCGACCAACCGGACCCAGGCGGCCGTCTGGGCGATCACCCACAAGGTATCCGACACGCCCGCGGCGCAGTGACGGACGCCCCCGCGCGCGGGCGCGCAGGGTGCGGTTCCTGGGCCAGCCAACTAACGGGTGCGAACCAAAAGGTTTAACCCGTCAAATCGCTGACCTATGCCAATTTCGGACCGCCGGTCCGAGGGAAATTGATTACAGTTCAAAAGTTGCATCCGATTTAAAGGGCGGACGTGATCCTGGCGTATGCCCGGCGCTGGGACGACGCGCCGGCGCGTGTAGACCGGGGCGTCTGAACGAAAGGAGGTCGAACGCATGGCAACCACCCGCCCCGCGACATCCGCCGCGCCCGTCGTGGCGAGCGCCGGCGAGCCCGAAACCCATGGCCGGCGCGTGCAAAGTCAGGGCCGCAGTACCGGCTGGAACGACGAGGCTGACGGGCGCCCGCTCGAGATTGTCCTGGTGACGCTGCGTGAAGGGCTTGCCCAGCAGGTCGCGGCAAGTCTGCGGCACGATCCCCGCTGCCGGCTGTCGCGCGGCGATCCCGTGCGCACCCTCCACGGCGCCGGGCCCGACAAGGTTGATGCGGTCCTGCTCGACCATCTGCTGTACACCGAGATCTACCTCAACGAACTTAACAAGGCGGCGCGCCGGGCGGTGACACTGGCGCTGCTGGAACGCTCCGAACTGTTGAACACGAGCGAGTTCCTGGTCCGCGCCGACGGCTTCCTGTTCGCCGACGGCCAGGGCGATCATGCGTACGAGGTGATCGCCTGCGCGATGGTCGGCTACTGCGCCATACCGGGCGATCTGGGCCAGGGCAATCCGTTCGCCCGCCAGCGCCTGCAGCGCGCCCGGTCGCTGGGTGCGCTCGACATGCAGATCCTGCGCATGCTGGGCCGTGGCTGGTCGAACCGCCAGATCGCGCTTGAGGTCGGCATTTCTGAGGCCCGCGTAAAGGCCGCCCTGCGCGCCCTGCTGCACAAGCTGAGCCTGACCAACCGGACCGAGGCCGCGGTGTTCTACGTCTACAACCGCGTCGCGCTGGAAAGTTCGGCGCCCTCTGATCCCCGCGGTTTTGAGGCGCGTGGCGGGCCAGGCGCGCCCTGAGATCATCCCACATGGTGACGCGGCGGTGCTTGGTGGCGAGACCCAGCTGAAAAGGCGGGCCGCCTTTTCCCATCTTGTCCTAGCTGCCGTCGCCAACGTGCCAGGTGCCGTCGGCGTCGGAGACCTCGAAGATGAAGGCGAGGGTGACGCGTTGGCCGCGTCTTCCAGGCCCTGGGCGGTTTTTAGGCATGGTTACCGGGCCGACGCCGCGACCTTGGGCGATCTCGCGCGTCGAGCGCTGAGGCTTGACGTGGGGTCCAGGCGATCTCATGGCTTCCGGTCTCGATCCGCCGCTTTTCCGCACCAGTCAGGGGCCCAGGCTGCCCGGTCGACCACGACCAAGCGCGCCATCGACGGCGGTTGCTTCGGCATCGGCCCGCGGAACAGGAACAGCCGTTCGGTGCTGTCGTAGCCGGCTAGGGGTGCGAGCGTAAGGCCGGGCGTTCGGGCTGATCGGCACCAGCACCCGAGCGTCCGGATAGCGGTCTCGGTATTCGCTCCAGCTCTACAGGCGCGGCGGCACGAAGGTCGGCTTGTCGTCGGTGTGTTCGCCCACGATGCCGCGCCGGGTAAACGGCTGCCACCAAGTATGTCCTGGTCTGGCTGCCTTACATCACGAGGTCGGCGTGGCGCAGCTTGCTGGTGGTGCCGAAGGTCAACCGTTGGCCCTCGTAGGTCGCCTCGAACACTTGATCGCGGCGTTGCACAGCGGGCAAAGGGTGAGCCCGACCGGCGTGGCGCCAACCGGGTTGTAGACGACCTCCTGCCGAGTGAAACTGCGCAATGGGTAGGCGCGTGCATCGCCATCGATCGAAAGGCCGATCACCGGTTCGCGATCGGCCAGCCAGTCCGCGCGCTCGCCAACGCGGACCAACTGGAGAGCGTCGATCCAGGAGATCCCGTCCTTGGTCACGTCGCCCGACCTAATCTCCTGGAGCGGCACGTTGGGGTTGGGGAGGTTGGTTTTAGAAAACGCTCGCTGCCAGCTCGCCGGCGCGGGCGCGGCGAAGGCGAAGCGGAGAAAGGCGAGGGCGCAGGCAGAGCGCACCCTGTCAGTCAATATCAGCAGGTTCGGAAGCATGCGCCATGCACGCGCCGGCAGGTGAACCGCAGCGGTCCAAAAAGCTATGCATACCTCGGTCCAGGATCGTCCCTTTTTTCACCGCCGCGATCACCCGGTCCGTGACCTGCCCCCTCTTGGCCGTGTCGCCCAGGTCGGGCGCGAACGTGGTGACGGAGGTAACCGGCTGTTCAGCCGCCGTCATCCGGGCGCGGGCCGGCTCGGCCTCGCTCAAAGGGTCCACCATAATCGCCGCTGTCCGGAACGGGCCAAACCGGTTTGCGATGCCGTTTCCCGCGATGTCGAGGCCAGTGCCATGGATCGGCTCGAACATCGACGGGAAGGTTCGGGCTTCAGGCATGCGGTTGATGCTCACGATCATGTTCAAGTCCATACCATGAACACTGCCAGAAATCAGAAACCGGAAACGAGAAAGCAGATGCGCTGGTTGCGTCACGCCTCGATGCGGGTCGCGTCCAATCGCAAGACCCCTCAGAAGGTGTCGGAGGTGACGAGGGCCAAGCGCCGGCCGAGCTGGCGGTTCAAGAACGCTTGAACTCGCGCCCGCGCCGATCTCCTTGTGCAACCGCGAGACCTCAGACTTCGGACCGATAGGGCTGCAGGTACGTGTGGCAAGTCGTCAACGGCGCGCGCGGAGGTTCGGTTCGGTGGACGGAAGGCAGTGGACGGAAGGCTTCCTGCGTGACTGTGACGCCCCTTAGCTCTATTGGGGGCCTAGGGCCGCTCCATGGCGCCCGGACACTGCACCCGGACACGACAAACCCGGCCGGACAGCTGGGCTGAAGCGCTCGACTGAGCGTGGGGAATCTGCAGGTCGACAACGCTGGCGCGCTTGTCGAATTGGTGATCGCGGAAGCCGTTACGATACTTTTGCCGTGCCGGCCTGCCCCAGCTGTAGCCGGCGGCGGTTAGCGCGTCGACGAGGTGGGCTGGCGCACGCCGACCGCATTTGCGAACTCCATGCGTCGCCAGGTGGCAAAGCCGACCGGCTCACGGGGGAAATCCCCATCATCGGTACTTTGAACAGCGGCCCGTAACTGGTCCATCTTGGCGTTGGTCGTGCAGCTGCGCGGCGGCTGCGTGTGCGGGATTGTCTTCCGTGCCGTTGGTCACGCGGTTCAGGTTAAGCCTAGATCAAGCACCCGTCGGCCAATGCTGGCCGACCGGAAGACGGGTAACTGGGGCGCTTCGCACGGGCGGCTGGCTGCCAACTTCCCGCCAGACGCTCGGAGGCCGATCTGGGAGACGAGACGGTGCCGAGACGACTTCTTTGACATCAGGCTAAGGCGCTATACAGATGGCTCGGCAAAAAGGCGGAAGTCGAAACCAATGTGTCGTGCTTCGCAATGGTCGGGTATGCCTGAGTAAGGACATGCTTCGTGACATCTGGACAGGCTGAGAAACGGTCGCAATCGAACCGGCTGTCGCAGGCGCTGGCGTCCGTTCGCGGACCTTTCGTGGCGACCGTCGTGTTCAGTTTTTTTATCAACTTGCTGATGTTCGTTGCCCCGCTGTACATGCTCCAGGTGTACGATCGGGTCCTCGGCAGCCGGAACGAGACGACCCTCGTCATGCTGACCATCATAGCTGGCGGCATGCTGTTCGTCTTCGGTCTCCTGGAGCTTGTCCGCTCGCGTGTCCTGGTTCGCATCGGATGCCGACTGGATCGCGTTCTTAACGATCAGGTCTTCTCAAGCGTGTTCGAACGGACGGTTAAACAGCCGTCGACGGGGCATTCGCAAGCCTTACGCGACTTGGATAGCCTTCGTGAGTTTTTAACAGGTCCGGGCTTGATCGCGTTCTGCGATGCCCCTTGGGTGCCACTCTTCCTGGCCGTCGTCTTTCTTTTTCACCCGGTGCTCGGCCTGGTCGCTCTTGTCGGTGCCCTCATCATCTTTCTTTTGGCGCTCGCCAACGAGATCTTAACTCGTAAGCCCCTATCAGACGCGTCCAAGGCAAGCGTGGGCGCGAACACGTTCGTGTCCACAAGCCTGCGGAACGCTGAAGCGGTCCAGGCCATGGGCATGCTCTCCGGGATCATGTCTCGCTGGTCGGCCAAGCATCAGGATGTGATCGGCCTGCAGGCGCAGGCGAGCGATCGCGCTGGATTGATCCTGTCGTCGTCCAAGGCGATCCGGATGTTTCTCCAGGTCGCGATCCTGGGTGCCGGCGCCTATCTGGTTCTACAGCAGGAGATCACACCTGGCACGATGATCGCCGCATCGATCATTATGGGACGCGCGCTGGCGCCGGTCGAAGCGGCGGTCGGGCAATGGCGGAGTTTTGTCAACGCGCGCACTGGATACCGGCGCCTGAACGATCTGTTGCTGAATACCAACGCAAAAAAGGAGCAGATGTCTCTGCCGAGTCCCCGGGGGCATGTCACGGTCGAAGGGATCGTCGTGGCGCCGCCGGGCTCGCGTACACCAGTGCTGAAAGGGGTCAGCTTCGAGGTGCCCGCGGGCGAGGCGCTCGGGGTGATCGGTCCGTCCGGCGCCGGCAAATCGACGTTGGCGCGCGCCCTCGTCGGCGTCTGGCCGGCGGCGAACGGGTCGGTTCGTCTCGATGGAGCAGACCTGCACGATTGGGACAAGGAACAACTCGGACCGTTCTTGGGCTACCTGCCCCAGGACGTGGAGCTTTTCGACGGCTCGGTTGCTGAAAACATCTCACGCTTCCGCGACATGGACAGCGACGCGGTCGTACGCGCGGCCGGCATGGCCGGCGTGCACGAGATGATCCTGCGCCTGCCTGACGGCTACGACACCCAGATCGGTGCGGGTGGCCAGGCGCTTTCCGGCGGGCAGCGCCAACGGGTAGCTCTCGCACGTGCGCTCTACGGGGACGTTCGCTTCGTCCTCCTCGACGAGCCGAACGCGAACCTCGATACGGAAGGCGAGAAAGCGTTGATCGCGGCGATCGGCCGGCTCCGCGGCGAGGGGCGTACGGTGGTCATCATCACACACCGACCGCAGTTGCTGTCGGGGGTGGACAAGGTGCTCGCGATCGACAGTGGGCGGGTACAGGCGTTCGGGCCGCGGGAGGACGTGCTGGCGCGTTACATACGCCCCTCGGTGGTCTCCGAGCCACATAGCGGGCGCAGCGCGTCCCCCGACCAAGGGTCACCATCGGCCGGCCGTGATGCGGGGGTGTCGAGCGCGGGACCCCAGCAAAACCCGGGCGGCGGTGAAGCCGCCCGGGGCGCCGAGGATCCGCCGGACAAAAGCCGTGGTTAGCATGCGAGAAAGCCCTGCACACCTGTCCGGCGCCGACGCGACGCAGCTCCAGGGAACCGAAAGGTCGACGAATATTGGCCGATAGGAATCTGAAACCCGCAGAACGGTCCGGCGAGGTCGTCGAATTCGGGCGTCCTGCGGACCAAGCCATCCATACCGGCACGACGAAACCGACCTACCAGCCGGGCAGCCCATACAAAGTGGTGGCGATCGGCGCGGTCATCGTGCTTGTCGCGTTTTTCGGGTTGGGAACGTGGGCCGCACTGGCCCCCCTGGACAGCGCGGCGCTCGCCCCGGGGACCGTGACGGTGGAAAGCAACCGAAAGCTGGTGCAGCACCCCGAGGGCGGTGTCGTCAGGGAGATTTCGGTGGCGGAAGGGGCCCGCGTGCGGGAAGGCGATTTGCTGGTCAAGTTGGATCCAGTCGCACCGAGGGCCAACTTCGAGGCGGTTCGCCAAAAGCTCAATTCCGCGCTGGCGCGTCGGGCACGGCTGAAAACCGAGCGCGCGAACAAGGCGCCGATCGAGTTCCCGCGAGAGTTGGTGCAGCAGGCCGACGAGGGCGAAGCCCAGGCCCGTCAGGTGATGGCGACGGCACGCAACCAGTTCCGCCAACGCAGACAATCGCTTCAGGGCCAGACGGCGATCCAGCGCGAGCGGATCAGCCAGATCGAGCAGAAGATCGCGGGGCTGAAGGCGCAGCGCAACAGCCACGAGCGCCAGGTGTCGATCATGCGTGACGAGTTGGCGGGGCTACGTGACCTGTACGAGAAGGGCTACTACCCGCGCACACGCATTCTGGAGATGGAACGCGAGCTCGCGCGGCTGGACGGACAAATCGGCTCGACGACCGCCTCGATCGCGCAAGCCCGCAACGCGATCAGCGAGGCGCGCCTTCAAATCGAACAGCTGAGGCAAGAGTTCAACCAGGAGGTGGCGCGCTCGTTGAGCGAAGTTGAGGACCAGGTTGCCGAGCTGCGGCAGCAGCTCGTCGTCGCGGCCCAGAAGCTCGATCGCACGGCGATTCGCGCGCCTCAGGACGGGGTTGTCCAGAATCTGACAGTGCACACGGTGGGGGGCGTCGTCCGGGCCGGCGCGGAAATCATGCAGGTGATCCCTGTCCAAGACCGCTTGATCATCGAAGCCGAGGTGACGCCGCGCGACATCGATATTGTCGAGCAAGGGCAGAACGCGGAAGTGCGGATGTCAGCGCTATCCGGGCGAACCACGCCCACCCTGATCGGGACGGTGACGCACGTCTCTCCGGATCGGGTCGTCCGCGAGCAGGAGAGCGGACAGACCCGGAGCTTTTACAAGGCCAGGGTGGAGATCCCCCCCGAAGAGTTGGACAAGCTGGGTACGCAGAAGCTGCAGGCCGGCATGCCCGCGGAGGTTCTGATCAATACCGGCGAGCAGACCGTTCTGGACTACCTGATCCGTCCGATCACGGACGCGATGGCGCGCGGCTTTATCGAGCCGTAATCCGGCGCGAAAAGGCGCGTCGTGCTTATCGCGTCCCTGGCTGCGGTACGATCATACGATCGCTTGAGATGCCCGTGCTCGGCACAGGCCCCGTTCGCACATGGACCGTGCGACGCACCAGCCATCTGAGACGGAGGTCTTCGACCGCCTTGCAGCCCAGGGCGGCGGCTACGACGAGCCCTGCTTCAGATTGTGATCCGCCAGCAGCTGGTAGAAGGTCGGCCGGCTGACCCCGAGCAGCCGGGCCGCTTCGGACATGTTGCCGCCCGCGCGCCCCAGGGCCTTCTGGATCGCGTGGAACTCGCCGTTGCGCCGGGCCTCCTTGATGGTGGGCACGTGCTCCGTGCCCTGGACGTCGAGCCCGAGATCCGCGGCGGTGATCTTGCCGGTGGCGCTGACGGCGCCGCGCTTGACCCGGCTCTGCAGCTCGCGAACATTGCCGGGCCAGTCGTGCTGGGTGATCGCTGCCAGCGCGTCGGGTGCGAAGGCGAGGGCCCCCAGGCCCTGCTCGCGAGCCCAGCGGCCGAGGAAGTCCTGGGCGATCATCAGGGCGTCTTCCGGCCGGTCCCTGAGCGGCGGGATCACGATCGTGGTTTCGCCGAGGCGGTAGTACAGGTCCTCCCGGAAAGTGCCTTCGGCGACCATGGCCTTCAGATCACGGTTGGTCGCCGCGACCAGGCGGAAGTCGACGTTGATCGCCTGGCGGCCGCCCACGCGTTCGACCGACCGCTCCTGGAGCGCGCGCAGCAGTTTGCCCTGGAGGGCGAGCGGCAGGTCCGCGATCTCGTCGAGCAGCAGCGTGCCCTTGTGGGCCTTCTCGATCTTGCCGGGGGTGGTCTTGTTGGCGCCCGTGAAAGCGCCCTTCTCGTAGCCGAAGAGTTCGCTTTCCAGCAGGTTTTCCGGGATCGCGGCACAGTTGATGGCGACGTAGTGTCCCTGGGCCCGCTTGCTTTGGGAGTGCAAGGCGTGGGCAACGAGTTCCTTCCCCGTTCCGCTCTCGCCGTTGACCAGCACGGAGACGTCGGCGCGGGCGAACTGGACCACCTGCTTGGCGACCCGGCGCATCCGCTCGTTGCCGGTCAGCAGGCCCGGGATGGCTGCCTCGTGCGCGCTTTCCTGCAGGTCCCGGTTCTCACGTTCGAGGGCGTGCAGGTGACTGGCGCGTCGGACGATGAGATGCAACTCGTCGACATCGATGGGCTTACGGTAGAAGTCGTAGGCGCCGCGGTTGACGGATTCGAGCGCGTGCTGGCGTTCCTTCTGCCCCGTCATCACGATCACCTTGGTCTCCGGGGACCGCCGGAGGATGTCGCTGAGCGCCGCCAAGCCCTCGCTCGGACCGTCGGGATCGGGCGGCAGGCCAAGGTCCAGCAGCGCCACCGCCGGCGCGTCCTCGTCGACCGCGCGTACGGCCTCATCTCGATCGGCGCATTCGACGGCATCGAAGTCGGTGAACGCCCATTTCAGCTGTCGGCGCAAGCCCGGATCGTCGTCGACGATCAGGATGCGCGTGCCCTCGCTGCTCATCCCGTGGCCCCCAAGGTGGCGTCGTCGCCGGCGCCCGCCAGCGCCGGTAACTTCAGGCGCATGGTCGTACCAGAACCGGGGCTGCTGATCACGTCCAAGTCACCCCCGCGCTCGCGGGCGAACTCACGGCACTGGTAGGCGCCGACGCCGAACCCGTGGCGCTTGTTCGACCGGAAGGGCGAGAACAGGCTGTCCCGGATGAAATCGGCCGACATGCCCGGACCATCGTCGATCACGTCGACGATGGCCGCGCCCGCCTGCGTATCGACTTCCACGCTCACCCGGCCGTTCGGCCCGGTCGCCTCACCGGCGTTGGCGAGCAGGTGCCCGACGATCGCCACGAGGCGGTCCGGGTCGGCGGGGACCTCCAGGGTCTCGGCACTTGGACGAACCGCGACCTCCACCTGGCCGCCGGCGGCTTCGAATTGCTGCGCGGCCTGCTGGACCGCCGAGGCGAGCGGGGCGCGCGTCCCCTCGACCGTGGCTTCGTGGCCTTCCCGCAGCGCGTTGAGCCGGTCCACGAGGTATTGCATGCGCTCGACAGTGTAGCCGACCGTCTGGCGCATGTCCTGCTGGAACTCCGGATTGTCGGCGTAGCGGTCGAAGTTCTTGAGCATGACCGAGAGCTGGCTCATCAGGTTCTTGATGTCATGCGCGACGAACGCGTACTGCCGGTTGAAGCGCGCAAACTGCCGGTTTTCCTCCAATTCGATCGTAGCCCGCTTCTCCGCCAGCTGGCTGGCGCACTGCCGGGCGGCCAGCAGCATCAGTTCCTGGTCCTCCATGTCGAAGTCATGGTGCGCGCGCGGGGGTGCGAGAACGATGAGCCCAAGCAGACGATCCTCCTGCGGAAGCGGGACCGCGAGCCAGCAGGTGTCGCTGGAAACCTCCAGCGTCCCTTCGAGCGTACTGCCATGAAGAATCTGGAACCGTCCGTCTGATCGTTGAAAAGTCTTGGCGGGCAGTTGATTCGGCAGGCCCGGGGGCCGGAAGTTCCAGGTCGCTTGCAGGCGCGGCCGATCGCCGTCCATCAGCCACAGCGCGCCGCCGGGCACCTCCAGCACGTTCGCGCAGGCGCGGATCACGCGGTTTTCAAGGGGGCTGGTCACTTCGGTCGCCAGGGTATTCATGAGCTTGCGCCACTCGTGCTGGTAGTCGTATTTCCGCGTGAAGAAGTGACGGCTGAGAAAGAATTTGATCTTGGCCCGAGTGGTACCCGACGCGAGAAAGAAGACCATCGCGAGCGCGGAGACGAACAGGACGACGATCTGAGCCTGGACGGATAGCAGGCCCGGGTTCGCCTGGGCCACCATCCCCAAGGCGCCGACGAGGACGAAGTACGCTCCGAGCGCTATCAGGACCGTGGAGTACAGCGCTGCTTGATGAGAGACCCGGAAATCCGAACGTCCGGGCTGAAACCGGAACAGGCCGATAGCGATCGGAACAGCCGTTACCGCGCTTAGTGGACCTCGGGTTGTGAAGGCAATTGTGTTCGGAAAGGCGTTCATCCACGAGGCCGTTAAAACGGCGACGTCGTACCCGAAAAGGGCGATCAGGGGGAAGGCAAGGGCTTTCAGAGCCCACCGTTCCGACTCCCCAGCACCGCGGAACACGCTCACCGCCATGACGAGCCCGAAGGCGGCGGCGATCAGGCTCGTTACAACGACAGTTGGCGCTCCAAGGGAATCACCGATGCTGCTGTAGCCCCAAACCAAGTTGACCGAAAGTAGTACAAAAAGGGCCAGGACCGCATAAACAACCGGCAACCGAGAACGCTTGCAGGCCAGAGCTGTGAAGAAAACGGCCCAAGCCATCGGGCGAAGCGGTTCTGTTACGAGCTTGAGAAAATAGCCGAGTTCGTTTGCCAGGAAGGGCGTTACGCTCCATGAAGCGTGCGTGAGACACGCCCCGATCAGCAGGTACGAACTTAAGTGTTTTTGCGGACGCAGCGATTGAATTACCGCCAGCACCAGGAACGCGGCTGCGCTCGCTGCAAAGCCGAGACTGGGGATCATCATTTGACTACGCTCATCGACCAGTACCATTGTTTCTCGGGGGGGCAGTTTGACGGGCCTGCGTTTTGCAAGCAAACTGTCGATATGAATCGCGCCAGGGTGCCGAGAAACCGGTCGGACCTGTGACCCCATGAAGTTGCCAGATGGTCCGCAGCGGAGATGCCTAAGCGGCCCGTCGCGACCGTGCCGCGTCCTTCGGACCGCTTAATTCGGACCCGGACCCGCAGTTACGGGCCGTTCGTCACGCTTGGGCGTCTTCGCCTAATGGTGATTAGGCGGCGCTCCATATACCTGGAACAGTGAACGGCGGGCTCTCGCGCGCACCTGAAGGCCGAATTCGTCTCTGCCAACTTGGTCTACTGGGCCGATGCAGGCCCTGCGAATCCGGACCGGGCGAACAAGGGACATCAGCTTCGCTGTCATCGCTAACTGGCCGGTTAAAGCCGCGGGGCACGCGTGGGTTCGACGGGGGATGGGTCGGGCTTGGTCTCGACGAAGCCCCTAACAAGCCCCGGAAACACCTCGCGACGATCGTGCACAGTATAGCAGACAGCGCTCGCGGGCTCACCCGTGCGTATAGCCCAAGCTCCTTGGGTTGTTAGCTGGACTTTACAACATTGGGCCGAACCCGCGGCGTACCTGTCAGAATTTTTTACAGATGGCGTTGCGCGGCTAATTGCGTCGGAGCTAACCTCCTGAAAACTTGCGCAAAAACATTTTGGCATACGCTTTGCAGGGTGCTCAAACACACGCCAAACCCTGGGAGGTTTCGAATGACACGCAGGATCTTAGCACTTGCCCTGGCTTCGCCAGTTGCTCTGTGTGCGGGGCTTGCATCGGCTTCAAGTCTCGACAATACGTTGCCCGCGGGCACGTTTCAGCTAGATGACAACGACTTTGAGAACTATTATGACATCAACGGTAACGGTGTCGTAGATGCTGGTGACCGGTTTCTCCAGTTCATCGAATTTGATGACCTGAACAAAATTTCGGCGCCGCCGTCGACAACGGTAATTAACAGTGACCCAGAAACAACCGGCATTGCCGCGTTTGAGGTCTTGTCATCTGAGACTGACTCTACTGAAACTGCGATCTATGACCTCGCCGGCGGCGGCTTTGAGTCGCGACAGGTCGGTGGTCTTGAGCTCGGAAAGCTTCAGGATGGTGACACGATCTTCACCTTCCTCGATACTTTGCAGGCCGGTTTGGGCACGGGTCTACAGACGAACGTTACAAGTCAGGGTAGTTCGATGGGGGATCCACTAGGGTTCATCTTCTCCGACAGTACCGATGATATATCTACCAGTCTCCAGCTCGCGAACAGCACCTACGGTAACTTAACAGAACTCTTCAATGTGACGACATCCGGAGACTTGGAGTATACGCTGGATTTTGATGCGGGAGACGGCGATAGAGTTGGCGCAAGCGGTGGTTTCCTGCTTCAACTTGGCGGGCCGGCGTTGGCTGCTGGGCAGAACCTCGGTAATCTCGGTAACTCGGTCGTAACGATCGCGGAGGAGTTCACGCCGGGGTTCTATCTGGCGCAGCGCGGTAGCCGACCCGATTTTCGTATCATAAGCGGAACTTTCGCCAGCGCCACTGGCGGCGTCTCTGGGGATGGCATTGCCCCTACGGCTGGCATCCAAAGTAACGTCACTCTGCAGGCTGTGAGGGTTCCCTCGCCGTCGACTGGGTTGTTGTTCGGCATCGGCCTGATTGCTCTGGGCGGCGTAATTCGTCAGCAAGCACGCAGGGCCTAGCTGATCAGCGGTCTTCGCGCGGGTTGGGCTGCTGCACAAAGCTGCCCGACCCGCGTCCGCGGGAGGGCGACAGAGGTGGCCTGTTGCCATGCGCAGGTACCACCGGCTAACGATCTGTAGCCGGTAAGTGTGTCGTTCACCGACAAGGGCGGCAACCGATTGCGCACTCAGGCACGCGGCTTCTTCGGGTATGGGGCGTTCCACACGACGCACGTTGAGTGCTTTGGGGTCTGGAATCGGTATCCCGAATAAACCGTTGTGTCTTCTTGAGCGCGCTATGGCGGTGGGTCTCCACCGAACAACGCTTGGGATGGTTACGAAAGGTCTGACTCCGGTGCGCTGGGCGGGCGGTGGATCGATCGCCCGCGTCTCACGTCGGGCCCTTGATCTCCAGCATGTGCTATCTGCTGTGCCGTAAACCGTGTGTGCGGGTTGCTAACCCGTGCGGGCTGAACCTGGCCCGCGACGATCGCGATCGGTCGGTACGTTGCATGTTTCTGGGAGTCGGAGCAGGTAACAGGCCGTCGCGCCGATCGATAGCCTATGACTGGCTTACCGCGCCCGTGTAACCGCGCGGGTTACAACGACGCCGGCCAAATTGCTCGTTCGACCAAGTGTTCGTCAACGTAACCGTCCCGGGCCTCTGATTCAGCTGAGAACTTGATCGCGAAGATGCACAATAAATATAAGCGAGAAAATAAAAACGCAGTGGTGTCGTCCTACGGCAAATAAAAAATACATGTGAAAGGAATAACAACAGCACGTCTGACGTGCTATCGATAAAAGTATGTCGCATTTGATAGAAAAATGTCACATGTTGTACGAGAACGACACTCGACAGCCAATCCATAAAAACTTACCTCATTCACGCATCGTTAACAGAAGTGGTGGTTATACTGCCGCTAGGTAAATTCGGCTAAGGAGATCTGAATGCTTGACGCCAAACTGGACGCGCATTCCGAGCCGTGTATACACACTGAGAGCAAGCAACTGCAGCCGGAGGTTGACCCACAGGCGCACACACCGAGGAACGACTTTGATCGTTTTTTTGCCGTATCTCAAGCGATGTCCGAAGGCGATATGGTACTTGCATATCGTCTCCGATACCAAGTCTATTGCGTAGAGAACAACTTCGAAGACCCGGCGGATTTTTCGGACGGTCTTGAGCGTGATCGTTACGACAGGAATAGCCATCACGCGCTCTTATGGCATCGCGCAGGGGAAACCGCTGTCGGAACGGTTAGGTTGATTACACCGCAAGGATCGGGTTTTACGGGATTACCCGTAAATGAACTGCCCGACAGTCCTTTTGGCGACATGGATTTGCCGGGCAATGTTAAGGTAGCTGAAGTGTCACGCTTCTGCGTCGTAAAAGGTATGCGGCAGAGAAACGGCGAGGATCAACATGCGGATATCAAATGGCCGTACGAAGAGACCGCGCTATCTATCCGCCGGCACATGCCAAACATTTCACTCGGGATTATGAAAGGTGTTGTCTCGCTCGCGCGACGGCTCGACGTGTCGCATCTGTGCGCTGTCATGGATCCGGCATTGCTCGTGTTGTTGCGGCGCGTTGGCATAAATTTTACGCCCGTTGGACCGAAGGTGGACTATCACGGCTTACGTCAGCCGTGTCACCGTGCTCTTGCTGACATATCAGCCGAGATGCGGGAGTCCCGCCCGGAGCTGTGGGAAGTGGTGTTTGGCGGCGACGGCGAAGAGCATTGTAGGTCGAGCCAGCCACGCGGTGGTGACGGCGAAGGGATGGATGCGCTTAGACTTGGCACGACTTTTCCAACCGTGCCTTCGCCCCGCGACCCTGGATGCAGGGCTGTTCAGTTTTCTTCATGAGCCGGCATAGTCGAAGAGTTTGTCGGGGTTGAGCGCGGTTGCGTAGCGCGCTTGAGCCACGTTGCGCACGCCGTTCGCCCGGAGGATGTTGAGCGCGAAGCTGCGGATACGAGTGAAGGGCCCGGGTGGGATACGGATCCGGCTGTGATCTTCGCCCAGGGTCACGTCGCGGACGTGATGGTTGCGGTTCTCGATGGTCCAATGCGCGCGCACCGCCTCGGCGAAGTCGGCGGCGGACAGCGCGATCTGGCAGACATAGAACGCGGTTTCGCTGCGTTCAGTCCAGCGGCCTGTGGCCGGCTGCTTCAACTAGGTACACGCATGCGGCCCGCACGATCAGTCCGTCCCAGGCGGGATCCAGTTGATCGCTCACGTCGAAGGTTTCGACCGAGCGGTGCTCCTGTCGGCCGTGCCGGTTGCGAACAACCGTCTCGTCCCGGTCGCGAGGCGACTGGGACCGGGCAAGATGCTGAACGCGGCCCAGGTGGTGTGGTTGGTTGCCTTTGACCTGCGCCAAGACCGCGTTACCGCTCGTCTGGGCGGCCTCAAAGGTTTTTTTGGCAGTGGAGGGCGTCGACCGTGAACAGGACGCCGGAGACGTTCAGGTCCGCGATCATCTCTTGCACGGCAGCCACCTCGTCGCTGGACCCATCGAGTTCGGTGTGTGCCAGGATGAGCGCGTCGTCCGAGGCGAAGGCGCNCGCGCAGCGTGTTCAGCGCGGGCGCCCGGGTCAGGCGCGTGCCGAACAGCTCATTGAGCTGATGGCGCCGTTCCCGGATGAAGGTGATCACGTCGCGGTACGACCGCGCGCCCGCCAGCACGGCCAGGACCGTGAACACCATCAAGGGCGTGAAAGGATAGCGCTGCCCCCGGGTGCCGCGCGGGTCGGTGACATCTTGGAGGGCCTGCCAGAGACACGGAAACGGTGTCATGGCAACTCCGTACGCTGTTCAGAGTTGCCAACCCAGGAGTCACATCTCAGCGAGCTCGCAAAGACTCGTTTCTGGTGGATGACCCGCCGCTCGGACTCGCCTCACGCGAGGCCACTCACTCTACCCGCGAACACTGAACAGCCCTGGGAGAAGCCCTGGTGTAGTCAAGCCTGATGTTGTTGGCCATGGCGGAAGCAACTTAGAACCATTTTACACGCTTGATTTCTGGAACCCATCACTTGCACGCCCGATACAGGGAACTAGTTTTGCAGCACCGAGTGTTATGCGCCGAGCAGTTGGAGTTAGAGCTACTTTCGGAGACTATATTAATGCTCCTGCAATAAAGGCATTGATTATCAATAAGTCGGATTTACGAGGAAACAAACAGGAAGAAGTCGGTTGGGGGAAGGCAAGCGAGCTTGATCAACTTTGTACGTGTGAAGATAATGAGGTAACCGTTCTGTACAAGGGATATCTCGATCCAAGACGATGGATGCGCTTTCCAATACCCGAGCCCTCGGGTGGTTTTGTTTCCATGACAAGGGTAAGAGCGACGTTTTGTCTATTTCCCGACACTGATCCTGATGATGCGATCAATTATACCCGAGCGGGTGTCAACATCGTGTTTCGTCCCAACACTAGAGGGCACCCTGGATATCAGAATGGGAAAGCAAGGCAGCTTCATAAATCAAAGACGTTTTTCAGTCCTAGCCAAGACTTCCCCGATGAGGCATCCCTAAGATCTGGTGGTCACAAATGGGAACCTGTTCTGTCCGCTGAGCGACGGTTTCAACCAAGCACATTAAATCGCCCAGTTTTTGATGTGGAACATCAGTCGAGATGGCGCGGGAAGCCTGCTGCGCGGCGGAGCGATATCCCATATGGAATGGTTATAACTGTGACTTGCGAGAAAGATCATGAATTATATAATAAGATCGTGAGAGCGTACAGTGGAACGCTGGAGGTATTGCAGCCGCAAATAGAGATTCCGGCTTACACGTAAAGCTGTTTTCACCCCCTAGCCGCCCCCACCCCCGGCGCCCTACATTGGGGCCATGCCACAGGACACCGCGCTCGTCATCCAGGATCCGGCGGAGGTCGCGCGTCAGCGCATGACCAAGCCGGAGTCGGTTCCCTTCGACCTGCAGTCGGACTACCAGCCGGCCGGCGACCAGCCGGGGGCGATCCGGGAGATCGTGCAGGGGCTGGAGGCGCAGGAGAAGGATCAGGTGCTGCTCGGCGTCACCGGCTCCGGCAAGACCTTCACGATGGCGCACACCATCCAACAGGTGCAGCGCCCGACCCTGATCCTGGCGCCCAACAAGACGCTCGCCGCCCAGCTGTACGCGGAGATGAAGGGCTTCTTCCCGAACAACGCGGTGGAGTACTTCGTCTCCTACTACGACTACTACCAGCCGGAGGCGTACGTCCCGCGCACCGACACCTACGTCGAGAAGGAATCCTCGATCAACGAGCAGATCGACCGGATGCGCCACGCCGCCACCCGGGCGCTGTTCGAGCGCGACGACGTGGTGATCGTGGCCTCGGTCTCCTGCATCTACGGCATGGGCGCGCCGGAGACCTACTCGCGGATGACGGTCACGGTGCACCAGGGCGACCGGCTGGACCGCAACGCGTTCCTGCAGTCGCTGACCGAGCTGCAGTACAAGCGCAACGACATCAACTTCGAGCGCGGCACCTTCCGGGTGCGCGGCGACACCGTCGAGATCTTCCCGGCGCACTACGAGGACCGGGCCTGGCGGGTCTCGCTGTTCGGCGACGAGGTCGACGCGATCCATGAGTTCGACCCGCTGACCGGCAACAAGACCGACACGCTGGAGCGGATCAAGCTGTACGCCAACAGCCACTACGTCACGCCCCGGCCGACGCTCCGCCAGGCGATCAAGCAGATCAAGGAGGAGCTGAAGGAGCGCCTGGAGTACTTCAAGCAGCACAACATGCCGCTGGAGGCCGAGCGGCTGGAGCAGCGCACCACCTTCGACCTGGAGATGATGGAGGCGACCGGCTCCTGCCCCGGGATCGAGAACTACTCGCGCTACCTGACCGGCCGCAATCCGGGCGAGCCGCCGCCCACGCTGTTCGAGTACCTGCCCGACGACGCCATGCTGATCGTGGACGAGAGCCACGTCACGGTGCCGCAGCTGAACGGCATGTACCGCGGCGACACGGTGCGCAAGAAGACCCTGGCGGACTACGGCTTCCGCCTGCCCAGCTGCATGGACAACCGCCCGCTCAAGTTCGAGGAGTGGGACGCCATGCGCCCGCAGACCACCTACGTCTCGGCCACGCCGGGGCAGTGGGAGCTGCGCCAGACCGGCGGCACCTTCACCGAACAGATCATCCGCCCGACCGGCCTGATCGATCCGGTCTGCGAGATCCGGCCGACCGACGGCCAGGTCGACGACCTGATCGCCGAGGTGCAGGAGGTCCAGCACCAGGGCTACCGCGCGCTGGTCACCACGCTGACCAAGCGGATGGCGGAGGACCTGACCGAGTACCTGCACGAGGCGGGCCTGAAGGTGCGCTACATCCACTCCGACGTGGACACGCTGGAGCGCATCGAGATCATCCGCGACCTGCGCCTCGGCCACTTCGACGTGCTGGTCGGCATCAACCTGCTGCGCGAGGGCCTGGACATTCCGGAGTGCGCGCGGGTCTGCATCCTGGACGCCGACAAGGAAGGCTACCTGCGCTCCGCGACCGCGCTGATCCAGACGATCGGCCGGGCGGCGCGCAACGTCGACGGCAAGGTGATCCTGTACGCCGACCAGCGCACCAAGGCGCTCGACCAGGCGCTGGGCGAGACCGAGCGCCGGCGCGAGAAGCAGATGGCCTACAACGAGGAGCACGGCATCACCCCGGAGACGATCCGCAAGCAGATCTCCGACGTGATGCAATCGGTCTACGAAAAGGGCGACCACGTCGAGGTCGGCACCGCCAGCGGCGACGGCGAGACGCCGGGCGTGGGCCACAACCTCAAGGAATCGATCGCCGATCTGGAGAACCGCATGAAGGAGGCGGCGGCGAACCTGGAGTTCGAGGAGGCCGCCCGGCTGCGCGACGAACTCAAGAAGCTTGAGCAGGCCGACCTCGGCGTGCCGACCGAGGGGGCGTCCGGCGGCAGCGGCCGCAACGCTGGCGACTTCGCCGGCAAGGTCGCGGAGGCCGACGCGGCGTCCAAGTCGAAGCAGCAGCGCGGCAACAAGGCCGGCGGCCGGGCCGCCTCGAAGCAGCGGTCCGGCAAGCCCTCGGGCAAGCGCGCGCAACGCTAGGGAGCGCTAGGAGCACTAGGGTCGACTCCCGCGGGCGCGCGGCCGCCGGCCGCGATCTTGCCCTTGTATCTGCATACTTAGTTATGCAGGCTGGCTAACATTTGCGGGTATGCAACATATCGGATAACCGACTATAGGGTTACGCTCACAAAGCCGAGGCAATCCGATCCGTGCCCACGGTCCTACCCGCAGGAGGCTGGCGATCCGTCCACAGACTTCGGAGGCTGCAATCAACTGGCGCTACGCCAAGTGTGACCGGGACGCCGCGCCGGAACGCTTTGGACCGTTCGCGGACCTGGTCCGCCTCTGGCAAACGCGCGCACCCGGCGACGCAGGGTTGCCCGGCCGCAGCGACTTCGACGTCTTCGACTTCAAGGACTGGCTGGGGCGGATCTTCATCGCCCGCGTCGAACGCGAGCCGTTCAACCTGCGGTTTACCCTGTGGGGCACCCAGCTGACCGAATGGTGGGGCGTCGACTACACCAACAAGTCGCTCGGCTCGGTCTCGAACGACCCGCAGGCCCTGCAGGCGGTCGAACTGGCCTACTTCGAGGAGATGGACCGGGCACCCTTCATCGGACTGGCGTGCGGCCTGCTCGACCAGTACGACCGCTCGTTCATCAAGGTGATCGGCCTCGACCTGCCCCTGCTGGACGGCGGCCAGCTGAGCCAAGTGCTGTCCGCCCATCTGGAGATCGATCCCGACCGGGACATTCCGGACGTTCTGCCCGACTGTCCTGTGTTGCGGTACTTCTGAATTCGGACCCGTTACAAGCGTCGCCCGATCCGTCGTATGCACCCATGGGCTGCAGGGCGTTAACAACCCGGTCACGACCGGACCTGCATACTTCTGTTAGCGTAGAAAGCATCGGGCCGGGCTCTCCCCGCGGCCCGGGCGGCCAGACCGTCAGGTGCGACCGGCTTGCTGGTCGCCCCCGGCCGGCTTATCAGGACGGCCGAACCAACCCCAAGCTGAAGGCACGTGCGACCTTCGGCGCTTTCGCCTTACGGCGGCAGGAGCACAGCATGCGCCAACCCGATGCCGACCGCCGCGTCGCCGGCCCGATCGCGGGCCTGCTGCTGGCCGGGCTCTTGAGCCTGCCAGGCGCGGCCGCCGCGGACGGACGCGTCACGCTGAACGTCGTTACCCGCGCGGGCGGACCGGCGGTGACCGACGGCGTGGCGTTCCAGATCTGGGCGCGCGACGGTAAGCGCGCCGTGCGCAAGGTCGGCGAGCACCGCGGCGCGCCCGCCGAACTCGACTTGGCGGCGGACGAATACCGCGTGGTCACCACCTACCGGCAGGCCCGCGCGGTGACCGATTTCGCGGTCCAGGACGGCACCGCGCTCACCAAGACGGTCAACCTGAAGCTGGGGCGTGTGAAGCTGGAACTGCTGCCCGGGCCCGGCGCCGCCCCGGTGCAAAGCGATGTCGCCTGGACGGTGCGGCCCTACCGCCGCGGCGGCGGCGAGGCCGACCCGATCGCGCGCACCCGGGACGCCGCGCCCGAACTCGGCCTGTCGGCCGGCTGGTACAAGGTGGCCGCGCGACACCGTGACGGGATTTCCACCCACTTGGTGGAAGTCGCGGCCGGGCGCCGGGTCACCTACTCGCTGTTCCTGAAATAACCCGGCGGGAATCGAAACGGGCGGCGACCGCGTTGGCCGCCGCCCGTCACTCGATCGCCCGTCATTCGATCGCCCTAAGACCGGCTTAGCCTAGAGCAAGATGCTGAAAGGTGAAGCCACCTTTCAGCTGAATCTTGCTCTCTCTTCAAGCCGTTAGAACAAAATTCCCGATCAAGGTCAGCTCGACCTTCATCGATTTTGCTCTAGAACAGCTGGATCTCGACGCGGCGGTTGCGCTGCTCGCGAACGCCGTCGGCCGTCTCCACCGCCAGCTGGTTTTCGCCGCGCGCGGCGGTGCTGATCCGGTCGGCCTCGATGCCGCGGCCGCTCAGGGCCTGCTTCACCGCCTGGGCGCGCCGGAACGACAGGTTCTGGTTGTAGTCCTCCGGACCCACGGTGTCGGTGAAGCCGGTCACCGAGATCTGGGCGTCGGGACGGTCCTCGGCTGCCTCGGCAACTTGGCTCAACACCTCACGCGCATCCGAACTCAGCTGCGCGCTGTCGAAGCCGAAGTACACCGTGTAGCTCTCCGGCTCCGGACTTTCCGGCTGCTCGGGCGCGGCCGGCGCGGTCTCTGTCGTCTGCTGCGCCTGGGCCGGCTCGACCGCGTTCCGCGCGGTCTGCAGCGCCTTGTTGAAGCGCGTCCGGCAGTCCTGGATGTGATCCGCCTGGGTCTCCTCTACCCAGCAATCGAAGGCGACCTGCGCCTTTGCGGCGGCTTCCGGGGCCTTGGTGCGCGCGCTGCGGCCGAGCACGGAGACCAGGTCCGCCCGGGCTTCGCGGATCGCCGGCATCTTGCTCTGCATCTCGCGGGCGCCCTCGACGACCCGGTCGCCCTCGCCGTCGAGTTGCAGCGGCTGCACCCGTTCGCCGGCCGCCGCGCGCTGCGCCCGGCGGGCGAACAGATCGGAGGAATCGTAATCGCCGTATTCGTATTCGTGCTCCGAGCGCTCAACATAGCCCTGATACAGCGCCGAATTGAACGCCCCGCCTTGCACGTCCATGCCGCGGATGTTTTCGAGTTTGGTCCCCGCACACGACGCGAGCAGGACTGCGCACAGTCCGGTCGCGACCGTTGCACTGAGCTTGGCTGCCATGTCGCCATCCCCTTTTATTCACAGTTCTGGGGCGAAATCGCCGACGGAAGGGATCTTCCGCGATCTTGCCCGACGTGGCCCGTGCGGACAGGGCCGCACCGACCCTGCCTCCACACTTACGGATCAAACGAGCCGGCATAAACCGGACCTGCGAAAATGCATCGATGCATCACGCAAATCTCACCGGCGCCGCTGACCCTGGATGGATGCACGGCTCGGCTATTCCCGGTCAAGCCGCGCCCGCATCGCCGCCAGCGTTTCCGCGCTGACGTGATGCTCGATGCCTTCCGCGTCGGACAGCGCGGTATCCTCGCTGACCCCCAGCGTGCGCAGGAACTGCAGCACGACAGCGTGGCGCTCGCGGCTCGACTCCGCCATCTCCCGGCCGGCGCGGGTCAGGAAGATCGCGCGGTAGGGCTCGGTCTCCACCAGGCCACGGTCCTGCAGGCGGCGGACCATCTTGGCCACCGTGGCCTGGCGCACGCCCATCCGCTGGGCGATCTCGACCGCCCGCGCCTCGCCCTTGGCGTCGATCAGGTCGGCGACCAGTTCGACGTAGTCCTCGATCAGCTCGGTCTCGTGCGCCTTGCGGACGCTGGCGTGCTGGCGCGCGTGCGCCGCCGCGCCCAGCAGCTCGCCGCTGTCGGTGGAAACGTGGGAAAGCCGTGGTGTGCCGCGTGCCCGTGCCATGCCCCGCGTGATAGCCGATCCACAGGGCCTTGGCAAAAGGCGGCCGCCGACCCGTTGGACCCGCCAGGTCGTCGATTGTCAGCCGGTCAGCCGTCAGCCGGTCAGCCGTCAGCCGGTCAGCCGTCAGCCGGTCAGCCGGTCAGCCAGCGGCGCAGGCGCTGCGCGGCTTCCGCCACCTCGTCCTCGCGGCCGGCGAAGGAAAAGCGGACGAAGCGCTGGCCGCGGAATGGGTCGAAGTCGACGCCGGGCGTTGCCGCCACCCCGGTTTCGTGCAGCATGCGCTTGCAGAACGCCTGGCTGTCCTCGGTCAGATGGCCGACGTCGGCGTAGATGTAGAACGCCCCGTCGGCCGGCGCGAACCGCTCGATCCCGGCCTTGGGCAATTCGCGCAGCAGGACGTCGCGGTTGCGGCGATAGGACTGCACCACCGCCTCCAGCTCGTCGCCCGCGTCCATCGCGCCCAGCGCCGCGTACTGCGAGGGCGCCGGCGCGGAGATGAACAGGTTCTGCCCGACGCACTCCGCGGCGCGGACCATGTCCGGCGGCAGCACCAGCCAGCCGACCCGCCAACCGGTCATGGCGTAATACTTCGAGAAGGAGTTCACCACGATCGCGCTGTCCGTCGTCTCCAGCGCGGAGACGCCGCGGCCCTGGAACTCGATGCGGTGGTAGATCTCGTCGGAAATCAGGCGGATGCCGCGGGCGTGGCACGCGTCGACCAGCGCGCGCATCCCGGCCTCGTCGACCATCGTGCCGGTCGGGTTGGACGGGCTCGCCACGATCAGGCCGTCCAGCTCGCCGTCGACCTGGTCCAATAGCTCGGGGGTCGGCTGAAAGCGGCTTTCCAGGTCGGTCTGCAGCCACACCGGCTCCAGACCCAGCGCGGACAGGATGTTGCGGTAGGCCGGATAGCCGGGGGCGGCGAGGGCGACCCGGTCGCCGGCGTCGAACGCGGTCAGGAAGGCGACCACGAAACCCGCGGAAGAGCCGTTGGTCACCATCACCCGGCCCGGATCGAGGTCGGCGCCGTGCAGTGTGCGGTAGCTCTCGGCGATCCGCCGGCGCAGCGCGGGTAGGCCCAGGGCGTCGGTGTAGCCCAGCTGCTCCGTGTCGATCGCGCGCTTGGCCGCCTCGCGCGCGGTCCGCGGGGCGCCGTGGCCGGGCTGGCCGACCTCCAGATGCAGGACGTCACCGCCTTCCTGGGCGCGCGCGTTGGCCGCGCGCAGGACGTCCATTACGATAAACGGGTCGACCCTGCCGCGATCGGCGACCTTGAGACTCATGCCTGTCCTGCCTTCCGCCTGTTCGTGTCGGCACCGGCTCGGGCCCACGGCTCGGGCCCAAGGTTGGGGGCACCCTGGCTGGGCGCGCCAGCCGCGGACTACTGCGCCCGGACCGCAAGCCCGCTGCCGCGCGGGTCGACGGCGGCCGCGCAGTCCGACCCGTCGCTGTCCGCGCCGCCCTGGCAATAAATCGCCGTGAGACGGCCCAGACCAGGGCGTTTCACGAGGGCGTGACCCATCGTGCTCAGCCGTTGGGTGACGTCCTCCGGCAGGCCCGGCTCGACCTGGAGGCGGTCCGGCTGCCCGGGATGGTACAGGCGCGGCAGCCCCAGGAAGCCCTGCAAGTCCGGCTGGCCGGCGCCGGCGCTATCCAGCTTGCGCACCAGCTCGGCGGCATTCAGCACCCCGGCCGCACCGTCGCTGCCGGACACCGCCAAATAGCCGCGCCCGGTAAACTGGTTGGCGATCACGCCCGGCAGCAGGTCCGCCCCGGCCGCCGTTTCCGCCGATGGATTGGCGAGCAGCACGCCGGTGCCGATGGTGTCCGCGCCGCTGCCGAACAGGCCGTTCATGGTGAACCCGCAGGCGACCATGTTGCCGAACCGGTCGACGGCCGTAAGCCCGGCCGTCGGTACGTCGCCGGACAGCCGCGGCGGCGGCGGCGTCAGGCTGGCCGCAGGGGTCGCGGCGCCGGGATCGATGCTGTTGAAAGACGGCGTGAGCGAATTTTCCGAGAGCAGGCTTTGCGGGTCCGCGCGCTCAGCCTCCGCGGTCGACAGCCAGCGGCCGGTGCGCGACAGACTGCGCTTCCACGCCTCCGCAAGCAGATGCGCGCTGTCGCCGGACAGCGCCGGCGCGTTGTCGCCGCCCGCGCGCAGCATGCCCCAGGTCTGCCCCGCCAGCAGGCCGCTCATCGCCGGCGGCGGCGGCAGGTGCAGCTGGTGATCGCCGTAGGGCACGGTCAGGGTCGATTGCGCGCGCGCCCGGTAGCCGTTGAGCGCGCTTTCGCTGAACGGCTGGCCGACATCGCGCGCGGCCTGCGCCAGCCGTTCGGCAAACTGTCCGGTGTAGAGATAGCCCGCGCCCTGCTGGCGGATACCGGCCAGGACCGCCGACAGCGCCGGGTGGCGGATCCGCTGGCCGACCGCCGGCGGGGTGCCGTCGTCGCCCAGGAAGCGGTCCCGGGCCGCGCCGTGCAGCCGGCCGGCGCCGGCGTCGAGATCGCGCTTGAACGCCCGGCTGGTCAGGTGGCCGAAGCGCGCCAGACGCTCCGCCGGGGACACCACCTGGCGCCAGTCGCGCGCTCCGTGCCGGGCGTGCAGCAGGGCCAGGCCGCGCGCCAGTCCGGGGACCACACCGCCCTGTGCCGCGCGGCGCGGCAGGAACGAGATCGCTTCGACATTCTGCTCGGCGCGGTCGCTGACCACGCACACACCGCCGCCCCCCAGGCCGACGCGCGAGGGCAGCGTTACCGTCATGGTGAACGCCATCGCGGCGGCGGCGTCGGCGGCCGTGCCGTTGTTGGCCAGGATTTCCCGGCCCACGGTCGCGGCCCGCGGCTCGTCCGCCGCCGCCAGGCCGGCATAGCCGGAGATCAGCCGGGTTTCCTCGATGTCGCCGGAGCCGGTGCAGGCGGCGGCGAGCGCGCCGGTGGCGAGGACGGCCGCGGCGCGCGCCGCGCGGCCGAGCTTGGGAACGAGACAGCGGATCGGCCGGTCGCGCCTGGGCGGCGCACCGGCGGGGGCTGGAAGGGTCACGCCGGGTCCTCTGTCGATTGAAAGGGCGCGGTGCAGGGGATACCTTCGGACCGTGAAGCACAAGGATGCCGTCGTGCGCAAGCTCAAAGCCCTATTCGCCCTGCCGCTCGCTCTTTGCCTCGCGACAAGCCTGGGCCTGCTGCCGATCGCGGCGTCCGCGCAGAGCGACCGGCCCAGCTTCATCCGCGACGCCGAGATCGAGGAGATTGTCCGGCGCTACGCCAAGCCGGTGTTCCAGGCGGCGGGCCTGAGCGCGGATCGGATCGACGTCTACCTGATCGCCGACGAGAGTCTGAACGCCTTCGTCGCCGGCGGCATGAACATGTTCCTGCATACCGGCCTGCTGCGCCGCGCGGAGGACCCCACGCAGGTGATGGGCGTGATCGCGCACGAGGCGGGGCACATCTCCGCCGGCCATCTGGCCAGCCGCCGGCAGGAGCTGGAAGCCACCACCACCCAGATGATCACCAGCATGCTGCTGGGCCTGGGCGCGGCCGCCGCGACCGGCAGTCCGGGCGCGGGCACGGCGGTGATGTCGCTGGGCCAGACCCTGTCGATGGCCGACCTGCTGGCCTACACCCGCACGCAGGAAGGTTCGGCCGACCAGGCGGCGATAACCTACATGAAGCGCGCCGGCTATACCCCGCGCGGTCTGGTCGAATTCATGCGCATCCTGGAAGACCAGGAAGTCCTGCTGAGTTCGAGCCAGGACCCCTGGATGCGCACCCACCCGCTGACCAGCGACCGCGTTAACACCCTAGCCGCCGCAGCCCAGCGGATGGCGGACCGGGAGGACCTGCGGGCAGAGGCGCCGCCGGAGCTGGAGCGCCTGCACGCCCGGATGCAGGCGAAACTGGCCGGCTTCCTGCAGCCGCCCGCGAAGACGCTCGAGGCGTTCCCGGCCAAGAGCGACGCGATCCCGGATCGCTACGCCCGGGCGATCGCGTACTACCGCAAGCCCGAACTCCCCAAGGCGCTGGAGCTGGTCAACGGGCTGATCGAGCAGAAGCCCAAGGACCCGTACTTTCGGGAGCTGAAGGGCCAGATGCTGTTCGAGAACGGCCGGATCCAGGAAGCCCTGCCGGCCTATCGAAAAGCCGTCGATCTGGCCCCGGACCAGCCGCTGATCCGGATGGGCCTGGCCGAAGTGCAGCTGCAGACGAACAGCCGGGAGCTGACCGAGAAGGCGCTCGCCAACGCACGCCGCGTGGTCGAAGCCGAGCCTAGAAACGCGTTCGCCTGGCGGCTGGTCGGAATCGCCCACGGCCGCCTGGGCGACAAGGGCGAGGCGGCGCTGGCACTGGCGGAATACGCCATCAACCGCGGCGACCTGGGACAGGCAATCGGGCAGGCCCAGCGCGCCCAGCAGCTTCTTCAAGAACACACGCCCAGCTGGCTGCGTGCGCAGGACATCGAACGCACCGCCAAGAACCGCCGGGAGCGGCAGAACGGCTGACCACGGCATCCCAAGTCCGTGCGCGCAGCAACCACCTGTTCACCCCCGCCTGATCCGCATAAGGACACGCCCTTTACGATGACCGCCCTGGCCCGCCTGTTCCGCCGCCTGCTTGGCACGCTCGCCCTGCTCGCCCTGCCCCTGCTCGCCCTGACATTCGCCGCCGCGCCCGCCGGCGCGCAGCAAAGCACGCCCACCGGGTCCGCCGCGCCCGGGGACGCTTCGCCGTTCTCCGGGCAGGAACAGGACGCGATCGACCGCCGCGTGCGGGCGTACATCCTGGACAACCCCGAGATCATCATGCAGGCGGTCCAGATCCTGCGCGACCGGCAGGAACAGCAGGCCGAGAACGCCCGGCGCCAGGGGGTCCGCCAGCATGCGGAAGCCTTGCGCGACTCCGGCCCCCTGCCGGTGCTGGGCAACCCGGACGGCGACGTCACGATCGTCGAGTTCTTCGACTACCGCTGCCCCTACTGCAGGCAGGTTTCAAACCTCGCGCTGGCGACGGCCAAGGCCGACGGCAACGTGCGCGTGATCTACAAGGAGTACCCGATCCTGGGGCCGGACAGCGAGTTCGCCTCCCGCGCGGCGATCGCCGCGGCGATGCAGGGCGAATACGCGGCCTTCCACAAGGCCCTGATGACCGAGGTGCAGACGGTCAACCAGGACAGCGTGATGCGCCTGGCGGAGATGATGGATCTCGACATCGCGCAGCTGAAGGCGGACATGCAGTCCGACACCGTGACCCAGACGATCCAGCGCACCCGCCAACTTGGCCAGCAGCTGCGGATCAACGGGACCCCGGCCTTCATCGTCGGTACCGAGGTCGCCCCGGGCGCGATCAGCCGCGACGAGCTCGAGAAGATGATCGCGCAGGCCCGCCAGGAGGGGTGAGCCGGCGGCGCTGCCCGCCCCTCTCCCTCGCGGGGCGACTGCTGCACGCCGATTTCGATCACCGTCAGACGTCCGTCGACCCGGCCTTCCGCGATTCCGCCCTAATTCCCGCGCATCCGCAGGTCCTCGCCGCCGCCGCGGCCGGGGGACATGCTGCGCAGGGTGGCGGGGACCTGTTCCAGCGTCTTGATCACCCGGCCCAGGCGGCCGCCGATCTGCACCGTCTCGTCGATCCGACGATCCAGGAACGCCCTGGTTGCGGCGTAGTCCTCGCTCGAATCCGCTAGCCAGTACAGCAGGGTGGAGGAGTAGACGCCGGACAGCAGCCCGCGCTTGGTGTAGAAGTTGTAGTCCGCGCTGGCGTCGCCGGCGGCCGTCCAGACCGCGTCGCAAGTGCGGTACAGCAGGCGCAGGGCAAGCCGCTGGTGCTGCGGCAGGGCCAGGAACGACAGCGCCCGGCGGATTGCCTCGCGGTGCGGCTCGTTCTGTTCCAGCCGGATCCAGATCGCGAGCGCGACCTGGTCGCGCACCCGCATACTGTCGGTGGCGCGCTGCTCGAATTCCGCGAGCATGGCGTAGTCCGCGTCCGTGCTGTGCAGTTCGATCACCTCCGCCGGGCCGCCGGGAAAGGCGCTCTCCGCCTCGCGCCGGTCGACGCCAAGCTCGTCGGCGGCGGCGTTGATCGACGCCCAGGACCAGCCGTCGAACGGCACGTTTTCCAGGGTGCGCTGCATGATCTCGCGGCGCAGCTCGTCCAGGTCGCGCATCTCAGGTCTCTCCTGTGGGCTCATCGCGCGCCGCCGTGTCGGCGGGGCGCGGCGTTTCCTCGGCGTCCGTGCGAGAGGTGGCGATCTCCTCGACGAAGGCCAAGGTGGCGAGATCGCGCATCCGTTCGGGATAGAGCAGCCCGTCCAGATGGTCCACCTCGTGCTGCACCAGCCGGGCATGGAAGCCGCTGGCGACCCGCGCGACCGGCCGGCCGTCGGGGTCGAACCCGCGGTAGCGAATGTGCCGCCAGCGCGCCACCCGCCCGGTCAGGCCCGGCATCGACAGGCACGCCTCGTAGCCTTCGTCGACAGCCGCGCCCAGCGGCTCGACGCTGGGGTTCAGCAGGCTTGTCAGCCCCACGCCGTCGGCCGCCGTCTCCGGCTCCGGCAGGTCGTCCAGCTGGGCGACCGAGCGGCGCTGGCGCTCCGCGTCGACCTTGAAGACGATCGCGCGCAGCGGCTGGAACACCTGCGGCGCGGCGAGCCCGGTGCCGTGGGCGGCCGCCATCGTCTCCGCCATGTCGTCCAGGAATTGCCGCATGGCCGCGTCCAGCGGCAGCGCGACCTCGGTTGCCCGCCGGCGGAGCACCGGCTGACCCATACGGGCGATTTCCAGAACGGCCATGGCTGCGGGCTCGCGGCTTGACTTACGGGGCGGTGAGGCGGGCGGTACCGATACGCCAGGACGATGGCGCCGGTCCGCCCCGCCCGCAAGGGCGCTTGCCGCTGCCCTAAAACTTCGCCCGCCGGATCGCTTTCCCGCCGGACCCGCCTTCACATAGGGGTAAGCGTGTGATAGACCCGCCACACTCGACGGCTCGGGCGACTGTGCCGCGCGGCCCGGGATGCCCCGGCAGGCCGCGTGATGGCATTGGGTCCGTCCTGGGCCAAGTCGACCAAGGACACGCCGCCCACCCCGATGCGGTTTCGGGGTCCGCTCGGGCGGCCTCAAGGGTCGGAACCGCGAAAGGAGTGTGAGCGTAACCGTGCAGGTACACGTCCGCGACAACAACGTCGATCAGGCCCTGCGCGCGCTGAAGAAGAAGATGCAGCGCGAGGGTGTTTTCCGCGAGATGAAGCTTCGTCGGCACTACGAGAAGCCGTCGGAGAAGAAGGCCCGCGAGCAGGCCGAGGCCGTGCGCCGCTGGCGCAAGCTGCAGCGCAAGCGCCGCGAGCGCGAGGGCTTTTAAAGCCTCCGGGCTTGCGATCCCGCCGGTCCGGCGGGGTCCAGCGACCGATCCGATACACGGCGAGCCGCCGGCAGCGCAACGCGCCGGCGGCTTTTCGTGTTTGCTGCGCCGTTAAGTCGGCCGGTTCCCGCAGCGCGGCCAAAGCCCCTCTCCCTCGAGGGCAGAGGAAGCGTGAGGGTGGGACTCCGCGCCGTCACGCCGGGACTTCCAGCCTCACCTGCCCTCTCCCTTGAGGGAGACTTTTGCACGCGGGCATCAGCATCCGTGTGGGGTCTTCGACACGCCAGCCTGCGGCTGGCTACTCAGCATAAAGCTGTATGTAAGCGTCTGACGAACCTACAACTTCATCCTGAGTAGGACGCCGAAGGCGTCCGTGTCGAAGGACCCCATACGGGCGCCCACGCGAGCTGTGCACAAGTCTCCCTCAATGGAAAGCGGCCGTCCGGGGCGGTCGTCCTACACGCCCCTTCAATCCAGCTTGGGATCGAGCGTGAACAGCTCCTGCGGCCGCCGTACGCCGCGCAGGGCGTGGCGGCCGAGCGAGACCAGACGGTCGCGGCTGCCCGGGCCGGCGTCGACGAACGCGCTGGAGACGACGGCGTCCTTGTCGACCGCCTTGGCCATGTCGGCGATCCGGCTGGCCTCGTTGACCGCCGGCCCCACCACGGTGAAGTCCAGGCGTTCCGGGCTGCCGATGTTGCCGTAATAGACCCGGCCGACGTGCAGGCCGAGGTAGAGCGTCGTCGTGACCTCGCCGCGCCGGTCGCGGGCGCGGTTCAGCTCGCCGATCGTGGCAAAGGTGTCCTCCGCCGCGTCCAGCGCGGCGGCGCAGGCCCGGTCCGCGTCACCCGCGCCGGTACCGCCGTCGATCGGGAAGATCGCCAGCAGTCCGTCGCCCATGAACTTCAGCACTTCGCCGCCGTACCGCTCGACCGCGGCGACCTGCGCCTCGGCATAGGCGTTCAGCAGCGGGACCACTTGGTCGGGATCGACCTCGTCGGCGATCTTGGTGAAACCGTGCAGGTCGGACAGCCACAGCACCGCCTGGATCTCCTCGGCGGCGCCGCGCACGATCCCGCCGCGCAAGACCCGGCGGCCGGCGTTGCGCCCCAGATAGGTCTCCATCAGCGCATAGGTCATGCGCGGACCGGTAGCCAGCCGCATCGCGCCCGAGATCGCCGCGACGCTGGCGCGCAGCCGGTCCAGGGCGGCTTCGCTGAACCCGTCCGCCGCGCGGGTGGCGAAGGTCAGGAAGGTCATGTCGTTCTCGCCCAGGATGTGCGGACCCTGGCGGCGCAGCATGAAGGCGACGTAGTCCCGCACCCCGTCGGCGACGGCCTCGTCGACCACCGGAAACTCGCCTTCTACGTAGTTGGTCCCGACCCGCCGGCGCAGTTCGGGCGAACCGGTCTCATGCAGCTGGGCGAGCGGGCTGACCTCCCATTCCGCCTGGTCGTCGTCGAACCGATCCAGATCGTGGCGGCTGACCGTGCCCTCGCGGCTGTCCCAGCGGTACAGCTGGCCGTCCAGCAGCGGATGGATCAGCTCGATCCCGGCGAACGCTCGGTCGACGGGCACCGCCGCACGACGCAGCCGGTCGCAGGCGCCGGCCAGAATGTGTTCCTCCGACGTGCCGGTTTCCGCGGCCTCCGCCAGCCAGCGCAACAGTCCCGGCACCTCCGCCGAGCCGTCGCGCGGGCGCGGGCAGCAAGCCAGCGGGCCGCTTTCGGGCGGCCCGGCCGGCGTGGGGTCGGGGATCTGCGCGGTGTCGGGGATCGGCGCGGTGTCTTGGGAGTCGTCCATGGGCTCGCTGCCCTTCCTGGAGTTCGTCGATTCGGATCGGCGGCGGGTCCCTCTCGCTCGAGGGAGACTTTTACACGCGGGCACGCGCATCCGTGTGGGGGGCTTCGACACGCCAGCCTGCGGTGGGCACCTCAGCCATGAAGCTGTATGTAAGCATCTGCCAAACCTACAACTTCATCCTGAGCAGGACGGCGAAGGCCCCCATACGAGCGTTTAGCGAGCTGCGCAAAAGTCTCCTCAAGGCAGAGGGGATGCGTGCCGTGCAGCTTACAGATAGCGCGCAAAAGAACGGGCGGCGACCCCGAAGGGATCGCCGCCCGCGTCGTCTGCCGCTGGCGCCCGGCGCGTCCGGCCGGGCGCGCGGGGTTACTGGTCTTCCAGCGCCTTGACGATGCTTTCGGTCATCTGCTTGGCGTCGCCGAACAGCATCATCGTGTTGTCGCGGTAGAACAGCGGGTTGTCGATGCCCGCGTAGCCCGGCGACAGGGAGCGCTTGACGAACAGCACGGTCTTGGCGTCGTCCACCTTCAACACCGGCATGCCGTAGATCGGCGACTGCGGATCGTCCTCCGCGGCCGGGTTGGTGATGTCGTTGGCGCCGATCACGAACGCGACGTCGGTCTGCTGGAAATCGCGGTTGATCTCCTCCATCTCCAGCACCTCGTCGTACGGCACGTTCGCCTCCGCCAGCAGCACGTTCATGTGCCCCGGCATGCGCCCGGCGACCGGGTGAATGGCGTAGCGCACGTTGACGCCCATGCCCTTGAGCATGTCCGCCATCTCGCGCACCGCCTGCTGCGCCTGACCCACGGCCAGACCGTAGCCCGGCACGATGATCACCGAGCCCGCGTTGGCGAGAATGAACGAGGCGTCCTCCGCGCTGCCGGAGTTGACCGACTTGTCGCCGGTGTCCGCCGATCCCGCGCCGGCTTCGCCGCCGAAGCCGCCCAGGATGACGTTGAAGAACGACCGGTTCATCCCCTTGCACATGATGTACGAGAGGATAGCGCCGGACGAGCCGACCAGCGCGCCGGTGATGATCAGCAGGTTGTTGCCGAGCGTGAAGCCGACGCCGGCCGCCGCCCAGCCGGAGTAGCTGTTCAGCATCGAGACGATCACCGGCATGTCCGCGCCGCCGATCGGGATGATCAGCAGCACGCCGAGCGCCAGCGCGATCACCACGATCGCCCAGAAAGCCCACTGCGGCTGGCTGACCGCGAACAGCACCACCAGCAGCACGATGGCGACGCCGAGCGCGGCGTTGAACAGGTGCTGGCCCGGGAACACCACGGGCTTGCCCGTGATCAGACCCTGCAGCTTGCCGAACGCGAGGATCGAGCCCGTAAAGGTGATCGCGCCGATGCCCGCGCCGATCGCCATCTCGATCAGGCTGGCGGTCTTGATGTCGCCCGGCACGCCGATGTTGTAGGCTTCCGGCGCGTAGAACGCGGAGCCCGCGACCAGGACCGCCGCCAGACCGACCAGCGAGTGGAAGGCGGCGACCAGCTGCGGCAGCGCGGTCATGTCGATCGTGCGCGCGATCACCGCGCCGGCGGTGCCGCCGACCGCGATCGCGACGATGATGCCGACATAGCTGGTGACGATCGGCGAGGCGATGGTCGCCAGGATGGCCAGCGTCATGCCGACCATGCCGAACATGTTGCCCTGAAGACTGGTCTTCGGGTGCGACAGGCCCCTCAGTGCCATGATGAAGCAGACCGAGGCGACCAGGTAGACGAACGTCGTCAAATCCTGAGACATCTAAGAACGGCCCCCCGGTTATTTCTTTTTAAACATGGACAGCATGCGCTGCGTCACGATGAACCCGCCGAAAATGTTCACCGACGCCAGCACGACCGCCGCCAGACCGAAGCCCTTGGAAAGGTCGAACCCCGCCGGGCCGGCGGCCAGCAGCGCGCCCACGATGATCACCGACGACACCGCGTTGGTCACCGCCATCAGCGGCGAGTGCAGCGCCGGGGTGACGCGCCAGACCACGTGGTAGCCGACGAAGATCGCCAGAATGAACACGGTCAGGCCAAACATGAAGTTGTGGCCGCCGCTTTCGCTGGCCTGCCGCGCGGCATCGCCCGCGCGGGCGGGCAAATCGCCGGCCTGCGCGGCGAGCGCGTTCGCCGTCGTCGACAGCTGATCGGCCAGGTCGCGCAGGCGCTCGGCCGTCGACTGCATCTCCTGTGCGGAGTCTGCCATGACTTAGCTCTCCTTCCCCTGGGCGCCGCCGCCGGAGCGTTTGGCGCCGGAGCGGTTGGCGCCGGAGCTGTCCGCGCCAGAGCTGTCGGCGCCAGAGCCGTCCGCGGACGAGCCGCCCGACTTGCCGGCGCCCGACTTGCCGGCGCCCGACTTGCCCCCCGACGCCTTCGAGCCCGACGCTTTGGCGCCCGACGCCTTGGTGGCGCCGCTCTTGCTCGAAGACGCCTTAGTGCCCGACGCCTTGCTGCCGGATGCCTTGCTAGCGGACGCCTTGCTGGCGCCGCCCGAGCCGCTGCTCGCGCCGCCGCCGCCGTCTCTCCCGGACGGCCCGCCCTTGCCCTTGGCCGGGACGGCGTCCTTGACCCGTTCGTGGATCACCTCGCCGTCCTGGGTCAGGCGGGTGCCCGAGACCAGCTGGTCGTCCATGTTCACTTTCAGCTGCTTGGACTCCTTGTCCACCATCAGCTGCAGGAAATTGAACAGGTTGCGGGCGTACAGGCTGGACGCGGACACGGCAACGCGGCTCGGCCAGTTCGCGTAGCCGACCAGCGTGACGCCGTGTTTCTCGACCACCTGATCGAACTCGGACAATTCGCAGTTGCCGCCCTGCTCGACCGCCAGATCGACCACGATCGAGCCGGGCTTCATCGACTTGACCATGTCGGCCGTGACCAGCTTCGGCGCCGGCCGCCCGGGGATCAGCGCGGTGGTGATCACGACGTCCATCTTCTTGATCGTCTCGGCGATCAGCTCCGCCTGCTTCTTCTTATAGGCGTCACTCATTTCCTTGGCGTAGCCGCCCGCGGCCTCGGCCTCCTTGAACTCCTCGTCCTCGACCGCGACGAACGAGGCGCCCAGGCTTTCCACCTGCTCCTTGGCGGCCGGCCGGACATCGGTCGCGGAGACCACGCCGCCCAGGCGCCGGGCGGTGGCGATCGCCTGCAGGCCGGCCACGCCGGCGCCCATCACGAGCACCTTGGCGGGCGGCACGGTGCCGGCGGCCGTCATCATCATCGGAAAGCCGCGCTTGAACTGCGACGACGCGTCGACCACCGCCCGGTAGCCGGCCAGGTTCGCCTGACTGGACAGGGTGTCCATCGCCTGCGCCCGCGAGATCCGCGGCATGAATTCCATGGCGAACGCCTCGACGCCCGCGTCGGCATAGGCGCGCACGGCCTCCGGCGACTGGGTGGGATCGAGGTTGCCGATCAACAGCACGCCCTTCTTGAGCGGAGCCAGTTCGTCGGTACTGCCCTGTTCGCCCTTGATGATCGGCCGGCGCACCTTGAACACCACGTCGGCATCCTTGACGCAGGACGCGTAATCCTTGGCGATCGTGGCCCCGGCGTTCTTGAACTGCTCGTCCGGGATCGACGCGCCGTCGCCGGCGCCGGTTTCAACCGCGACCTCGACCTTATCGGCCGGCAGGCCCAGCAGTTTCTTCACCGTATCCGGCGAGGCTGCGACACGGGCTTCGCCGTGACGACGCTCCTTCGGAATGGCGATCTTCATATCGTCCTGAGACCCCCCAAGAGTTCGCCGCGGCGGATTGAGCCCGCCGCGGACCACGCGACAAGATTGCAAGCCGCGGGCGATTTGTGAAGAGGCGACCTGTATGCGTATGCGGGAAGGGTGGACACGTACGGGTCCGTACGTGCCGCATGTGCCCCGCACGTGTCCAGGGCCAATTTCAACCGGCCCGGGCCCGCCGTGGGGCCGACCGCCCCGCCCCGTGTAGCGCAAACGCGGCCCGGGCGGAACCGCTTTCGGCGCGGATCAGGCGGCGTCCTGGGTGTCGTTCTCCGCGATCACGGTCAGGATCCGCTCCGCGACCGCCCGGCTGGAGCGCGGGTTCTGGCCGGTGACGAAGCCCTGGTCGTGGACCGCGCAACCGCGGAACGGCGACGATTTCTCGAACCGCGCGCCGAGCTCCTTCAGCCGACTTTCCAGCAGGAACGGCACCGTCTCGGCGAGCCCGACCTGCTGCTCCTCGGCGTCGGTGAAGGCGTTCAGCCGGACCCCCCGGATCAGCGGGCTGCCGTCGGCCCGCTTGGCCGCGATCAGCCCCGCCGGGCCGTGGCAGACCGCGCCCAGGATCCGGCCGTGGCCGTGTGCAGCCGTCAGCAGCCGGCCCAACTCGGCGTTGTCAGGAAAGTCCCACATCGTGCCGTGCCCGCCGGCAAGGAAGATCGCGGCGTAGCCGGCTGGGTCCAACTCACCGACCGGAACGGTTTCGCGCAATTTGGCGCAGGCGTCTGGATCGGCGCGGAAGCGCGCGACGCTGCCCGGCTGTTCCGCCGGATCGCCCGGCAGCGAACTCGGGTCGTGCGGCGGTTCACCGCCTGCGATCGACGCGATGTCGACGGCGTAGCCCGCGTCGACGAACGCCCAGTACGGCGCCGCCAGTTCCTCGTAGTGAAAGCCGGTGGGGGTGCCGGTCGTTCCCAGTGTGCCGTGTGATGTCAGCACGATCGCGATCCGCGCGTCTTGCTGTGCCATCGCGCCTTCTCCCGTGACGATCGGCCGTGGGCGCTTGCGGCGCGGCGTGCGCACGCGCGCCGGCGGCCTGGCGGTGGCGGCCTGGCGGTTGGCGGCCCGGCGGCGGCCGGACCGCGGCCGCGGGGCCCTGCAATCCATGTCTAAAAGTCGCCCCCCGCGGTTCGGTTTCAAGGGTGTGACCCGGGCGCGCCGTCGCCCGCGCAGCTGCGGACCGCGTCGCGCGATTGGCACACCAACGTCACGCAGACTTTGGCAGAACATCGGCATCGGACGAACGTCGCGGTCCGGCGTTCGGGTCCGGCGTCATCGACCAGGGAGCGCCCTCGTGACCCCTCACCCGCTGCCCAAGACGGCCGTTTGGCCCGCCGGTCCAACGGTCGCCGTCCGCCGGCCCATCGCGACTTTCGCGGGAACGATCGCCGTGTTGGCCGGCCTCGCCCTGGCACCCGCGGCGGCGGAGCCGTCGACCGGCGCCAGCCAGCCCCGCGCCCCGGAAGCCGAGCGCGCGGTCGCCCGGCTGGGCGAGCGGCTGGTCACCACCGTCAACGACGCCAGCAAGGACACCGGCGCCCGCGAACGCGCGCTGGAAAACGCCTTGCGCGCGGCGCTGGACTTCGACGCGCTGGCGGACTTCGTGCTGGGCCGCTATGCGGCCGAGTTGAGCGCCGATCAGAAGGCGACCTTCCAACGGACCTTCTCCGCCTACGTCGTCGGCACCTATGCCCGGGTGATGGCGGGCAACGCGATCGACGACTTGGACGTGGTGAAGTCGCGCAAGGTGAGCGCCGATACCGCCGCGGTCGCGACCCGGGTCGCCCGCCGAACCGCCGACGACACGCGCTGGATCTGGCGCCTGCACCGCCGGGAACCGGGCTGCTGGGGCGTGGTCGATCTGCAGACCCCGGCGGCCTCGCTCGCGGTCAACTATCGCTCGGCGTTCGGCAACCTCCTGGACCGGCGCGGTTTCGACGGACTGATCCAGCAGATCCACGCCCACACCAAGCGCGAAGCCGTCCTGCCGTCCGAGAACCGGGCGATCCTGATGCTGATCCGCGGCCTGCAAGCCAACAGGCTTGCATTAACCGCTCAATAACCCTACCCCGCGGGCGAGGTGTGGGGGCACCTCGGAAGACGAGAGAGCGGCTGTTACATGAGATTTCCGATCCGTCCGGCGATGGCCCCGCGCGCCGTCATGGCCGCGGTCGTGCTGTTGTCCGCCAGCGGCTGCACGCACGTCGGCGTGTCGCCCGCTCACGCCAACGATCCATCCGTGGACGCGCTGAAAGCACCGTCCATCGCGCCCAACCCGGCGGGTAGCGGCGGCAACGGCCCAGCCGACAACGTCTCCAGGTTCGACCTGCGGTTAGCTGCCGCCGGGCCCGCGCAGGTCCAGCCGCCACTGGTGCGCATGCGCCGGCTCGACCTGGACCGTGTGCGCCAGGGCGCGCAACTGGTCCCGCAGGCGAAGGTCACCGACCTTCCCGCACGCCTCGCGAGGGTCGACCGGGTCGGGGCGCGCAAGCGTCTATTCATCAAGACAATATTGCCGGCCGTGCTGCGCGCCAACGCGGAAATTCGCGAACAACGCGACTTCGTCACCACGCTGATCGCGCTCGACATCCCGCCCGACGAGCTGCCCCAGGGCATGGCCGACAAGCTGCAGGATCTGGCGGACCAGTACCAGGTCGAGCCCGCCAACCTGCAGAAACTGAAACGGCGTGTGGACATCGTGCCGCCGGCCCTTGTGCTCGCCCAGGCGGCGATCGAGACGGGCTGGGGCACCAGCCGGTTCGCCCAGCAGGGCAACGCCCTGTTCGGCCAGCACACGCGCGATCCGGACGTGCCCGGCATGGTCCCGCAAGGCTTGGAAGATCCGGACTTCCGGGTGCGCGCCTTCGCGACGGTCACGGCCTCCGTGGAGGCCTATCTGCGCAACCTGAACACCCATCCGGCCTATGCCGAGTTGCGCACGATCCGCGCCGAGGCGCGGGCCCAAGGCGCCTATCCCGACAGCGCGGAGATGGCCGCGGGGTTGCTCGACTACTCGGCGCGCGGGCAGGACTACGTCTCGGACATCCGCGTGACGATCCGGGCCAACGACCTGCAGGCGTTCGCCGGAGCGCGCCTGCGCCCGCGGGCGGATCAGCTGGTCGACGCGAGCTCGTTCACCGACGACTAGAGCAAGATGCTGAAAGGCAAGTCCACCTTTCAGCATCTGGTCCTAATGCCGGCTCGGCTGGGCGTACGCCGCTGGCGCATCCAGTGCCAGCGGGGCGCCCTCATCCGCCGCCAGCGCCTGGCGGATCACCTCGACCCCGCATTGGCCGGTGCCGGTCGCGCAGCGCCGGCAGTTGGCGCGCAGCAGCTGGTGAAAATCCTCGCTGATACTCAGCAGGGCGCCGCAGGCATCGCGTGCGGGATGGCGCTTGGGATCGCTCGGCTCGGTCATGGCGGTGGGCTCGGTCGTGCGCGGGAAATGGCGGTTAGAGCAAGATGCTGACAGGTGAAGCCACCTTTCAGCTGAATCTTGCTCTCTCATCAAGCAGTTAGAGCAAAATTCACGATGAAGGCCGACTCGATCTTCATCGATTTTGCTCTAGCCGGAGCCTGGACGGCGCCACTTAACAAGCTGTGAAAAGCGCGTCCGCTCTTTCGTAGTACGTCTAATCCGACCCGCCGTTACATCTTCGGTACTTCGGCTATACGCCAACACCCAGCGTCTCTCCGCCTAGCATCTTCCGGTCCAGGCGTTCTGTTCAGCGGCCGCCGCTGCCATCGCCGGTCCCGCGTTCGCTGCGCCGGCGCCGGCGCGGCGCGATGTGGCGGGCGAACCAGCTGCCGGTCTCGGTTAGCTTTTCCGTGTCGCCGTTCGCCTGTTCGCGCTCCTCCAGCAATTCGTCGAGCAGCGCGTAGTCGTTGCGCCGGAAGGCGTTCAGGCTTTCCTCGACCCGCGCGTCGTCCGTGCCGGACAGGCGCAGCACGGTCGCGCCCAGCTGCAGGCTGGCTTCCACCGCTTCGGAGACCACCGCGCTGGCGCCGGCCAGTTCCAGGCGCTTACGGTGCCGGCCGTCGCGGGCGCGCGAGACGATCGTGAACGCCGAATCGTGGCCGCGCAGGGCGCCGACCGCGCGCTCGGCCAGCCCCGGCTGGTCGAGTGTGATCACCGCCGCCCGCGCGCGTTCCAGCCCGGCGGCGCGCAATACCTCCAGCCGGCTGGCATCGCCGAAGTAGACCGGCATGTTCTCGTTCCGCCCGCGGCGCACGCGCTCCATGTCGAAATCGAGCGCGACGTAGGGCACGTCGTTGCGCTCCAACAGCTTACAGACCGTCCAGCCGACCCGGCCGAACCCGGCGACCAGCACGTGATGGTCCAGATCGCCGGTGGCTTCCTCCAGCTGCTCGGCGCTGCCCGCGGGCCGACTCTCGTGGCCGAACCAGCGCCGGCCGGCCCAGGCGAACACCGGGGTGGTCGCCATCGAGATCGCGACCACCGCCAGCAGCGCCTGGCCCACCGGGGCGCTCACCACGTCGAGCTGCAGGGCGAGGCCCAGGATGACGAACGCGAACTCCCCGCCCTGCGCGAGTAGCAGCGCGACCCGCGCGGCCATCCGGTGACCCTGGCGGAAGGCGCGCAGCAGCGCGTACAGGATCGCCGCCTTGCCGGCCAGCAGCGCCACCGCCAGACCCAGCAGCGGGAACAGGTTGTCGACGATCCGGCCCAGATCGATCGACATGCCCACGGTGATGAAGAACAGGCCGAGGAACAGACCGCGGAACGGCTGGATGTCCGCCTCGATCTGGTGGCGATACTCGGTATCGGCGAGCAGCAGGCCCGCCAGGAACGCGCCCAGCGCCATCGACATGCCCGCCTGCGCGGTCGCGTAGCCGGTGGCGAGCACGATCAACAGATTCGTGGCGGCGAAGATCTCGGGGTTCCGGGTCTCCGCGATCACCCGGTAGACCGGGCGCAGGAACAGCCGGCCGATCAGCAGGATCGCGCCGATCGCGATCGCGGCCTTGACCGCGGCCAGGCCGAGCGCGCCCACGATGTTGGTCGACCCGCCGGCCAGGATCGGCAGCAGGGCCAACAGCGGCACCACGGCGAGGTCCTGGAACAGCAGCACCGCGACCGAGAGCCGGCCGTGGCGGTCCGCCAGTTCGCGCCGCTCGATCAGCAGCTGCAGCACGGTCGCCGTCGACGACAGCGCGAGCGCGCCGCCCAGGATCAAGGCGGTCTCCACGCTGAGCCCGGCGGCCATCGCGACGCCAGCGATCGCGGCCGAGGTCAGGGCGACCTGGGCCAGCCCGAGGCCGAAGATCAGATGGCGCATCTCGACCAGCCGGCGCAGCGGCAGGTCGAGACCGATCGTGAACAGCAGGAAGATCACGCCGAACTCGGCGAGCAGCTCGGTGCCCGCGGGGTCCTGGACCAGACCCGCGGCGTACGGCCCGATCAGCATGCCCGCGGTCAGGTAGCCCAGCACCGGCGTGATCCGCAGCCGCTGGAACAGCGCGACGCACAGGATCGCCGCCAGCAGGATGATCAGCACGTCGTTCAGGTGGCCGTGGTCGGGCATCGGGATCGCTTACGGGTTTGCCTGGGGCGATTTGGGCTGGGGCGATTTGGGCTCGGCGCGGCTAAGCCGGACTCCAGTCCGAAGGCGGGGGCCGCCTTCAGGCGTTCTGCGCTAGACGGCGTTGGGGCTAACGCGCCCCTTGTATCACGGGCACGCGGTTAAACCAGCCGGGCCGGCCCCCTCAGCCGCCCTCACCGACCCGGAACAGCCGCCCGCGTTCGGTCACCAGCACGGTCGCCAGGGTGCACAGGGCGAGCACCGTGAAGCCGATCGTGACCGGCCGCACCGTGCCGTCGAACTGCGCGCCGACCAGTCCGGCAAGGCTGGCCCCCGCCGCCATCATCCAGAAGCCGACCAGCGAGGAGCCGACCCCCGCGACCCGGCCAAGCGGCTCCATCGCCAGCGCGTTGAAGTTCGGCACCACGTGGCCGAAGCAGAAGAACGTGCCGGCGCAGAACAGCGCGTACACCACCAGCGGCGGCTCCGCCGGGAAGCCGAACACCGCCATGCCGCCGCACAGCGCCAGGTACGCCAGCAGCGCCGCGTGCGACACCCGGCGCATGCCGAGCTTTTCCACGATCCGGGAGTTGGAGAACGAGGCCGCGACAACGGCGAACGCGATCGCGCCGAACAGCAGCGTGAACGCCTGCCCCAGGCCGTAGACCCGGGTAAATACCTGCTCGGCGGTGGAGACGTAGGTCATCATGTTGCCGAACATGAACCCGATGGCGAGCGTGTAGCCCACGCACTGCGGCGTGGTCAGCATGGTCTTCACCGCCGTCTTCAGCGGCACGGCGGCGCCCGGCGGGCAGGTCTCTTCCAGCCGCAGCGCCGACCACAGCGCGAGCCCGGCGCCGGCCAGCACCAGAAAGGCGAAGATCCAGCGCCAGGGCCCGAGCAGCAGCACGCCGCTGCCCAGCGTGGGCGCGATCACCGGCACCATGATGAACACCATCATGACGAACGACATCACCTTGGACATGCCGCGTCCGGCGTAGCGGTCGCGCACCACCGCCATCGCGACGACCCGCGGGGCGGCCGCCCCCAGCCCCTGGATCACCCGGCCGATCAGAAGGGTGACGAAGTCCGGCGCCGCCGCGGCCAGCAGGCTGCCGACGGCGTAAACCAGCAGGCCGGTCATCAGGATCGGCTTGCGGCCCAGCCGGTCGGACAGCGGGCCGGCGTAGAGGTGTCCGGCGGAAAAGCCGAACAGGTAGACGACGATCACCAGCTGGGCGGCGTTCGGGTCGGCCAGCTGGAAGGCGCGCCCGATCGCCGGCAGGGCCGGCAGCATCATGTCCAGCGACAACGCGGTCAGCGCCATCATGCCGGCAATCAGCACGATGAATTCCGGGAACGCGATCCGGCTTTCCGCCGGCCGCGCGGGCGTGTCGGTCGCCTGGGTCATGAAACGCGTGGAATCCGGGTGGCGGACAGAGGCGCGGCGGCGCGCTGCCGCACCTTATGGCACGAACCGCGCGCGCTACCAAAGTCGCGCCGCGCAACCCTGTGTCCACCCTTTCGCCGGGTGTACGTCCCGATCGGCGTCGGGCGTACGGGTGTACGTCTGCCGCGGCCGACCGGCGCGGATCAGGCTGTCTGCCTGTGGCAACCGCCGTCAGGCATCCGTCGGCAGGGCCGCGGCCGGCTCAGGATGCAGTTGTGTCCCTTAAAACAGCCCGCTTCCTGCTGAGCAGGCGCGGCAGGCGCCGTGTCGAACCCCGCCCGACGGGGCCCGCAGGCCCGCTTACGTCCCGCAGAAGGTGTTCCGGACGATCTCGTTCTGCGCCGGCGGCTGGGCGAGGTCGGCGTGCTCGGGATGGTCGGCGAACGGCTCCGCCAGCACGGTCAGCAGCGCGTCCAGCGGGCTGTGGTCGCCGGCCAGGATGCCGTCGTAGGCGCGGTAGACGTGGTGCTTGCGCAGCACGAAGGCCGGGTTGACCGCGCGCATCGCGGCCTTGCGGTCGCTGTCCGCCCGCGCCTCGCGCGCGAGGCGCGGGCGCCACTGCTGCGCCCACGCGTCGAACGACGCGGGATCGCGGAACAGCGCCCGCAGTTGCTCGTCGTGGCCCGTATCCGCGCCGTCGGCGTCCGACAGCCGGCGGAAGGTGAGCGTGAAGTCGGCGCTTTCCTCCGCCATCCGGCGCAGCAGGTCGAGCGCCAGGTCCACATCCCCTTCCTGCTCGGTCTGCAGCCCGATCTTGGCGCGCAGGCCGGCGTTGAAGCGGGCGTCGAACGCCGGCTCGAACGCGCCCAGCGCGTCGTAGGCCGCCTGCTTGCCCTGCTCGGTATCCTCCGAGAGCAGCGGCAGCAGCGTCTCGGCGAAACGGCAAAGGTTCCAGTGCGCCATCTGCGGCTGCTGGTTGAAGGCGTAGCGCCCGCCCATGTCGACGGCGGAGAAGCAGGCCGCCGGGTGGTAGCTGTCCATCCAGGCGAACGGGCCGTAGTCGATCGTCTCGCCGACGATCGAGACGTTGTCGGTGTTCATCACCCCGTGGATGAAGCCGACCAGCATCCACTGCGCGACCAGGTCGCCGGTGCGCCGCGTGACTTCCTGGAGCAGAGCGGCGTACGGGCTATCGGCCGCCTTCAGTTCCGGATAGTGCCGGTCGAGCACGTAGTCGGCGAGCTGCTTGACGCCCTGCTGGTCGCCGTTCCGGGCGAAGTACTCGAAGGTGCCGACGCGCACGTGGCTGGTCGCCACCCGCGCGATCACGCCGCCCGGGCGGATGTCCTCCCGGATCACCCGCTCGCCCGTGGTGACCATGGCGAGGGCGCGCGTCGTGGGCACGCCCAGCGCGGCCATCGCCTCGCTGCCCAGATACTCCGCGACCACCGGGAACAGCGCCGCGCGGCCGTCGCCCATCCGGGAAAACGGCGTCTTGCCCGCGCCCTTCAACTGGACGTCGCGCTTGACCCCGTTGCGGTCGGTCAGCTCGCCCAGCAGCACGGCGCGGCCGTCGCCCAGCTGCGGCACCCAGTTGCCGAACTGGTGGCCGGCGTACGCCTGGGCGATCGGATCGGCGCTTTCGGGCACCCGGTTGCCGGCGAACACCTGCAGCGCCGCGTCGGTCTCCAGCTGATCCGGATCCAGCCCGAGCTCGCGGGCCAGCGTCCCGTTCACACGCAAGAACTTCGGGTCGCGCACCTGGGCCGGCTGCACCCGGGCGTAGAAGCGCTCCGGCAGACGGGCATAGCTGGTCTCGAAGCCGAAGACGTCCGGCCTGTCGCGTGCACCGTCCTGCGTGCGGTCGGCGGGGCCGGCGGGCTGCGCGTCGCTGAGCGCCATGACGGTCAGGCCTTTCCTTGCCAGTTGGATCGGGCAGATACCCGAGCTGGAATGTAGGCCTCTTGCTGTGAAAACAAAACCGCCGGGCACCCGGCTATTATGACACGACCCGGCGGAGACCATGGCTCTCGCAACTGCGCCAAGGGCGGCCGTGTTTGCCGATTCCCCGATCGCGCCTCTGGTGACAGCGCCGTACTGAGGCGCGATCCGAAAACATCGCGCCGCGAAGCATCCGGTCGACGCCCCAGTCGGCACCCCCGGTGGGCGTGTGTGCCGCCGCCCGCGCGCTACTCCTCCGGCTCGGTCGAGAGCATCAGCGGATGGCCTTCCTGCCGCGCCATCTCGCAGGCTTCCTGCGCCTTGGTCTCGGCGATGTCCTTGGCATAGACGGCGACCAGCGCGGTGCCCTGCTGATGCGCCGCCATCATCACGCTGTAGGCCTTGGATTCGTTCATCCCGAACACGCTGTACAGCACTGCCACGACGAACTCGCGCGGGGTGTAGTCGTCGTTGTGCAGCAGCACCTTGTACATGCGCGGCCGCGCCGTCTTGGTGCTGGTCGTGGTTTTCGGGGTGACGACGTCTTCACTCATCGCACGAACCCGGCTTGGATACCGAGGCGCCTGGGCGCCCGACGTGGGGGCACGCCGGTCGATCGCGGGCGCGCCGCCGGCCGCGCCCACGCCGATAACGCGCACCGGCGCGGCCGCACGGGGACAGAGCGGGCTTACCCCCTCGGTCCAACCGGCCCTGATCCTACTGGCCCTGACCCTGCTGCTGGGCCTTCATCATGCCCAGCACCTTCCGGCGCAAGTTCTCGTCTTTGCGCGCGTCCTGCGCGATCTGCTGGTACTCGCGGCTGCTGATGCCCTCGGTCGCGGCGATCTCCTGCTCGACCGCCTGGCGCGCCTGCATCCGGACCTTCTCGAACTGCGCGCGGTCCTGGTTCTGGCGGGCCTGGCGCAGCTGCGGCCGGTACTCCTGCATCACGGTACGCACCTTGGCCGCGGCCACGGCGAACGATTCCAGCTTGGCGTCGGAGTAGTCCGGCGTCTGCTGCTGCGACGGCTGGCCGGAGCCCTGGTTACCCGAGTTCTGGGCGGCGGCCGGACCGGACACACCGGCGACGGCGAGGCCCGCCACGGCGGCCAGCGCGATGGCGAGGGCGCGCAACGGGGAGCGGCTGGTCATGGAGACTCTCCTTTCAAGGTCAGTCTCGGTTGGGGGCGATCCGACGAGCGCCCGGCGGAACACCGGCCGGCGCGCAGCGGCGGCCGGCACGGGACGGCACGGCACGGCACGGCACGTCTGCGCACCAACGTTGGGTCGAACACGGCGATCGCAACCGTTAGCATGTGAGATTCCGGTTTCAGCCGTGCGTGAGACGGGCGGCCAGATGCAAGTCTTCCGGCCGGTTGAGCGTGCAGCCGAGGTCGCGCAGCCGGCCGTCGCCCAGGCCGTAGATCCAGCCGTGCACCGAGACCCGCTGTCCGCGCCGCCAGGCACCCTGCACGATCGGCGTTTGGGCGACGTTGGTCGCCTGTCGGACGACGTTGATCTCGCACAGCCGGTCGGCCCGCGCCGCCTCGCCGTCGTGGGCGGCCAGGTCCTCCGCGTGCTGGTCGCACAGGCCGCGCAGCGGCTCCAGCCAGTTGTCGATCAGCCCCAACTCGACCCGCCGCAGCGCCGCGCGCACGCCGCCGCAGCCGTAATGGCCGCAGACGATCACGTGGCGCACCCGCAGGATCTCCACCGCGTACTGCAGCACCGACAGCATGTTCAGGTCGGACGCGACCACCAGGTTGGCGACGTTGCGGTGCACGAACAGTTCGCCCGGATGCAGATCGACGATCTCGTTCGCCGGCACCCGGCTGTCGGAACAGCCGATCCAGAGGTACTCCGGGCTCTGCTGCTCACTCAGCATGCGGAAGTAGTCGGGGTCTTCCGCATCCTTCTGCGCCGCCCAGCGGGCGTTGTTGTCGAGCAGGTCCTTCAGCGACATGGCCTGCCTCCTGCTTAGCCGTCGTGTGTCTTGACGCGCCCCGGCCGACGCGCGGCGGCGCTACAGCTCGTCGACCTCCAGCAGGTCGCCGCGATCGCCCAGGTCGTCGCGCACCCGCGTCCGGATCGCCGGGTCCAGGCGCTCGGACTCCAGCTCGAAGATCCCGCAACTGCCCAGCGCCGCGCGCAGGTCGGGCGTCCGGCCCAGATACTTCAGCAGCACCTTGCCCGCCGTGGGCTTGCGTCCGCGCACGGTGGGCGCCCCGGTCTGGATGCCAATGACCACCGTAATCGGGTTCTCGTAGCTGGGATACAGGATCAACTGGGTGATCGAGGAGCCCAGCAGCGACTCGTGCTCGATGACGTAAATCCGGTCGCCCAGCAGCAGCGCCGAGCCCTCGTACTTCATCACCGTGCGCGTCGCGCCCGGCCGGGGCGGGCGGATCGCCTCCATGGTCTTCCAGGTGTACTCGTCGCCATGCCGGCCGATCGCCGCCAGGGAGACAGTGACGTAGCCCGGGTAGCCGCAGGCGTAGGCGATCCGCAGGTAGTACCCCAGATACCGGTCAAGCCCGCCGCGGCTGCGCTCGACCAGCCGGGCGTAGACGCCGAGCGGCCCCTGCCGGCCGAGGCTCACGCCGCGCGCGCTGCCGGGCGCGGCGGCCAGCTCGGCGAAGCGCGCGGGCGGCAAGTCCAGGTCGTCCGGCTGGATGCCGAAAAAGTCCGCCAGACGCCGGCGGTTGTGACGCGAGGGACGGACCTGCCCGCTCAAGTATTTGTTGAACTGCTGCCGGTTGATACCCAGCCGCCGGCATACCTCGGAGATCGAGGGGTAGAAGCCGCACAGGTAGCGCAGATTTGCTGCCCAGGGCGGTTCGCTCATCAAAGCCCCTCAAGGTGCGTCAGGTTGCGACAGGACCTGCATAAGCCAGTGAACTTGCCCTGTCACGCCGTTTCGGCCCTGAGCAAAATCGATGAAGGTCGGGTCGACCTTCATCGTGAATTTTGCTCTAACTGCTTGAAGAGAGAGCAAGATTCAGCTGAAAGGTGGGTTCACCTTTCAGCATCTTGCTCTAGCATCGGCGCCAGCCGACCCGATGCAAGACGCCAACCGGACAGTCTGGAGACCCGATGCGCCGAGTGACCGACTTCCCCAACGCGGTCGAAGAACACCGACACGTCGCCGTGCCGATGCCCGACGGCACCACCCTGTCCGCCCGTCTGTGGCTGCCCGAGGATGCCCACGCGGCGCCGGTTCCCGCGATCCTGGAGTACATTCCCTACCGCAAGAACGACGCCACCTACCCGCGCGACGCGGAGGTGCACCGCTACTTCGCCGGCCACGGCTACGCCAGCGTGCGTCTGGACATCCGCGGCAGCGGCGAATCCGAGGGCATCCTGACCGACGAGTACACCGAGCAGGAGCTGCAGGACGGCTTCGACGCCATCCAGTGGCTCGCCCGGCAGCCCTGGTGCTCGGGCAAGGTCGGCATGATCGGGATCTCCTGGGGCGGCTTCAACGGCCTGCAGGTCGCGGCCAAGCGCCCGCCGGCGCTGTCGGCGGTGGTCTCGGTCTGCTCGACCGACGACCGCTACGCCGACGACGTGCACTACATGAACGGCTGCCTCTTGAACGACAACTTGTCCTGGGCATCGACCATGTTCGCCCGCAACACCGCCCCGCCCGACCCGACGATCGTGGGCGAAGACCGCTGGCGGGCGATGTGGCTGGAGCGCCTGGAGCACACCGGACACTGGCTGATCCCCTGGCTGACCCACCAGCGCCGCGACGCCTACTGGAAGCACGGCTCGGTGTGCGAGGACTTCACCGATATCCGCTGCCCGGTGATGGCGGTCAGCGGCTACGCCGACGGCTACGTCCGCTCCGTCTTCCGGCTGCTGGAGAACCTGGACGTGCCGCGCAAGGGGCTGGTCGGCCCGTGGGCGCACAAATACCCGCACCTGGGCCGCCCGGGCCCGGCGATCGGCTTCCAGCAGGAATGCCTGCGCTGGTGGGACCGCTACCTGAAGGACACCGACAACGGGGTCGACCGCGATCCCATGCTGCACGCCTACATCCAGGACCCGGCTGAGCCGCGCCCGGACTACGACGAACGCCCGGGCCGCTGGATCGCCGAGGATGCCTGGCCGAGCGCCAACGTCCAGACCGCACGCTACCTGCTGACCGCGGCGGGGACGCTCGCTGCCGCGGACGGCGCCCACGCGGCGGCGCGCGAAGAGACCGTGCTCGTCCACCACTCCCCCGGCTGGGTCGGCGGCCAGGGCGGCAAGTGGTGTTCCTACGCCAACCCCGGCGATCAGCCGGGCGACCAGCGCCCGGACGACGCCGGCAGCCTGGTCTTCGACACCGCCCCGCTTCAGGCGGACGTCGACGTCCTCGGCCAGCCGGTCCTGGACCTGACCTTCAGCGTCGACCAGCCGGTGGCGATGATCGCGGTGCGGCTCAACGACGTGCACCCGGACGGCCCGGTGACTCGCGCCACCTACGCTCCGTTCAACCTGTGCCACCGCGGCGGGCACGAGACGCCGGAGAAACTGGAGCCCGGCCGGCGCTACCGCGTGCGCGTGCCGCTCAAGCACGTCGGCCAGCGCTTCGCCGCCGGTCACCGCATCCGGGTGGCGATCTCGACCGGCTACTGGCCGCTCGCCTGGCCGTCGCCGGAGCCGGTGACGCTTTCGCTGGTCGCCGGGACGACCGCGCTGGAATTGCCCGCGCGCACGCCGCAGCCGGACGACGGCACCCGCACGCCCGTGCTGGAGCCCGAGGCCGCCCACGGCGCCGAGCGCGAGGTGATCCGCCCCAGCAGCCACCGCTGGCAGATCACCGACGCGATGGAAAGCCGCCGGCGGACCGTCTACATCAGCGAGGACTACTCCAAGGCCTACCAGCCGGCCAACGACCTTACGCTGGGCTACCGTGGCGACGAGTGGCTGACCCTCGACGGCGATGCCCCCACCAGCGCCACCGGTACGACCCAGTGGTGGGTCGCGTTCGAGCGCCCCGGCTGGGACGTGCGCACCGTCACCTCGACCAAGCTCACCTGCGATGCGGAGAACTTCTACGTCGAGGCGGAGATGACCGCCCACGAGAACGGCGAGCAGGCGTTCCACAAGACCTGGCAGCGCACGATCCCGCGCGATCACCTGTAGGCTTGACCCGGGTTGCCACGGCGGGTGCGCGGCGTCGACCCCGTGCCCGATGCGCCGCCGCAGCCGTGCGGTACCTTTCGCACCCTGACGCAGATGCAGCGTCACGTGGCGCACAACACAGAACGCCTGCGAAATTGCACGCCGCACGGCCATGCGTTCACAGTTCCCGTCCGTGCACACACGACATAGCATCGGCGGTCCGCCCGGCCGCGCGAACCGGGCGACCCTGCGGGACATCTACCGCCCCGGCACCAGACCACTCGGGAGGCTCAAACAGCTATGACCGATCAAGACATCCGCTTGCCCAAGGCCGCGCTCGACCGCCGCGGCTTCCTCAAGGGCACGGCCGCCGTCGGCGCCGGCGCGATGCTGGCGAACATGCCGATCACCCGCCACGCCTTCGCCCAAGGGGCCAAGGGCGGGACCCTGCGCGCCCGCGCCTACGCCGACATCGACGCGCTGGACCCGGGCTTCTATCAGAACGCCTACAACGTCGATGTGATGAACTGCATCTACTCCAAGCTGATCCACTACAAGCCCGGGCGCGAGTGGGACTGGGAACTGCAGGCCGCGGAGAGCATCGAGCAGGTGGATTCCACGCACATCCGCTTCAAGCTGCGCGAAGGAATGATGTTCACCGGCGGCTACGGCGAGATGACGGCGGAGGACGTGAAGTTCTCCTTCGAGCGGATCATCCAGCACGACAGCCCGGTGAAGGGCGACTGGGGGCCCCTGGAGCGCGTCGACGTGGAAGATAAGTACACCGGCGTGATCGTGCTCAACGAGCCGTTCCAGCCGCTATGGAACATCACCCTGCCCTACGGCTGCGGCCACATCGTCTCCAAGAAAGCCGTCATGGAGGCGACGAAGAACGGCGGCAACTTCGGCATGGAGCCGCCGTGCTTCTCCGGCCCCTATGTCCTGGCCGAATGGAAGCCCGACCAGTACGTCAAGCTGACCCGCAATCCGGATTATACCGGTCCGGACGAGGTCGCCTTCGACGAGATCCGCATCTTCCCGATGGACGACGAAAAGACCGCGGAGATCGCCTACGAGGCCGGCGACATCGACTACACCGGGATCAGCCTGGCCTCGCTGAACCGCTACAAGCAGGACAAGCCGGACAACACCACGATCCGCGAGCACCCGTCGCTGTATTACGTCTGGATCGGGATGAACACGGACCATCCCAAGCTGAAGGACAAGCGGGTCCGTCAGGCGATCCAGTACGCCATCAACGTCCCGCAGATCCTGCAGGCCGCTTATTTCGGCCAGGCCGAGGTCGCCAACGGCATCGTCGCGCCCGGCCTGATCGGCCACCGGGAGCGGACCATCGTGCCGCCCGAGGGCAACCAGGCGAAGGCGAAGCAACTGCTGGCCGAAGCTGGGGCCGAAGGCCTGGAGGTCACGGTCGACACCCTGAACGCCTCCAAGTGGAAGACGATCGCGGAAATCGCGCAGGCCCAACTGGCCCAGGTCGGCATCACCCTGCAGATCAACGTGCAGGATTCCGGGTCGTTCTGGACCCTCGGCATGGAGAGCGAGGGCGACCGCTGGAAGGATCTGCAGCTGATCATCAACCGTTTCTCCATGGTCCCGGACCCGTACTACGCCACGCAGTGGTTTACCTGCGAGCAGGTCGGCGTGTGGAACTGGGAGCGCTTCTGCAACGAAAAATACGACAAACTTCACAACAAGGCGGTCAGCGAGACCGACCCCGAGAAGCGCGACCGTATGTACCGCGAAATGCAAGACATCATGGAGGAGTCCGGCGCCTACCGCTTCCTGACCCACGAGGGCAGCCCGATCATGTACCGGAACACGATCGTCGAACCGGCCACGCGCCCGGACGGTCGCCCGCTGTACCGCTACGCGAACAAGGCGTAGACGCAGGCGACCGTCCCGGCCGTCCGCGCCGGCAACGGCCGCTTCGGAGGGTCCCTCTCCCTTGAGGGGAGAGGACAGGTGAGGGTGAGACTCCTCGCCGTGACGCCGGGGAGTCCCACCCTCACCCTCCCACCGGCCTGCGGCCGGCGGGCCCCTCCCTCTCCCCTCAAGGGAGAGGGGATGGGTCGCGCGACCTGCCGACCCTCACAGCCCCCTCCACAGCAGCGAGCGTGCGAACCGTGTGGATCTACTTCACGAGACGTCTGTTTCTGGCGCTGGCGATCGTCGCGGTGGCGGTGACGCTGCTCTACGTGATGATCCACGCCGTGCCGGGCGACCCAGCATCGATCATGCTGGGCCCGCGCGCCACGCCGGAATTGAAGGCCGAGCTGCGCGCGAAGATGGGCCTGGACGAGCCGCTGCCGATCCAGATCCTGGGCTTCTTCGGCGACCTGCTGCGCGGCGATCTGGGCACCGACGTCTTCACCGGCCGGGAGGTCGGGCAAATCGTCTTCGAGAAGGTGCCGTTCACGGTCACGCTGATCGCCACGTCGATCGGCTGGGCGGCGCTGATCGGCATTCCGCTCGGCTGCTATTCGGCGATCCGGCGCAACACCATCGTCGACAAGGTGACGGGCGTGCTCTCGGTCAGCACGATCGCGATCCCCTCTTTCGTGATGGCGATCTACGCGCTGTTGATCTTCGCGGTCTGGCTGAAGGTGCTGCCCGCGATCGGCGCGGGCGCGGGCGGCTTGCTCGATACGCTCACCCACCTGATCCTGCCGGCCTTCGCCGTCGGCGTGTCGTGGGTCGGCTATCTGGCCCGGGTGGTGCGCGCCTCGATGCTGGAGGTGCTGGGCGAGAACCACGTGCGCATGGCGCGCGCCTTCGGCCTCCCGGAGAAGCGGATCGTGTTCCGCTACGCCCTGCCGATCGCGGTGCTGCCGACGATCACGCTGATGGGGGTGGGCGTGGCCTACCTGCTGTCGGGCGCGGTGTTCGCGGAGGTGGTGTTCGCCCGCCCGGGGATCGGGGCGCTGATCGTGGATGCGGTCGACAGCCGAAACTACCCGGTGGTGATGGGCTGCGTGGTGGTCACGACGACCCTGTTCGTCGCCGCGACCACGCTGGCCGACCTGATCAACGCGCTGCTCGATCCGCGCGCACGGGAGGGCTGAGGCCATGCGTACCAGCGATACCACCGCGGCCGAAGAGAGCCGCGCCGAAGCCGACACGGTACGCGGCGCCGGCGCGCTGCTGCAGACATGGCGTCTGCTGCGCCGCGACCAGTTGGGCATGCTAGGCCTGGTGCTGGTCGTGATCATGGTCGGCAGCGCGATCTTCGCCGACCTGATCGTGCCCTACGACCCGACCCAGATCATGGTCGGCCCGCGCATGGCGCCGCCGTCCTGGGACCACTTGCTGGGTACCGACCACCTGGGCCGGGACACCCTGTCGCGCGTGATCGCGGGCGGCCAGGTCGCCTTTCTGGTGGCGCTCGCCTCGCTCGGCGCGGCGCTCAGCTTCGGGCTGCTGCTGGGCCTGACCGCCGGGTTCGGGCCGCAGTGGCTCGACAACGGCTTCCTGCTGCTGTTCGACGGCGTCCGCGCCTTCCCGGTGATCATCTTCGGGCTGGCGACCGTGACCCTGCTGGGCCCCAGCCTGTGGACGGTGATCTTCGTCGTCGCGGTGACCTCGATCCCGATCTACGCGCGGATCGTGCGCACCCAGACGCAGGCGATGAAGAACAACGAGTTCATCGTCGCCGAGCGCGCCATGGGCGCCGGCACGCCGCGCATCCTGGGGGTGCACGTGCTGCCCAATGTGATCGGGCCGCTGCTGATCCTCGCCTCGATGGACGTGCCGCTGGTGATCACGACGGAAGCGGGTCTGTCGTTCCTGGGCATGGGCGTGCGCCCACCCACCCCGTCCTGGGGCACGATCCTGAACGACGGCTACAGCTACATCCGCAACTCCCCCTGGCCGGTGATCGCCGGCGGCATCCCGATCGTGATCACCACGCTCGGCTTCACCTTCCTGGGCGAGGCGCTGCGCGACATCTTCGACCCCAAGCTGCGCAAGGACCTGTAGCCATGGCGAACGCCAGACCCACGTCCGGCGGCCCGGCGACCGGGTCCGCCGGCGCCGAGCCGCCGCTGCTCTCCGTGCGCAACCTGTCGCTCGACTTCGGCAGTCCGAAGGGCCGCGTGCACGCCCTGCGCGACGTCTCGCTGGAGGTCCCGAAGGGCCGGATCGTCGGGATCGTGGGCGAAAGCGGCTGCGGCAAGTCCACCCTCGCCTCCGCGATCATCCGGCTGCTGGCGGCCAACGCGGAAGTCGTCGGCGGCAGCGTGGAATTCGAGGGCCAGGACCTGATGGCCCTGTCGGAGCGCAAGATGCGCGACCTGCGCGGCCGGCGCATGTCGATGATCTTCCAGGACCCGATGACCGCGCTCAATCCGGTGCGCACGATCGAGGCGCAGATGCTGGACATCCAGTACCGCGAGCCGGCCGACGAGCAGGAGAAGCGCCGCCGGGCGATCGCGATGCTGGATACCGTCGGCATCCCGGACCCGGCGAACCGGCTAAAGGCCTACCCGCACCAGTTCTCCGGCGGCATGCGCCAGCGCATCTGCATCGCCATGGCGCTCTTGGTCGAGCCGGCGCTGGTCCTGGCGGACGAGCCGACGACCGCGCTCGACGCCACGCTGGAGGTGCAGATCGTCAACCTGTTGAAGCGCCTGCAGGCGGAGATGGGCTGCTCGGTGATGTTCGTCTCCCACCACCTGGGCACGGTCGCGGAGCTGTGCGACGACGTCGTCGTGATGTACGCGGGCGAGGTCGTGGAGAGCGGCCCGGTGCGCGATATCTTCCGCAACCCGGGTCACCCCTACACCCAGGCCCTGCTCGCCTGCGATCCCGGCCGGATCAAGCAGAAGACGCGCGAGCTGCCGACCATTCCGGGGGAAGTGCCGAACCTCGTCAGCGTGCCCCACGGCTGCATCTTCAAGAGCCGCTGCCGCGAAGTGCACGACCGCTGCGAGGCGGAAGTGCCGGGCGTGCACCCGGTGAGCAACGAGCGCCACCGCGCCAAGTGCCATCTGCGCGAACCCGGCAAGGCGGCAACCCGCGCGGAGGCGAAGGCATGAGCGATCTGCTGACCGTTCGGGACCTGCGCGTGCGCTTCCGGGTGGCGAGCCCGGTCAAGGCGCTGATGACCGGCATGAAGGACCCGTTCATCGACGCCGTCTGCGGGGTCGACTTTGGAATCGCCGAGGGCGAGACGCTGGGCTTGGTCGGCGAATCCGGCTCCGGTAAGTCGACCATCGCGCGCGCGGTCATGGGCCTGGTGCCCGCGGCCAGCGGCAGCGTGACCTTCGACGGCCAGCAGCTGGTCGGCCTGCCCAACCGGCAGTTCAACAGGGTCCGCCGGGACCTGGCGATGATGTTCCAGGACCCGGTCGGCTCGCTGTCGCCGCGCCTGACCATCCGCTCCCTGGTGACCGAGCCGTTCCGCATCCACGGCGCGGGCGACCGGGAGCTGGACCAGGAGGCCAAGCGCCTGCTGGAGATGGTGGGCCTGAGCGCGGACTTCGGCCGGCGCTTCCCGCACCAGCTCTCCGGCGGTCAGGCCCGGCGGGTGGGCGTGGCGCGCGCGCTCGCCATGGACCCCAAGCTGATCATCGCCGACGAGCCGACCGCCGGCCTCGACGTCTCGGTCCAGGGCGAGGTGTTGAACCTGCTGGCCCGGCTGCAGCGCGAGCTGGGACTGTCGATCCTGATCATCACCCACAACCTGAACGTGGTGCGTCACATCACCGACCGCATGGCGATCATGTATCTCGGCCGGTTCGTCGAGCACGGGCCCACGGAGCAGGTCTTCCACCACCCGCGCCACCCCTATACCGAGGCGCTGCTCTCCGCGAACCCGGAACCGGACCCGGACGCGGCCAGCTCGCGGGTGGAGATCTCGGGCGAAGTGCCGTCGCTGATGAACCGCCCGACCGGCTGCGAGTTCCACACCCGCTGCCCCTACGTGGGCGACCGCTGCCGCCACGAGGCGCCGCCGGTCACCCAGGACGACCACGGCCGCGCCTTCACCTGCCACTACCCGCTGGGCGACCGCCAAGCGGCGGAGTGAGGGCGACGCGCCGGGGCGCACTGTCCTCGCGCGCCGCCGTGGGTCGGCACGGAACAGGTCGAGACCGCGATCCGACGACACGTCGGAGCCGCTTTACCTGGCGTCCGCTGAGCGCGTGTGTGCGGACGTCGTCGACTTGGACGACTGGGGTGCAGGGCTACACAGCCTGGCCCGGTTTCGGGACCCGAACATCGACGACCAGGCGGTTGCCGACCAGGCTTGGCGCCCGCGGCTTGGGCCTGCAGCCGGTGTCCGCCTATTACCTCGATACGCCCCGCGAACGGGGCCTGGTCCTCGGCTTCGCGAACGTCGAGACAGACGACGCCGAAGGCTGTATCCGGCAGTTGCGCCACGCCATCGACACCACGCTCCAATAAACACCGGCCTGCAAACCTGGGCGTTCTCGACGCTCGTCGGTCGTCAGCCTACCCCAGCAGCCGTTTCATCCACTCCGGCAGGGCGAAGGCGGCGGCGTGCATGTCGGCGTTGTAGTAGTCGGTTTGGATGCCGCTCGCCTCGACCGCGCGGCGCAGCGATGAGGCGTCGGCCGTTCCCAGGTCGAGGCCGTTGGCGCCCCAGGTGAGCGCCATGAATCCGCCGGTGTAGGTGGGCACCACCGTGACGTAGACGCCGGCGTCCTGGAACACGCCCTGCAGCAGCTTGTGCGTCTCGGTGAGTTCGTCGCCCTGGTAGAACGGGCAGCCGGTCTGGAACACGCCGACGCCGCGGCCTGCGAGCGCGCTTTGCAGGCGGCTGTAGAAGTCGTTGGCGAACAGGCTCTGCGCCGGGCCGACCGGGTCCGGGCGGTCGGCGATCGCGAGGTCGTAGGTCCCCTCCGCCGTGCGGCCCAGGAACTCGAACGCGTCCTCGGGGTAGAAGGTCAGGCGCTCGTCGTCGAACGCGCCCTTGTGGACGTGGCCGAAGAACTCCTTGGCGACATCCACCACCTCGGCGTCGATGTCGACCAGGTCGACCCGCTCGACGCCCGGGTGCTTCAGCACCTCCTCGGCGACCGCGCCGTCGCCGCCGCCCACGATCAGCACGCGCTTGACCGCGCCGTGCTCGAACACCGGCGGGTGGACCAGCATCTCCGAATACGCGCTCTCGTCCCGGTCGGTCAGCTGCAGGATGCCGTCCAGCACCAGCACCCGGCCGTTGGCGACGCTGTCGAACACCTGGATGTGCTGAAAGGCGCTTTCCCGGTCGACCAGCGGGTCGCCCTGGAGGTGCAGCATCTGCTCGTAGCCGGTGTGCAGGGTCTCCCGGAAAGTGCGCATGGCAAGCTGGCTCCCGATCAAGGCAGCGAGGGAACGGACAACGCGGGCCGGGCCGCTGGCCCGCGGATCGGCGTAGAACACGGCCCGCTGGGGGTCAAGGTCGCGCCCCCGCCCACCTCGGGGGGCGAGCGGGTTGCATGGCGGTCCGCGCGCACGCACGATTCCAGCAGGGCCCGTGGGCGACGGGCACGTCGCGAACAACACGGACCAGCAAGGTCCCAGGCCACCCGATCTTGTTGGGGAGGATGCCTTGGCGGCAAGCGAAACCCTGCGCGACCGTGCGGTCGGCGCGCTGCTCGGCTGCGCGGTGGGCGATGCGATCGGCGAGCTCGCGTTTACCCACGCCAGCAAGGATCGCCTGCAGGCCGCGGTCGCGCGCGCCCAGCATCTGGTCTACACCGACGACACCGCGATGGCGATCGCGGTGGCCAACGCGCTTGTTGAGGACGGCCTGATCCACGCCCAGGCGCTGGGCGACCGCTTCGCCCGCGGCTTCCAACTGGAGCCCTGGCGCGGCTACGGACCGGGCCCGCCCGCAATCTTCAAGACGGTGGCCGAGACCGGCCGCGCGTACGAGGAGGTTGCGCGCGAGCTGTACGGCGGCGAGGGATCGCTCGGCAACGGCGCGGCGATGCGGGCCGCCCCGCTCGGGGTGGCCTACCGCGACACCGAGCGCTTGCCGGCCGCCTGCGACACCGCGAGCGCGGTCACGCACGCCCATCCGGTCGGACGCGACGCCGCCCTCTTGGTCGCGCGCGCGGTCGGCCAGGCGATCGAGGCGGCCATCGAGGGCCGGCGGATCCGCCCGCACGCGCTCGCGCAGCACCTGACCGACGGCTGCCGCAGCGAGGAGATGCGCCACAAGATGCAGGCGGTGACCGACTATCTGGAGGCGGGGGCGCAGGCCGAGGCGGTCGCCGATGCGGTCGGGCGCAGCGTCTCGGCCCCGGAAAGCGTGCCGTTCGCGGTCTACGCCTTCCTCGCCACGCCGGACGACTTCGAGGCGTGCCTGGACACCGCGGCGCTGCACGGCGGCGACCGCGATACGCTGGCCGCGATGGCCGGCAGCATCGCCGGCGCCTATCTGGGCGAGCCTGCAATTCCCGCCCCCTGGCGCAGCCGGATCGAGCACCGCTGCCAACTGCGCGAACTCGCCCGCCGCCTGGCCGACGCGTTCCCGGACAGCGCCCGAGCCGCGGCGGCGCAGTAAATATTTATTCCCGTCTTCCACTGGGAGGAGGGGCTAGTCTTGCTGAGTCGCAAAATCCGGATCGTTTTTCCGCGCTTCCCGCAAGATGTTGTGGTGGGTTTGAGGATTCGGTCCAGGGGCGGGAGGCGACGGGGGATCTGGGGTGGGATGAGGGAACGGCAGCGCGGTTTGCAGGCTATGTCGAGGGCGTGGCGAAGTGTCTGGGCCACCAGGATCGGGTCGATCCCTTCCGGCGCTATTGCACGCGGCTGTTGCTGCCCGGCGCGCGCAAGTCAGTCGAGCCGATGGCGGCCCGGTTGCGCCCGGATCGCACGGCGCCGGAGCATCAGGCCCTGCTGCACTTCGTGGGCCAGTCGCCTCGTGGGCCAGTCGCCCTTGGGACGCCGGCGGCCTGCTGAACGCGGTGCGCGCGGCGGTGCTGCCGGCGATGACGGCGGCAGGTCCGGTGCGCGCCTGGATCGTCGACGACACCGCGTTTCCCAAGAAGGGCACCCATTCGGTGGGCGTGGCCCGGCAGGACTGCGGCCAACTGGGCAAGCAGGAGAACTGTCAGGTGGCGGTGTCGCTGTCGGTGGCCGCCGAGGCGGCCTCGCTGCCGATCGCCCGGCAGCTCTACCTGCCCAAGGCGTGGAGCGACGACCTGCCGCGGCGCGCCAAGGCCAAGGTGCCCGCCGGGGTCGCCTTTCGCACCAAGCCCCAGATCGCCCTGGGGCAGATCACCGCGGCACGGGCCGCGGGCGTGCCCGCCGGGGTGGTGCTGGCCGCCGAGGCGCTGGCCCGCCCGGACGCTGCCCGCCGAGGCCTGGCAAACCGTGGCCTGGCGCGACGGCACGAACGGCCCGCTCGCGGGGCGCTTCGCCGCGGTGCGCGTGCGCCCGGCCCAGGGCGACCATCGCCGGGCCACCCCGCGGCCGCCGCACTGGCTGCTGATCGAATGGCCCCCCGAGGAGACCGACCCCAGCGGCGTCTGGCTGTCCACGCTGCCCGAGACCACCCCACTCGCCGACCTCGTGCGCCAGGCCAAGGAGCGCTGGCGAATCGAGCGCGACTATCAGGAGCTCAAACAGGAACTCGGCCTGGGCCACTACGAGGGCCGAGGCTGGCCCGGCTTTCACCACCACGCGGCGCTGTGCGTCGCCGCCTACGGATTCCTGGTCGCCGAACGGGCGGCTTTTCCCCCCTCAGGACCTGCCCCCGCCGGGCGACGCCAAACGCCTGGACTTCCCAAAAGTGGACGACCCGACCGCGCCCCCGCTGCGACCGGAACGCCACGTCCGAACCTCCATCGCACCCCTGCGCCGGCACGTTGAACGGGCGCTCGCGCGACTGCTCCCGCGATGCCCCAGTTGCCACCAATGCCTACCCGCCGCGCCCCCAAACCGGTTACGCTTATGACGCAGTAAGACTAATGCCGGGTGGCGTTCTCCGGCGCTTCCTCCTCGTCGGCGAGCCGTTCGGCGAGGTCGAGCAGGACGCGCTCGGCCCAGGCCGCGCCCTCGTCGTCCAGGCGCGCGAACGAGCCGACCACCTCGTCCAGCGGATCGTCGGTCAGCACCTGCTGGCCGGCCTCGGTCAGCTCGATCGGGCCGCGGAAGCCGCGCTTCACCAGATAGCCCTTGCCGACCAGCGTGGACACGGTGGTCGACGCGGTGCCCATGGTGGTGCGGTGCGCCTTGGCGAAGTCGCTGAGCGAACGCTTGTCGCTGGCCGCCAGCTTGAAGTAGCGCAGCGCCGACCACTGCGCGGGGTGCATGCCGCGGTGGTAGTTGCGCTGCAGGTAGCGGCGCATCACCGATTCCAGCAGCAGCGCCAGCCGGTAGGGCCGCGAGACGGAGATCCCCTCGCCGCGCTCCAGGTCGCCCAGGGAGCGCTCGAACGCGACGTAGACCTGGGGATCGTCGTCCGCGCCGGTCAGCCCGGCCGGCCGCGGCGAGCACACGGCCATGATCTCGGCGAAATACGGCGTGCCGTCGCCGCGGTAGTTCAGCAGGACCGTGCCGGCGTGGCCGTCGCTGTGCAGCCGCTCGACGAAGTTGCGCGCCATCTGCCGGTCGGTCTCCGGCCCCTGCAGGATGCTGGGCGAGCGGCCGACCAGGTGGTCGCGCGTGTAGCCGCACATGTCGCAGAACGCGGTGTTGCAGTAGAGGATGTCGAAGCCGCTGCCGTTCGGCCGGCTGCCGGTCACCAGCATCGGCACGTCGAGATCGTCGCCGTGATCGAACAGCGTGTCGATCATGCTGGGCTGCTCCGCCAGCACGTTCGCCAGCACGCTGGCTGCATGCGAGATCGTCGTTCCCTCGCTGGGCGAGGCGCCCGTGGTCGCCGGATTATGTTGGTTCATGGTTATACCGTGCCCGTTGTTCCGTATGGCATTCGCCGCGTCACGCGCCTGCCGCCGCGCGCATGTGCGACCTTACCATTCGCTACGTTAGCACTGCTTAGCGCCCGGCCGGTTGATCCGGAGCAAGTGCTGCCTGGTTTTTTACAGTCGCGGTCAAACCGCCCCGTGTTTTGACTGCGATAAGTTTGCATCCCAAAGCGGCGGGAATTCAAGTCCTGCCAACGTCCCGGCCGCGCGCTTGCGCGATATCGGCGAAACCGTCGCGCGCCAGCAGCCCGGCCAGCTCGGCCTTGATCCGCGCCACCGCGGCCGGGCCGTCGTAGATCAGGGCGGTATACAGCTGCACCAGGCTGGCCCCGGCGCGGATCTTGGCGTAGGCGTCGGCCCCGCTGGCGACCCCGCCGACGCCGACCATCAAAAGTCGCCCCTCGGTCCGCCGGGTCATCTCGGCCAACAGCTCGGTCGACGGCTCGAACAGCGGCCGGCCCGACAGCCCGCCGGTCTCCGCCCGGGCCGGGCTTTGCAGGCCGTCCGGGCGGGCCATCGTGGTGTTGGAGACGATCAGGCCGTCCAGCTCCAGCGCCAGCGCCACCTCGGCGATGTCGGCGCGGTCCTGCGCGCTCAGATCCGGGGCGATCTTGAGCAGAAGCGCCGGCGGGGCGTCCGCCATCAGCTCCCGGCGGACCGCCTGCAGATGGCCCAGCAGCCGGGCCAGCGTGTCCTTGCCCTGCAGCGCGCGCAGTCCGGGCGTGTTCGGGGAGGAGACGTTGATCGCGAGGTAGTCGGCGTAGCGCGACAGCCGGCGCAGGCCGGCCTCGTAATCCGCCTGCGGATCGGTGCTGGTCTTGTTGATGCCGAGGTTGACGCCGACCACCCCGCGCCCGCCGGTGCGCCGGTAGCGCCCCAGGTGGGCGTCGGCGCGGTCCAGGCCGCCGCTGTTGAAGCCCAACCGGTTGACGATCGCCCGGTCGGCCGGCAGCCGGAAGATCCGCGGCTTGGGATTGCCCGGCTGCGGCCGGGGCGTGACCGTGCCGACCTCGACGAACCCGAAGCCGACATCGAGCAGGCCGGCAACCGCCTCCGCGTCCTTGTCGAAGCCGGCGGCCAGCCCGAGCGGATTGGCGAGATCGCGGCCGAACGCGCGCACGGCCAGGCTCGCCGGATCGCCGCCCGCCAGCTTCGGCCCCAGCCCGCGTTTCAGCGCGGCGATCGCGAGGTCGTGCGCGCGCTCCGGCGGCAGCCGGCGCAGCAGCGGCGCGCCCAGGTCGGCGAGCGCCATCAGCCGGCGCCATCCGGCCGGGCCGCGCCCGGGTCGGCGGTACCCGGCCGGGCGTGCGCGGGAAGCACGTGCCGGCCCGCGGCGTCGAGCGGCAGGTCGTGAACCGACCGCACGACGGCGGGGTCGAGCGCGGCGTAAAGATGGGGGAACAGCGTGCGATCGCGCGATTCCTCCCACACCAGCGCATCGCCCAGCGCGTCCGCGGCGACCTCCAGCAGGCACAAGCCCGGCTGCCCGGCGAGGTGCGTCGCCAGCGTGCCGGCCAGCGTGCCCGGCGTGGAGAAGTGGATGAAGCCGTCCCGCCGGTCGAGCGGCCCGCCCCGGTAAACCCCCTCGGCCCGCGCCGCGCGCCAGGCTTCCCAGGGGCAGACGTGAAAGATCACCGATGCCATGACGGGCCGGAGCCTAGCGGAGCCGACCGCGGATGGAAACGGGTGGCACGCCGCTACCCCTTCGCGCCCGTCAGCGGGGCCAGCAGGCGGTCGAGCAGGCCGGGGTCGGGGGGCTGGCCGGCGGCGATGCGCTTGTCCTGGCTGCGTTTGGCGACGTTGATGCCGAGCACCGACAGCGCGACGCCCCAGATCACCGACAGGTGGGTGGTCGCGGCCAGCAGCTCGCCCGCGAACTGCGGCGTCATCACGATGGCGTAGGTCAGGCCGCCGGTCTGCGCGGTCCAGGCGAGCGCGACCGCGTAGCCGAAGGTCGGCCGCCAGCGCCGGACGTAGGGGTCGCTGCTCGACGCCTCGGTGCGCATCGTGCGGTTGATCTGGGCCAGCACGCGGGTGTCGCGCCGGGCCTCGATCTCGGCCATGCGTTCGACGTGGCGGTTGGCGGCGGCGAGCTGCTGGGTGTCGATCTCGCCGCGGTCGAGCTTGCCGCCGACATCGTCGAGCGCGTCGGCGGCGGCCTTGGCGGTCGGGTCGTCGATCACGCGCAGGCCGCTGGAGACCAGCTTGCCGAGCAGCGGGATGCCGACACTGGCGAGCAGGGCTGGAATCATCGGGTTTCTCCTGAGCGGGGCCGCGCACGCCGCCCCTGGGTGACGGAATCAGCGGGGATCACGGGTAGAAGATGAAGTCGCCCAAGGTGCCGCTGGGCATCCGCCCGCGCGCCCAGCCGGGCAGCACGTCGGCGTGGTGATAGCGGGTGGCGCCCGCCGCTTCCGCCGGCACGGCCGCCCCGGCGAGCGCGCGCCGCACGATCCGGCGGCATACCGCCATGTGCGGGTCGGCGATGTCGGGATCGGCGGCCGGCGGCGTTGGCGCCGTGGGCGCGCCGGCCCAAACACGCGACCAGCACGGCGGCGAGCGCTTCCAGCACCCGCACCAACTCGCCGCGGTGGCGGGCGTGCAGACGCCGCGCCAGCCAGTCGGCCAGCTCCGCCTGGCTGGCGGGGCGGTCGACGTGCGGGATCAGCGCCGGACGGCCGGCGGGGCGCAGCGCCACCGCCGGCGCGCGGCGCACGGCACCCGGCGTCCCGCCGGGGGTCGGGCCGGGCGTCCGCGGGCCGGTCACGGCCGGTCCCCGATCGCCGGCCGGCCGAAGCCGAGGCAGTCGAGCTTCTTCTCGATGCGCACCAGGTGCGCGGTCAGGCGCCCCTCGCTCTCCCGCAGCGCGGGGATCGAGGCGTAGCTGGTCGCGACGTCGACCTTGAAGGCGGCCAACTGGTCGCGGGTACCGCTGTCGGTGACGTCCAGCCGGCTGGCGACGCGGTCGAGCGCGTCCTGCGACTCCCGCCGCGCGCGCCAGATCAGCACGAACAGCCCGGCCAGCGCCGGAAGTTCGACGGCGGTGATCCACCAGATCGGATCGAAGGTCCAGGTCATGAACTAAGGACACGCCCAACGATAACAGAATCGGTATGGCTGTCTTTGGGTGCGGCGGTTTGACTCGGGCGGGCGGGATTCCCGTTCACTGGGAGGTATCGTAAGTATGCCAGATGATCGACCGGCGCGGGAT
>NZ_NRRL01000027.1 GCF_016583645.1 Rhodovibrio sodomensis | reverse complement strand
CTATGGCCTCGGCTGACTTCTCCCGGTCCATCGGAAACCGTCGCCGGTCTCCTGCCCCGGCTCGCCCGGGGAAACCGAGAGACCTCCCAGGGTAAGACACTGATCCTTCATGCGGTCGCCGCCGGATTTACCCGCGCGCGCTCCGGGTGGCTATCGGGCGTCCCCGTATGTCGCCGGGTTACCCGCACGCGCTGGCCTCGTATCCGGTTCCTGTGCGTCGGCCCCGCACTTTGCCTCCGGCTTCTTCCCCACGCCGCCTCGCGGCGACGCAGTTGCCTTCGGCTATCGCTTCCCGCCACCAGGGCCACGAAGAGGACTTTCACCTCCAAGATCAGTGCCGTGCCTGGCACACAAAAAGGGCCCGCCGGGGACGACCCGGCGGGCCCGAAGGTGTCGTCCACGGCGTGCGTGGACCGGCCAGCGGTTACGCGCCGCCGCCCTGCACCTTTCGGATGGTCTTGACACCGCCATCCTCGGTGAAGGTCCAGTGCGCGATGATGCCCGGCACGTCGCCGTTTTCATCGAAGTCGTGCGGGCCGGCGGCACCTTCGTAGTTCACCTCGTTGCCGTTCTTCAGCGCCTCGAGCGCCTTGGCCCACTCGCCGGGCCCGACCTCGACGCCCGGCGGGTTGGCGACGTCGTGCAGGGCGTCGCGGACCTTGGCGCCGTCGGTCGTTCCGGCCGCCTGCATGGCGAGCGCCAGCAGATAGGTGGCGTCGTAGGCGGTATCGATGAACGGCTTCGGCGGCAGGTTGCCGTAGGCCTTCTCGTAGGCCTTCGTGAAGTGCTTCGCGCCGGCGGTATCGAACGCGGTCGGCGTGGAGCCGATCGTGTCCGCCAGATACTGGCCGCCGATCGCTTCCACGACCTTCGGCGTCTTCATGCCGTCGGTCATGATGAACTGATCGAAGTAGCCTTCCTCGAGCGCCTGCCGCAGGATGGTGATGCCGTTCTGGGGATAGCCGACGAGCAGCAGGGCTTCCGGGTTACCGTCGGCGGCGTTGGACAGTTCGCCGCGGTAGGATGCCTTGCCTTTCTCGTAAGGCAGCATGGCCGTCACCGTGCCGCCGCGCTTCTCGAACTGCTTCTTGAACACGGTGGCGAGGCCCTCGCCGTAGGCGTTGTTCACGTACATCGCAGCGACGCGCTCAAGGCCCTCGTCGGCGACGATGTTGCCCAGGACCACGCCTTGAAGCTGGTCGGACGGCACGGTGCGGAACAGGTAACCGTTGTCCTCGAGGTGGGTGATCGTGGGCGAGGTCGAGGCGTTCGAAATTTGCGGCACGCCGGCCTGCGACGACACGCTCTTGGCGATCGGGATGGTCACGCCGGAGGACAGCGCGCCCACCAAGCCGGCGACGCCTTGCACGTTCACCAGCTTCTTGGCGGCATCCACGCCGGCCTGTGGGCTGGTCCGGGTGTCGGCGACCGACAGACCGAGCTCCTGGCCGAGCACGCCGCCCGCATCGTTGATCTCCTGGACCGCGAGTTCGACACCCTTGGTGTCGCTCTCGCCGAAGTCCGCGAGGTCGCCGGTCAGCGGCATCACGGCGCCGATCTCGACGTCCTGAGCCGCGGCCGGACTGGCCGCTGCGGCGCCCGCCATCAGGGCGGACAGCGCAATCCCTGTCAGACGTTTGTACATGTCGCTCCCTCTCGCTTGTCGTTGCTTACCTGGGTTGCCTCCCTAGGCCCGCCTGCCAACGGGGCCGGGCGGTGGGTGGCCGGCGTGCGCCGGGGATCGGCGGGCGCGACCGGGCCAATCAAGCCGCGACCCCGTCATTGGCGGCGACCGGCGCCCGGCGACGTGCCGGGAGCTGGCCGTTGCCACCTTAACAGGTAGCCGGATGAAATGTCGTCCGGGCAAGCCTGCTACGCAAGCCCTGCGTAGCTGGAGGCGCGTGCCGCGGCGGTGCGGTCGGCGGGCGCGGGCAGGGACGCGGCGGCCCGTGGGGCGCCTTTCAGTGCCGGGTCTTCCGGCCCAGACCGATGTCCTTGGCGAACGCGGAGCGCTGCTCGGCGTAATTTGGGGCGACCATCGGATAATCCGCGCTCAGCCCCCACTTAGCCCGGTACTCTTCAGGCGTCATGTTATGGTTGGTGCGCAGGTGGCGCTTGAGCATCTTCAACTTCTTGCCGTCTTCCAGGCACACGAGATGGTCCGGCTGGATCGACTTCTTGATCGGTACTGCGGGCTGCTGCGGCGGCTTGGCCGGCGCGGTGCCCAGTTGCGACAGGCTGGCATGCACCTCCCCGATCACGCGCGACAGATCCTCCGAGCTCAGCGCATTCTTGCGCAGGTAGGCGACGACGATCTCGGTCGTCTGGTCCATCAAGTCGCGGCGGTTGGCGTGCTGGCTGTCGGCGCTCACGTCGGAATCCTTCGCTTGCCCTAGACGGCCCGGAATGTGTCCGTTCTTTCGAAAGAAAAGTCAACGCCTTTCCGAGTCCAAGCAATGACGCCTTGTTGGTCTTGGCCGCACACGCCGGGCGGGCGCGTGATCCGGCATCGGCCGCGGCGTTGCCGCCCGGTCGGGCCTCCCGCGAGCGCCCGGCTGCCGCCGGTCCTGCAAGCGATACCTGGGGGCGGCCTTTTACCCGGGCGCGAGATGTGGTAGAGACATGTCAGTTATCGCTGACGAAAACCCGGGACAGACACCGTTTTATGACCGACAGCGGAACCCTCGCCGGACAGGTGGTCGCGGTCGCCGCCGACCACGCTGGCGTGACGCTCAAGGATGCGCTTGCCGACGACCTCCGCGCCGCCGGCGCGGAGGTCGTCGACCTCGGCACCCGCGGCACGGAATCCGTCGACTATCCGGACTACGGCGCGGCGATGGCCGAGGCGATCGCCGCGGGACGCGCGCCCGCCGGCGTGCTGGTTTGCGGGACCGGGATCGGCATCTCCATCGCCGCCAACCGCAACCCGGCGGTGCGCGCGGCGCGCTGTGCCAACACCACCGACGCGCGGCTTGCCCGGCAGCACAACGACGCCAACGTCCTGGCCCTCGGCGCACGGACGACCGGCGTCGAGGTTGCCGCGGATTGCGTGCGCGTCTTCCTGACCACCGCGTTCGAGGGCGGGCGCCACCAGCGCCGCGTCGATAAACTGGCCGGCCGTTGATCCGCCGGCGCTGCCGCCCGCGGCGGCCGGCGTGGCCGAGGCGGGCCAAGGCGCTTCCCGGCCATCGGACGGCGTCCGCGCGGCAGAACAAAGCCCGGCGATCGGACGTTATGTAAAGCTGCAACGACGGCTTCAATCGAGGACACGACATGACCGCTAACAGCAACGCCGCACAGGACCAGCAGGCCCCCGACGGTTTCTTTACCGACTCCCTGCAAGACAGCGATCCCGACCTGTTCGGATCGATGCAGAAGGAATTGTCCCGGCAGCAGAACCAGATCGAACTGATCGCCTCTGAGAACATCGTATCCAAGGCGGTGCTCGAGGCGATGGGCTCGGTGCTGACCAACAAGTACGCCGAGGGCTATCCCGGCAAGCGCTACTACGGTGGCTGCGAGTTCGTCGACGTCGCCGAGGAACTGGCGATCGACCGCGCCAAGAAGCTGTTCGGCTGCGCCTATGCCAACGTGCAGCCGCACTCCGGCGCGCAGGCCAACCAGGCCGTCATGCTGGCGCTGCTGAAGCCGGGCGACACCATCCTCGGCATGTCGCTGTCGGCGGGCGGCCACCTGACCCACGGCGCGGCCCCGAACCTGTCCGGCAAGTGGTTCAACGCCGTGCAGTACGGCGTGCGCCAGGACGACGGGCTGATCGACTACGACGAGGTCGAGCGGCTGGCGGTGGAGAACAAGCCGGCGCTGATCCTGGCCGGGGGCTCCGCCTATCCGCGCCACATCGATTTCAAGCGGTTCCGTGAGATCGCGGACAAGGTCGGCGCCTGGTTCCAGGTCGACATGGCGCACTTCTCCGGCCTGGTTGCCGGCGGCGTGCACCCCAATCCGCTGGAACACGCCCACGTCGTCACCTCGACCACCCACAAGACGCTGCGCTGCGCGCGCGGCGGCATCGTGCTGACCGACGACGAATGGATCGCCAAGAAGATCAATTCCGCCGTCTTCCCGGGTCTGCAAGGCGGGCCGCTGATGCACATCATCGCCGGCAAGGCGGCCGGCTTCGGCGAGGCGCTAAAGCCCGAGTTCCGCCACTACAGTCAGCGCGTGGTGGACAACGCCAAGGCGCTCGCCAGCCGGCTGATGGAGCACGGCCTGGATACGGTGACAGGCGGCACCGACACACACCTGACGCTGGTCGATCTGCGGCCCAAGGGCATCACCGGCAAGGCGGCCGAGGAATCGCTCGATCGCGCCGGCATCACCTGCAACAAGAACGGCGTGCCGTTCGACCCGGAGAAGCCGGCGATCACCTCCGGCATCCGGCTTGGTACCCCGGCGGCGACGACTCGCGGCTTCGGCCCGGAGGAGTTCCGCCAGGTCGCCGATCTGATCGCCCGCGTGCTTGACGGCCTGCGCGACAATCCGCAGGACAACAGCGCGGTCGAGCAGGCGGTGAAGGCCGACGTGCAGGCGCTCTGCGCGCGCTTCCCGATCTATCCGGAGGCCGCGCAGACGGCCTAGGGCAAGGCGCTGAAAGCAAGAACCAGCCGGCAGTTGGTCTTGCCTTGACAGTCGGGAGTTGGGGCGGAAGTCAGCCTTTACGCAGTTCGCTCCAACCAGCGTTGGGGCAGGGCGGCGCGGTCCGTTCCAGCGGACCGCGCCGCCGGGCTCGACGACCACCGACGCACGGCTGGCTCAAGCGACGGTCGGCGGCGCGCCAGGACAGGATGCAGCAAGGTGGCAACACCTCTCTGCTGGCTCTGGCTCCGCTCTAGCGGCAACGAAAGCCGAAATCGGCCTCGACGACCATAACAACGCGCCGGTCCAGGACGGGTCGGCAGACACCGAAACCGGCGGGGTGCCAGCCCCGGCCGGCGGAACCAGAAAAGCGGGTGCGGGGGAATGCGCTGTCCTTTTTGCAGCAACGACGATACGCAGGTTAAGGACTCGCGTCCGACCGACGACAATCAGGCGATCCGCCGGCGCCGGCACTGTCCGAACTGCGGCGCACGCTTCACCACCTTCGAGCGGGTGCAGCTGCGCGAACTGACGGTGGTCAAGGCCAACGACAAGCGCGAGCCGTTCGACCGCGACAAGCTGATGCGCTCGATGCAGATCGCCTTGCGCAAGCGCCCGGTCGATCCGGAGCGCCTGGAGCGGGTGGTCAACGGCATCGTCCGCCGGCTCGAAAGTTCCGGGGAAAGCGAGATCCCGGCCAAGCTGATCGGCGAAATGATCATGGACGCGCTCGCCACCCTGGATCAGGTGGGCTATGTCCGCTACGCGTCGGTCTACAAGAATTTCCACGAGGCCCGGGATTTCGAGACCTTCGTTGGCACCCTCGAAGGCGACCAAGACAACGCCTAGCCCCGCGCCATCGGGCGCGGCCGACGCCGCCTGGATGCAGGGCGCCCTGGCGCTCGCCCGCCGCGGGCTCGGGCGCGTGGCGCCAAACCCGGCGGTCGGCTGCATCCTGGTGCGCGACGGCCGCGTGCTCGGCCGCGGCTGGACCCAGCCGGGCGGCCGCCCGCACGCCGAGACCGAGGCGATCCGCCGCGCCCAGGCCGCGGATCCCGACGGCGCGCGCGGCGCCATCTGTTACGTCACCCTCGAACCCTGTGCCCACCACGGCAAGACGCCGCCGTGCGTCGACGCCCTGATCGACGCGGGCGTCGCGCGCGTCGTGGCGGCTTTGGAAGACCCGGACCCGCGGGTCGCCGGGTTCGGCCTGCAGCGCCTGCGCGACGCCGGGATTGCGGTCGAGACGGGGATCGAGGCCGAGGCCGCGGCCGAGCTCAACGCCGGCTACCTGCTGATGCGCCGGCAGGACCGCCCGCTGATCACGCTCAAGGCCGCGACCACGCTGGACGGCCGGATCGCCACCCACCGCGGCGAGAGCCAGTGGATCACCGGGCCGGGCGCGCGCGCCCGCGGCCATCTGCTGCGCGCCCGGCACGACGCGGTCATGGTCGGCAGCGGCACGGCGGTGGCCGACGACCCGGCACTGACCGTGCGGCTGCCGGGCATGGACGCCTATCGGCCGCTGCGTGTGGTGCTGGACGGCCGGTTGCGGCTGCCGCTGACCCACGCGCTGGTACGCGACGCGGGCCAGACCCCGACGCTGCTGCTGACCCGGCGCGACGCGCCTGCGGACCGGCTGGACGCCTACCGCGAGGCCGGCGTCGAGGTGGCGCCGCTGCCGACCGATGCGCACGGTGCGCTGTCGCTGACGGCCGCCCTGCACGAACTGGCCGCGCGCGGCCTGACCCGCGTGCTGGTCGAAGGCGGCGGCCAGCTGGCCGCCGGTTTGCTGCGGTATAACCTGGTCGACCGGGTCGTCTGGTTCCGCAGCCCGCGCGTGATCGGCGGCGACGGCATCCCGGCGATCGCCGGGTTCGGGCTCGACCGGCTGGCCGACACGCCGACGTTCCGGTGCGTGGGCGCGACGCCGCTGGGCGACGACGTCATGGAAAGCTACGTCCGGGTGGCCTAAATCCTCACCGACCCTTACCCCCAGCCCGTTCTTGGCCTAGGTTCCCGTCCGCCATGTTTACCGGAATCGTCACAGACGTGGGCCGCGTCCGCGCGGTTCAGCGCCCGCCCGATGGGGAAGCAGGAGATCTCCGCTTCGTCTTCGAGACCTCCTACGACCCAGCGAGCCTCGACCTCGGCGCGTCGGTCTGCTGTGCCGGCGTCTGCCTGACGGTGGTGGAGACGCACGCCGGCGGCTTCGCCGTCGACGTGTCCGCGGAGACGCTGTCGAAGACCACGCTGGGCGCGCTGGACGAAGGCACGCCGGTCAATCTCGAGCGCTCGCTTCGCCTGGGCGACGAGCTTGGCGGGCATCTGGTCTACGGGCACGTCGATGCGATCGCCCAGGTGGTCGAGGCCTACCCGGAAGGCGATTCCTGGCGCTACGTGGTCGAGCTGCCGTCGGACCTCGCGAAGTACGTGGCGCCGAAAGGGTCGATCGCGCTCGACGGGGTGTCGCTGACGGTCAACGAGGTCGACGGCAACCGCTTCGGCGTGAACATCATCCTGCATACCCGCGCGGTGACCACCTTCGGCGCGCGGGCGGCGGGCAGCAGCCTGAACTGCGAGATCGACATGCTGGCACGCTACGTCGCGCGCATGCTCCAGGCCGAGCGCGAGGACAGCCGATGACCGACCAGCCCCCGACCGGTAACCGCGCCTCGGGCGCTGCCGGGAGCGCCCAGGCGCGCAACACCGCCTTCCACGAGCTGAAGTCGCCGCCCGCCGACATCATCGACGACGCCCGAAACGGGCGGATGTTCATCCTGGTCGACGACGAAGACCGGGAGAACGAGGGCGACTTGGTGATCCCGGCCCAGATGGCGACGCCCGAGGCGATCAACTTCATGGCCAAGTACGGCCGTGGCCTGATCTGCCTGGCGCTGACCGGCGAGCGGGTGGAAGAACTCGGCCTGCCGATGATGGCCCGGCGCAACGAGGGGCGCTTCTCCACCGCCTTCACCGTCTCGATCGAGGCGCGCGAGGGCGTCTCCACCGGCATCTCCGCCCCGGACCGCGCGCACACGGTCGCCACCGCGATCGATCCCGAGAAGGGGCCGCGCGACATCGAGACGCCGGGCCACGTGTTCCCGCTGGCGGCACGCGATGGCGGCGTCCTGGTGCGCGCCGGGCACACCGAGGCCGCGGTCGACATCGCCCGGCTGGCCGGCCTGAACCCGTCCGGCGTGATCTGCGAGATCATGGCGGACGACGGCACCATGGCCCGGCGCGACGACCTGGTGCAGTTCGCCCAGTACCACGGGCTCAAGATCGGCACGATCGCCGACCTGATCGCCTACCGGCGCAAGCACGACCGGATCGTCCAGCGGATCCACGAGACCACGCTGCACAGCGCCCACGGCGGCACGTTCAACATGGCGGTCTACGTCAACACGGTCGCCTACACCGAGCACGTCGCGCTGTGGACCGGCGACATCGCCGACGGGAGGCCGGTGCCGGTGCGCATGCACGCGCTGTCGATCCTGGACGACGTCCTGGGCGACCGGCACGGCGGTAAGGTCGGCGAGCTTGCCACCGCCATGCGGATGATCGGCGAGGAGGGCCGCGGCGTCGTCGTGCTGCTGCGCGAGCCGACGGCGACCGCGCTGTCGGATCGCCTGCGGGCGCGCGAGGGCGAGGCCGGCGGTGAGGCCGGCGAGATCCGCGACTACGGCGTGGGCGCGCAAATTTTGCTGGACCTCGGCGTCAGCGATATGATCTTGCTGTCGAACAGCCGCCGCACGGTTGTTGGGCTGCAGGAGGGCTACGGCCTGCGCATCGTGGACCAGCGTCCGATCCCCCACGGCAGCGACGGCGCGGCAGGCTAGGCCTGTATCCGCTGTCATAACTTGTCCCCGTAACCCGCTGATCCCAGGACCGAACCGGCCATGGCCGACGCGCCCCACATTCTGATCGTCGAAGCCCGCTACTACGAGGACGTGGGCGAGCATCTGTTGAGCGGCGCGGTGACGGCGCTGGAGACCGCGGGGGCGACTTACGAGGTGGTCCGCGTGCCGGGCGCGTTCGAGATACCGACCGCGATCCGGATCGCGGTGCGCTCGCTCGACTTCTACGCCGGCCGGCCGCGCCCGGACGGCTACCTGGCGCTGGGCTGCGTGATCCGCGGGGAGACGACGCACTACGACTACGTCTGCCAGGAGAGCGCGCGCAAGCTGCAGGACATCGCCGCCGAGCACTGCCTGGCGCTGGGGTACGGCATCCTGACGGTGGAGAACCACGAGCAGGCGATGGCGCGCGCCGACGTCAACCGCAAGAACAAGGGCGGCGAGGCGGCCGATGCCTGCCTGCAGATGCTGCAGGTCAAACGGCGCTTCAACCTGTACCCGCGCTGACGCCCGCGGCCCACGTGCCGTCCGTGACCCAACGCGAGACGCCGTCCGCCATGCTCGAGACAGAGGAGAGTTACGTGAGCGCGAACGCCGACAGCCGGCCCCAGAGGCCCGGCGCGAAGGGTCCCGGACCGGACCGCCGTCGGCAGGCGCGGCTGGCCGCGGTGCAGGCACTCTACCAGGTCGAGTTGGGCGAGATGACCGCCGACCGCGTGGTCACCGAATTTCTGGAATACCGGCTGGAAGAGACGATCGACGGCGTGCAGCTGGGCCGGATCGACCGCGGCCTGTTCGGCGACCTGGTCAAGGGCGTGGTGGCGCACCGGGCGGATCTGATCGACTCTTTGAGTGGTGCCCTTGCCGCGGGCTGGAGCTTCGAGCGGCTGGAGCGGCTGCTGCAGATCATCATGATGTGCGGCCTGTTCGAGCTCGCGCACCGGCCGACGACGCCCGCGCGCACGGCGATCCACGAGTATGTCGACCTCGCCAAGGCGTTCTTCGACGACCGGGAGCCGCGGATGGTGAACGGCGTCCTGGATCACATGGCCCGCACACTCCGCCCGGAAGAGCTCGGCGACCGGCCGGCCGGCGGCACCAAGGCGGGCGACGTCTAGGCCGCCATGCGGGGCGAGTTCGAGTTGATCGCACGCTACTTCGCCCCGCTGGCAGCGGGCACCGACGGCGCGTTCGGCCTGCTCGACGATGCCGCGGTAATCCCGCCGCTGCCCGGCCGCCACCTGGTCTACACCAGCGATACGATCGCCTCCGGCGTGCACTATCTGCCGGACGACCCGGCGGACGACGTCGCGCGCAAACTGCTGCGGGTGAACCTGTCGGATCTGGCCGCGATGGGCGCCCGGCCGGAGGGCTATCTGCTCAACACCGCCTTCCAGCCGGACGTGCAGGAAGACTGGATCGCCGGCTTTGCTGCCGGGCTTGCCGGCGACCAGGACAGCTACGCCGTCCGGCTGTGGGGCGGCGACACCACGCGCACGCACGGCGCGACCGTGCTGTCGCTGACGGCCGTGGGGTCCGTCCCGCAGGGCCGCTGCCTGCGCCGGGCCGGGGCGCGCACCGGTGACAATATCTACGTCTCCGGCACGATCGGCGACGCGGCGTTCGGCCTGAAGGCGGCGCAGGGAGAGCTGTCGGATGCGCTGGACGAACCGGCGCTGGCGACGCTGATCGACCGCTACCGCCGGCCGCGTCCGCGGGTGGCGCTTGGGCAGGGGCTGCTGGAGCGCGGTCTCGCCACGGCCGCGCTCGACATCTCCGACGGGCTGGTGGCCGATCTCGCGCATCTGTGCGCCGCGTCCGGCGTGGCTGCTGAGGTGACGGCCGCGGCGGTGCCGCTGTCGACTCCGGTTCAACGGCTCGTCGAGGGCGATTCCAGGGCGTTATCGACCGCACTTACAGCCGGGGACGATTACGAGTTGGTGTTCGCGGTGCCGCCGGGCCGGCAGGACGCGGTGTTGGCGCTTGCCCGGGAGCTGGATCTGCCGCTGACCCGGATCGGTCAGCTGCGGGCCGGCAGCGGCGTTGCGGTGCGCGGCCCGGACGGCGAGCTGCTCGAGACCGGTGCCGCCGGCTGGCAACATTTCTGATCCGTCGTCCGCAGCTACATGCAGGTCAAAAATAACGATGTATGGGCCTCTTAGCGTATTTCGCTGACCCGTTGTCGCAAGCCGGCGGCGGCCGACAGGTTAACACCTTGGCAACCGCTGAGCCCTTATGGTCCGCGCGCTGCGCGACCTTCCGATCGTTTTCCCGGTGGTTTAATGCTTCGTATCCTATTGCTTTGCCTCGTCGTCCTGCTGGTTGCGGGCGGCGGCACCGCCGGCTGGTGGTTTGGCCTGCGCGGTGAGCCGTTCCCGTTCGCGAGTGCCCACGCCTCGGAAGGCGATCCAACCGAGTCGGCGCCTGAGAGCTGGTTCGTCGAGCTGAACCCCCTGACCTTTCCGGTGATGCGCGACGGGCAGGTGCGCGAGCTGGTGACCTACGTCGTGCAACTCGAAGTGCCCGACGAAGCCGCCGAAGCCGCCGTTAAGGCGCGCGCGCCCGCGCTGCGCGATGCCATGTTGAGCGAACTGCACGGCCTGTACGCCTACCGCTTCATTCACGAGCGCTCCGACAAGATCCCGCTGGTCAAGCGCCACCTGCATGCGGCCGCGCAGCGTGAGGTTTCGGTCGACGTGCGCGCGGTCCTGTTGAAGAGCCTGGACACGCGGCCGCAGCAGGCACGGCGCCGGTAACCGCGACGGCGGCGCGGGAGCCGGCTGCCGAGGCTTTCCCATCGGGCGGCCTTGGCTTAGCCTCCGGCGCCATGGCCCCGTCCCGAACCATCGCCACCGTGTCGATCCTGGCCTTGTGCCAGGCGCTCACCATGACCTGCAGCGCGCTGGTGATCTCGATCACCGCGCTGGTCGGCGCGGAGCTGGCGCCGCGCCCGGGGCTCAGCACGCTGCCGCTTGCCCTGCAGTTCGTGGCGCTGATGTCGGTTAGCCCGGTCGCTTCGCTGTTCATGAAACGCTTCGGCCGGCGCGCCGGCTTCACCCAGGGATCGCTGATCGGGATCGCCGGCGGGATCGTCGGCGTGCTGGCGATCCAGCAGCACAGCTACGCGCTGTACTGCCTGGCGGCGGTTTTGACCGGCGGCTTTCTGGCGCACGGTATGTACTACCGCTTCGCCGCCGCCGACGCGGTCGAACCGGTCTGGCGCAGCCGCGCGATCTCGCTGGTGATGGCGGGCGGCGTGCTGGCGGCCGTCCTGGGCCCGCAGATCGCCAATCACGCCCGCGAGCTGATCGCCGACGCCGCGTTCGCCGGCGGCTATCTCGCCATTGCGGGGCTGTGCGCGCTCGCGCTCCTGTTCGTGCAGTTCATCCAGATCCCCAAGCCGAGCGCGGAAGAACGGCGCACCGGCGGCCGGCCGCTGAGCCGGATCGTGCGCCAGCCTGCGCTGTTGATGGCCGTGTTCTGCGGCATGGTCGGCTACGGCGCCATGAACCTGATCATGGCGATCACGCCACCCGCGATGATCGGCCACCAGCACGCGTTTGGGGATGCGGCGATGGTAATCCAGTGGCACGTCTTCGCCATGTTCGCACCGTCGTTCTTCACCGGCCATCTGATCCACCGGTTCGGTGTGCGCCCGGTGATGGCGGGGGGCGCGCTCGCGATGCTGGGCGCGGTCGCGATCAACGTGTCGGGGATCGGGGTGGCCTATTTTGCGGCCGGCCTGGTGCTGCTCGGCCTGGGCTGGAACTTTCTGTTCGTGGGCGGTACCACCCTGGTCACCGAGTTGCACGACACGGCCGAGAAGGCGAAGGTTCAGGCGTTCAACGACGTCATGGTGTTCGGAACGGTGGCGGTGACGGCGCTTTTGTCCGGGGTGTTGTACGACGCGCTGGGCTGGACGGCCGTCAATCTGGTCGTGGTCGCGCCGCTGGCGCTCGCGCTGGGCGCACTCGCACTGGTGCCGCGCGCCGGCCGGGAAGACGCCGCGGAGGCGGCGGACTCCGGTCCAACGGCGGATTCACCCGCCCGGTCGTGAACGCTGGCAACTGTCTTAGAACGCGAACGCGTGGTCAGCGGGTCGGGTCGGGATTGCCGATTTGACCGCTTCCAGGCGCGTTGTTGAACCGGCCAACGTTGCCCAGCAGCTGCTGGATCACCGAGAGATCGCGGCCCTCGGTGGGCGTCTGGCGGTCCACCGGATCGATGTTCTGGGCGTCGGTCATGGTGTACAGCTTCTTGCCGGTCAGGCGGTCCTGTTGGTCGAAGGTCAGGACCAGAACGTTGCGTTCCCGGATGGTCGGATCGAAGAACGCGAACTGCGTCTGTTTCTGGCCGATGTAATACCAGGTGCTGTCCTGGAAGCTGGAGCGCACCGACGGCGGGCCGAGCAAATTGACCACATCCGTGCGGCCCTGCTTGCCGGGTTCGATCCGGGCGATTTCGCTATCTTTCGGCAGGTTGCCGTGGACCTGCACCGGAAGCTCGCACCCGGCGAGCGCCAGGGCGGCCACTCCGGCGAGGCTCAGATGACGCAGCCGACGCACTTTTGCAGGTTGGCGCATGGCGGCCCGAATGTCCTTCAATCCGTCTCGATCGCGTGCGTGCTTGATTACCCTCGCTGCCGCGCCCATTTCAAGCCCCGCGGCCGGGGCGGACGTGCAAGCCGGGCCGATCCCGGATCACCCCATGCCCAGAACGCCATGCCCAGAACGCCGCGTGGAACGCATCGTATCGACCGGAACACCGCATGAAGCTCGCCCAACTGTTGCGCCGCTGGCGTCCGGAGGCCAAGCCCGCCGCCGAGCTCTACGCCCAGGCGGTCGCGCAGGCGCGCCAGCCCGGTTTCTACACCGATCTGGAGGTGCCGGACACGCTGGACGGGCGGTTCGAGCTGGTCTCGCTGCACGTCTACCTGATCTTGCGCCGGTTGCGCGCCGACCATCGCCGAACAGCGCGCCTGGCGCAGGCCGTGTTCGATCGGATGTTCGAGGACATGGACGGCAGCGTGCGCGAGTTGGGCGCCGGCGACCTCGGCGTCGGCCCGCGCGTGAAGAAGATGGCGCGCAACTTCTACGGCCGGATCAAGGCCTATGACGCCGGGCTCGACGGCAGCCGCACCGACCTGAGGGAGGCGCTGCGCCGCAACCTCTACGGCAACGTGGACGCCGTGACCGACGCCACGCTCGACACGGTGGCCGGCTACATGGTGCGGACGGACGCCGCGCTCGCCGAGGCGGGGCTGGAGACGCTGATGCAGGGCCGGGTGGAGTTCGGCCAGTTCGCCCCGGTGCCGGGCGCGGATGCCGAACGGCCGGACGGCGGCACGGCGGCCTCACCGGCGAAAACGGCCTGACCCGGCGGTTCGCCGGGCACGTGAAAAGCGATTGACCCGACGGTCACCGCACGCCTATCGTCCCGGCCGCTCAAGCGCCGGTAGCCGAGGCGCGCCGCGACGCTCGCCGTGCCGCGGCACAGCCGGCGCAGCCGCCAGGCAGGAGCCATGACCCAGCACACCCGCGACAGCATCGAGTTCTCGCGCAAGCTGCGCCTGGACAAGCTGGCCGGCGGCCCGGTCGAGCGCAGCCTGGAGGCGAAGCCGGAGGAGTGCCGGCAGCTGTGCGCGCGCCTCGGCTTGGACGGCCTGTCCGCCCTGACCGGCACGCTGAGCGTGTCGCGGCTGATCGACAGCCCGCTGATCAGGGTCGAAGGCAGCTTTGCCGCGCACGTCCGGCAGACCTGCGTGGTCAAGCTGGAGCCGTTCGACGCCAAGGTCGGCGAGAGCTTCGTTCAGCTGTACACGCTGGATCCGGCGGCGGCGGAGGCGGAAGAGGGCGAGGTCTTCGTCGCGCTGGAGGAAGACGACACCCCCGAGCCGCTGACTGGCGACAGCCTGGACCTGGGCGAGGTGCTGGCCGAGCAGCTCGCGCTCGCGCTCGATCCGCACCCGCGCGCGCCGGACGCCGAGTTCGATCCGGCACGGTACGGCGTCGCGCCGGACGAGGACGAGGAACCGGACGACACCCCCTTCGCGGTGCTGCGCCAGCTGAAACGGGATGGCTAGGCGCCCGGTGGTTCCGTCCCGCGAGCGCTTCGGTCGACCGATCCGCCGCACAGCCGGAAGACACAGCCGGAAGACGGGGAAACGCGGCTTTGACGCGGGCTTGTCGGGGCCGATCTTTTTGTTTAAGACGCGGCTTCCAGCCCGAAGCCGCACATGGATGTGAGACGAAGGACGAATCATGGCCGTTCCGAAGAAAAAGGTGTCGAAGTCCCGGCGCGACAAGCGCCGCTCACACCACGCGCTGAAGTCGCCCGCCTACGTGGTCGACCAGGACAGCGGCGAGTATCGCCGGCCGCACCATGTCGATCTGAAGACCGGCATGTATAAGGGGCGCGAGATCCTGGAGCCCAAGGACAAGTACTAAGCCCCCGACGCTTCGTCGGTGGCTGTCACGACCCGGCGCTTATGGCGGCGCACGGCCACCACGGCCGTGCGTCCGCCGCGCCGGCACCGCTGTCTTCCGGGATTGCGCCTGAGATCGACAGGACGCCGCGGCGTCCCGGCCCGGCGCACAGCGAGCCCGGCTTAGTCACACGACGGCACCCGCGCGGCAAGGTACGCCTGCCCGCGCCGGTGATGAGGCGGAGGTAGGTCGTAGTTGAGCGATCGCCTGACCATCGCACTGGACGCCATGGGCGGTGACCACGCGCCGCGCATGGTGCTGCGCGGTGCGAACCTTGCCCGCAAGCGTCACCCCCAGGTGCAGTTCCTGGTGTTCGGGCGTGAGCAGGATGTGCACCCGTACCTGGCGAAGATGAAAAAGCTGCGCCAGGTGACCACGCTGGTGCACTGCGAGGATGTCGTCTCCGACAGCGAGAAGCCGTCGACGGCGCTGCGCAACGGCCGCAACTCCTCGATGCGTCAGGCGATTCAGGCTGTCCGCGACGGCAAGGCGGACGGCGTCGTCTCCGCCGGCAACACCGGGGCGCTGATGGCGATGTCGAAGATGCTGATGAAGATGCTGCCGGGGATCGACCGGCCGGCGATCGCCAGCTTCTTCCCGACCCAGGTCGGCGAATCGGTGATGCTCGACCTGGGCGCGAACGTGCAGTGCGACGCGCAGAACCTGGTCGACTTCGCGATCATGGGGAACGCCTTCTCGCGCACCGTCCTGGGCACGATGGAGCCCAGCTACGGCCTGCTGAACGTCGGCGCCGAGGAGCGCAAGGGCCACGAGGCGCTGTGGGAAGCGCGCGACCGCCTGAACGAGATCAAGCTGCCCGGCCGGTTCCACGGCTTCATCGAGGGCGACGATATCGCCAAGGGCACGGTCGACGTGATCGTGACCGACGGCTTCACCGGCAACGTCGCGCTCAAGGCCGCGGAGGGCACCGCCAAGCTGATCGGCAGCTATCTGAAAAGTACGTTCAAGTCGTCCATCTTCGCCCAGCTGGGCTATCTGCTGGCCCGCCGGGCCATGCAGAAGCTGCGCAAGCGCACCGATCCGCGCCGCTACAACGGCGCGATGTTCCTCGGCCTCAACGGCATCGCGGTGAAAAGCCACGGCGGCACCGATCCGGTCGGCTTCGCCAACGCGATCGGCGTGGCGGTCGACCTGGCGCGCGGCGGGTTCTTGGAACGCATCCGGGCCGATCTGGGCCAGCTCGACCGGGCCGTCGGCGCGTCGCGCAACGGCACGTCCGGCGCCCAGGCGGCGGCAGGCTGATGGCGACCCGGTCCCGGATCATCGGTTGCGGCGGATATCTGCCCGAGCGGGTTGTGACCAACGCGGAACTGGCGCGCCGGGTCGACACCTCGGACGAGTGGATCCGACAGCGGACCGGGATCCAGGAACGCCGGATCGCAGCGGCGGACGAGAACACCTCCGACCTCGGCACCGCCGCCGCGCGCACCGCGCTTGAGCGCGCCGGGGTCGACGTCGACCAGCTCGATCTGATCATCGTCGCGACCGCCACCCCGGACGAAACCTTTCCCGCGACCGCGACGACCATCCAGGCCCGCCTGGGCATGACCCGCGGCGCGGCGTTCGACGTGCAGGCGGTCTGCACCGGCTTTGTCTACGCGCTCGCGGTCGCGGACAACTTCCTGCGGCTGGGGCAGGCGCGCACCGCGCTGGTGATCGGGGCCGAGACCTTCTCGCGCATCCTCGACTGGGAAGACCGCACGACCTGCGTGCTGTTCGGCGACGGCGCCGGGGCGGTCGTGCTGCAGGCGCAGGAGACCGACGGCCATACGCCGAGCGGCGTGCTGTCCACCCACCTCTATTCCGACGGGCGCCACCACGACGCGCTGTACGTCGACGGCGGCCCGTCGAGCACGCAGTCGACCGGCCAGTTGCGCATGGAGGGGCGGGAGGTGTTCCGCCACGCCGTCGTGCGCATGGCCGAGGCGATCGACGCCGCCCTGTCCGCCAACCAGCTGGGCGCGAGCGACGTCGACTGGCTGGTGCCGCACCAGGCGAACATGCGGATCATCGAGGCGACCGGCAAGCGCCTCAACCTGTCGCCGGAACGCGTGGTCACGACCGTCGATCGGCACGCCAACACCTCCGCCGCGTCGATCCCGCTCGCCCTGTTCGAGGCGGTCGAGGACGGTCGTATCCAGGAAGGCGATTTGGTGCTGCTGGAAGGCATGGGCGGCGGCTTCACCTGGGGCAGCGCGCTCGTCCGCTGGTAGCCGTACGCCCGGTCGTACCCGCGCACGTACACCCGGGCGCACATCAAGTGCGCCCCTCAGATCGTTCGTTTTTCTGTACTTTTCCGGGTGAAGCTGGGCGTTTCGGCTTTGACGGGTCAGCACCGCTGCATTACCCTTTGAGTTACCCGAGAAATTGCCGGGCCGAAAACGCTGGGGGACGTTGGATGGCGGAGAAGACCCTAACCCGCGCCGATCTGTCGGAAGCGGTCTATCAACAAGTTGGCTTGAGCCGGAACGAGTCGGCCGCGTTGGTCGAAACCGTGCTGGACGAGGTCTCCGACGCGCTGGTGCGCGGGGAGCCGGTCAAGATCTCCTCGTTCGGCAGCTTCGCCGTGCGCAAGAAGGGCCGGCGGGTCGGCCGCAACCCGAAGACGGGGGAGGAAGTGCCGATCCTGCCGCGCCGGGTGCTGGTATTCCGCGCCTCGCACGTTCTGCGCAACCGGATCAACGCGGTCTATAAGCAGCTGGTCAACGCCTGACGCGCGGCGCTGTCCGGTCCGTCGCGACCGCTTTCAGCCGCGCGCGCAAGTTCCTGGAACGCCATGGCCGCCAACCGCACCGCCAGCAAGTCCGCCGCCGCCTTCCGGACCATTTCGGAGGTCTCGGACGAGTTGGAAGTGCCGCAGCACGTTCTGCGCTTCTGGGAGACCAAGTTTACCCAGGTCCGGCCGATGAAGCGCGGCGGCGGCCGGCGCTATTACCGGCCCGAGGACATCGAGCTGCTGCGCCGGATCCGCGACCTGCTGTATTCCGACGGCTACACCATCAAGGGCGTGCAGAAGCTGCTGCGCGAGGGGCAGGTCAAGCCGCCCGCGCACGAGGAGGCGGTCGCCGAGCAGGAGCGTGCGGGCGCCCCGCCGCCGGTCAACGGCAGCGCGCAGGAAGTCGACCCCGCGCCGGAGGCGACCGCGGCCGCGCAGCCCTCGGGGCCGGGTACGACGATGCAGCGCTCGCAGGCCTCGGCCCGGCGGCATCCCCGAACCGGCCGCCCCGAGGGCCCGGCGGCGCGCGCCGCCACGGCGACCGGGCCGGCCGGCCCGACCGGCCCGACCGGCAGTGCCGCGCGCCACACCGAGTCGCGCGCGCCGACCCACGGCTCGACCGACCAGGCGGCGCCGTCGACGCTCGCGGAGGCCAGCCTGAGCGACCAGCAGCGCGAGACGATCCGCAGCGTGCTGGAAGAACTGCGCGCCGCCCGGGCCGAGCTGAAGCGCCGCACCGGCGACTGAGCGGGGGCGCCACCGGTCCCGCCGGCTCCGGAGGGCGGCGCGGGCCCCCGAAACCGGCACCGACGCGTCATTGCGTGACACCGCGCAGGCCGCTATAACGACCGCCACACGCGGCGCCGCACCGTCCCCATCGGCGCCCAGACGGTTCGGAGCGTGGCGCAGTCTGGTAGCGCATCCGGCTGGGGGCCGGAAGGTCGCAGGTTCAAATCCTGCCGCTCCGACCATTTTCGTTCACACAGACGTCAGTGATCTCCGTGTTGGTTTGGTGGCGCCTGCACAGCGCGCCGAAGAGGTTTTCATTCACGGGTGATCGGCACTCTGCGCGCGCAAGACGCACCGGAACAGAGCGGGCGGCATGACGGTGCACCCGGCGTTCGAGTGCACCGTCTGGATGCCCGTTTACTGTGAGAGGGTGAAGGTTACCGGTAGGGAATCGATGCCTGGCTGTTCGAAGCCGCTGTTCAGATTAAAGCACCAGCGTCCGCCGGTATCCTCGCCACTGAAGTATGTCGTCGTGTTGCCGGTTGAACCGGTAGCTTGAGCCCCGATGGTCGTTTTCGAGAGGGCCCCTGTCCGTGGATAGTGCCAAATGGTCACATTGGCATTATTCACGTCAAAGCCGTCGACCTTAAGCTGGTCGACGGTGTCATAGGTCCCGAAGCGACGTGTCACATCCTGGTTCGAGAGCTCGATCGAACTTTGGGTCGGGGAACAGACGTGTCCTGTCTGGTTGGGTGTGATCGAAGACTGCCGGATGTCGATGGTCGCCGGGGCCTGGACGCTAACGTTCACGCTGTCGGTGTCGGCGACTTGGTTGTTCTTGATGCCCTCGGCCGTAGCCGTGAAATCCTGGTACAGGACCTTTGTCACGGATCCGTTCAAGTTCCTTGTTGGTCCCACATTCAGCTTTGGAATAGAAATCTGGTCAACGTCTTGACCGCTATAGTTGAAGCGGACGTTATCGCCGGCGGTCGCGTTCGTAGTCTGCGCACTAATGCTGACCTTCGGCATCGGGGGCGGCGAGACCTGTAAGCGAACTTGATCGCCCGGCGTCGTTGGTTGATCGATATGTGTCTTCACAGTAAGCGTATAGGTCGTGTCTTGCGACGGGCTGACCGGCGCTTGGTCGGAAGCGCCAGCGTTTGCGCGGATCGTATTGCTTGATCCGGCACGCACGTTCGCAGATTTAAAGTTGCCGCCGGTGATCTGCCAACTCAGGTCGGAGGTCTCTCCGCGGACAACGGGATTGGGACTGGCCGATAGGTTGGCCTGTGCAGGTTGCACCTCGTTAATGGTTAACACCGCGGTACGTGCCACGTTGCCATTGAAGTCCTCGGCGATCGCGCGCAACTGGATCTGGCCTGTGTCCTCGGCGAACGCTGGTCCGGCCCCGACCAACAATCGGTCTTTCGGAGTGTCCCGCGACCCTGTCTTAACGACCGTGCGGGCATCGGGCTGCCCCGTGGACGTCAACTGTCCGCCAGAAATTGCATTGATTTCCAAGCGTTTGACGCCGCCATCGTCGTGACCATGCGCATTTCGGCGAATTCGCCCGGGTGTTTCGGCTGAAACCGCCCACCCGGTTCGGTGAATCCGCCCACCCTGTGCGGGTCGCATGAGAGGTCGGGGCGCGGGCCTTCTCGTTACAGCTTACGGGTGTGGGTGTTGGAGCGACAAGCAGGATATCGCCCGCGCTCGTCCAGGTAGTCCACAGCCAAGGGGACCGCGCGCGCCCATAAGGCGCAGCGCGCGGGCCGCGCCGTGCTGTGGACCCACCTGGGCGAGCGCGCTCACGCGGCCTCCTCGGACGCCTTCGCGGCGGCGCGCTTGCGCATGGACTCGCCGGTGAGCTCCAGCCGGTGGGCGTTGTGGACCAGCCGGTCGAGGATGGCGTCGGCGTAGGTTTGATCGCCGATCACAGCGTGCCAGCGGTCGACCGGGATCTGCGAGGCCAGCAGCGTGGCCCGGCGGTCGTGGCGATCGTCGATGACCTCCATGAGGTCGAGGCGCTGGGCGGCGGTCAGCTCGGTCATGCCCCAGTCGTCGATGATCAACAGGTCGAGCCGGGCCAGCCGGCGTAACTCGCGCGCCAGCTTGCCCTCCACGCGCGCGGTGGCGAGCCCGTCCAGCAGCCGGGTCAGGCGGGTGTATTGGACGCTGTAGCCCTCGCGCGCGGCCTGGTGACCGAGCGCGCAGACCAGCCAGGTCTTGCCGGTGCCGGTCGCGCCGACGACCACCACCGGCCGGTGCTCGCGGATCCAGCGGCAGGTCGCCAGCTCGCGCACGACCCCGCGGTCCAGACCGCGCGCGGGGTTCATGTCGAGGTCTTCGAGGCACGCCTGCTGGCGGAATTTCGCCCGCCGGAGCCGGCCGGCGAGCGCGGCGTTGGCGCGCTCCTCGGCCTCGCGCTCGATCAACAGCGCCAGGCGGTCGTCGAACGACAGGCTGGCCGCGTCGGGCTGGTGGTCCAGCTCCTCCAGCGCCTTGGCCATGCCGTACAGGCGCATCTGGCGCAGGCGGTCGATGTTGGGATGACGCATGCGGGATCTCCTTGGATCGGGGTCAGTGGTAGTAGGACGGGCCACGCAGGTTGGCGTGGTCCCCGACGCCGGCGGTGGCCGGCGCCGACACGTCGGTCTGCTCGATGGTGCGCTCGATGTAGCGGTAGGCGCCGATGTTCGCGGCGAGCGCAGCCTCGCAGCTCGCCTCCAGACGCGTGGCCCCGTGCAGGGCGGCGAGCCGGATCAGCCCGCGGCCCTGTCGAGCGGCCTGCATGTCATGATCGGCATCAGCCCGGATGCGCGCGTAGATCGCCGCGGCGGCGGGACCGATCGCCGCCAGCTCCTCGGCGACGCGCGCGGGCGTGTAGCTCTCCACGGCCCGGTGGTTGGAGGGCTTGTGGGCGTCCAGCGTCACCCGATCCCGGCCGGAGCGCGGGTCGCCGGAGGCCGCCTGCCGGCGGTGGCAGGCCACGCGCTTGTTGCGGTGAAAGACCTGGATCACCTCGGGCCCGGCATGGATGTCCACCGTGGCGGCGATCAGGCGATGCGGCAGCGAGTACGCCACGCCGTCGACGGTGACGTGGTAGGTCTCCGGCACCTTGAACCGCGCCCAGCTGCCGATCACGAACGCCGCCGCCGGCAGCGCCTTGAGCGTGGGCCGCTCGATGGTGGTGAACAGCTCCCGGCGGGTCATGCCTGGCTGGCTGGTCAGCGGATCGTCGTTGACCTGCGCGACCAGCTCGACGACCGCCGCGCGCGCCTCGGCCAGCGTGGCGAACACGCGGTCGCGCAGCACCGCCAGGACACGCCGCTCCGCCTGTAAAACGCCATTTTCCACGGATGGCTTATCCCGTGGCTTCCTGGCGCGCGTCGGAACCACGGCCGTGGCGTAGTGCCGGGCCAGCTCGTGGTAGCCGGCGTTGATCGCCGGGTCGTAGAAGCTCGCGTGGGTGACGCCGACCTTGAGGTTATCCGGCACGAGACGCGACGGGACTCCGCCCAGGTGCTCGAACAGCCGTACGTGCGAGGCCAGCCAGTCGGCGCTTTGCTGGCTCCAGGTGACATCCGCGAACAGGTAACCTGAGTACGGCAGAACCGCCACGAACACCTGCGCCGGCCGCGCCGCCGCCCCCACACCCACGCTCAGCGTCATGCCGGCGTAGTCGATCTCGACCATCTCGCCCGGCGTATGCGCCCGCAGCAGCCGCGGTTCCTTGTGGGCGCCCTGCCACTCCCGGAACCGGGCGACGAACTGCGTGTAGCGGTAGCTGTCTGGCACGGCCTCCAGATGCTCCCGCCACAACAGTTTCAGCGTGACCCCGCGCCGGCCCAGCTCCCGGGCGACATAGGCCCAGTCCGGCTCCGACCGGCCGGCCGGTGCCGGTGTGCGGGGGAACAGCTGCGCCTCCAGCGCGTCGTCCGACCAAGCCGCCACTGCGGCGTAGGTCAGCCCGGCGGCTTTCAGCCGCCGCAGATAATCCCGGACCGTCGTCCGGGGGAGCCGGCACGCCGCCACGATCTGGCGCTGACTGGCGCCGTGCTCGTCGCGGAGCCGGAGAACTTCCCTGATTTTACGCATATCCGACCTCGGTTTCGGCATCCACGGGCCCCCTGTCCCTCGTGATCAGGGGCGCACCGTAGAGCGTTGCTACCAAGGCCGCGCGCCGTCTTACTCTCGTGCTACGTGTGGGCGAATTCGCCGAATTCGGTGGGCGGTTTCAGCCGAACCAGGTGGGCGAATTCAACCGAATTGGGTGGGCGGATTCCGCCGAATTACGCATGACCACTCGCCAGCAAGGCAGAGTCTTCGCTGGCCAATTGATATGCGGTGACAGCGTTGTTGCTGGAGTCGACTGACCCACGATTCTCGCCAGTGGCGATCGCCGTCAGCTTGACTTCCGGCGGCGTCGAATCTTCCGCGGGAATCATGACCGTGTCGGCGCAGCCGAAAAGCAGCATGGGTGTAGCTAATGCCAACCATAGACGGATATCCTGCATGCGTTGACCTCCCCCTTGATATCGGAATTATCGTTTGCGCGAAGGGTTAAGGGTCTCAGATAAGTACTGAATCAGCAAATTTCGCATCGATAATCCGCCTGCTCCGGGGAAGGTATCATAGAATCGTTGGAGTACTTCCGAAGCCCGCAGTCTGGGGCGATATTGGGCGATGGACATGACCAACAGTCCCGATAGGCGGTGACATCCAGCCGGGCCTGTACTTTCAATAGACTATGCCGATGCCCCCAACATCTCCCGCATCTCCAGCGCATCCCGCACAGCGTCATCGGCTTTATCCGTGTTGTCGAAGAACACGAACGCGTCGCGGCCGGCCTGCATGTGCCCGGTCAGCCAGTCGGCCCAGGGCCGCAGCTGGTCGCGGCCGTAGCGGCCGCGGTATTTGTCCTCGCGGCCGTGCAGGCGGAGGTAGACGAAGCCCGCCGTGGCGACCGCCGGCGCGCGCTGGTCGGCCAGTTCGAACGGCACGAAGGCCGCGTTGTGGCGCTCCAGCGCGTCGTAGACGTGCCTCACGTGCCAGCGCGGGTCGCGGAACTCGAACGCGGCGCGGGTGCCCGCGGGCAGCTGCCGCAGGAAGCCTTCCAGCCGTTCGACGTCCAGCGGCATCTTGGGCGGCAGCTGGAACAGCACCGCGGCCGTGCGGTCGGCCAGCGGCTGCATCCGTTCGAAAAAGACCTGCAGCTGTTCGCCGCAGTCCTTCAGGCGCTTGCGGTGGGTCAGCTGCTGCCAGGCCTTGACCGAGAAGCTGAACCGTTCCGGCGTGCGCTTGGCCCAGCCCTTCAGCATGTTCTGCATCGGCAGGCGGTAGAAGCTCGCGTTCAGCTCCACCGCGTCCAGGTGCCGGGCGTAGTGGGCGAGCCACTGGTTGCGCGGCAGCGTATCCGGGTAGAACGGCCCGACCCAGCCGTCGTAGCTCCAGCCGCTGGTGCCGACGTAGGCGCGCGCCATCAACGCCTCCCCGCGGATCTCCTCGTCCGGGGAGGTAGGCAGCCGGGCCGCGTCCGTGCAACCGCGACCCGGGCAGCGCATGGGATTTGAGATGGATCAATGCGGGGCGTGGCGGCGCGCCGCAGGGTGCGGATATCACGATGGCGTCGTTGTCTTAGCGATCCAGCGTCGCGTCGTCGGGTTGCGGCCCGCACGGTTTTGCGGGTCTGCTCCCCCTCAAGCCCAACTCGACGCGCCCCGCCGGCTCACCGTCCGGCGGGGCCTTTTTCTGGCCCGCCGCGTGCGACGGCCCGGCCGGCCTCGGTCAGGCGGCAGACCAGCCAGTCCGGCTTCATCGGGTTGGCGAACCAGGGGGTGGCCCAGCCCTTGCGGATGCACGCCCGGATCAGGGCCGGCGCATAGGCCTGCCCGTCGGCGTCGAACAGCGGCAGCTTGCCGCCCGGCTGGTCCAGCCCGCGCGCCACCCCGCCCCGTCCGGTCAGCGCCCCGCCCGACCGCGGCGCGCCGCCCCACGCCAGCACGCCGAGCGCGGCCGAACGCGCCTATCTGGCGCGCGGGCGCATCGGCGATCGGCGTGTGGCGGGGTTGGTGTCGTCGCGGTGTCGTCGCGAAGGCTTGCGGCCTGCTGTCCCGGGGATGCGGACCCCCCTGACCGGCCGCGCCGGCTTGTCTAGACTTGACCCCGGGATGCCGCGCGGCGCGCACGCGCGCCGCAGACCGGCCCGGGACACCTGCAACAGTAGCGCAAAGCGGAGGGGACGGCGATGGCCTACAACCTGATCTACATCACCGCGTCGAATGTCGAGGAGGCCAAGGAGATCGGCCGCGGGCTGGTCGAGGCGCGGCTGGTCGCCTGCGCCAACGTGATCCCGAACATGATCCCGATCTTTTGGTGGGAAGGCCGGGTTCAGGAGGACAGCGAGGCGATCCTGCTCGCCAAGACGCGCGACGCGCTGATCAACCGGGTGATCGACTTCGTGCAGAAGGAGCACAGCTACGACTGCCCGGCCGTGCTGGCGCTGCCGATCCAGGCCGGTCACAAGCCGTTCCTGCAATGGATCGACGAGGAGACCGAGGGCGCGGACGCGCCGGACACCGACCCAGAGTAGATCGCCCTCGCGCCGGCGCCTATGCGTCCTGCAGGTCGGTCGCGCCGGCGGCCGTCTGGCCGACCTGCTCGAACAGCCAGGCGCGGAACGCCTGGATCGAAGGGTCGGCCTCGCGCTGCCTGGGATAGACCAGCCAGAAGGCGAGGTCGGAGTGCAGGTCGTGCGGGAACGGCGCGACCAGCGTGCCGTCGGCCAGCTGCTTCTCGACCAGCCCCCGGTTGACGATCGCCACCCCCATGCCGCTCAGCGCCGCCTGCACGGCCATCGCGTCGTGGTCGAACTTGGGGCCGCTCTCGGCGTCCACCTTGTCCGCGCCCATCGCGCGCAGCCAGGAGCGCCAGCGACCCATCCGCGGCACCGCATGGATCAACTGCACCTTGGCGAGGTCGTCCTGGTTGCGCAGCGGCTGGCGCGCCAGCAGTTCCGGGCTTGCCACCGGGATCAGTTCCTCTTCCATCAGCCGGTGGGCGACCAGGCCCGGGGTGTCGACCTTGGCGGTGTGGCGGATCGCCAGATCGATGTCGCTGTCGGCAAAGTCGACCATCTCGATCTGCGCGGACAGCCGCGTCTCGATTTCCGGGTGCGCGACCTGGAACGCGCTGAGCCGCGGCATCAGCCAGCCGACCGCGAACGACGGCGCGGCGGAGATGTTCAGCACCGCCTTGTCCGGTTTGGCGGTGATCCGCTCGGTCGCCTCGCGCAGCAGCTCCAGCGCCTCGCGCACCGCCGGCAGGTAGGCGCGGCCCGTGTCGGTCAGATGGACCTTGCGGGTCGCCCGGCGGAACAGCGCCGTGCCCAGCAGCTCCTCCAGCGCCTTGATCTGGTGGCTGACGGCCGAGGGGGTCATGTGCAGTCCCTCGGCGGCTTTCTTGAACGAGCCGTGGCGGGCCGCCGCCTCGAAGGTACGCAGGGCGTTGATCGGGGGTAGGTGCATGGGCGGTCCTCTCCGCGTTCCGGCATGCCACTGGACGGCTTTTGGGTGAATATCGTTCACCTATAACCTGAAAAAGCGTCGTTTGTCGCAGTGCACAATCGGGCTCATTTTCTAAACCAAGCAGCGGCCGGGGCGAAACACGGTTGAGAGAAGCTTAACCATCGTCCGGCCCGCGAACACCGGTCAATCAGGAGCCCGAGCCATGACCCACGCCGAGATCGAGTTCTATATGCGCAAGGGCCGCAGCGAGCGGTCGAAGGCCTTTTACGCCGGCTTCCGCGCGATCAAGCGCGCCCTGACCGGCGTCGCCGGCCGCCTCCGCGGCGGCTTCGCCCACCTGCACCAGCCCAAGGCGTTCCAGTAAACCGCACGCGGCTGAACGGATCGGGGCCGGCGTTCCAATAGCGGGCGCCGGCTCTTCTGCGCTCGCACGGCGCGGCGGCGTTTTCCCTCTCCCCCGAGTGGACGGAGAGGGACTGGGTGAGGAGGCCCCACGGCTATAGAAGCGGCAACCTCCTCTCCTTAGCCCTCTCCTCCCAGTGGAGAGACTTTTGCACGGGCACTTCAGCACCCGTCAGCGATGCTTCGAGACGCCCCGCTGCGCGGGGCTCCTCAGCATGAAGCTCTATATCTTATTGTAAAACCTATAACTTCATCCTGAGGAGGTTGGCGACGCCAACCGTCTCGAAGGATGCCTGACGGGTATTGCCGCCATCGCGCAAAAGTCTCCGTCGAGGGAGAGGGGATATGTTAGGCGAGGAGGGCGCGACCTCAGGCCTGCTTGCGGCGTTTCTGACCGCCTTGTTGCGGGCGGCCGTGGTGTGTCTCCAGGTATTCGCCGAGGTAGCGGCCGGTGTGGCTCTCGGCGACCTGGGCGACCTGTTCGGGCGTCCCCCTGGCGACCAGCCGGCCGCCCTTGGCGCCGCCTTCCGGGCCCATGTCCAGGATGTGGTCGGCGGTCTTGATGACCTCGAGGTTGTGCTCGATCACCACCACGGTGTTGCCGTTGTCGACCAGGCGGTGAAGCACCTCCAGCAGCTTGCGCACGTCCTCGTAGTGCAGGCCGGTGGTCGGCTCGTCCAGGATGTAGAAGGTCTTGCCGGTCGACCGGCGCGAGAGTTCCTTGGCGAGCTTGACCCGCTGCGCCTCGCCGCCGGAGAGCGTGGTCGCCGGCTGGCCGATCTTGACGTAGCCCAGGCCGACCTGCTGCAGGGTCTTGAGCTTGTTGCGGATGTTCGGCACGGCGGAGAAGAAGTCGACGCCCTCGTCCACCGTCATCTCCAGCACGTCGGCGATCGAGTGGCCCTTGAAGGTGATCTCCAGGGTCTCGCGGTTGTAGCGCTTGCCCTTGCACTCGTCGCAGGTGACGAAGACGTCGGGTAGGAAGTGCATCTCGATCTTGATCACGCCGTCGCCCTGGCAGGCCTCGCAGCGCCCGCCCCGGACGTTGAACGAGAAGCGCCCGGCCTTGTAGCCGCGGGTGTTGGATTCCGGCAGGCCGGCGAACCATTCCCGGATCGGCGTGAACGCACCGGTATAGGTCGCGGGGTTGGAGCGCGGGGTCCGGCCGATCGGCGACTGGTCGATGTCGATCACCTTGTCGAGCAGCTCCATGCCGTCGACCTTGTCGTGCTCGGCCGGGGCCTCGCGCGCGCCGTTAATCCGGCGGGCGAGCGTCTTGTACAGCGTCTCGTTGATCAGGGTCGACTTGCCGGAGCCGGAGACGCCGGTGACGCAAGTGAAGGTGCCGAGCGGGATCTTGGCGGTCACGTCCTGCAGGTTGTGGGCGCGGGCGCCCTTGACCGTGATCGCCTGGCCCTTCCGGCCCGGCCGGCGCTTGTCGGGCAGCGGAATCTGGCGGAAGCCGGTCAGGTACTGCGCGGTCAGGCTTTCCGGCTTCTGCATCACTTCCGCCGGGGTGCCGCGCGCGACCACGTTGCCGCCGTGGGTGCCGGCGCCCGGACCCATGTCGACCAGGTAGTCGCTGTCGCGGATGAACTCCTCGTCGTGCTCGACCACGATCACGGTGTTGCCCAGGTCGCGCAGGCGTTCGAGGGTCTGCAACAGGCGGGCGTTGTCGCGCTGGTGCAGCCCGATCGACGGCTCGTCGAGGACGTAGAGCACCCCGGTCAGGCCGGAGCCGATCTGCGAGGCGAGGCGGATCCGCTGGCTTTCGCCGCCCGACAGGGTGGCGGCGGGGCGGGACAGGGTCAGGTACTCCAACCCGACGTCCATCAGGAAGTCCAGGCGCTCGCTGATCTCCTTGACGATCCGCCGGCCGATTTCCTGCTGCTGCGGGCGCAGGTGGTCGAGCACGTGGTCGAACCAGCGCTGGGCTTCCTCGATCGACATCTCGGCGGCCTGGGAGACGTTGATCCCGCGGATCCGGACCATCCGCGCCTCCAGCTTCAGGCGCTGGCCGCCGCAGGTGTCGCACGGCTTGGCGGTCTGGTATTTGGACAGCTCCTCGCGCACCCAGTCGCTGTCGGTCTCGCGGTAGCGCCGCTCCATGTTCGGGACGATGCCCTCGAACGGCTTCTGCGTCTCGTAGGACCGCAGGCCGTCGTCGAAGCGCATCCGCACCGGCTCGCGGGTGCCGTAGAGAATGCCGGTCTGGGCGGATTCCGGCAGCTCGCCGAACGGCGTGGTCACCGAGACGCCGAAGTGCTTCGCCAGGCTGTCCTGGGTCTGCTTGTAGAACTGCGAGGGCGAGCCCGCCCACGGCACGATCGCGCCCTTCTTGAGCGACAGCCGCGGGTCGACGATCAGCCCGGGGTCCATGTGCAGCGTCGCCCCCAACCCGTCGCAGTCGGGGCAGGCGCCGAACGGGTTGTTGAACGAGAACAGCCGGGGCTCGATCTCGTCGATCGTGAAGCCGGAGACCGGGCAGGCGAACTTGGCGGAGAACGAGGTGTGCTCGCCGGTGTCGGCGTTCTCGGTGAACGCCAGGTCCTCGCCGATCTTGAGCGCGGTCTCGAAGGAGTCCGCCAGGCGCGTCTCGATGCCCTCGCGCACCACCAAGCGGTCGACCACGACCTCGATGTCGTGCTTCTTCTTCTTGTCCAGGCTCGGCGCGTCCTCGATCTCGTACAGCTCGCCGTCGATCTTCACGCGCTGGAAGCCGCGCTGCTGCAGGTCGCGCAGCTCGCGCTTGTATTCGCCCTTGCGCCCGCGCACGACCGGGGCCAGCAGGTAGAGCCGCGTGCCCTCGTCCATCGCCATCACCCGGTCGACCATCTGGGAGACCGTCTGGCTCTCGATCGGCTCGCCGGTCTCGGGCGAATAGGGGGTGCCGACGCGCGCCCACAGCAGGCGCATGTAGTCGTAGATCTCGGTCACCGTGCCGACGGTGGAGCGTGGGTTCTTCGATGTAGTCTTCTGCTCGATCGAGATCGCCGGCGACAGCCCCTCGATGCTGTCGACGTCGGGCTTCTGCGCCAGCTCCAGGAACTGCCGGGCGTAGGCCGACAGCGACTCGACGTAGCGGCGCTGGCCCTCGGCGTAGATCGTGTCGAAGGCGAGCGAGGATTTGCCGGACCCGGACACGCCGGTGATCACCACCAGCTTGTCGCGCGGCAGTTCGACCTCGACGTTCTTCAGATTGTGCTCGCGCGCGCCCTGCACGCGGATCGTGGGGGCGCCGTGCGTTTCCGCCATCGACTTCGCCATCGTGTCCGTTTCTCGGGTGGCGGCCGCCGAACCGCGCGGTCGCGCGGTCGGGCACCGCAGGCCGCGACGGGTGCCGCCGCTGAACTGGCGCCCAATATGGGGCAAGCGCGGCCACGAAACGAGGGGCGGTTTGATCGCCGCGGCCGACGGCCTGTGGACAGCTTGCCGTGCGGGCGGTCAGAAACGGTGTGGCGGTGGCCGGGGCGAGCAGATAAACTCCAGGGTCGCCATTCGAGTCTCGCCGCACGCTAGAAGGACGCCCCACGTCATGGCCGGTACCGTCAACAAGGTCATCCTGATCGGCAACCTCGGTCGCGACCCGGAGGTCCGGCAGACCAACCAGGGCTCGCGGCTGGCCAACCTGTCGCTGGCGACCAGCGAGCAGTGGACCGACCGGCAGAGCGGCGAGCGGCGCGAAAAGACCGAGTGGCACCGGGTCGTGATCTTCGACGACCGGCTGGTCGACGTCGCCGAGAAGTACCTGAAGAAGGGCTCCAAGGTGTACCTTGAGGGTCAGCTGCAGACCCGTAAGTTCCAGGACCAGTCCGGCCAGGAGCGTTACATGACCGAGGTCGTGCTGCAGCGCTTCCGCAGCGAACTGCAGATGCTGGACGCCCGCGGTGAAGGCGGTGGCGGCTATGCCGGCGGTGGGGGCGGCGGCACCGGCCGCCAGCAGCAGGACGACCGCGTCGGCGCGATGGACACCCGCTCCCCCGCACCGGGGCCCGGCGGCGGCGACGACCTGGACGACGAGATTCCGTTCTAAAGTCTCGCACCCGCGCGCCGATGCCGGCGTAACGGCGCCGGGCGATCGTCCGCGTCCGGTCAGTCGCGCTTGGCGAGTTCCTGCTCCAGCCCGGACCACAGGCCGCTGCCCTGGTTCAGGTACTGCGTCAGGTACTGGCCCAGCATGCCCGCGCCCTCGATCTGCTCCACGCCCGGCGGGCAGGACCAGCTGTCGCCGTCGCGGGTGCAGGTCACGTCGACGGTGGCGGTCAGGCGCTGGTTCTGGATGTTCGGGTGCCGGCAGGTGATCTGCTTGCGCGGCGGGTCGAACCGCCCGGCGGTGATCCACTGGCCGTAGACGTCCGCCTTGTTGGCGGTCACCTGGGTCGTGCAGGTCAGACCGGACAGCAGCTGGCGCAGCATCTCCGGCATTTGCTGCAGGCCCGACTCGCTGGGCGTGACCGACACCGGGCAGTCCAGCTGCAGCCGCGCGAACGCCTCCAGCTGATCCCGGCATTGCGACAGATCGACGGCGAAGTCCTGCGCCTGCGCCCGGCCGGGCAGGACCGCGACCAGGGCGAGGGCGCACAGCAGGGGCAGGAGCGGGCGGCGGCGCATGGCGGTCGGGGTATCCCTGGGTGTGTCGGAGATCGCGCGGCGAGCGCCTCCATCGAAGCGCTCGGACCCCCTAGAGCAAGATGCTGCAAGGTGAAGCCACCTTTCAGCTGAATCTTGCTCTCTCTTCAAGCAGTTAGAGCAAACTTCACGATGAAGGCCGACGCGACCTTCATCGATTTTGTTCTAGGCCGCCGGACCGCCTTCTGTCCAGGCCAAGATGCCCGAGGGCGTTCGCACCGGCAGGCGACATCCTGCTTCGATTGCAGCGCGTTAGACTGAGAACTTGACGCGAAATCGGGTTCGGATCGGCTTCGGCCGCGTTTCAGCGGGCGCGGGCGCGCAACGCGCGGTCCCGCCGCAGGCGCAGCCGGCGCAGGCCGCGGCGGGTGCGCATGCCCACGAGCGGCGCCAGGATCAAAACCGACAGGGCGAGCAGGGCGTAGACCGTCGGCTGGCTGATGCCCGAATTCGGGTTCTGTCCCGTGCCCGTCATCAGCACGACGACCGGCATCGCCGCCGCCGCGACCAGCAGCGCCGCCCGAACGCCGACCGCGAGCACGAACCCGGTCCAGACGGTCAGGCGCCGCAACGCCGGGCCGCGGTCGAGCGCGGCCGCCAACTGCGCCCGCAGCCGATCCCGGCGGCACAGGGCGACCAAGCCAAGCATGCCCTTGGCGCCGATCAGCCCGATCGCGAGGGGGCCGACCACAAGACCGGCCAGCGCGGGGTCGCCCAGCCGCACGGCCAGGGCGTCGTACAGCGTCATCAGGCCCATCACGGCCAGCACGACCAGCGTCATACCCGCCAAGTGCGCACAGATCCCAAGCACGCCAAGCGTGAACCCGTCGAGCCCGGGGCCGTCGCGGCCGGCGCCGCGCGATTTCGCGATCCGCGCCGAATGGTGGGTCTGACCCGCCTCGCTCATCGTTGCGGCCCTTGGACAGCTTGGAACACCGGCTCCCCGGCCCGGTCCGCGGGCTGGCAAACCTGCTTCAGGTTAAGTAGTATTTCAGTTTCGCGCGAAAAAGGCTATTGAAATCGGGTGTTCGCGCCGAGCGGGTGGGGTCCGAGAAGGTCAGGCCCACCAATTCCGCTGCGGGCGGTCGCCGTAGTACGCTTCGGGGTCCAGCAGTTCCGCCTCGATCACCTCGACCTCGTCGACCTCGGCCGGTCTATGGTTGGCGCGGCGGGCGGGCAGGCCAGCGGGCGCGCCAACGGCGGTTGGCGGCGCATCCCCGGACGAGGCCGCCGTCTCCGCCGGCGGCGGCATGTCGGGCTTGCGCGGCCGGCGGAACACGACCGTGAGGACGTTGTCGCTCTCCGGCAGCGTTTCCTCCGGCACGATGCCGTAGGCGCCGGCACCGGTGGTGACCGCGGCGTCTTCGTCGAGCAGCAGCATCAGGCGGCTGGGTCCGGTCAGGTCGGGGACCGCCGCCCGCTCCCGCAGCACGCGGCGGATCTGCCGGCCGGCCGGGCCGAGCAGCGCGTGGCCGCGCAGGAACAGCATGCGCTGGGAATCCGCGCGGAGCTGGCCGACGTGTTCCGGATTGCGCAGGATCGAGCGGGCCAGCGCGAAAATCCGGCTCTCGTGCACGATCAGCCGGACCGCGCCTTGCATCATCAACAGGATGCCGCCGACGGCGAACACCTCGGTGCTCATCGGAAAGCCGAAGGCGGACAGCACCAGGGCGGTCGAGCAGTACAGCGTGGCCTCGCGCTGCCAAAAGGTGCCGCGCAGCACCTCCGTGATACCGCTGGACCCGACCCGGGCCTCCGCCCAGCGGCGGGCGGTCTTGGGCACCTCGCGCGCGAGCGCGCCGGCGTCGAACGGGCTCTCACCGCCGGTCAGCAGCTCCGAGGTACCGGGCAGCAGGCGGGCGTAGCGCAGTTGCAGCATGGGCGAGCCGGCCGGGCCGTCGACGGCGTAGACCGCGCGCGGGTGTCCGGTGTCGGGCAGCAAGTGGACGGCGATGCCGATCCCCCAGCCGCGCGCCTGTTCGCCGGTCAGGCCGTGGCGTTGCAGCGCCGCCAGCGCGGCGCGCGCCGGATTCCGGGCTTGGACGCGGTAGCGGGCGCTGGTCGGGTTCAGGCAGCGTGCGCCGGGCGCGATCGCGGCTTCCCATTCGGCCAGCACGGAACCTGTCCGGCCCGTACGGCTGCCCGCACCCGGGGTTTCGGCGGCGCCTTCGGGCGCCTGCCTGGGCCCGCCGCGCGTCTCGTCCACTGCCTTGTCCATCGGATCCCGTCATTACCTATGCGGGTGCCCGGCAAGCTTGCCGGCCGGTCGGGCAACAAAAGGTTAATGCCGGTGGCGTCCTAAAGCCGGCGCAGCAGCCACATGAAATAGACGCCCCCGATCAGACAGGCGGCCAGCCCGGCCGGAAGTTCGTAGGGCAGCAGCACCGCCCGGCCGACCCAGTCGGCCAGGACCAGAAGCCCGACCCCCAGGCCGCTCGCGCCCAGGATCTGCGCGCGCGGCCGGCGCAAGCCCAACATCGACGCCAAGTGCGGGGCCATCAAACCGACGAAGCTGAGCGGGCCGACCAATAGCGTGGCCGCCGCGGTGGCGAGCGCGGCCAGCAGCAGCAGCAGGCCGCGGGCGGTGCCGGCCGCCAGGCCGCGGGCCTGCGCCTGAGCGTCGCCGAGCGTGAGCAGGTCGATCCAGCGCGCCAGCAACACGGCGAGCGGGAGCACCACGGCGGCGGCGCCCGCGGTCCCCGCCACCGTCGCCCAGTCCGTGCCGTAGGTGGAGCCGGAGATCCACTGCAGCAGCGCGACCCAGAACGGGGTGCCGCTGACCGCGACCAGGCCGACGACGGCGTCGAATACCGCCTTGAGCGCGATGCCGACGAGCAGCACCCGTTCCGGCGCGTAACCGGTACGCTGGGCGAACACCATCAGCCCGCCGACGACCGCCAGCGCGCCCAGCGTCCCGGCGCCGAGCAGCAGCGGGTGGCCGGCGCCGGGCTGCAGGAACGTCGCGATCACCACCCCGGTCAGGGCGCCGCCGCTCAGCCCCAAGGATTCCGGGCTCGCCATCGGGTTGTGCAGCAGTCGTTGCAACAGGGTGCCGGCCACCCCCAGAAGCAGCCCGGCGCCGGCCGCGGACAGGACGCGCGGCAGGCGCCACGGCGCCTGCGCCAGCACCGCGCCGGGCGCCTGCACCAGCCAGCCGTCGGGCGCGTGCACGACGGTCATCGCCAGCAGGCAGACGAGCGGGAGGCCCAGCCAGATCAGGCCGAGCACCGGGCGACCGGCGCTGGGCGCGGTCGTGAACTGGGCGCCCTGGCCCGACGGGGTCCGGGCGTGCAGACCGCGCAGCAGCCACAGCATGATTGGGGCACCGACCAGCGCGGTCAGCGCCCCGGTCGGCAGCAGGCCAGGCAGCACACCCGACAGGCCTTGCACCAGCTGGTCCGCCAGGGTCAGCAGCAGACCGCCGAGCACCGGCGCCCAGAGCAGGCGCTGGCGCATCCGCCAGGCGCCCAGCAGGCGCGCCAGCGCCGGCGCGGCCAGACCGATGAAGGCGACGACGCCGACCGCGCTGACCACGCAGGCGGTGAGGTAGACCGCGACCGCGAGGCTCAGGACGCGCGCGCGCGGCAGGTTCAGGCCCAGGCCGTGCGCGCTGCCGTCGTCCAGCGTCATCACGCCGAGCGGCCGCTGCAGCAGCGTCAGCGCAAGCAGGCCGGCGGCCAGCCGCGGCAGCAGGAAAGTCAGCTCGCGCCAGTCATGCTGGGTCAGGACGCCGCTGCCCCAGATCAGCACAGCGTTCAGGTCGTGTTGAAACAACAGCAGCAGGCCGGCGTTGACCGCGCCGAGGTAGAGGCTGATCACCAAACCGGCGAGCACCACCGTCGCCGGATCGAGCTGCCGGCGCCAGCCGAGCGCGAGCACCAGCGCCAATGCCAGCGCGCCGCCCAGCATCGCCGCCGGTTCGCGCAGGCTTGTCAGCAATTCCGGGGCCAGCAGCGTCAGCAGCGACAGCGCCAGCTGCGCCCCCGCCGCGACGCCCAGCGTCATCGGCGAGGCGATCGGATTGCGCAACACCTGCTGCATCACCGTGCCGGCCGCTGCCAGGCCGGCGCCGGCGACGAAGCTGACCGCCAGGCGCGGGGCAAAGCCGTAGAGCAGCTTGACCGTCTCGTAAGACGCGCTTGCCGGCCGTTCGAGCGCCGGCCAGAACCCGCCAAGCCCGCCCAGGGTGTGCAGGTTCGCCCCCGTCGCCACCAGGGTCGCGACTGCGAGCAGCAGGCCCCAAGCCGGCGGGAGGATCTGCGCGCGCCGGCTAGCGGCGGTCATAGACATGCCGCGCCAGGAGCCGCGCGAACCGGATCGCCGAGAGCACGCCGCCGGCGCCCCAGACCGCCGGCAGGCGGTGGACCTGCCCGCTGCGCACGGCCGGCAGCGCCTGCCAGATCGGGCTTCCGTCGAGCACGCCCGCGGCCGCGGTCGGCACCGGTTCCAGCACGATCAGGTGATCGGCCGACGCCGTCAGTTGGGCGAGCGGGATCAGCGCGAAGCCCCAGCCGTTGGTGGCGCCATCCCAGGCGTTTTCGATGCCGGCGCGGTCGAACACCGACTGGAACAGGCTGCCCTGGGCGTAGACGCGCACATGGTCCGCGTCCTGGAACTGCACCAGATAGACTTGGTCGGGCCGCTCGCGGTCGGCCACTTTGGCCGCCAGATGCCGGATCTGCCGCTCCAGCCGCGCCGTCACGTCCGCGAAGGCGTCCCGGCGGTCCAGCCGGTTCGCGAGCGTCCGCGTGACCTCGATCGCGCGGGCCAGCGGGTCGCCGTCGGCGGGATAGATCGTCAGCGCCTCGACCGGCGCGATCGGTTTCAGGCGCTCCGGCAGGTCCCGCAGGAAGCGGGAGGTGAGGATCAGGTCCGGATCGCTCGCGGCGAGCGTGGTCAGGCTGGGCGCGAAGCGCAGGCCGATGTCGACCGTATCCGCCGGCAGCTCCGGGGCGACCACCCATTCCCGGTAGCCGCGCAGGTTGGCGACCGCGACCGGGGCGACGCCGAGCGCCATCAGGGTTTCCGTCAGGTCCCAGGTGATCGCGGCGACGCGGGGCGGATCGCCCGCGCGCGCGGGCGGGACCAGCAGCAGCACCGCGGCGAGCGCAACCGCGACCGTCCGCAGCCGTCGCCGCATCGAGACGCGGGCTTGAGGGATGCCAGTCATGCAGCAGTATAGCCGTTCTCGGGAGGCCGGGGCGCCGGGCACGAGCGGATGTCCGCCGCCCCGGCTTACCGTGCAGTTAGGGTGAACTTCAGCCGGAAGGCCGATCTGACCTTCCGGCATTTCACGCTCGCCGGCGTTTCGCGCTAGAGCAAAATCGATGAAGGTCGCTTTGACCTTCATCGTGAATTTTGCTCTAACTGCTTGAAGAGAGAGCAAGAATCAGCTGAAAGGTGGCTTCACCTTTCAGCATCTTGTTCTAGAAGGTGAGGTAGGTCTTGAGCAGCGCGGTCCGGCCCTCGCCGTAGCCGCACGTCTCGGCTCCCCTACAGCCGGCGACGTAGCGTTCGTCGAACACGTTGTTGACGTTCAGCGAGATGCCCCAGCCGTCGTGGTCGTAGCGCACGGCCGCGTCCACCGTCGTCGCCCCTGGAACCTTCAAGGTGTTGGCGTTGTCGGCATAGGACACCCCCTGGTAGCGAACGCCGCCCCGAAGCCGAGCCCTTTGAACGTCCCCGTGTCGACCGTGTAGTCGAGCCAGACCGAGGCCAGCGTCTCCGGAACCAGGCGCGGCTGGTTGCCGACGATGCTCTGATCGATGTCGTCGACGATCTCCAGGTCGTAACGGCTCAGGGCCGCGGTTAGCTTGAGGTTGTCGGTGACGTTCGCCTTGGCCTCCAGTTCGACCCCGCGCGACCGGATCTCGCCGACCGTGGAGTAGGTGGTGCTGCCGCCCTGAAAGACGGTTTGCAGAGTGTTTCGGCGGGTCAGCTCGAACACCGACGCGGTCAACAGCGCCTGCATGAAGGTTGGCTGATACTTCACGCCGGCTTCGTACTGGTCGCCGGTTTGCGGGCCGACCGGGTCACCGTTGCCGTCGGTACCGATCTGCGGCTCGAAGAAGCGGGCGGCGCTGACGTAGGGCGTGACCCCGTTGTCGAACCCGTAGGCGAGGCCCGCACGGCCGCTGAAGGCACCGTCCTGGTCGCGATAGTCGGCGTCTCCCGCGGTGCGGTCGTTGCGGTCGATCCAGGTTCGATCGTACCGCCCGTTGAGCGTCACGATCCAGCCATCGCCGACCTTCACCTGGTCCTGCGCGTAAAGCCCCAGGCGATCCAGGGTGATCGACTCGTCGGTATAGGGATCGGCTAGCGTCAGCCCGCTGTTGCCATACGTCGGGTTGATCGGATCGAGATCCGGCGCGCTGCCGGATGCCTGCCACTGGTCGATCCGGTATTGCTCGTACGACACGCCGGTCACCAGCTCGTGCGACAGCGGCCCGGTCTCGACGTCGAAGATGGCCTGATTGTCGGTCTGAAGCAGATCGGCCGTGGTGTCGTGGGCGAAATTGGTCCGGCCGAGCACGTCGTCGCTGGTATCTGTGTCGTAGGGATAGGCGAACTCTTCCCGCCGTTCGACGTGGAACCAGCGGGAGGTCGAGCGCAGTGTGAGCGTGTCGTTCAGCTGCCGCTCCAGGTCGTAGCCGATCGACGCTTGCTGGGCCTCGAAGTCGTCGCTGGCCGGTTCGGCGTAGTACAGGTCGCGCGGGATGTAGCCGTAGGAGGCCCGCTCGACCGTGCCCTTGTATGGCAGGAAGCCGTTATTGGTGTGGCGCTGCTCGTCGTACTGGTAAGTGGCGAACAGTTCCAGGCGGGTGTCGTCGTCCGGTTCGAACAGCAGGCTCGGCGCGATCACGCCGCGGAAGTTGTCGGCATATTCGACCTGCGTGTCGCCGCCCTTGACCTTGCCGACCACGCGGTAGCTCCACGGGCCGTCGTCGCTGACCTGGTCGCCGATGTCGAAGCCGACGTAGCCGTTCGGGGAGTCGGTGATGCCGGCCTCCAGGTAGCGAATGCGCTGACCGTTCGCGCGCTTGGAGCGCTTGTTGACCAGGCCGCCCGCGCTGGCGCCGCCGTACAGCACCGACGCCGGGCCGCGCAGCACTTCGATGCCCTCCAGCAGGAAGGGATCGGTGATGATGCCGGCGAAGGCGTAGGAATATTGCTGCAGACCGTCCAGGAACATCCCGGTCTGGGTAACGTCGAAGCCGCGGATGTAGGCCCAGTCGGTATCGGTATCGACGCCGAACGGCTGGGCGAACACGCCGGGGGTATAGCGCAGCGCCTCGTCGACCTTCTGGGCACCGCGGTCATCCATCTCCTCGCGGCCGATCACGGAAACCGACTGCGGGATCTCCTCGATCGGGGTGGCGGTCTTCGATCCGGCGGTGGCTTCGCTCGGCACGTAGCCCTCGGGCGGGGCCGGGTCGGCGACGCCGCCGACCTGATCGCCCTCGATGACCAGGGTCGGCAGTTTCACGCTGTCACCGCCGTCCTGCTGGGCGACGGCGGGCGTGCCGGACAACGCGGCCAGCATCAAACAGGGTAGACAGCGGCGGAATGGGGGCTTGGAAGCTGACACAATTTGCCTCCTGCGTTGCACGCGGTGTCGTTGGATTTGTGCGGACGCACGCCGATCCGGCGGCCGATAGGCCGCACTTTCACAGCCGCCGGTCGCGGGCGGGTGCGCGGGATCTGCGTCGCCGATGAGGGCGGGATCTGGGAGCAGCGGCGCCGAACGTACGCCGAGCCGACCGGCAACCGAGGGGGGCCGCCGGCGGGTCGATGACTGCGCGTCGAGCTAGAGCAAAATCGATGAAGGTCGAGCCGACCTTCATCGTGAATTTTGCTCTAACTGCTTGAAGAAAGAGCAAGATTCAGCTCAAAAGTGGCTTCACCTTTCAGCATCTTGCTCTAGCCGGCGCTTAGGGTCCGGGCGGGACCCACATCATCACTTTGGTCGACATCGTCACGGCACGGGCCCACCTTTCGGTCCAGAGTGCGGCCGACCATATTGAGAATGAGGTGCAATTGCAATAACGGAAGTCAGGTGCAGCCCCGCCCGGCCCGTCGCGCGGCAGACCGCCGGCGACGCGCCGCGGCTCGGCCATCCGGCGCCCGTTACGCGCCGATCTGGTCGCGCAGCATCTCAGCCAGCGACGGCAGCGTCGCCCGGTCGATCCGGGTTTCCGGGTCCCAGAGGCCCGCCTGCATCAGCGCCTTGCTGCAATGCAGGTAGACTGCGTCCACCGCGACCCGCAGCACCGACCGCGGCCGCTTGCCGTCGACCTCGAACGTCTGCCGCAAGGCCTCCGAGACGACAATCTCAGCGCGGCCCCGAACCCGCAGGGTCTCGTCCACGCCGGGGATCAGGAAAACCAGGCTGACGGCCGGGCACTCGACGACGTTCTGCAGGGAATCCAGCCGGTTGTTCCCCGCCAGGTCGGGCAGCAGCAGGGTTTGCTCGCCGTCCGCCCGCACGAACCCCGGCGTCCCGCCGCGCGGGCTCGTATCCACGTTGCCGGCAGCCCCACAGGTCCCCAGAACGACGAACGGCGACAGCTCGACGAACCGCCGGGCGTGCCGGTCGAGGGCGCACAGCTGTTTTTGCCGGACCATCGGCTTGGCTTCGGGGTAGAGCGCCCGGAGTTGGTCAACCGTCTGGATCGTCTCGGTCATCTGCAGGCCGTCGGATGGAGGGGCGCGGAAGGCGAGGCGCCTGCGTTAAGCCAGCCACCGGGCCGGCTCAAGCCGGAAATGCGATACCCGGGTGATTATTCCGCGTCGCAAGCCTTGCCGTCAGCCGCGGGCGGTGGCGCTGGTGCGGTGCAGCAGGTTAGATTGTCCGGCCGATGGGAAACTGCTATGCCTTCGCGCGCCCGTGACGCCCAGAGTCGCGCCGAGCCTGGGGCCAACCGGCCCGCGTGGCGGACGGGTGTGGGATGGGCACATCCGGTTTGCCGTGCCGGTTTCCCGTGGTTGTCCAGTGAAGGGACCGATTTTTGAGCGAGACGCCTCCGACCGACGGAAACGACGGTATCGAGCCGGTCACGATCGAGACCGAAATGCGCCGGTCCTACCTGGATTACGCGATGAGCGTGATCGTCAGCCGGGCGCTGCCGGACGTGCGCGACGGCCTGAAGCCGGTACACCGGCGCATCCTCTACGCGATGAAGGAAGGCGGTTACGACTACAACCGCCCGTACCGCAAGTCGGCCCGCATCGTCGGCGACGTGATGGGTCAGTACCACCCGCACGGCGACGCCGCGATCTACGACGCCATGGTGCGCATGGCCCAGTATTTCTCGATGCGCGTCAAGCTGGTCGACGGGCAGGGCAACTTCGGGTCGATGGACGGCGACCCGCCGGCGGCCATGCGGTACACCGAGGCCCGGCTCGCCCGCGTCGCCTCCGAGGCGCTGCTGGAGGATATCGATCGCGACACGGTCGACTTCCAGGACAACTACGACGAGACCACGCGCGAACCGACGGTTCTGCCGGCGCGGTTCCCGAACCTGCTGGTCAACGGGGCCGGCGGCATCGCCGTCGGCATGGCGACCAACGTGCCGCCGCACGATCTGGCCGAGGTGATCGACGCCTGCTGCGCCTACGTCGACGATCCAAACGTGTCGGTCGACGACCTGATGCAGTACGTCCCGGGCCCGGACTTCCCGACCGGCGGCGTGGTGATCGGGCGCAAGGGCATCCGCGACGCCTACCACACCGGCCGCGGCTCGATCCTGGTGCGCGGCAAGACGCACTTCGAGGACCTGGGCAAGGATCGCAAGGCGATCGTGATCTCCGAGGTGCCCTATCAGGTGAACAAGGCCCGGATGGTCGAGCGGATCGCCGAGCTGGTCCGCGACAAGGGCATCGAGGGCATCTCCGACCTGCGCGACGAGAGCGACCGCGACGGTCTGCGCGTGGTGATCGAGTGTTCGCGCGGCGCTCAGCACGAGGTGGTGCTGAACCAGTTGTATAAGCACACCCCGCTGCAGACGACCTTCGGCGTCAACCTGCTGGCGCTCAACGGCGGCCGGCCGGAGATGCTGTCGCTGAAGGACGTGATCGCCGCGTTCGTCGCGTTCCGCCAGGAGGTGATCCGCCGGCGCACCGCCTACGAGCTGCGCCGGGCCCGCGAGCGGGCGCACACCTTGGCCGGGCTGGCCGTCGCGGTCGCCAACATCGACGAGGTGATCCAGCTGATCCGCCACGCGCCGAACCCGGAGTCCGCGCGCCAGGGCCTGCTGGAGCGCGCCTGGCCGGCGGCCGAGGTGGCACCGCTGATCGGGATCATCGACGAACCCGGCCACCGCGTCGCCGACGACGGCACCTACAAGCTTTCGGAAGCCCAGGCGAAGGCGATCCTGGACCTGCGGCTGCACCGCCTGACCGGCCTCGAGCGGGAGAAGATCGAGGGCGAGCTCAAGGAGATCGTCGACAAGATCCAGGAATACCTGGAAATCCTGCGCTCGCGCGAAAAGCTGATGGCGGTGTTGCGCGAGGAGCTGGTCCAGGCCAAGACGAAGTACGCCGACGGCCGGCGCACCGAGCTGCAGGACGCCGAGTTCGAGCAGGACGACGAGGCGCTGATCCCGCGCGAGGAAATGGTGGTGACCGTCTCCCACGCTGGCTACGTCAAGCGCGTCCCGCTCAGCGCCTACCGGGCGCAGCGGCGCGGCGGCAAGGGCCGCTCGGGGATGTCGACACGCGACGAGGATTTCGTCAGCCAGGTGTTCGTCTGCGACACCCACACCCCGGTGCTGTTCTTCTCGTCCCGCGGCATGGCCTACAAGCTGAAGGTCTACCGCCTGCCGGCCGGCCAGCCGGCGTCGCGCGGCAAGCACGTGCGCAACCTGTTGCCGCTGGAGCAGGACGAGACGATCTCCACCGCGATGCCGCTGCCGGAGGACGAGGACGCCTGGGGCGACATGTTCGCGATGTTCGCCACCGCCAGCGGCAACGTCCGCCGCAACAGCCTGTCCGACTTCACCAACGTGAAGGCGAACGGCAAGATCGCCATGAAGCTGGACGAAGGCGACCGGTTGGTCTCGGTGCGCGTCGCGGAAGGCGGGCAGGACGTGTTGCTGGCAAGCCTGCGGGGCAAGGCGGTGCGCTTCCCGGTCACCGACGTCCGCGTCTTCAAGGGCCGCGACAGCACGGGCGTGCGCGGCATGCGGCTGGGCGGCGACGACCAGGTGATCTCGATGTCGATCCTGCACCACGTCCAGGTCACCACGGACGAGCGCGAGGCCTACTTGCGCTACGCCACGCAGAAGCGCCGCCAGGCCAACGGCGAGGGCACCGGCGAGGAGACCGGGCTGACGCCCGAAAGCGCCGCGACCGCGGAGATCAGCGCCGACCGGCTGCGCGAGCTGGAAGCCCACGAGGAGTTGCTGCTGACCGTCGGCGACGACGGCTTCGGCAAGCTGACCCCGGCCTACGAATACCGGATCACCAGCCGCGGCACCCAGGGCATCACCGCCATGGACCTCGCGCGCGGCAAGGGCAGCGCGCAGATGATCGCCGCCTTCCCGGTCGATCCGAACGATCAGGTGATGGTGGTGACCGACGGCGGCCAGCTGATCCGCTGTCCGGTGCAGGGCATCCGGATCGCCGGGCGCAACACCCGCGGCGTACGCCTGCTGCGGGTCGCCCAGGGCGAGCGGGTGGTCGCGGTCGCGCATCTGGGGGAGCAGGACATCGAGGAGGCGGCCGAGGCCGCGGAGGCGCAGGGCGGCGCCGTGGCGGACCCGGCCGTGGCCGACACCACGCCGCCGGCGGACGCCCCCGACACCGGCGGCGACGCGCCGGACCCCGAACAGGACAGCTGAGCGCGGGCCCTGTGGGCCGGCATGCGCGCCGGCAATCCGGCCGGCGAACGACGGAGGCGAGGCGATGACCGGGCACAAACCCCTGATCGGCATCTACCCCGGTACGTTCGATCCGATCACGCTGGGCCATACCGATATCATCCAGCGGGCGACCAAGGTGGTCGATCACCTGGTCGTCGCGGTCGCCACCAACGCCGGCAAGGGCCCGCTGTTCGGCCCGGAGGAGCGGGTGTCGCTGATCCAGGAGGATCTGGCGCTGCTCGACACCAACGGCGCCAGCGTCGAGGTGCGGGCGTTCGACACGCTGTTGATGCATTTCGCCCAGGAGGTTGGGGCCCGCGTGATCCTGCGCGGCCTGCGCGCCGTCTCGGACTTCGAGTACGAGTTCCAGATGGCGTGCATGAACACCCGGATGAACCCGGAGATCGAGACCGTCTTCCTGACCGCGAGCGAGCGCCAGCAGTTCATCTCCTCGCGCTTCGTCAAGGAGATCGGCTCGCTCGGCGGCGACATCCGCTCGTTCGTCTCCAGCCGGGTTGCCGAGCACCTGGAAGCCCGCTTCGCCGCCCAGAACGACGGCGGCCGCAGCACCGCCGGCGGCACGGCGGGCTGAGCCTTTGTTTCGGAGCTCCGTGTCCTGATCCAACGCGGCGGTGGCTGGGGCGTTTCGGAGCGGTTGACCCCATAACCGCCGGCACCTAATTTCGCCCGCGCGTTCGGGGCCAAGATTGCTATCCGCCCCCGTCACGCCCCGGTGTGGGCCCGTAGCTCAGTTGGCAGAGCACCTGACTTTTAATCAGGTTGTCCTTGGTTCGAACCCAAGCGGGCCCACCATTTCCCGGCATGTCATTTCCCGAGTTCGATCGAACCCGATCGCGCATCCGAATCCGGTACACCGCGTCGCGGTTGTATCGTACAGTGCTGGTCTGCGATTTGCGCCGGTCGGCGCGGTGGATCGGGGAGGGCGCTTGTGGGTGGGATCGGGGTAGGCGGGATCGGGCGCGTCGTCAGGGTACTCGGCGGGGCGGGGCTCTTGAGCGCGGCCGGTCTGTCGGCGGCGTTCGCGGCGTCCTGCCCGGCGGAGCGGGACGATCCGCTGCTGCCGAGCGACCCCGCGCGGTGCCAGCGGGTGGCGCCGATCGTGGCGCAGCCGGCGGCGTTGCCGCTGGGCGCCTACGAGCGCCAGCTCGGCACCTACCTGCGGAACTTTTGCCACCGCGACGAAGCGGCCGGCTGGGTGCGCGACAAGACGGTCCGCGACACCGGTCCCTACGTCGCCAGCCTGATCGACGGCGAATGGGACGGCAGCGTCCGCGGCACGCACGCGCCCGTGGTGATCTGGTACAACGCGCCGATGGCTGCCTGGATCAAGGCCAACCGGCGCGAGGCCGACGCCGGCCGCGCGACGGACGCCGCCCCGGTCCCGGCCGATGCGATCCTGGTCAAGGAGATGTATCCGGGGCCGGCCTCGCGCTGCGCCGGAGTCGAGCCGACGCATCTGTTCCCGACCTCCGGCGCGGCCGTCATGGTGCGCGCGGCGCAGGCCAGCCAGGACGGCTGGTTCTGGGGCTGGTTCGGCTTCGACGACGCGTCCGGCTGGACGCCCGACTGGCCGGCGGACCCCAAGACCAACCGGCTCGCCTACATGGGCTTCGGGCAGTACTGCGTGAACTGCCACGCGTCCGCGCGCGACCACTTCACCTTCTCCGCGGCGAAGAACATGGCCGGCGAGCCGGGCGAGCCGCTGGTGTTCCTCAGCCAGGACTTCGCGCTGTCGCAGGACCTCGCGGACTCGCACCACACCACGGTCGTGCAGGCGCGCGACGACGCCGACCGGCTGGACACGCCGCTCGACAGCTACGCCCCGGCCTTCCTGGACGCCTTTTCCGGCGGCGAGACGCCCGCCTGGGCACCCGACAGCGCCAGCGTCGACCGGATGCCCTCTGAGACCTACGACAACGTCTGGATGGGGGCCGGGACGCCCACCGCGTCCGGCCAGTTCCTGACCAGCGACCAGTGCCTGGGCTGCCACGACGCCGGCAGCACCGGGCTGCAGTTCGACATGACCGCGCCCAACCCGCACCCGGAGCTGACGGGCGCGCTCTTGAACCTCTCGCCCTACGGCACTTGGCGCGGGTCGCCGATGGGCCTTGCCGGCCGCGACCCGATCTTCTTCGCCCAGATGGCGAGCGAGACGCAGCGCTTCCACCCCGATGCGCCCGAAGGCCTGGTGGAGAACACCTGCCTCGGCTGCCACGGCATCCAGGGCCAGCGGCAGTACGGCATCGACCGCCAGCTGGCCGGCCGGGACTGCGGCAGCTTCAGCCGCGACATGGTGGCCGCCGTGCCGTTCCCGGCGGACAACCCGAGCGCCCCGCACGCGGACTATGGCGCGCTGGCCCGCGACGGCATTTCCTGCACCTCCTGCCACCGGATGGTGCTGGGCGATGCCGCGACGCAGGCCAACGCCGGCACGCCGCGCAATGCCTGCGTGGAGCAGCGCCAAGCGCTGCTGAACCCGGACAACAGCGGCTTCGCCAGGACCTTCACCGGTTCCTTCCTGGTCGGCCCGGCGGACCGGATCTTCGGGCCGTTCCAGGACGTCAAGAGCGCGCCGATGCAAAGCGCGCTCGGCATCGTGCCGGAGCACAGCGACACCGTCGCCCGGTCCGAGGTCTGCGGCACCTGCCACACGGTCCACCTGCCGGTGCTGCATGACGGGCGGACGGTCGGCCGGGTTTACGAGCAGCTGACCTATCCGGAGTGGGCGTTCAGCGCCTACCGCACCGGCGAGGGGGTGAACGGCGAACCGCTGCCGGCCGGCCGCGGCGCGCGCGCGCAGTCCTGCCAGGACTGCCACATGCCGAGCGAGAACGCCGACGGCACGGCGAGCCGCAGCAAGATCGCCTCGATCCAGGAGATCAGCAACTTCCCGCAGGCCGAGTTCGCCAAGCCCGCGGAGGCACTCGACCTGCCGGTACGCGCGGGCTATTCGCGGCACACGCTGGTCGGCCTCAACGTGTTCCTGATCGAGATGGCCCAGCAGTTCCCGGACGTGCTGGGCATCCGGACCGAGGATCCGATGCTGGGCAAGAAAGGCGTGCCCGGCCTGAAGCTGACCGAGCAGCGAATGGTCCAGCAGGCGCGGGAGCGCACCGCGACGCTGTCGGTCGAGCGCCCGAAGATCGACGGCGGCACGCTCACCGCCAAGGTCACGGTGGAGAACCTGGCCGGGCACAAGTTCCCGTCCGGCGTCGGCTTCCGCCGCGCCTTCATCACCTTCGAGGTGCTGGACGCCGATGGCAGGGTGCTCTGGGCGTCCGGTGCGAGCGACCGGGCGGGGCGGATCGTCGACGCGGCCGGCCAGCCGGTCGACGGCGAGGTCTGGTGGACCGACGATTGCAGCGCCCGGATCGACCCGCTGGCGCGCAAGCATCAGCCGCACCATCAGCGGATCGACCGGCAGGATCAGGCGCAGGTCTACCAGGAGCTGGTGTCCACGCCCGCGCCCGCAGGGCCGGCGCAGTGCGGCCACGCGGCCGAGCCCGCCGGCCAGCTCACCACCTCGTTCCTGTCGATCTGCGCGGAGGTGAAGGACAACCGCTTGCTGCCGCACGGCTATCTGCCGACCGAGCAGCGGGTGGCGATCGCGCGGGCGCTCGGCGCCGGCGCGGAGATGGGGGAGGACGCCGGAACCACGGCGGTCAGCGACCCCGACTATGCGACCCCGGCCACCGGCGCCGGCGGCACCGACAGCCTGACCTACGCGGTCGATCTGGCCGGGCTCGACGGCACGCCGGCGACCGTCCGCGCCTGGCTGAGCTACCAGGCGACCCCGCCGTTCTATCTGCAGGACCGCTTCTGCACGGCCGAAGGCAAGGACCGGGACCGGCTGTTCTACCTGACCGGCAACCTGGACCTGACGGACAGCCCGGCCCCGGACTGGCGCCTCCAGGTGGGCGCGCGGGTGGAAGCGCACGTGTCGTCCCGGTGACGCGGGCCCGCGGCTTTCGCCGAGGCGTAAATATCCTTTCGGATACGTTAAGACTCCAAACAGTGACCCTCGGGTCAGCTATCCGGCAACCCGGGGGTCCGGCACTATCCTCACCAGCCGCGCTCGTTGTTTTTCCTCCAGCGCGCGGTCTTGGCCCCCGGCGTTTGGTGCCCGTCGGCGCCGGGGGCCGCCTCCCGTTTTCCGCACCGTTGCCGGCTTAGAAAATGCCGGCGTCGAGGCCGGCGGCCATCGCCTGGCCGAGCTCGCGCACCTCGTCGACGAAGCTGTCCTGGAACGCGCCCTGCAAGATCAGCGGTTCCTGCACCGGCCGCCAGCTGAGGCCCGTGGTGATGCCCTCGATCGCGCGCTTGGTGCCGGTGCCGTCCCGTCCGGCGCGGATGTAGGCGGCGAACGGCAGGCCCTGCTTGTCGTCGATCACGGCGTAGTAAGTGCGGTCGAAGAAGTCCTTCAGCGCCCCGGACATGTAGCCCAGGTTCTCAGGCGTGCCCAAGATCACGGCGTCGGCGGCCAGGACGTCGTCCGGCCCGGCCTGGAGCGGCGGCTTGCAGACCGTCTCCACCGTCTCGATCTCCGAGTCGCGCGCCCCCTCCAGGACCGCGTCGCGCAACCGGGCGAGGTTGGGCGACGGGGCGTGGGCGACCAGCAGCAGGCGTTTACATGTACTCATGGCCCCGAGGCTACGCTCGCCGCGCGCGCCCGACAAACCCACGCGACCGTCCGGCCCGCCCGGCGAAAAAGGGCTGACGGCCGGGCCCTGGGGTCCTTATATCGGGGCCGACCGATACCACCCGAGAAGAGCCGAGGCGACGATGCGACCGCAGACCGCGCTGGGCAGCCTGATCGCGCTGCTGTTTTACGCCGTCACCGGACTGGCGTTTCACCTGATCGCCTATGGCGAGGTCGACTGGAACGGCGCGTTCGTCTACGTCGCCATGGCCTTCTGGCCGCTGATGCTGGGCTGGGAGCTGCTGCGGATCGCCGCGATCGTGGCGGTCGTGGTGGTGATCGGCCTGGCCGCCTATGCGTTGCTGCGCGGGCTGTTGCAGCGGCTGGGCCGCCACGGCGGGCTGTAGCGCCGGCGCGCGACACATGTCGGATCCACCGAGCGAGAGCGTAAACCCGTGTCCGAAGCCAACAGCGGGATGCCCGAAACCAACCCGACGCCGCCCCGCCCCGCGGCCGGCGACACTGTCCACCGAATCAACGGGGTGGAGACGACCGATCCGTACGCCTGGCTGCGCACCGCGGACTGGCAGACCACCCTGAGCGATCCCAGCCGGATCGAGGACGGGATCCGCCGGCACCTGGAAGCGGAGAACGCCTATCTGGAGCACGTGCTGGCCGACGTCCGCGAGCTCAGGGAGACGCTCAAGGCTGAACTGCGCGGACGGATGCCGGAGCGCGAGGCCGGGGTGCCGGCGCCGGACGGGGACTGGGACTACTACGTCCGCTATCAGGAGGGCGCGCAGCATCCGCTGTGGTGCCGCTGGCCGCGCCGCAGCGCGGCGGCGGTGGAGCTGGTCGGGGAGGACGGGTTCGACGGCGAGCAGGTGCTGCTGGACGGCAACGCGGCGGCGGCGGGACAGGCGTTCTTCCGGCTGGGCGCCGCGGAGCACAGCCCGGACCACCGCTATTTCGCCTACGCCGTCGACCTGAATGGCTCGGAATACCATCGCCTGAAGCTGCTCGACACCGCGACCGGGAAGACCCACGACCTGGGCGCCGCGGCACTGCAGGGCGATCTGGTCTGGGCCAACGACTCGCGGACGCTGGTCTATACGGCGCTCGACGACAATCACCGCCCCTCGCGGGTTTACCGCACCGACGTCGCCGGGCGCGCGCACACGCTGCTCTACGAGGAGGCGGACCCGGCGTTCTACCTCGGCGTCGGCAAGACGGAGAGCCGCGCCCTGATCGTGATCGCCGGGTCCGACCACTCCGACACCACCGAGCTGCGCGCGCTCGACGCCGACCGGCCGGACGGCACGCCGCACCTATTGCACGCGCGCGTCCCCGAGTTGGACGTGCAGATCGCGACCTGGCGGGACCGCGCGATCCTGCTGACCAACGCCGACGGCGCCCGCGACTACAAGATCGTCGAGGCGCCGCTGGGCGCTCCGGCGCGGGCCAACTGGACCGACCTGGTGGCGCACCGGCCGGGCACGCTGATCAAGAGCTTCGCGGTGTTCGACCGCTATCTGGTGCGCCTCGAACTGGCGGACGCGCAGCCGCGGGTTGTGGTGCGCGAACTGGCGAGCGGCGCCGAGCATACGGTCGACCCCGGCCAATGGGGCGCGTCCGGCACCGGCGATCCGGCCTATTCGCTGTCCCTGGTGCCGGGAGACGAATTCCAGACCACGACGCTGCGCCTGGTCTATAGCTCCCCGCGCACGCCGCGGCGGACCTACGACTACGACATGGCGACCGGGTCGGCACGGCTGCGCAAGGAGCAGCGCGTTCCGAGCGGGCACGACCCGGAGACCTACCGGGTGGAGCGGCGTTGGGTGACCAGCCACGACGGCGCGGACGTGCCGGTGACGCTGCTTTACAAGGCCGACGCGCCGCCGCGGGCCGGCCGGCCGCTGCTGCTTTACGGTTACGGCGCCTACGGCATGGCGGTGCCGGCCAGCTTCTCGCCCGACCGGCTCAGCCTGGTGAACCGCGGCATGGTCTATGCGGTCGCGCACGTGCGCGGCGGCAGCGACCGCGGCTACGGCTGGTACCTGGACGGCAAGCTCGCCAACAAAGAAAACACGTTTCGCGATTTCATCGCGGTCGCCGACCGGCTGGTCGCCGACGGCGCGGTCAGCGCCGGCGACATCGTCGCCAACGGGCGCAGTGCCGGCGGCATGCTGATCGGCGTGATCGCCAACTGGCGCCCGGCGTTGTGGCGCGCGGTGGTCGGCGAGGTGCCGTTCGTCGACGTCTTCAACACGATGTGCGACGACAGTCTGCCGCTGACCCCGCCGGAATGGTCGGAATGGGGCGACCCGCTGCACGATTCCGATGCCACGCGGCGGATGCTGGGGTATTCTCCCTACGATAACGTGCGCCCGCAGGCCTATCCCAACGTGCTGGCGACCGCCGGCATCGCCGACCCGCGGGTGACCTACTGGGAACCGGCGAAATGGGTCGCCAGATTGCGCGCGCACCAGACGGGACCGGGCGAAATCCTGCTGCACACCAACATGTCCGCTGGCCACGCCGGGTCGGCCGGACGCTTTGCACGGCTGGACGAGGTCGCGCTGGTCCAGGCGTTCATGCTCAAGGTTGCCGGGCTCGCCGGCGGTTAAATCGGGCGTTCAACACTTCGGGACAGGAGGCGGGACGGGTGAAAGACAAACACAAGGCGCCGCTGGATTACGTACAGAACGGGCTGCAGGGCCTGCTCGGCAGCCTGACGATGCTGATCTACGGCGCGTTCGCGCTGCTGGTGCTGATGGTCGCGTTCGGCTTCGTCTACGCCATGCTGATCGGCTGACCGTCGGCTACCGCCGCGGTCAGTAGGTTTCGCACGGGTAGCTGGACTGCAGCGCCGCGGCGACGACGGTGGCAAGCTGCGTGTCGCCCGGCCACGGCTCACCGCGCGCGGGCTGGTTGATCTCCCGCATCACCGTCTCCTCAAAGGTGGTGCCGGTGGTGATGTCCTCCTCGACCGGGCAGAAGGTCGGCTCCAGCCCCTGTTCGCTCAGGTTGGTCTGCAAGCCGATCATGCCGTCGCGGATCCCGCTCAGGTAGCTGCGGATCAGCGGCGCGCCCCCGGGCATGGCCGCGTAGTTGCGGAACTGCTTCAGGCTCATCCCGGCTTCGGCCGGCGCGGCGTTCGCGAGCGCCAGCGCGACGGCGACCAGGGACGCCCCGACGGCGGCTTTCGGACGAAGGCAGCGGAGACTTGGCGACATCGGCACTCTCCCGGGGTGCAGGGCGCGCACACGGCGACGCCGGACGAACATGGCAGACGCGCAACCCCGGTTCCAGGTCCACGAGCCGCGCCCACGCGATACTGTACCTAAACCGGCGCAGCCCCGCGACCAGGACTTCGGGCAAGATACCGAAAGCTGTTATCCAGCGGTCGCCCAGCGACGGTCGCCTGCCTACCTGTGGCCAGCTTCGTCGTCGTAGCCGTGCTTGTTCGAAAAGTACACCAGCGCCATCAGACCGATCCCGAGCCCCAGGCTGAACACGACCCCGAGACCCATCGCCAGCAGGCCCATCCAGGATATGGTGACATCGCCCATCGCCACCCAGATGTAGGCCGACAGACCGCCGACGGCGGCCAGGACGGCGAGGGCGCAGAGGACGATGCTGCCAGTCTTCATCGCGCGGGTTCCCTGGCGGTGGCGGAGACGGGTGAGAGGTTGGGCCGTGCGGCCGGCAGTCCAGGTTCGGCTGGCGGGGCAGGCGACCACGAAAGCGCGCGCGGGGGCAAGCGACATCGCTTTGAAACACGGGCTGAAAATGCCCTTGCACAAGCGCGACCGGTGCGATACATGACCGGCGGATCGCGGCGGGGGCCGCGGTTCACCGGACTTTCCGCGGCTGTGGCGGAATTGGTAGACGCGCAGCGTTGAGGGCGCTGTGGGGGTAAACCCCGTGCAGGTTCAAGTCCTGCCAGCCGCACCATCCGCCTCACCGATGGCTAGGGTGCGCCGCGGAACCGAAAGTCCGGCCGAGACAACTCCCGCCCGTGCGGCTGTGGCGGAACTGGTAGACGCGCTGTCTTCAGGTGGCAGTGGGCGTAAGCCCGTGCAGGTTCGAGTCCTGCCAGCCGCACCATTCTTCTGTTGGTGTGTTTCCCCGAACGCAATCGATGTCCGGACGACCGCCGGGTGGCGGGCGCGCCGCCGCGCGTACGGACGGTGTACGTCCGTGCGTACGTGTCACCGGTCGCAAGGAAGCCGGCTGCCGGCATGGCATGCTGGTGGGAAACGCGCGCGGCTGCTACATCTAGGGCACGTTGCTCGTAGGCCGCTTCGGCCTTCAAGCAACGTGCCCGAGTAACCGTGAGTGCAACGGCCCCCGGAGGCGTCTGCTAGGCCGCGATGACGCGTCAATCCGACAAGAACCAGCCGGATCGCGGAACTTCCGGACGTGACCCCTATGCCCTGGTCGCCAAGCCCACGGGCGGGCTCGCCAGCAAGCTGCGCAACTACTTCCTGGCCGGCCTGCTGATCGCGGCTCCGGTGTCGATCACGCTGTGGCTGACCTGGGAATTCGTGTCCTTCGTCGACGCCACCCTGACGCCGCTGATCCCACCGCAATGGCGTCCGCGCACCTACCTGCCGTTCGACGTGCCCGGGGTTGGGTTGGTCATCGCGGCGGTCGGCCTGATCACGATCGGCGTGCTCGCCACCGGCCTGCTGGGCCGCTGGGCGATGCGTGAAGCCGAGAAGCTGGTCGACCGCGTGCCGGTCGTCCGCTCGGTCTACGGCGCGATCAAGCAGATCTTCGAGACCGTGCTGGCGCAGCGCTCCAACGCCTTCCGGCAGGTCGTGCTGGTCGAATACCCGTGCCGCGGCACCTGGGCGATCGGCTTCATCACCGGCACGACCAAGGGCGAGGTGCAGACGATCACGGACGAGGAGGTTGTCAACGTCTTCGTCCCGGCGACGCCCAATCCCTCGACCGGCTTCCTGCTGTTCATCCCGAAGAGCGACGTGCGCCTGCTCGACATGTCGACCGAGGAGGCGGCCAAGCTGATCATCTCCGGCGGCATCATCACCCCGCCGGAGCGCGCCGAGCCGTTTCCGCCGGCGCAGGCGGAGCCGGGCGCGGTGGCGGAGAGCGACATCTCCACCGCCATGGCCTCCAACGTGCTGGAACAGGAACTGGCGCGCCAGGAGCAGGAAAAGACCGGCGACGACGGCCGCCGCGGCTTCGGCCTGCTGGCCCGGTTGCGCAACTACTTCTTCGCCGGCGTGCTGGTGACCGCGCCGATCTCGATCACCGTCTGGATCACCTGGAACATCGTCGCGTTCGTCGATTCCCGCGTCACCCCGCTGATGCCGCCGGCCTGGAACCCGGAGAGCTACCTGCCGTTCTCGGTGCCCGGGATCGGCGTGTTCGCGGTGTTCATCGTCCTGACCCTGGTGGGCATGTTCGCCACCGGCCTGATCGGCCGGTTGCTGACCAGCGCCTACGAACGGCTGCTCAACGGCCTGCCGGTGATCCGCTCGGTCTACGGCGCGACCAAGCAGATCTTCGAGACGGTGCTGGCGCAGCGCTCCAACGCCTTCCGGCAGGTCGTGCTGGTGCAGTATCCGCGCCCGGACAGCTGGGCGCTCGCCTTCGTCACGGCCGAGACCGCGGGCGACGTCGCGCGGAAGGCCCCCAAGGAATCGATCAACGTGTTCCTGCCGACCACGCCCAATCCGACCTCCGGATTCCTGCTGTTCGTGCCGAAGGCGGAGGCGAAGGTGCTGAGCATGACGGTCGAGGAGGGGGCAAAGATGATCATCTCAGGCGGTATCATCACCCCGCCGGCGCCGCCGGAGCGCGCCGACGGCGCACAGGACGGCGACGCGGCCCCGAGCCCGGCCGCGGCGCAGCCGGGCGGCGGCCGCTAGAGCAAGATGCTGAAAGGTGAAGCCACCGTTCAGCTGAAGCTTGCTTTAAAAACGCCACGCGGCGGCCGACTCGCCGCCGATCATGGGTCTTGCTCGGATCGGATCGGGCGCGGGGAAGATTCAGCCGTCCAGCGGCGCCGTTGCGGGTTGAATCGTGCGCCATACCGTGGCCATTCCACCCGTTCGTTCGTGTGATTGGGCGAATTTGACAACCAACTCCGGGGGGTTAGGCTCTGAGCGTTCACCAAAGCGGATCCCCCTCCCCATGCAGGCACAGTCCGGCCCACTCAAGGGCCTTAACCCGACGGTCACGCTGATCGCTGCGTTCGTCGTCATGGCGTTCGTGATCTTCGGCGCGGTGGCCACGGAAACCGCCGGCGGCGTGTTCACGGCCGTGAAGGACGCCATCATCGGCGGGCTGAAGTGGTATTACATCGGCATCGTCGCGTTCTTCCTGTTCTTCGTCATCTACCTGATGTTCAGCCGGTTCGGCGGCATCCGGCTGGGCGACGACGACGACCGCCCGGAGTTCAGCCGGTTTTCCTGGTTCGCCATGCTGTTCGGCGCGGGCATGGGGATCGGGCTGCTGTTCTGGTCGATCGCCGAGCCGATCTATCACTTCCAGTCCAACCCGTTTGTTACCGAGGCGACACCCGACGCGACCAAGGCGCAGGTGGCGATGCGCCTGACTTTCTTCCACTGGGGTCTGCATCCTTGGGCGATCTACGTGATCGTCGGGCTGACGCTGGCGTACTTCCACTTCCGCCGGAAGTTGCCGCTGACCATCCGCTCCGCGCTCTATCCGCTGATCGGCGATCGGATCTACGGCCCGATCGGCCACGCCGCCGACGTGCTGGCGGTGTTCGGCACGATCTTCGGCATCGCGACCTCGCTCGGCCTGGGCGTGCAGCAGATGACCACCGGGCTCTACCACATCACGGGGTGGAGCATGTTCGTCACGCCGGTGCTGGACGAAGCCGGCAACCAGGTGATGCGCGCGGAAGGCACGCCGGCGGTCACCGGGTCGATCACCATGCAGCTGATCCTGATCGCGTTGATCTCGGTGATCGCGACCTTCTCGGTCGTGTCCGGCGTTGGCAAGGGCGTGCGCATCCTGTCCGAACTGAACCTGTGGCTGTCGATCCTGATCCTGGTGTTCCTGATCTCGTTCGGGCCGACCGCCTACCTGCTGCAGTTCTACCTGCAATCGGTCGGCGACTACGCGCAGAGCGTGATCCCGCTCAGCCTGTGGACCGACGCCAACGGGCAGTCGCAGTGGCAATCCTGGTGGACCGCCTTCTACTGGGGCTGGTGGATCGCCTGGGCGCCGTTCGTCGGCATGTTCATCGCCCGGGTCTCCAAGGGCCGCACGATCCGCGAGTTCGTCACGGGCGTGCTGCTGGTGCCGACCATGCTGGGCATGCTGTGGCTGATCCTGTTCGGCGGCACGGCGATCAACATCGAGATGTTCGGCCAGGGCGGCATCGCCGAGGCGGTGCAGGACGACGTCACGCTGGCGCTCTACAAGACCTTCGAGCAGATGCAGGCCGGCATCGCGGGCACCGTCGCCGCGATCGTCGCGACCATCCTGCTGGTGACCTATTTCGTCACCTCCTCGGACAGCGGCACGCTGGTGATCACCACGCTGCTCGCCGCCGGCGATCCGGAGCCGCCGATGGTCCACCGGGTGATCTGGGGCCTGGGCGAGGGCCTGGTGGCCGCCGTGCTGCTGCTGGCCGGCGGGCTGACCGCGTTGCAAACCGCCTCGATCGCGGCGGCGCTGCCGTTCTCCTTGATCATGATCGCGATGATCTATGGCCTGATGCGCGCGCTCAACGAGGAGACCACGACCGGCGAGCCGCTGCTTCACCTGCCGCACCGCAATTCCGCGGAGAAGACTGAATGACCCGCCTCACGGCCCTGCTTCCGTTTGCCCTCGCACTGCTGCTGATTGGTCCGGCCGGCGCGCAGGACCTGACCCAACCGGGCGCACGCAGTCACGGGGTCGTGCAGACCCCGATCGAGGAAGCGGCGCGTCCGCTCCGGGGCCCCGGCGCGGACGCCAGCCGGGTGCGCAAGATGAGCCACCTCGGCCTCAATCTTGGCCAGGAGGTCGCGGCCGTGCGCGAAGTCTACCCGGACCTGGACCTGACCGCGGTCCACGGCACCGACGCCGAGGAGCTGGTGCGCCACTACGCCGCCCAGCTGACCACCGAGAACGGTGTCGAGTTGAGCCTGCGCTTCGACCGCGAGAAGCGCCTGTACCACATCGAGAGCACGCAGGTGCTGCGTCCGGGCGTGGCGCCGACGCTGCTGCGCCAGCGGGTCGAATCCAAGTACGGTCCGGCCGACGTCGCCGGCCGGATGGGCCTGGGCGTGTTCCGGATCGCCTACAGCGACCCGCGCGCCGAGCTGAACGTGTTGGCCGACATCGCGCTCGCCGGGCGCGACGCGCCGTCGACCATCCGGGTCGAGCTCGTCGACCATGCGCTGGAAGCCGCGAACGACGCGGCTTATCGGCTTGAGGCGGCGGCGCAGGGAAGACAGCCGGGCCCGCCGCCGGCCGGCGACACGCGCGTGCAGTTATAACCGGAGTTGGCGCCGACCTGCTGGCCGAGGCGGAAATGCACGCCGCCTCGACCGGCTGGGGACGCAGCCCGCGGTGATCTTCATACCGCCGACGTTGATCGCCAGCATCTCCGCCATGAACTTCGAGCCCATGCCCGAGCTTGGCTGGGTGTCCGGTGACCCGGCGGCGCTGCGCGCGATGGTCGTCGCGGCGGTGCTGCCATAGCTGGTATTCAAGATGGGCGGCTGGCTGTAGTGCCGATGCGCGCCCGCGATCCCTGACCGAACCGGAGCGCCCCATGACCTGGCTCATGCTTGTGATCGGTCTGCTGCTGCTGGTCGCCGGCGGCGACGGTCTGGTTCGCGGCTCGGTCGCGCTGGCGCAGCGCGCCGGGATCTCGCCGCTGCTGATCGGTTTGACCCTGGTCGGTTTCGGTACCTCGACGCCCGAACTGCTGACCAGCGTGGGCGCCGCGCTGGCGGACTCCCCCGGGATCGCGGTCGGCAACGTGGTCGGCAGCAACATCGCCAACATCCTGCTGATCCTGGGGCTGGCGGCGCTGATCCGGCCGATCGCGGTCGCCCCCGCGGCGTTGAAGCGGGACACGACGATCTGTCTGGCGGTCGCCGGCATCTGCGCGCTCGCGGTGCTGTACGGCACGCTGAACCGGCCGGTCGGCGGCGTCCTGCTGGTCCTGCTGGTGGTTTACGTCGTTGCCACCTACCTGCTGGACCGCCGCGGCGGGGGCCCGGTGGCGGCCTTGCATGCCAGCGAGGCGGCGGCCGTGGCGCCACGGCCGCAGCGCCTGTGGCTCTCGGCCGCGATGGCGCTGGGCGGGCTGGCGCTGACGCTCGCCGGGGCCAAGCTGCTGGTGGACGCGGCCGTCACGCTGGCCGGCGCCGCCGGCGTGTCGGAAACTGTGATCGGACTCACCATCGTCGCGGTGGGCACCTCGCTGCCCGAGTTGATTACCTCGCTGGTCGCCGCGCTGCGCGGGCAGTCGGACGTGGCGTTCGGCAACGTGGTCGGCAGCAACATCTTCAACGTGCTGGGGATCCTGGGCGTGACCGCGCTGGTGCAGCCGATCCCGGTACCGCCCGAGATCGCCAGCTTCGACATCTGGGTGATGATCGCCGCAAGCGTGCTGCTGATCGTCTTCGCCGCGACCGGCCGGCGGCTCTCGCGGGGCGAGGGCGCGGCGTCGATGGCGGCCTACGCCCTCTACCTGATCGCGGTCGGCGGGGCGATCTGACGGCGGGATACCTGAACCCGGTCAGCCCGAGCGCAGGTACTTCACCGCCGCGTCGCGTTCGAACAGATAGAGCAGCACCCGAAGCGCTTGGCCGCGCGTGCCCTGCAGTTCGGGATCTCGCTCCAGCAGCAACTGCACGTCGTCGCGCGCGGTCGCCAGCAGGTCGTCGTGCGCGCTCAGATCCGCCAGGCGGAACTCGGGAAAGCCGCTCTGCCGCGTGCCCAGCAGTTCGCCGGCGCCGCGCAGCTTCAGGTCCTGTTCGGCGATCCGGAAGCCGTCGTCGGTCTCGCGCATCACCTTCAGCCGTTCGGCCGCGGTTTCGCCCAGCGGCGTCTGGTAGAGCAGCAGGCAGGTCGCCGGCTGGTCGCCGCGGCCGATCCGGCCGCGCAGCTGGTGCAGCTGCGCCAGGCCGAAGCGCTCGGCGTGCTCGATCACCATCACGGTCGCGGCCGGCACGTCGACGCCGACCTCGATTACCGTCGTCGCCACCAGGACGTCGACCTCGCCGTCCCTGAACGCCGCCATCACCCGGTCCTTGTCGGCCGCGCGCATGCGGCCGTGAACCAGACCGACGCGCGCGCCGAACCGGGTTTTCAGGGCGGCGTAGCGCTCTTCCGCCGCGGCGACCTCGATGGTCTCGGATTCCTCGACCAGCGGGCAGACCCAGAAGGTCTTGTGCCCGGCCGCGATCGACCGGCCAACGCCGTCGACGACCCGGTCCAGCCGGTCGAGCGAGACCACGCGCGTGTCCACCGGCTTCCGGCCGGCCGGCTTCTCGTCCAGCTTGGAGGCCTCCATGTCGCCGTAGGAGGTCAGCATCAGCGTGCGTGGTATCGGCGTCGCCGTCATCACCAGCACGTCCACCCCGCGGCCCTTCGCCTGCAGCGTCATGCGCTGGTGCACGCCGAAGCGGTGCTGCTCGTCAATCACCGCCAGGCACAGGTCCTGGAATTCGACGTCCTGCTGGAATAGCGCGTGCGTGCCGACCGCCAGTTTGGCGTCGCCGGCGGCGAGCCGCCGCAGCGCTTGCTGGCGCGCCTTGCCCTTGTCCCGGCCGGTCAGGAGCAGGACCTCGACCCCCGCGGCCGCGGCCAGCGGCTGGATGGTGGCGTAATGCTGCCGGGCCAGGATCTCGGTCGGCGCCATGAAGGCCGCCTGGCCGCCGGCCTCCACGGCCGCCAGCATGGCCAGCAGGGCGACCACCGTCTTGCCGCTGCCGACATCGCCTTGCAGCAGACGCAGCATCCGCGCGTCGTCGTCCATGTCGGCCAGGATCTCCCGGGTGGCGCGCTGCTGCGCCCCGGTGAGCGCGAACGGCAGGGCCGACAGCGCCTTCTCGCGCAGGCGTCCGTCGCCGGCGATCCGCCGGCCCTTCGCCTTGCGCTGGCTGCGCCGGACCAATGCGAGCGCCAGTTGGTTGGCCAGCAGCTCGTCGTACGCCAGGCGTTGGCGCGCCGGCGCCAGCGGATCGAGCTCGGCTTCCGATGCCGGCGCGTGGGCCTGGCTCAGCGCCTGGCGCCACGGCACCCACGCCTGCTGGCGCAGGTAGGCCGGCTCCAGCCATTCCGGCAGCTCCGGCGCGCTTTGCAGCGACGCCGCGACGGCCTTGCGCACGACCTTCTGGGTCAGCCCCTGGGTCAGGGGATAGACCGGCTCGACCGTGCCGACGGACTCGCGCTGGTCCGGCGGGGCGACGTGATCCGGGTGGGCCATCTGCGGCAGGCCGTAGTAGGTTTCCACCTTGCCGGAGACCAGGCGCTGCTCGCCCACCGGCAGGATCTTGCGGATGTAGTCGGGCTTGGCGTGGAAGAACACGATGTCGATCGCGCTGCTCTCGTCCCAGCAGCGCACGCGGTAGGGTTGCTTGCGGCCGCGCGGCTCGACGTGCTGCTCGACGTTCACGGTAAGGGTCGCGATCCGTCCCGGCTCCGCGTCGGCGACCATCGGCTGGTAGCCGCGGTCGATCACGCCGGAGGGCAGGTGCCAGCACAGGTCGACCACGCGCCCGCCGGCCAGCTGCTCGAACAGCTTGGCGTTGCGCGGGCCCACACCCGGCAACTCGGTGACCGGCCGGAACAGGGGGTAAAGCACTTCGGGACGCAGGGTCGCCTCCGACTCCGGCAAGGGGCGCGCGGCAAGGGAATAGCCACAGGGCGGTCCCCTTGATTAGCACCCAGCCGCCTACAGGTGAAAGCGGGGCAGGCGACCGGCGGGCGGTGACAGGCGGGCGCCGCCGGCCTATATCGCGGGCGACCGCTCGTGCCCACCTCCGACACGATGCCCCCCAACACCACCACAGGAAGCCGGCATGGCCGATCCGACGAACCTCGAGGTCCGGCGCAAGCGCGCCTACTTCAACAGCTGGCACCGCGGCACGCGGGAGATGGACCTCCTGATCGGCGGCTTCGCCGAGCAGAAGCTGGCCAGCTTGACCCCGGAGGAGCTGGAGCGTTACGAGCAGCTTCTCCAATTGCCCGACAGCGATCTGTACGCCTGGATCACCGGTCAGGCCGACATCCCCGAAGAGCTGGACAGCAAGCTGCTGCGTGAATTGTGCAAGTACCGCGTCGATCTGGTGAACCGCTGAAGAACCCCCTCGCCCGGGCGTTTTCGGACCCCCGCCGCTGGCTGATCGCCCGCGCGCCGGAAGGCTTCGACGCTTGGCTGGTGGGCGAGGCCGCGGCCGAGCGCGCCGGCGATCCGATCCTGCACGTCGCCCGCGACGACACCCGGATGGAGCGCACCGCCGAAGCGCTCGCGTTCTTCTATCCCGACGTGGCCGTGCTGCGCTTCCCGGCGTGGGACTGTCTGCCCTACGACCGGGTCAGTCCGCACCGCGACGTGGTTGCCCAGCGGGTCGACACGCTGAGCCGGCTGGCCGCGGGCGACCTGCCGGAAGCCGGCGTGGTCGTGCTCACCACGGTCAACGCGCTGCTGCAGCGGGTGCCGCCGAGGGACGTGATCGGCCCGCGCGTGCTGACCGCCAAGGCCGGAACCCAGATCGCGCCCGACCGCCTGTCCAGTTTTTTCGCCGCGAACGGCTACGTGCGCTCCGACACCGTGGGCGATACCGGCGAATACGCGGTGCGCGGCGGCATCGTCGACGTCTTCCCCGCGGGCGAGCCGGAGCCGCTGCGCCTGGACTTCTTCGGCGACGAGCTGGAGAGCGTGCGCACCTTCGACCCGCTGTCCCAGCGCACCACCGGCAAGCATCCCGGCTTTACCCTGAAGCCGGTCAGCGAGGTCGTGCTGGAGGACGACACGGTCGAGCGGTTCCGCAAGGCCTACCGCGAGACGTTCGGCACGCCGTCCAAGGACGATCCGCTGTACGCGGCCGTGAGCGAGGGCCGGCCCTATACCGGCATGGAGCACTGGCTGCCGCTGTTCTACGACCGGATGGCGACGCTGTTCGACTACCTGCCGGACGCCACCCCGGTGACGATGGACCGGCAGGCGGAGGAAAGCCGGGCCAGCCGTCTGGAGACCATCCAGGACTTCTACGAGGCCCGCCGGACGGTGCAGAGCACCGAGGGCCTGGACGTTCCGTCCTACAAGCCGCTGGCGCCGGAGCGCCTTTACCTGAGCGCGGAGGAGTGGTCGCGCACGCTCGCGGACCGCCCGGTCGCGCAGTTCCAGCCGTACAACGCGCCGACCGATACCGAAACCGCGGTGCTCGACGCGCGCGGCGCGCCCGGCCACGACTTCTCCGCCGCGCGCAAGAAGGGCGAGGCCGGCGAGCCCTATACGTCGCTCAAGACCGCGATCCGCCAGGAGCGCGACCATGGGCGGCGGGTGGCGATCGCCGGCTACACCGAGGGCTCCTGCCAGCGCCTGGAGACGGTGCTGAAAGAGCACGGCATCGACAACCTGGCCCACGTGTCGGGCTGGCCCGAGGCGCGCCAGCTGCCGGCCGGGCAGGTCGCGCTGGTCACGCTCGCCCTCGAGCACGGCTTCGTCGGCGACAGCGCCGCGCTGATCAGCGAGCAGGACATCCTGGGCGAGCGGATCGCCCGGCCGCGCGGGCGCAAGCGCAAGGCGGAGAACTTTCTGACCGAGGTCTCCAGCCTGCACGAAGGCGACCTCGTGGTGCACGTCGACCACGGCATCGGGCGCTACGACGGCCTGATCAACATGGACGTCGGCGGCGCGCCGCACGACATGCTCAAGGTCACCTACGCCGGCAACGACCGCCTGTTCGTGCCGGTCGAGAACATCGAGGTGCTCTCCCGCTACGGCTCGGAGGAGGAGGGCATCCAGCTCGACAAGCTGGGGCAGGGCAACTGGCAGGCGCGCAAGGCCCGCGTGAAGGAGCGGGTCAAGGAGATCGCCGACGGCCTGATCAAGATCGCCGCCGACCGCCAGCTCAAGCGGATGGAGCCGCTGCACCCGCCGCAGGAGTTCGACGACTTCTGTGCCCGCTTCCCGTATGCCGAGACCGACGACCAGCTGAACGCGATCGAGGAGACGCTGGCCGATCTGCAGGCGGGCAAGCCGATGGACCGGCTGATCTGCGGCGACGTCGGCTTCGGCAAGACCGAAGTGGCGATGCGCGCGGCTTTCGTGGCGGCGATGAACGGCAAGCAGGTCGCGGTGATCGTGCCCACCACGCTGCTCGCCCGTCAGCACGCCGAGACCTTCCAGCAGCGGTTCCAGGGCTATCCGCTGGAGGTGCGCCAGCTGTCCCGTCTGGTCGGCGCCAAGGAGACCAAGCAGACCAAGCAGGACCTGAAGGACGGCAAGGTCGACATCGTCGTCGGCACGCACGCGCTGCTGGGCAAGGACGTCGCGTTCCGCGAGCTCGGCATGCTGGTGGTCGACGAGGAGCAGCACTTCGGCGTCAAGCAGAAGGAAAAGCTGAAGCAGCTGCGCGGCGATCTGCACGTGCTGACCCTGACCGCGACGCCGATCCCGCGGACCCTGCAGCTGTCGCTGTCCGGCGTGCGCGAGATGTCGCTGATCTCGACCCCGCCGGTCGACCGCCTGGCGGTGCGCACCTTCGTGCTGCCGTTCGACCCCGTGGTCATGCGCGAAGCGATCATGCGCGAGCACTGGCGCGGCGGGCAGACCTTCTACGTCTGCCCGCGGATCGACGACCTGGGCGAGGTCGCCGACCGGCTGGAAAAGCTGGTGCCGGAGGTCAAGGTCGCGGTCGCCCACGGCCAGATGGGCGCGAAAGAGCTCGAAAAGGTGATGACCGAGTTCTACGAGGGCCAGTACGACGTGCTGCTCTCGACCCACATCATCGAAAGCGGGCTCGACGTGCCGACCGCCAACACGCTGATCATCCACCGCGCGGATATGTACGGCCTGTCGCAGCTCTACCAGCTGCGCGGGCGGATCGGCCGGTCGAAGCAGCGCGGCTACGCTTACCTGACCCTCAAGCCCGGCCGGAAGCTGACCGACGCGGCGGAGAAGCGCCTGCACGTGATGCAGCAGCTGGACCACCTGGGCGCGGGCTTCACGCTGGCGAGCCACGACATGGACATCCGCGGCGCCGGCAACCTGGTGGGCGAGGAGCAGTCCGGCCACGTCAAGGAAGTCGGCATCGAGCTCTACCAGCAGATGCTGGAGGAAGCGGTCTCCCAGGCCAAGCAGGGCGCCAGCCGCGGCACTGCCCAGGCGCAGGCCGAGGAGGGCTTCACCCCGCAGATCAACATCGGCACCAGCGTCCTGATCCCGGAGCGCTACGTCCAGGACCTGAACGTCCGCCTGGGGCTCTACCGCCGGATCTCGACCCTGGTCGACAAGCAGGACATCGACGCCTTCGCCTCCGAACTGATCGACCGCTTCGGCCCGCTGCCGCCGGAGGTGGAAAACCTGCTGCAGGTCATTCAGATCAAACAGCTCTGCCGCGACGCGGGCGTGGAGAAGGTGGACGCCGGGCCGAAGGGCGCGGTGCTGACCTTCCACAACGACCAGTTCGCCCGCCCCGACGCGCTGGTGCAGTTCATCCAGGAAGCGCCGGGGCACGTGCAGCTGCGCCCCGACCACAAGCTGGTCTACAAGCGCACCTGGGAAACCGCCGACCAGCGCGTCCAGGGCATCCGCCACCTGATCGACCGGCTGGCAAAGCTGGCGCAGCCGCAGCAAGCGGCGTGAGCGGCGCCCGAACAACCGTCATGCGTCCTTCGACACGCTTGGCTGCGCCGCGCTGCTCAGGATGAAGTCACTGTATTTAAAAGATATCTACTTCATGCTGAGCAGGCCCGCGAGGGCCGTGTCGAAGCACGTCTGACGGCTATCGAAGCGCACGGGCGCTCACTCCGCCGCACCCTTCTCCTCGCGCGCCAGGTCGAACATCTGGAACAGCACCTTGGGCTCCTGCGCGCCGGAGAGCGCGTAGTGACCGTTCAGGATGAAGGTCGGCACGCCCTGGACACCGGCCTGGCGGGCACGCATGTCCTCGTTCTGCGTCTCCGCGAGCCCGGTGCCGGCTTCCAGGTAGCCGCGCGCGGCGTCGGCGTCGAAGCCGGCGTCCGCGGCGGCCTGGACCAGGACGTCGGGGTCCTCGAGGTCGGCGCCTTCCAGGAAGTACAGGTTGAACAGCCGTTCCACGAGCGGGTCCTGGTCGCCGCGCTCGCCGGCGAAGCGCAGCAGGCGGTGGGACATCAGGCTGTTGGGCGTCCGCTCGATCCGCCCGAAGTCGAACGGGATGCCCTCTTGGTCGCCCGCCTGACGGACGGCGGCGTAGACGCGCTCGGCATTCTCCGCGCCGCCGAACTTGCGGGCGAGGTAGTCCCGCCGGTCCAGTCCGCCGGCCGGCATGTCCGGGTTGAGCTGGAAGGCGCGCCAATGGACCGTCAGCTCCGGCTGCGGGCGCTCCTTGAGCGCGCGCTCCAGCCGGCGCTTGCCGATGAAGCACCAGGGGCAGATCGTGTCGGAATAGATGTCGATGCGCATCGCGCTGGGCCTCTTCGGGTTGGGTGAGCTGGGCCACAGCTAGCGCTTGACGGGCGCGCTGGCCAGCCGAACCATGCTCAAACGTGCTTGAGCGTGCGCGCGTGGGGTCAGAGGGGAGGTGGCGGCATGGGTTTCGATCTGAGCGGCAAGACGGCGCTGGTCACCGGCGCGTCCAGCGGGCTCGGCCGGCGGTTCGCGATGACGCTGGCGCAGGCCGGCGCAAAGGTCGCGGTCGCCGCGCGCCGGGTCGACCGGCTGGAAAGCCTGGTCGAGGAGATCAAGGGCTTCGACGGCCGGGCGATCGCCATCCAACTGGACGTCACCGATCCCGACAGCGTCCGCCACGCCCTGGACGTCGCCGAGACCGAGCTGGGCGCGCTGTCGATCATGGTGAACAACGCCGGCATGGTCCGGCGCGGCGAGGCGCACGAGATGGCGCTTGCCGACTGGGACGCGGTGATCGAGACCAACCTGCGCGGCGCCTGGATGATGGCGCAGGAGACCGCCCGCCACATGATGCGCTTCGGCCACGGCGGCAGCGTCGTCAACATCGCCTCGATCCTAGGCATCCAGGGCCGTCCATGGGTGCCGGCCTATTCCGCGAGCAAGGGCGGGCTGATCTCGCTGACCCGCGCGCTCGCGGTCGAATGGGCGCCGCACGGCATCCGCGTCAACGCGATCGCGCCCGGCTACATCGAGACCGATATCAACCGCGAGTTCCTGGCGAGCGAAGCCGGCCGGAAGCTGAAGGCGCAGATCCCGCAGGGCCGCACCGGCGTGCCGGAAGATCTGGACGGCCCGCTGCTGCTGCTCGCCTCCGATCTGTCGGGCTTCATGACCGGCACGACGCTCACGGTCGACGGCGGCCATACCGCCCAGTTGTAGCCGCCGCCCGACCGACCGGTCCGCTGGCTAGCCCAGCTATGTCGGCTTTGGTAAAGTGCTGGGTCAGGCGGCGTGCGGACGACGGAACCGGGAGGGACGAAGCCATGACGACAGGGCGGACCCTGGGGCAGATGTGCGGCAAGAAAGACCTGTGGGTGGTCGGCCCCAACAGCACGATCGCGGCGGCCGCGCAGGTGATGCGCGACAATCGCGTGGGTGCGGTGCTGGTCAGCGAGGACGGCCGGCTGAACGGCATCCTGTCGGAGCGCGACGTGACCTACCGCGCGGTCGCCGCCGGCCTCGACCCCAACATCACCGCGGTGTCCGAGGTGATGACCCGCAAGGTGATCACCGCCGGTCCGGAGACGCGGGCGGTCAACGGCCTGCAGCAAATGGCGGAGAACCAGATCCGCCACCTGCCGGTGACCGACGGCGGCACCGTGATCGGCATCGTCTCGCTGCGCGACTTCCTGACCGAGGAGCTGGCGCAGGTGCAGGACGAGATCAGCTTCGAAGGGGCGGTCGCCGAGGAACTCTGGTAGCCACGCGCCGCGGCCCGTTACCCGCTGGCGCCCGCGGCCGTCTGTTCGGCGGCGCGGGCGCGCAGCGGCGGCTGCAGCAGGCCCAGTAAGACACCGGCGGCCGCAACGTAGAGCGCGCAGCCGGTCGCGATCGCGGCGAACCCGATTCCGGCGTCCAGCAGCCAGCCGAACAGGGCGGGGGCGCCGGCGGTGGCGAACACCATGCAGGCCTGCACGACGCTGCGGATCGCGCCCAGGTGGCCGGTGCCGTACAGCTCCGCGAACACCGCGCCCAGCAGGATGAAGCTGGATCCTGCGGTCAAGCCCGCCAGCACGAGGTAGGCGGCGGCGGCCCCGGGATGGTCGAACAGCGCCAACACAAGCGCCGCAAGGCCCAGCAGCGGCAGGTAGAACGGCAGCATCCGAACCGCGCCGGTCCGGTCGGCAAGCGCGCCGGCACTCAGGCTTGCGGCCACCTGTGCGCCCGCGAACCCAACGAAACAGGTCGCCAGCCACTGCAGCGACCAGCCCTTGGTCTCCGCCAGGTGAACCTGGTGGAAGAACAGCCCCGTGATGATGAACGGCGGGGCCAGCATGCACAGGATCAGCGGATAGAACACCGGGTCGCGCAGCACCTGGCGGAGCGACCAGGAGCGGTCGTCGCGCCGCGCGGCCGCGGCCGCGGCGTCGTCCCGCCGGGCCTGCTCGCGCGCGCCGTGCCCGCGCAGCAGCCAAAGCATCAGCGGCACCAGCCCGACCAGCAGCAGACCGCCAAAGACGCCCCAACTGAGCCGCCAGCCAAGTGCCGCGATCAGCATGACCGCGATCGCTGGGAGCAGCGCTTCGCCCAGCGGATAGCCGAGCGAGGCCAGGCTGATCGCCTTGCCGCGGGTGGCGTTGAAATAGCGCGCCATCGCGACCGTGGAGACGTGGCTCATCAGCCCCTGGCCGGTCAGGCGCAGGGCGAAGAAAGCCGGCAGCAGCAACCAGCCGCTGGGCACCACGGCGGTGAACAGGCATGCCGCCGTCAGGCCCAGGCAGACCAGGACGGTGTAGCGGCGCAGGTCGACCCGGTCGATCTTCCGGCCGAGCCAGATCAGGCAGGCGCCGCTCGCCAGCGTCGCCGCGGAATAGATCGCGCCGTAGCCGCCGTGACTGAGCCCGAAGTCCGCACGCCAAACGCCGCCGAACAGGGCGATGAAGAAGGTCTGTCCGAAGCTCGAGAAGAACGCCGCCAGGGCGCCGAACGCCAGGAACCTAAGGTTCTCGGCGATGAATGGGAGGTAGGAGCGCACGGGTCGCTTGGTCGCGGTCGTTGAAGGGGGGGGTGGCCGGGCAGGGGAGATGCCCGGGCAGGGAGATGGCCGGGAGGGGGCGCGCAAGCGCGGAGCGCTCAGCCGCGGACATCGTCGTCGTCGACGTCGCGCAGATGTGGCGGCCGCCTGGGCCGCAGGCCGATCGTGAACAGGTCGAAGGTGAGCAGCCCGGCCAGGAAGCCGCCTACGTGCGCCGCCCAGGCAACCTGCGCGCCGCCGCTGGCCCCGGGCACGCCGGTAAAGCCGGTGATCGCCGCGATGCCCACCCAGATCAGCGCGATCGGCAGGATCCGGGTGCGCCGGCCGATCACCTGCGCCTGCTTCGCCATCAACCGCAACACCGCGCCGAACAGCCCGCTGATCGCTCCGGATGCGCCGACCACCGGGATCGTCGTCGCGGGATAGAAGGCGTAGTGCAGCCCGGCCCCGGCCAGGCCGCTGACCAGATAGATCGCCACCAGCCGGCGCCCGCCCAGCAGCTTCGCCACGCCGGCGCCGAACGCCGCCAGCATGACCATGTTGACGATCAGGTGCACCGGGCCGGCGTGCAGGAACTGATGCGTGAACGGCGATATCAGCCCCTGCCAGCCGGGCTGGTCGAGCACCGTCCAACGCGCCGGCACGAAGCCCAGGTTGAAGAACAGCGCGTTGGTCCAGTCGACCGGGATCACCGCCGTCACCAGGTAAACCGCCACGTTGATCCCGATCAGCCAGCCAACCGCCGGGGGCAGATTGACCGCGGGCTTGCCGGGCCGGCGCGGCGGCGGGGGCGGGGGCTTACGATCGTTGGGGCGGATACTCAAAACGGCGGCGATCGCTCGGTTGGGTAGGGGAAGCCGGCGCCGCGCTGCGTCGCGGCGCAGCGCGCCCGGGTCAGGGCACCCAACATGGCGAAGCCGCCGCGGGGTGGCAAGCCGTCGCCCCTGGTGTTGCCTGGGCGCGCGGACAAACCCGCGGCCGCGACGTCAGCGCCCCTGGAAAAGCGCGTGCCGACGCGCCATCGTCTGTGCGCCATGACAGAACAGCCAGCCGACCTCGCCGCCCTGACCGCCGAACCCGCCGACCTGGTCGCCGACGTCGCCGTGATCGGCGGCGGGATCACCGGCCTCGCGATGACGCTCGCGCTTGGCCGCGCGGGCTTCCGGACCATCTGCATCGATCCGCAGCCGCCGGAGCCGGCGGCCGCGCAGCAGCTGGACGGCCGCACCACGGCGCTGTTGATGCCGTCGATCCGCGCGTTGCAGACGCTCGGCGTCTGGGAACGGGTCGCCGGCGACAGCGAGGGTCTGTGGCGGATGCGCATCGTCGACGACAGCGCCGGCCCGGATGCCGAGCCGCACACCGCCGACTTCGAGTCCAGCCGCCTGGACGGCGGGCCGTTCGGCTATAACGTGCCCAACCCTGCGCTGCGGCGGGCCCTGCTCGCGGAGATCGGCGCGCTCGACCAGGTCCGGCACCTCGCGCCGCACAAGGTCGGCCGGATCGACTACGGCCGGTCGGAGATGCGGGCCGAATTGGACGACGGCCGGCGCCTGAGCGCGCGTCTGGCGATCGGCGCCGACGGCAAGGGCTCGCCCAGCCGGGAAGCGGCGGGCATCCGCGCCCGGCGCTGGGGCTACGGCCAGACCGCCATGGCGTTCTCGATCCAACACAGCCGGCCGCACCGCGGCACCTCGACCGAGTTTCACCGCTCGAGCGGGCCGTTCGTGCTGGTGCCGCTGCCCGGCAACCGGTCGAGCGTGGTCTGGGTCGACCGCGATGCGGCGGCCGAACGGTTCCTGGAGATCGACGACGACGCCTTCCGGCGCGCGGTCGAACGGCGCACCCGCAGGATCCTGGGCGACGTCACGGCCGTGGGCCCCCGCTTTTCCTATCCGGTCGGCAGCCTGCTGGCGGACGACTACGCCGGCCCGCGCCTGGCCCTGGTCGGGGAGTCCGCCCACGCCCTGCCGCCGATCGGGGCGCAGGGCCTGAACCTGGGCATCACCGACGTCGCCACGCTGATCGAGGTGCTGGTGGCGGCCGAGCGGGCCGGCCGCGACATCGGCGATCCCGAGGTCACGCGCGGCTACGCACGCCGTCGGCGGCCGGACGTCGTGGCACGCGCGTTCGCGGTGGACATGCTGAACCGCACGGTGCAAAGCAAGCTGCCGCCGATCGGCTTCGTCCGCCGGCACGCGCTCGGCCTGGTCGACCGGGTGAGCCCGCTGAAGGCGCGGCTGATGCGCCAGGGCATGCTGCCGGTCGGTCAGCTGCCGCAGCTGATGGATGGTGTCGCACCCTGGGCGCGCTGACGCCACGAAGGCTTCCGGGCCAAAAAAATGCCTGGCCGGCGCGAGGCCCGGGCCAGGCGGATGCCTCGGCCGGCTTTGAACATCATCGGCCAAGGTGCTGCGCTCGATGCATGAATTGCGATCCCCGACGCCAGGACGCCGGGGCCGGGACGCGCGCTGGGCGGCAGGCCACCGGAACGCTTTCAAGACCACCCCGGTTGACAAACACAGACCCGAAAACCTAGGTCCGGCGCGTTCTCGCGACGAACAGTACAGGGCCGCCAGTGCCGCGCGACCGCGAAAGCGGAACGCTGCCGGCCCGTATGCGTTCGCCGTCCAATAATCGGAAAAACGCGCGGAGGCTGGATGGCTAACATTAACAGCTACTTGAAGCAGCACACCAACCCGCCGGTGTTCCTGATTTCGGCGGTGATGGTGGTTGTCTTTGTCGCCTGGGGCGTTCTCGCGCCGGGCAATCTCGGCGCCGTGGCCAACAGCATCATGGACTTCATCACGACCTACTTCGGCTGGTGGTACGTCGCCGCCGTGACCGGGTTCGTGGTGTTCGTCCTGGTGCTGCTGTTCTCGCCGTACGCCCGCATCAAGATCGGCAAGGACCACGAGGAGCCGGAGTGGAGCACCTGGGGCTGGTTCTCCATGCTGTTCACCGCCGGCATGGGCATCGGTCTGGTGTTTTACGGCGTCGCGGAGCCGATCTTCCACTACAACAGCCCGCCGACGGCGGAGGCCGGAACCACGGCCGCGGCGGTCGAAGCGATGAACCTGACCTTCTTCCACTGGGGCGTGCACCCCTGGGCGATCTACATCGTGATCGGCCTGTCGATGGGCTACTTCTGTTTCCGCCACGACCTGCCGCTGCGGCCGGCCTCGGCGTTCTATCCGCTGATCGGCGACGCGGTGTACGGCTGGCTGGGGAACGTGATCGACATCCTGGCGGTGTTTGGCACGCTGTTCGGCCTGGCGACCTCGCTTGGCCTGGGCGCGACGCAGATCAACGCCGGCCTGAACTCGGTGTTCGGCCTGCCGGTCAGTGCCGCCTGGCAGGTGATCATCATCGGCGTCGTGACCGCGATTGCCGTGGCGAGTGTGATGGCCGGCCTGGACGCCGGCGTGCGCCGCCTGTCGGTGATCAACATGTACCTGGCGATCCTGCTGGCGGTCGTGGTGTTCGTCGTCGGCCCGACGCTGTTCATCCTGGAGTTCATCGTCGGCTCGACCGGCCACTACATCCAGCACCTGCCGGAGACCAGCTTGCGGATGTTCGCGTTGTCCAAGGAGGGCAGCGATTGGATCAACGCCTGGACGATCTTCTACTGGGGCTGGTGGATCGCCTGGTCGCCGTTCGTGGGCATGTTCATCGCCCGGATCAGCCGTGGGCGCACGATCCGCCAGTTCATCCTGGGGGCGCTGTTCGCGCCGACCGGCGCCTCGATCGTCTGGTTCACGATCTTCGGCGGCAGCGCCCTGAACCTGATCATGAACGGCGGCAACAAGGCGCTCTCCGAATCTGGGACAAACGACGCGATGTTCGTCCTGCTGAACCAGCTGCCGATCCCGGAGGCGTTCGTCACGCTGTTCTCGCTGCTCGCGATCCTGGTCGTGGCGATCTTCTTCGCCACCTCCTCGGACTCGGGCTCGCTGGTCGTCGACATGCTGACCAACGGCGGCGATCCGCACCCGATCTGGCAGCAGCGCCTGTTCTGGGCGGTGACCGAGGGCGCCGTGGCGGCAATCCTGCTGGTCGCCGGGGCGGCCACCGCGGGCGACCCGCTGTCCGCCCTGCAGACGGCGGCGGTCACCTCCGGGCTGCCGTTCTCGATCATCCTCGCGTTCATGTGCTGGGGCCTGGTGCGCCAGTTGCGGACCGAGACGATCCCGCCGATCCAGGGGCACCACCGCAAGACCCCGGCGGAACGCTCCCAGGCCGCGGAGTAACCGCGCGCCGACCCCAGCCCCGCGCACGCCGCGGGCGCCGGGAACGAAAGCCGCCGTCCGGGTACCGCCCGGGCGGCGGTTTCTTTTGGATGCAGCGACGATACCGTAAGAACACGCGGTTGGCGGGGGAGGAGGGATTCGAACCCCCGGAGGTGGGAACGCCACCTCTGCGGATTTCAAGTCCGCCGCATTCGACCGCTCTGCCACTCCCCCGCGAGCGCGGCGCATCCGGTGGCGCGCGCCCGACGGATTTAGACCGGGTGGCGGGGCCGCTTCAAGATCGCCGGCATCCTGGCGCGCAGGGGAATCGGGTGAACGGTTATGCGGTCACGAGGCTGGCCAGGAAGTCGTCGTCCCAGGCGGCACATTTGCGTCGCAGGCGAATAGACTTTGTGCCAGGAGCGTTGCGGAAAAGGTTGTGGGCGATGTGCTTGGTCGTCAGGAAGTTGGCCGGCGCGTGGTTGGTGCGGATCCGGCAGTCGTCGTCGCGGAAGACCATATCCATCACCCAGTGTAGGCTGTTCTCGACGCTCCAGTGGCCCCGGACGATCCGTGCCATCTCGTCGGCGGGCAGGTTCAACGAGGTGATGTAGAAGCGCGTTTCGGTTTCCGTTCCTGCCGGACCTTCGCGCACGCTTTCGACGCTCACGACGGCGGTGAGCGCGGGCCAGCGGTGCCGCTCGCGCAGCCACTGGAGATCGTGCAGGACCGTGGTCTTGCGTCGATCGATGCGGCCGTGGTCGCCGTCGGTCTCGACGTGTTGGGTTGCGGTGACGTGAGCGAAGCCGTTGGCCATTTGCTCGGCGGCGAAGGTTTCGACGTCCGTGCGCAGGCTGCCCTGGTTGCCCTTGAGCGCGAGGACGTAATCCGCGTTCTTGGCCGCGATCGTCGCGGCGATGTTCTTCTGGCACCCCATGGCGTCGATGGTCACGATCGCGCCCTCAAGAGCCATCATCTCCAAGAGCTTGGGGATCGCCACGATCTCGTTGGACTTGTCCGCGACGTTCATCTGGCCCAGGACCAGCCGCTGTCGCGCGGCAAACGCCGAGACCGTATGCAGGGGCTGGGTTTCGCCTTTCTTGCGATAGGACCGGCGCGAGGTCTTGCCGTCGATCGCGATCGCCTCGGCCGGCGCGCCACTGAGCGCGGTCACCCAGGCGATGAAGGCCTGTTGGAACTGCTCCGGGTCGAGAACGGCGAAGATATCGCCTAATTGATCGTGCGACGGGGTCCCGTTCTCGAACGGTCGAAACCGGCGCAGCAGGGCCAGCTTCCGCTCCCCGAAGTTGGCGATGTCG